>JASJLI010000025.1:0-10307 GCA_037620805.1 Akkermansiaceae bacterium
TTGGTGTATTGTCCTTCGCCCCAGTGCTGTCCGGTGACCAGTAATTCGAATGTCTTCAGCTTACCATGTGCGTCGAATTGGATACGACCATGACCCGTGCCCGTAAATCCGCGTCCGTTGTCTTTGGTCTGTAGTTGGAAACTTCCTGAAATGGAGCCAGCCTTGTCGATTCTGAATAGAACTTTTTTAATTTCATCACGCTTCCAGTGCGGTGGCTCGCCGCGGGTGCTGTCGACCAGATGGTTTCGTGTGAGGCGATATGCCAACCATGCGGGCAATGCCCCACCGCCGTCTTTGATGAGCTTGTGGAGTTGGGCTACTTCTTCCTTCTTAAGCCAGAGGTGATCGACGGCGGCCATGGAGCCCGTTTGTTGTTGAGCCATCGCCGTTAGTTTTCCCTGATTGTCTTCTAGCGCCCGTGAATAGACTTTGATAATCGTTCCTCCCTTCGGGAGTGCACGGTGGAATTTCAGATCAGGTTTGGTGAATGCAGGAACTTTTACCTTTTTCTCAGATGTTGGGAGTTGGGCCCAACCTTTAAGAGCGTCATGCATCATTTTGAGTCGCTTCTCGGGTCCACGATTGTTGTTATAGCCAAGTAGTTTTCCACCTGCTGTAAAAACGTAGTGGCCTTGTCGAGTGGATCCACCCTGGCCTTTACGTGGCCCCTGATTAGCTACTGAGCGGAAGAACTCGCCCTCGGCGTCTTGGCGTCGGCGTTGATACCAGTCGTTAGCCGCCACTGGGATGAACTTCTCCTTGAGGAGCTTCTGCACTTCGGGATTTGAAAAGACCAACAACCTGTCGGTCACTCCATTGTTTCATGTGCAGCCGAGCGGATGGCCGTCCATTTCCCAGAGGTAGATGGGTTTTCCTGATTTGGCCGCCTCTTTCCTCGCCTCCCAGAGACTGGTGCGCCAAGGAATCGTGAGCCAAGCGGATTCCTTGGTGGTGGGTAGAATCTGCTGAACGACGGACTGATCTTCCTTACTCCATTCAGAGTGGACTGGCTGGACCATGAGCAAGGCGGTAAGTAACCATTTCATAAGGTAGAAATACCCGATTGTGATTTTTGCTTCAACACTTGATTTCAACGATTTCCTAATAGGAATCATGGCTAAAACGACTTTACATCATCGGAGGCTCGGAATGTGGCATTCTCGCCCTTGCCTTTGACTCCATCTTTACCATATGACCAAATAACAAACGCTTCATAGCCGGGTTTGGTTTCCGCCCATTCGGCCAGGCCCCAAGTGTGGAGTATTTGGTCACGAAAACCACCGTTAGAATCGTGGTTTTGCCGTCTTGAGTTTAGCGCAAACATGAGTTCACGACCCCAGGGGTCATAATATTTGCCATCCTCTTTGATGCCGCCATCCTTGTCGGCATGAGAAACGTTAGGTTCCAGATAAGTTTCGCCATTGGCGTTAAGTCGTGAAAGGTCAAATACGTTGCCGCCTGACTCGCTCCACTCTGACTCTTCAGCACCGGTCAGGACGCTGACAAGCGGGGCCGTGGAATAGAGGCCCCCCGGGTCACCCAGTATGGTGTCCCATTCATCTTTGACGGCTGGTAGCGGGAGTTGATTGTTCTCAATCTCAAATGAGCTGAGAGCTAGGCTGACGTCCTTAATAAGCCCCGTGCATGTTACCTTTTGAGCCTTGAGTAATACTTTCCCCGAAACACTGAAAACAAGACCTGCTAATACGGCAATGATAGCAATCACCACCAAAATTTCTACGAGGGTGAAGCCGCGCCGAGATCGAGAGGACGGGTGTGGATGAAGTGTTTTCATTAAACTTGTGTTCACTAAACTAATACCAAGTTACATCATTATACGCGCTTCGTCCATGCGCGGTTACGGAAAAAAGGCGTGTTTATGTAATAAATAGGACAGGTTTGATAGCTTACTTACTCTGAGGTGCGGCAGTCGGAATGTTTTTTACCCTCCAGATCGAAACAGAATCAGCGGGCAGGAGAATTTGCGCCTGATCGCGGGCATTCAGAGTCGTGAGGGTCTTGGGCGTGTTCTTAGGATCTAGTCCGGGGAGGGGGACTCGTTCGAGCACTGTGTTAGGGGGGAAGAGCGACTGCTGGTTCTGATCAATTAACGTAGGATTGAGAGTGCTATTTTTCTGGCTGAGATTGAGTCCTACGAGAATGGTTTCATGAGGATTGTTAGGAATGTAGCGTGCAAAGAGAAAGGTTCCATCGTCGTGGTTTGATTCTCTATTATCGACCCAGAGAGGTGCAGTTAGTCCGTAGCGCAGGGCGGGCAGCGAACGGCGGGCTTTGATCAGAGATCGAGTCGAGATGTAGGTTTTTCCCGATTGAATATTCTTTACCCGTTGACCATCGCTATTTTTGATGAAGGTGAGTCGACCTGTCTCGGAGTCTTGGCCGATTTTACCATGGGGGTCATGGAGAGAATCTTCTGTGCCGTAGTAGAGACACGGGATGCCTTCGAGGGTGAGCACGAGCGCATTCGCGAGGGTGTTACGCCGTTTGCTAACAGATCTCACGCGGAAGCGATTGATTCCATCATGGTTCTCTACAAAGGTAATCGACTGCTGGCGTGCGTTCAGTCCGCCAGGACCAGGAGCTGGGTTATAATACGGCCTTCCCCCCCCCGGTGGCGTTGCGTGGAGATCCCTCATGGCACGTTCGATGCCATTGGCATGACCATGATCGTTACCGCCGTGGCGAGCGTAATTACGGATGGCCCAGCACATTTGAAAATTGAGTGAGCCGTCGAGGCATACGCCCTTCTCGTCGGCTCCATCGGTGTTGTAGCTGTATTTCCCCAGTGCCTCAGGTTTGCCATGATAGATCTCACCGAAGATGAGCGTCTGCTTCGATTTTCCCCCAAGGGTCTTACGCAGGTCGCGCGTAAAGTCTGTCCAGAACTGGTGGTGAACGTGTTTGACGGTATCTATACGCAGTCCATCTACGCCTATCTCGTTGATGTAAAAGGCGTAGATACGGACGAACTCATCAACGATTTCCTGATAGTGTTCACCGGAGGGATGGGTCCAGATATCGCGGAGGCTGTAGAAATCGCACATCACCTCCTCACCATTGTTTTTCCCAAGGCTGTCGTGGTTGAACCCCTTGCGCCCATAGGCGTGGAGTTGACCGAGGATTCCGTTAAAAGGAATGGTCTTTCCTAATACCTCGAGTGGGCCTGTGGGGGAAGCTCGTTGGACGTTCCATTGCGGGATATTTGCCCAGCGAGAATTTGCGTGGTAGCCGTTTTCTTTGTACGGTGCGATCCATTCGCGTTTGCCGAATCGATCGAACTGTTTGTTGTTATTAGAGTCGTAGTAAAATACTGGGCCGGCGTGATTGCAGACGATGTCCTGGATGATGCGGATGCCTTTTTGGTGGGCGAGGTTGACGAGATCACGGTAGTGTTGAAGGCGACCTTCTCGTCCCTCGGGGTAGGCTGTGCCGTCGAGTTTTGTGAGTGATGTTAGGTGAGGGTCAATATCCATGAAGTCCTGCGTCCAGTATCCATGGTATCCTGTTTTCCCTTTGTCTCCAGAATCGTAAGAGGTATTCCACACGTTCCTAACGGGTGGAGTGATCCAGATGGCGGTAATTCCGAGATTAGAAAAGTAGTTATGGGTAAGTGCTAGTTCGATCCCTCGAAAATCGCCACCGTGGTAGAGGTCAATATCGTTTTGCTTGGGGTCATAAAGTTTGAGTGCAGCGCCTTTGGGGCTATTATTAGAGGGGTCACCATCGTAAAATCGGTCGGTGATCATAAAATAGATTACATCATCCTGCCATGACCGAGCCGCCATGACTGTGGTAGGAAAGGCGGCCGAAATAAATAGAAGGCCGAGTGTAAGATGACGGAGAAGCTTCATTAATGGTATTACATGCGTAGAGGGGGATGCGTTACAGAAAAAACGCCCGTATTACCACAAAGGCAACACGGGCGTTGATGGAATTACGTAATTGATTAACTAAGCAGCGTTAGGAACTGCAGCAGGTGCAGGGGCCTTTTTCTCAACTTTAGCCGGCTTGGGAATATCCCAGGCAGTAAGCCAACGGTGGCCAGTCTTTTTATATCCAGTCTTGAGCATGTCCTTCTCCATACCTGGGAAGTGAGCAGCTCCGTAGAAAATACCGAGTTTCTTTTTACCTGCCTGTACTTGCTCGTTTAGCACCTTGAGGCACGCAGCGTTACGATCGTCGATGATGACGCTCTCGCCCATCATTCCGGCTACCTGATCGCCAGCGCCACCGAGGGTATCGACGAGTTCTAGCTTCATCATGTTAGAGTTTCCACTGAGCATCGCGGTGAGGAGTTTCTGCATGTTGGGCTGCTTGGCACCAGGCTTGGCACCATTTTGAGCATTTTGCATGGCAAAACCAAGGAGTGATTCTCCTTTTTCAGCCTGTAGCTTTTCGAAATCTTCCAATGAAAGGTCAGCGTGGACGAAGTTTTTCGGTTTGTAGTCGATGCCCTCTTTCTGTCCCTGAAGGTTGAGGAATTTTCCAACCATGGTGTAGACATTTCCTAGCATCGCCATCATGGGGTCCTTGGCTTCTTTTTTGACATCATCTGCCTTATCTCCGTCCTTGCCTTGTTTTAATTTGTCACCACCCACCATTTCAAAAAGCAGCGATTCATAGTTGGTAAATTCCTTATTGAGCTGGGTGTAGTACTTGGCGTCAGCAATGTGGATCGCTCCGATCAGGTCAACCGTAATACCGTCCTTGACGTAAGTGGTGATTCCCGTTTGAAGGCGCACATTTTCATCGTCCCTGTGGACACGGATAAATTGGGTTCTATTTGGGTCTTTGGCTTCTTTAGCCAATGCTTTTTCTTTAACGGGAGCAGCGTCTTGGGCGCTGAGGGGGAGGATGCATGCCGCCATAATTGGCAGAGTCAGAGGTAGTAGTGTGTTTTTCATTGTGTTTGTATCAGTGTGCATGAAAAGCGTGCAGGGGTGAATTATTTGTCTGTAAAACAATTGAAGGATTGCAGTAGAGCTATGGATCGGTAGATTTCAGGCATGTTGAAAATGAGCAAATCCTTTGTCGTCCGCATGGTCCTGTGGTCGGGTTTGATCCTTTATTTGATCTGTGACTTCTTCGTCTTTAATGGTCCGATTAACCAGGAAATCCGTAAGATGAACCCCACAGATGCGGATAAATTAGCCAAGGCAATGGATGAAGGGATCTGCGCGCAGGTGTATAATGCTCCGATTTACCTCAGTCAGGTCGACCGACGAGTGAGTGAAAAACTTTGGCGGTCCGGGCGTGATCCTGAGAAAATTAAAGAGGCGGAAATGAAAATACTGCGCTGGGTGGCACTGGATGATTTGATTTCTGAGGCGATCATGCGGGTCAAGGTAAGGGTCAATATCGAGGATGCTCGTGTATCGACGGCTGAGGTTGATGCGGAAGTCGCCCGATTCGAGAAGCGTTTTGAGTCACCTGGAGAACTCGATAAAGCGATGGCTGCGCAAGGAATTGAAAGCAGGGAAGAATTGAGGCTGCGATTGAATGCTCGGCTAGAACAGGAAAAGTATGTGTTATCCAAAATAAAGACCTCGACCACTGTGAGTGATAAGGAGTCAAAACTGTGGTATGACGAACATAAAAAGGAGCTAACCACGCCGGAGCGGCGCAGCGTTAGGCATATCTTCCTAGCGACACTTGATCACCCATCTGATGAAGCCAAGGCCAAGCTTCAGGAACAACTGAATTTGATTAAAGCTGGCAAAGGTAAATTTCCCGATATTGCAAAGGCGGTAAGTGAGGACGCACGCACGAAGAATACTGGTGGAAATCTTGGCTGGATGCGTAAAGACAGGCTGCCAGGAGACTTTGCGGCTTCAGCATTTTTGATCGCTATTAACACCCCGACTCTAGTTCGCACCAAACTAGGTTGGCACATCATCGAGGTCACAGGAATTAAAGAGCCAGAATTACCTTCCTACGAAGCGATGAAAGAGGATATTGCAACCGCGATATCAAACAGCCGTAGACAGGAGGCGGTTGATCAATATAAACACCAGCTCCGTTTACTTAACCACGATCATGTGGATATTTATAAGAAGGTATTGGAGTAGGATATTAGCTTGTTTGCTCATCAGTTGGTGTCGCTAGTGAGGCTGATTTTTTCCATTTCCGGATGACCTGATTCAAGTTCTTTTCGACTGATTGGTTTTTATCGTGGTCGGAATAGATGACGCCATAATGATAGTCTAATAAATCTTGCGAGAACGCGGGCGAGGCGTTGTTTTTGCCTAGTATTGCGAGATGCTGTCGAAGAGTGCGGCCGTCTGGCATGGGGTGGCCAAGCATGGCACAGGTTTGTTTGAAGTGAACTAGGTAACTTGGCGGAGGGCAACTAAGAGGTCGACCGTCCGGCGCGGTGGCTGGGCGCTTGAAGGTGCGTGTCACCAGGAAGGCGGTGCTGCAGATTCCGAGAATGCCGAGGCCGATGTAGAGAGCCCATGGGCTCACGTTAAGGCTCATAGGACTGGATTTTACTTCCTCTCGGGCCTGCTGCTGCTTGGCGATAGTTTCACGCGGATCAGGAACTTCCTCCCCCTCGGGGGCCGCGTGTGTTTCGGGGGTCGCTTCGTTGTCAGGGGGGGTGGTGTCAAATACGACCCAGCCGTATCCTTCGAGTTTGATCTCGGTCCATGCGTGGGCGTCTTTGGCGCGGAAAACAAACATGTTCTGCTCCTTGTAATGTCGACCTCCCGACCAGCCATAGGCGATTCTGCTAGGCACGCCAAGAGTTCTGCAGAGCATTGCAGCGGCGGTGGCGAAGTGCTCACAGTAACCGCGTTTTTCCAAGTAGAGAAAATTATCCAGCGGGTTCGCTCCGCTGGCGTTGGTCGTTTCTAACGAGTAAGTATAATTATCCTGAAGGAAATTCCGCAATGCAATAAGCTGTGTCGTCAGTGTGGGCTGGTAGATGAATGACTCGGCGGTTTGCTTGAGTTGATCGGCTAGTTCTGGCGGTAAATCAAGTTCCTCAGGTTGCCCTGCTGCTACGGAAATTGGCTCGCTGATGAGGTCGGTGAAATGGACTGGGTGTGAGGTAGCGGTGTAGTTGTAGCCGTCTCCCGGGTTACTCGCCTCGGGTAATAGGTAGATCGACTCTGCGAGTTGGGTTAGCTCGGGTAGGTTCGTGCCTCTGGTGCCGTGGAGTGAGGTAAAGAGGTTTTGCCCTGTTGGGTTGGTGGCATGATAAATGCGGTGCCTGATACCCGACTTGTTATCGAGCTTACTGGATGGTGAAAAAGTGATGGGAGTCTGAAGTTGATTTTTGGGTGTTTTCACCGCCGACCATGAGACTCCATCAAACCGTGTGAAAGCGAAGGAACGTAGATGAACCCTACTATTGAATAGGGTGGTGGCATCAGCCGCATTCTCCAGTTCGACAAAGACCTCGGGTTTGGTGCTCGGTTTATGATTACTGTTAGGTGGCAGGTCTCGCTCCAGTTGTCGATTGAATTTCCAGTCGCCCGATCGTTGACCATCGAACTGGACCTCATCTTCATTACCGTCTGTTCCGTCGCCTTGACCGCCAGCTTTATTCGGATCCGACACAGTTTCCCTGATACTCATCATCATCTCCTGAGCTGGTGCGGCAAGGCTACTTGTGAGAACAACAAAACAGGCTTCTGTAAAAATGACGGCGACCCCGAGCGATAAATAGTCGAGCCAGGTGGCCGAGCGAAGGCTGAACATACGCGGCTTCGAGGAGTCTTTTCTAATACCCCAGAACGCGAGGCCTGCGACCAGAGTAGCTACCGCCAGACAAGAGCGCAGCAGCATCGACGGCGAGCCTTCCCATCCGCGGAGGAGGGCATAGGCGCCGGCAACGGCTACAATGAGTGTTAGGCTACGCATTTTTTTCAAACGGCGGCTTGGAAGGTTTTGTGGCGGTATCTTACTTGGCGGATGTCGATGATGAGAGTTTGTGGATGTTTACTTAAGAGATGCTGCCACGAATCTGGAGTCATATCCGATATGATCATTAACGCATGATCTGGTGAGACAGCGCGCAAGGTGCTTTCTAGATCGTGGGCTTCTGATCCAGCTGATCGTCGAATCCTAGCTAATCTGTTGAGGGTATCCACCACCTGCATTCGGTTTGAACAAGTGACTGGTTGCCAGTCGAAAAAATCAGACGTCAGTGTGCAGGGAATTCCTCGGTTTTGGATCTCGATGAGTGATCCAGCAAGTAGGGATAGGGCTCGCTCGAAACGATCCTCTCTAAGCATTTCCCTCCCTGTGGCATAGGAGTGGAAAACAATATGGCATTGATCTGGATGGAAACCGGGTGGGTCATACTCCCTGACGCGAAGTCCGTGGCCCCGTGCCAAGGACCGTGCTGACGCCGGCCAATGGATGCGTCGAGCCGAGTCGCCGGCCTGCCATGGTCGGATCCCGCGCGGCTCTCCAGATGCCTGTCCTGAGGTCAGTCCGTTTCTAGGCAAAGTATCATGAAGCGAGCCGTAGCTAGTCAGCTCCAGAGGGATAATAGGGCGTGGTGTGATGGTGATTTCTTTTCGGATTTCAAGCTGCCGTTTACTTAAGAAAAGTCCCAATGGAAAGGTGGTGGAGAGCGTTGCATGATGAACGACCTCATAACCACGACCAGGGATGGTTGTTGACTGAATGATCCGCGAAGCAGAATCGGCAGCCGTCCAAGGCGCCATGGCGCAGTAGAGTGTTTTTCCTGGAAGTAAAAGATGAACCTCCGTGTTAAATGCATCCAGGAAGGTCCTCCTGTTATGCAATGTCAGCTCCAGATCAAAGGGAACCCCAGCAGCGACATGGGAAGGAAGATGAATACTCGCTTCCAGTTTGTGGAGACTGAATAGTCCTAACAGTCTAGCGGAGATAAACAGGATGACACTGCATAGCGCGAGTATGATGAACAAGCCATCGGCCGCAAAAAAACCACCCCCTAGCAGCGCCAGCGTGCCACCGGCTAGGGCGGCACCACGACGGGTGATGGATAGTCGCTTCATCATGATGCTGTGACTCTGCCAGTAATTCTGTTGGATGGAAACTAGGAATATGCCTCGAACGGGCAAAAAAATGAGCCGCATGAATCAACATGCGGCCCATCGAGTGAGTATTAAATTGGAGGACTTCGTCCTGATTAGTCCATGTCTTTCTTCTCAAGCGCAGTGTCGAGTTGAGCGAGGAATCCTTTAACCGTCGGAAACTGAGAGGCGGAAAAACGGCTGAACTCTTTACCGTTATCACCAAAGAGGAGCACGGTGGGAACGCCACTCACCTTGTATTTTTTGAGAACTTTCTGATTTTTCTTATAGAGAGCCTTATCTGCTTTTGGGATATCAATTTTGACGAGGATATATTTCTTGGAAGCTCCATCGGTGAAGGCCTTTTTCGAGAATACCTTTTTATGCATCATGATGCAGGGAGGGCACCAATCGGATCCGGTGAATTCAACCATGACGGGCTTTTTCTCTTTTTTTGCTTTGGCTAGAGCGGCGTCAACGTCGGTCATCCATCCGCTTCCTGCGAGAGAAACACCCGAAAGTGCAACGAGAGCGAAGGCGGTGGTCATAAGTAGTTTTATTGCTTTCATCCTCAATAAGACGTATCAAAACGTGATTTTATTCCAAAAATATCGAAAAACTGCCACGATAATGCTAACTCCTGCACATGCAAAAACTGCTTGTAGCCACTGGAAATAGCCATAAAACCGAGGAAATCCGCGCCATGCTTGGAGCTGGATATGAGGTGTCTGATCTGAAGTTACATCCCAAGCTACCCGTTGTGGATGAGACCGGAACGACCTTTCTTGAAAACGCCACTCTTAAGGCTGTGGAGATAAGTCAGCAGGTTCCTGGACTGGTGTTATCTGACGATTCTGGACTGGAAGTCGATGCCTTGGGCGGTGACCCGGGGGTCTATTCATCGCGTTATTCGGGTGAGGACGGAAATGACGCGGCAAACAATGCCAAATTACTCAGGGAGCTAGACGGCGTGGAGGCTAGGACCGCCCGCTTCCGGTGTGTGATCGTGTTGGCTGAAAATGGAGCTGTCTTGGCCTACTTCGATGGTGCCGTAGAGGGGCGGATGATTCATGAGCTGCAAGGGCAGGGGGGATTCGGTTACGATCCACTTTTTGTGCCCGATGGGTATGAGGATACTTTTGCCGAACTTGGGGAAGAAATTAAAAACGGTCTAAGTCATCGCGCCCGCGCCATGGATAAAGTAGTGGCGTGGTTGGATCGGGAGAATGACTAGGAAGACTGAATCTTATCTGTGCCCATCCTCTTCATCAGTGG
>JASJLI010000026.1:0-11591 GCA_037620805.1 Akkermansiaceae bacterium
CGATCAGCTGATGGAAGCCGCAGCAAAGAGCGGAAAAACTCTCGCCGCAGTTCTCAACCGTCGCTTCCACCCTGGTATGGATGCGTTTAAAAAAGCCGCTGACGAAGGACGGTTCGGAGTTCTTGCATCTGCCTCCGCTTACATCAAATGGTATCGCGATCAAGCCTACTACGACTCCGCCGGCTGGCGTGGCACCTGGGCGCTCGACGGTGGCGGAGCACTGATGAACCAATCGATTCACACCGTAGACGCCCTTCTCTATCTCGCAGGCCCCGCCAAACGGGTTACAGCAACAACGGCATGCCTCGCCCACGAGCGCATCGAAGTGGAAGACCACTGTGTTGCTATCATTGAATTTGAAAATGGCGCACGTGGCGTCATCGAGGCATCTACCTGCACATGGTCTAAAGATGGCCACCCAGCACGCGTCCAACTTTCTGGAACAGACGGCTCTGTATTTCTTGCCGACGAAGCATTTGAAAGTTGGGACTTCCGAGAAGAAAAACCAGAAGATGCTGAAATACGCGCTTCCCTGATGAAAGGACAAGAGGCCGGACTCGGAGCCAACGATCCCACAGCGATCAACACCTACCAGCACCAGCGTAACTTCGAGGAGGTTGTTCAAGCTATCAAAGAAGGCCGCGAACCATCAACATCTGCCAACGAATCCCGTAAGGCAGTGGAACTCATCGAAGCCATCTATCAGTCCGCCAAAAACAACGGCGAATGGGTTTCTCTTTAGTAAGGTAATTAACACGTCACTATTCTTATGAAACTCACAGGCTTTGCCGACGAAGCAGCACCAGACCTCGCCACTCAAATTAAGGCCACCAAGGAACTCGGTTGGGATTATATTTCCGCCCGTGGAATTGATGGCAAAAACATTCACGACCTGAGTGATCAGGAATTTGATATCGCCTACGGTCAGTTAGAAGACGCCGGCATCAAGATTGCAGAATTTGGTTCATTGATCGGGTCTTGGTCAAAAAACATCGATAGCGACTTCGCCCTCACCTTAGACGAGGTGGATCGATCCATCCCGCGCATGCAAAAATTAGGAACTGAAATCGTGCGAGTCATGTCCTACGCTCAACAACCTTGGGGTGAAGATCAACACGAACAGGAACGATTCAAACGGCTTCGAGCCATCACCGCACGCTTCAGTGAAGCCGGCATCACTGTCGCTCATGAAAACTGCATGAACTACGGCGGCTTTTCCAGTGGCCACACGCTCAGACTCATTGAGGAAGTGCCGGGGCTAAAACTGATTTTTGATACCGGGAATCCCGTATTCCAAAGAGACCGCTCTCAGGAAAAAAACCAACCGTGGCAAGACGCCTGGCAATTCTATCAGGACGTGCGCGAACATATCATCCACATCCATATTAAGGACTGCCGTAACCCCAAGGCCGACGGAGAAGAGCCTGCATATGTCTTCCCCGGTGGCGGGCAAGCCTATGTCCCCGCGATTATCGATGATCTCAAAAGCAACGATTACGAAGGCTTCATCGCGATCGAACCCCACGTCGCCACCGTCTTTCACGTCACCGATGGAAGTGAGCCCGATTGGAAGCAATGCTATGACAGCTATGTAGCCTACGGCAAAGCCATGGAGAAAATTATCCAGTAGCGCTTGACCATCAAGATTACGGTTTCAAAAATACCCTCGATACCCTGGCCTCCCCCCTATATTTTGAACTCAGTGTGGGCAGCTACGTGATAATGATAGCGGTGCCCCTGATAGCACTTTCCATGGCGATGTATTTCAGAACGAAGCTGAAGGCATAACAACAAAACAGCGCAACGCTGATGCGTTACGCTGTAATAAATTTAGCAGAATATATTCTGCGACGGTACTCCGCTATTTTTTCTTTTTCTTATTCTTCGATGCGTCCTTTTTATTTCCGCCCACTTTCTTTTTGTAATCGGCGAGCTTTGCCTTGCCTTCTTTCTTAGTCAACTTCCCGGCTTTGACTTCTGCTCGGAATTTTTGAGAAAATTCGCGAACCGTCATTGGAGCGGGCATCTTCTTTTCGGCCTTTTTCTTAGCTGGTTTGGCATCGACCACTCCCATAGGAAGGACGGTGACAGCACAGGCCATGGCGCACACTTGCCAAAAACGGGGCATGGTGACATTTATTGATTGATGAGTTGATTTCATCAATTTGGGGGGGCATTGCTTCGAACCTCAATATAATACTCCGATTCTCATTTAATCTTTCTCTCTCTGAATCAGAGAGTAGAGTCGACTTCCCCGAAATACCCAAATCCTCCTATAATCTCCTCCTATAACCCTCTTATAACCTTGAGCGATCACAACTTTTTCACCTCAAACGGCCTTACAGACCATGGCGAAGGCCTGTTTGATCATATCGAAGGCTTTCTCTATTTTGTCAAAGATACTGAGTTTCGGTTTGTTGCTCTCAATCAACGATTAGTTGAGAAACTAGGCTTCAAAGACGCTCAGGATGTCATTGGTAAAACGGACTACGATCTTTTCCCCGGTCCCATGGCGGATGCATACGCCAAAGATGACAATACGATCCTCAAAACAGGAAAGCCCCTCTTAAACAAAGTCGAACTCGTTCCCCGTGGTGGTGGATTTGTCGATTGGTCAACCACCAGCAAGATCCCCTTACGAGCTCCTGATGGCACCATCAAGGCCATTGCCGGAGCCACTCGGCCTTTTAAATCGGGCACTAGTGGCATCGACATTGATCGAGAACTCGGCCCCGCTCTCGAGGTGATGAAAGCCCAATTTGCGTCCACCATCAAAATCCCTGAACTCGCCAAGGAAGCCGGGCTTTCACTCAGTGCCTTTGAACGGAAATTTAAAAAGGTATTCCACATGACTGCACGGGCCTACATCCGACACCTCCGTGTGCATGAGGCATGCTATCTACTTAGCCATAGTAGTCACCAGCTTGTTGAAGTTGCCAATCTATGCGGCTTCTCGGATCAAAGTCATCTCTCCCGTGAGTTCTCACGCATCATGAAAAAGACGCCTCTTACTTACCGTAAGTCATATCGGGCCAGATAGGAGCAACGCCGATTTCGTTCAAAAACAGCCTCGTTTCATACTAGACCCTATCTAGGACTACGGGTAGGTTTCAACTTAACTATGGAGCCCGCTCCAGCCAACAATCCCATGCCAAAACTCATCAATAACCCTCTTGCCGCTGCCGACGAACTTATCGAAGGCTTAGTAGAAGCCTACAACGGCCAGTGCTATCTCGTAGGCACACGCTCCATTGTTAAAAGTGATATCCCCAACGGCAAGGTCGCACTTCTCGTTGGTGGCGGAGCCGGTCACGAACCCATTTATCACGCCATGGTGGGAAAAAACATGGCCGACGGCGCCGCCTGTGGTGACATCTTTGCAGCTCCCACTCCTAACATTGTAGCCGAAGCCACCACGGCCATTAACCGCGGCAATGGCGTTCTTTTCCTCTATGGCAACTACGCAGGTGATGTCATGAATTTCAACCTCGGAGCTGAGCTCGCTCAAGCCAATGGAGTCGAGGTCGAAACCGTCCTGATTGCCGACGATGTCGCCTCAGCTCCACCCAACAAAAAAGACCAACGTCGCGGTATCGCTGGACTTGTCCCCATCGTCAAAATAGCGGCAGCAGCCTCACAAACCGCAGAATCCCTCCAAGAACTCGCCGAAGTCACCCGAAAGGCCTGCCTTCAAACCCGCTCCATCGGCACCGCCATGGCTCCGGGGTCAATCCCAACCACTGGCAAACCCACCTTCACACTCGAACCTGGAAAAATGGGTTTAGGCATGGGTATTCACGGAGAACAAGGTGTCGGAGAATTGGACTTCATGTCCGCTGATGAACTCACCCCGATGATGCTGGATCTGATCGTCGAGGACTACGAGAAGGACACCGATGTGGAAGCTCTTAAAGCCGGAGATGAAATTATCTTTTTCATTAACTCACTTGGTTCCACCACCATGATGGAATGTCTCATCTGCATGAGAAAAGCACGCGAATACCTCGATGCTCTCGGTATCGAAGTTTTCGACGTCGTCATCGGCCCACTCGTCACCTGTCAGGAAATGGCGGGTATCTCGTTCTCGATTACACGCGTCGATGATGAGCTCAAACAACTCTGGTCAATGCCCTGCGAGTCATTCTGCTATTCCAAGATGGAAGGCCCACTGATGTCCAGCAGCCCAAGGACGCCGCAAGTAGCTAAGACGTCCAAGAAAGGTTCATCCACGCCAACACCCAAGGCTCAGCAAACACAAAATACTCGTCCAGCTGTATCATTTTCAAAATCCGATCACGGACTTAGCATCGAACAATCTAAATCCATGCTCCTGCAAGTGGCTGATGCCATCATTGCTGCCGAACCTATCCTCACCGATGCCGACCGCGCGCTCGGCGACGGCGATCATGGAATCGGCATGGAAAGAGGGTTCACCGCCCTCACGAAACAACTTAAAGACACCGACTTCGATACCCTGCAAGATCTCTACCAAACAGCAGGCAGCGCACTACTCAATACCATGGGTGGAGCCTCGGGCGTAGTCTTTGGTTCTCTCTTTTTAGCCGGTGGCCAAACGATGGGTGGCGCCAAATTCCTCGGCCCCCACGAGCTCGCCCATTCACTCGATCAAGCCCTCAAGGATGTGATGAATCGCGGTGGTGCCAAGCCTGGCGATAAAACGATGATCGATGCCCTTGCCCCAGCCGTAGATGCGGCCAAAGCGAATATCGAGGCCCCTCTCACCGATGCCATCGCAGCCATCGCCAAAGCAGCGGACGATGGGAAAATCGCATCATGCGACATGATCGCCACCATGGGTCGAGCTAAAACCCTGGGCGAAAAAACGCTCGGACTCCCTGACGCGGGAGCCATTTCTGTCTCGATTATTCTTCTAACGATGGCGCAGTTCATCACACAAAACTCCTCACAATCCTAATAACTCATCGTGAAACTCCTCTCTCTAACCGCCTCGCTGATCGCATTATGCGGAGCTAGCAGCGTATCCGCCGACACCATCTCACTGTTCGATGGTAAAACACTCCGTGGCTGGCGTGGTGACAAAACATTCTGGAGTGTGCAGGACGGCGCTATCACCGGCGAGTCCACCGTAGCCAATCCATGTAAGCAAACTACCTACCTCACTTATATGAGGGACGACTTTGCTAACTTTGAACTCATCGTCGATTTCCGACTCATCGCCGAAAAAGGCAACAGCGGTATCCAGTACCGCAGCCAATGGCACAATAAAGACCTCTTCCAAATCAAAGGCTATCAGGCCGACCTGGAAACAGGCGATAACTACAGCGGTATCTTCTACGAACAAAATGGCCGCGGCATCGTCGCCAAACAAGGTCAGCACGTTGTCATCGCCGCCGATGGAAAAAAGAAAGTCACCCCACTGGCCGATGCTACTAGCGCACAAAAAGCTCAAGCATCGATCAAACGTGGCGAATGGAACACCTACCGCATCGTAGCCGACGGCCACACCCTCACCCATCAGATCAACGGCCATACGGTCTCTACAACCGAGGACAACGACCCTAAAAAAAGAGCCAGCACAGGCCTGTTAGCATTTCAAATGCACCAAGGGCCAGCGATGAAAGTTCAGTATAAAAACGTCAGGATGCTTGAGCTCCCCGACAGCCCCACAACCAAGGCAGGCTCTTCCCCAGCCAAAAATGCGGCTAAGGCATCCGATTCCCAGACTATCAAAAGCCTCCCCGGTTTCCGTGTCACACAACTCCACTCCGTAAACAAAAAAACCGAAGGGTCATGGACATCCATGTGCTTCGACGATCACGGTAAACTTTACGTCTGTGATCAATACGGTAGCCTCTATCGTATCACTCTCAAAAACGGCAAAATTGCCAACAAGGAAGCCCTCGCCAGCCCTGGTAAAGCTCAAGGTTTATGCTGGGCCTTCGGTAGCCTCTACCTCAACTCCCACACCCATAAAGTCAGTGGTCTTTATCGACTCACCGATACCAATAAGGATGGCAGTTTCGATAAAACCGAACACATTATCCCCCTTCCACTCGGTGGCGAACATGGCCCCCATGGGATTGTCAAAACCGCTGACGGCAAAGGACTCTATGTCGTTCTGGGCAATCATACACCTGCGCCAGCCACGGCCACATCGACATCCAAGAAAAACTGGGCGGAAGATACCCTGCACCCGCACCTGCCTGACGCACGCGGTCACGCCAGCCACGTCAAAGCTCCAGGTGGCACCCTCCTTCGCATTTCCCCTGATGGCAAAAAACAAGAAATCATCTCCAGCGGAATGCGCAACACATACGACATCGCGCTCAGCCCAACCGGTGACATTTTCGGATACGACTCCGACATGGAGTATGACATCGGCTCACCTTGGTATAAACCTACACGCGTTCTCCACCTCATTGATGGTGCCGATTTCGGCTGGCGCACTGGCACCTCCAAATGGCCCGCCTACTATGCCGATAGCCTCGGTTCAGTCAACGACATCGGCCCCGGCTGCCCTACAGGCGTCCTCTTCGGCACCAACGCCAAGTTCCCACTCAAATATCGTAAGGCCCTCTATGTCCTCGATTGGACCTTCGGCCGCATGTATGCCCTCCACCTCAAACCAGACGGAAGCACCTACACAGCAGATCGTGAATCGTTTATCTCCGGAAAACCCCTCCCTCTCACTGATGCCGTAATCGGACCGGACGGCGCCATGTATTTCCTCACCGGTGGCAGACGCCTCCAGTCAGCTCTCTACCGTGTCGATTACGTTGGTAAGGAAAGCACCCAAGGCACAATCAGCAGCACACCTAGCAAGACACAGAATCAACTTCTCCAGATTCAGCAGTCACGTGAGGTCAAAACCCTCTGGCCCGCCCTCGCTAGCACGGATCGCACACTCCGCTACGCAGCACGTGTTTCACTCGAAACACTTCCTGCCACAAGCTGGTCGAAACAATTCAAAAACAGCACCGATCCTCAAACAATCATCACCGCCAGTCTCGCCATAGCGCGCGGCAAGGGAGATCGCCAACTCGCTACATCAAAGTTGCTATCACTTGATTTCACCAAACTCACCCTCCCCCAGCAACTTGAATACCTACGTGCCTCATCACTCGTATTCATCCGCCTCGGCACTCCCGATGCAGCAACCAAAGCCAGCTTTGCAGATCGATTGGATTCATCCTATCCCTCCGCCGACGCCTATTTAAATCGTGAGCTCTGCCGGGTTCTCGTCTACCTCGACTCCGCTCAAGTCGTCGCCAAAAGCACCCTTCTCATGCGGAGTTCCGTTGCCGTCAAAGAGGATTTATCCTCTGACTTACTCAAGGGTAATGACCGCTATTCCAAGGACTTTAACGAGATGCTCAAAAATCAACCTGACGCCCAAGCGATGCATTACGCGCTGATGCTCAAAAATGCCAAGGTCGGCTGGACACCCACCACGGTTACCGCCTACTACACATGGCTCAATAAGGCCGAGTCAAAAAGCGGTGGTAAAAGCTACAAAGGCTTTATTGGCAACATCCGTAAGGAAGCGATCGCCAAACTGCCAGCCAACTTAAAAGCCATCGCCGAGAAAACTCCCAAATACACACCACCCGCCACCCCAATGCCGACCGCTAAAGGCCCAGGTAGAATGTGGACCATGGAGACCGCCCTCGCTGCCGTTGCTGATCTCACCAAAGCAAATGCCGGCAATGGACAAAAGATGTTCCAGGCGACCCTCTGTGCACAGTGTCACACCCACACCGGAGTAGGTGGAAACTCCGGTCCTGAGCTGAGTAACCTAGGCGGCCGATTCGGCAAAAAAGACATCCTCACCGCCATCATCAACCCCTCTGAAGTCATTTCAGACCAATACAACTTCTCCGTTCTCCACCTCAAGGACAAGAGCCAAGTCTACGGCCGAATCCTCAAGGAAGATGCCACCCACGTCTTCGTCGCCAGCAGCGCCTTCAACCTCTCGATGCAAACACCCATCGAGAAATCAAAGATCGTCAAACGCACGGCCTCTCCGGTTTCACCGATGCCACCATCGCTCATCAACTCCTTGAATCCTGATGAACTGCGTGACCTCATGCTCTTTTTGACAGGTAAATAGATTGCGACTGATCACTCTTGAAAACAATTCTTCACAGTATCTTCCCACTGATCCTCACCGCATCTTCTCTGGCGGGAGAGGCAAAAAACATCACGGATAACTGGATGGCCACGGATGCGTTAGGCCGGAAGCTCCCGACCCACGCTGAGGTCGGCGAACGGCGACCAGGGAAGCAGGTCGGCGTGTTCTACTTCGTCTGGAATGGCAACCACACGCAAAAAGTTTACGACATCTCGAAGATTCTGCAGCAGCCCGAATCGGAACGAAAGTGGGGACCTAAGCACGCGACTCACTTCGGCAGCGAGCCTGAGGTTGGCTATTTCCACTCTTCCGATCCCTGGGTGATTCGCCGCGATATGCAGATGCTGGCCAATGCCGGTGTCGACTTCATCTATCTGGATGTCACCAACAATTTGCTCTACGAAAAATCGGTGGATCAGCTGCTAAAGGTGATCCAGAAAATGCGTATTGAAGGAATTCACGCGCCGCAGGTTTGTTTCTTAACCAACGCAGCAAGTGGCCAGTGCATGAATGTCCTCCACGATCGTTATTACAACAAGGCCAAGTTCAATGGATTGTGGTTTCAATGGGAGGGTCGACCTCTGATTTTGGGCAAAGTCGATGATCCGGTCCTGCGAAAAGATGTCGCCCAATTCTTTACCATCAAACGAAGTTGGGCATGGACCAAAGCGAAAACCACAGCCAATGAATGGCAGTGGCTCGACACCTGGCCTCAGGATTTTGGATGGAGTCAATCACCTGATTCTCCCGACCAAATCTCTGTGAGCGCAGGATCACACGCCTCGAACTCCAAAGGGAAAAGCTATTCATATAAAACCGGTAAGCATCCACCTGTGCTGCAGGATTACACAACGAAAGACTCGCATCGGGGACTCTTCTTCGAAGAGCAATGGCAACGCGCTCACGAGGTCGATCCGAAAGTCATCATGATCACACAGTGGAACGAATGGATCGCCATGCGTTTCATTAAAAAGGGCCAGACTAAGATCTACGCTGGGCGTCCCCCGATGAAGGACGGCACCTGGTTCGTCGATGTTTTTACGCCTGAGTTCAGTCGCGATGTTGCTCCGATGCGCGGTGGTTACACGGATAATTACTACTACCAGATGGCCGGAAACATTCGACGTTTCAAAGGGATCTCAGCCCCGGCGGCACGTCCGAAGTCATGCGAGATCAAGATCGATGGCAAGTTTGACGACTGGAGCAAAATACCACCCACCTACCAAGACCCGCCAGGCGACACCATGCACCGCTCCTTTCGCGGAACCGATCCCGCCACCATCTACACCAACACCTTCGGCAGGAATGACATTTTGTCCGCCCGCGTCGTTGAGTCAAACGATCATGTCCACTTCATGATCAGCGCGGCCGCTGATCTGACTCCGCACACCGACCCTCATTGGATGACCCTATTGATCGACAGCGATCAGAACAAATCAACCGGCTGGCAAGGTTACGATCTGGCTATCAACTGGAAAGCCGCGTCCAACACCAATACCGAAACCAACTGCGCCAAATGGATAAACGGCCAATGGAAAATCTCGGCACAAATTTCGATGGCCTACCATGGAAAACAGTTAGAGCTTAGCATTCCCGACAGTTTCTTCCCCCGTAAGCCGCAGCAAGGATTCGATTTTAAATGGGCCGATAACGTCAACCTCAAGTCGGTTGAGTCCTTATTTCTCCAAGGAGATGTGGCGCCGGACCGGAGGTTTAATTTTCGTTACTGAAACCATAAAACCAGGGTTCAAATAGAACAGGTTACTTTGTACATCCTCTGCTGTGGACAGGACTGCCTCGCCCACTCGGCTATGCTGGTATGCAGCCATCCTCCTCCGTCGGGCAGGAACGAAATCGTGCGTTGTCCACTCTCCCTACTTCAACCCGCTTCGCGGGCTAGGGAGGAGGGACAATCCTGTCCCTCGGCAACCCAAGCCGGAGAATAGTGAATTTTGAATAGTGACTGGCGAATTAGCAATCCAAGAACTTCCGTACTTTCCGTCTTTTCCGTGGTTCAAAATTGGATTAGCAACCCAAGTCCCCCAAGCCAAGTCTTCCTTTCGCGTCCTTTCGTCTTCTTTCGCGGTCAAAAAATTGAAGTAGCAAGCCAAGAAAGATTCGCTCAATAAGCAAACTCCTAGCCACTGTCGTAAAACGTAAAAAACTGTTCCGCATTTCATCCTAGAATATCGCGATTTTGCCCGTATAAGAGTTTATGCAACTCAGCAAACTCGCATTCACCATGAAATCAACACTCCTCCTACTCGCCCTCATCCCATTTATATCCTGCGCCAAAGCTAAGGAAGAAGCCAAAGCAAACACAGGTAAAACAATCCAACTCTTCGACGGAAAAACCCTCAAGGGCTGGAAAACAGTCGGCGGAAATGGTCAATATAAAGTCGAAGACGGATGTATCGTCGGATTCGGCAAAAACGTCAAAGGCAACACCTTCCTCCGCACAGAAAAAACCTACGGCGATTACGAGCTCACTTATGAGTTTAAATTCGACGATCGCACAGGCAATTCTGGCCTCATGTTCCGCGCTCTCCAGAAGCCTTCCGAGGATGGTAACGGCCGGGTCAATGGATACCAATGCGAGGGTGACAACACCGACCGTTCATGGAGCGCCGGTCTCTACGATGAAGCACGACGTGGATGGCTCTTCCCAAATAAAAAGAACAAGGAGCAGTGCGCAAAATTCACCGCCCAAGGCAAGAAACTCTTTAAGTGGACAGAATGGAACACCATCGTGATCCGTTGCCAAGGCAACCACATACAAACATGGCTCAATGGCGAAAAGCGTGTCGATTTCAAGGACACCGATCCCAAGCACGATACCCGTGAAGGATTCTTCGGACTCCAGGTTCACGGCGGAAAATCATGTAACGTCCGCTGGCGTAACCTGACTCTGAAGCCGCTCTAATTTCAGCCAAAAAGAGAATATGATTCATCGAAGCGTTTCCAGCGTATGCCTCTGCCTAGCTGTCGCCACTAGCTTAAGCTATGGCCAGCAGGGCAACAGCAAAGGGCATGTCATGGATGACCCCATCCCGGCCGATAAGATTCCCCCATCTCCTTATCACGGTCTGCAGGATGCTCTGAAAACCTTCAAACTCGCCAAGGGCTACGTCATTGAACCAGTTGCCAATGGCACCGATGTTGATCTGGCCGTCGCCATATCATTCGATGGCAATGGTCGTGCATGGACTTGTGAAATGCGTAGCTACATACCGGACATTGACGGCAAAGGTGAAGATACTCCCAACGGCCGCATCCGCGTGTTAGAAGATACAGACGGCGATGGCCAAATTGATAAAACTACCACTTTCCTCGATGGCCTCGTGCTTCCACGCGCTGTTGCCGTCACCAGTGATGGTTGTCTCTACACCAGTGGTAATGCTCTCTACTTCATCAAACGAAAAGGCCTTAAGCGCGATGAGTAAACTCGCTGTTATATAAGTTTTCTTCATGAGGATGA
>JASJLI010000027.1:0-6702 GCA_037620805.1 Akkermansiaceae bacterium
CTGTAAAATAAGTCTCTCTACGCATAGAACCGTGCGCTTGTAATAATCCAGATTTAATCCAGATTTTCAATTTGAACTTTGATGACGTCGGCACCCGTTGCTGCCTGGATCGCAGCGGGGAGTTCTGAGAATGGCAATTTCTGACTGATCAATGTCCGAATATCAATGGCTCCTGAGCTGATGAGATCCAAGACACGATCAAACACATTGGCAAAGCGCCATGAGCCGAGGTATTTGATTTCCCGAGTAAGCAAGGTGTTGACGGGAACTGCGACTCCGTTGTCAAGGGTGCCAACTTGAACCACCGTGCTTCCTCGCGCTGCGAGTTGAAAAGCCTGGTCTAGCGCTGCCGGGACGCCTGAAGCCTCAAATGCAACTTCAAACCCATCCGGGGCAAGTGTGGCAACTTGTTGTGAGAAATCATCAGCTGTCGGGTCAAACGCGGCACTGGCTCGCTGTTCCATCGCGAAGTTACGGGAGAACGGTTTAACATCAGAAATAACCACTGTGCTTGCTCCAAATGCCTTGGCTACAAGGAGGATCATTTGTCCGATGGTTCCTCCTCCGGTGATAAGCACGGATTTTCCGGCAACACCACCCGATCGCATGACGGCATGCGTCGCGACACTTAGAGGTTCTAACAAAGCACCCCAAGCAAACTCAAAATGATCAGGGATGGGCACACAGTTAGTGACGGGTGCCACCACATACTCGGCAAAACAACCCTCGCTCGGTGGCGTGACACTAGCAGAACCAAAATAAACCATCTCCGGGCAGAGGTTGTAACGTCCTTGGCGGCAAATGCGGCACTGCCCGCACGGGCGTGAAGGATCAACAGCCACCCGACTGCCTATCAGAGATTGATTGTCGGGATCACCGACGGCTACGATTTCACCCGCAAACTCGTGACCCAGGATAAATGGGCGTGTTGGAACGAAGTCACCACAGCGTCCATGGGCATGGTAGTGAAGATCGCTGCCGCAGATCCCCGCGGCTCGGACTTTGACCAGAGCTTCCTTGGGACCAGGGGTTGGGCATGGAACATCTTCGAGACGTATATCTTTAGCCCCGTGCAGGACAAAGGCTTTCATCGTGGTTGATTTTGACATTGGTAATTAGAAACTAATTAGGGCAGGGGAACGGTAAACAAGCGTGTGAAGATGAGCTCAGTTCCCAGCGCAAACAGAAGAGCCGTCTGCGCGAGTGGCAGGAAGTGTGCTTTGTCCCATCCCGCGATGATATTTCCAATCAGAAAAATAGAGACGCTGATGACCAGAATGTAGGGCGCATTGAATTGTAGCGCGATGATCGTCAGGGCGAACATGATCAAGGAGAGAGTAGCCGGTTTATTAAACCGGGAAGATTGTTTTTCTCCACCCATCTGATCTTCCGGCGGGTGCTTCAGAATCAACATGAGGACAAATAAAACAGCCACGATGATGATCGTGTAGAATGGAAAATCTGGCGTTTCTAGCGTCGTGGGTGTCATCACACTTTCGAGTGCTTTGATGCGGTTTTCAAGATACTCATCAAGCTCGCTTCCCGTGCGTATCACAGGATCAATCGATAGAGCATCAAGCTCTTTGATCAGGTCGGGGTGCTTGAACGCCTTTTCCAGAGCATCACGCATGGTATGGATGATGTGCTCTGGGGTGCCCTTGGGTGCGAACCAGTAATACGAGTTATTGGCAACGACGGGGAAGCCCTGCTCGGTGCAGGTAGCTACATCTGGAAAAGAAGGATGGCGCACACGATCGAATGAGGCAATGGCCATAATATTTTCAGAGGCTGGTGTGTCACTAGAGGCTAGGAAATCACGATACTCGCCGAGGTTGAAGATAGCGGCGTCCAAATGCCCCCCCAAGAGATTGGTTAAACGCTTTGCTCCTCCAGCAGAGGGGATGTATTTCATCTTTGCTCCGGCAACATGTTTCTCCAATGATAAGGCCGCCGCGAGGGCGTCCGAACCTGCATCGGCACCAAAATTGATCGTGCCAGGCTTAGCGGCAGCCTCATTAAGTAATGACTTGAGATCCTTGAAGCGCGAGTCCTCGCGCACAACAACAACTAAGACCACTTTTCCAGTCTGGATGATCGGTTGTAAGTCCTCAGATCCAAAATCAACGACGCCCGAGAGCTTGGTCGTGAGCATTGCGTCGTGGTGACAGAGCAGCTTATAGCCATCGGGAGCAGCATCGATCACGTTCAGCGTTCCGATCGTGCCGCCTCCACCCGCTTGGTTGAGTATGGTGATGTTCTGTGGTAGCAGGTTTTCTTGTTTGAAAATGGGTTCGACTTTACGAACAAACGTATCCGTTCCTCCTCCGGCTCCGTATGGAACTACGATACGAATAGTTCGTTGTGGCCACTGATCGGAGCTTTCTCCAGTCGGGATAAATCGCCAGACTAGAAGCGCAAGGATGATGAGCGATAGAAAATATTTCACTGCGTTAGATTTCATGATCGAGTTTAGGCAGGAGACAGTTTTGATTGATGACGTATTTTTTTGAAAACAGGCAATACGAGCATGATTACCGCAACAGCGATGAAGACGATTGAAATCGGTCGGCTAAAGATAGGAGTCTCTGATATCAACGCAATGGTAAGGTTTTCTTCGGCAATGGGCCCTAATACAAAACCAATGACAAAGGGCGCCAGCGGGATGTTTTTGCTTTCGAGAAGAAATCCTAACAGCCCGAAGCCTAACATGACCCAGATATCGAACACCCGGTTATTCAGAGCGAATGCTCCGATGATGCAGAAGGCTAGAATTAGCGGCATCAGATAGGGGAGAGGTATTTTAGCCAGCTTGGCGAGAAAACGCATCGAAACCAGCATGATAGCGGCCATGGCAAAGTTCGCTATGACCATGGCTCCCATGATGGTATAAACCATGGATGGTGAGTCAGTGAATAGGCGAGGGCCAGGCTGAAGTCCGTGCACAATCAGCGCACCTAGCAGCACAGCCTCCACTACCGATCCGGGAATACCCATCGCCACCAGCGGAATCAGGGCACCACCAATGGTTGCATTGTTAGCCGCCTCAGCAGCGACAACTCCGTCCTCGTGACCGGTGCCGAATTTTTCGGGTGTCTTGGAAGTCGATTTAGCAACCGAGTAGGAAGTGACCGATCCAATGTTCGCCCCGATGCCAGGAAGAAGCCCGATCCAAGTGCCGATGATCGACGAGCGGACCATATTTACACCGTGCTGGGCAAAGTCTTTGAGTCTGATTTTTGCCCCTTTCGTATGAATAGCGGGAGCTTTGCTGGTTTTCCGGCTGTTAATGATTTCACGAAAAATCTGATTCACCGCAAAGAGACCAATCAGGACAGGCAGGAGTTTGAAGCCGTCGTTTAACTGAGGGAGATTGAAAGTTAGTCTCGTCTGACCGGTAGCCGCTGCCATGCCAGGCATGGAGAGAAGGATACCTAGAAAGCCCGCAAATAATGACTTGCTGAGTGATTTTCCTCCGATGGTTGCAATGAGGACAAGTGCCATCAGCACCAGGGTGAAATATTCCCAGGGTCCAAAATTAAGGGAAAGCTTGGCAATGGGTTTGGCCAGCAATACCAGAAACCCCCAGGAGATGAGACCTCCTACGAAAGAAGCCATCACACCAAGTCCTAAAGCACGTTCAGGTTGGCCTTTTTTCGCCATCGGATAGCCATCGAATGTCGTTACGATGGATGCTGGTGTTCCTGGCATACGCAGCAACGTAGAAGTGACCATTCCTCCTGAGATCGCCCCCACATAAATAGCAATCAGCAATGTCAGCGCCAGAAGCGGATCCATCGTGTAAGTGAGCGGTAAAACCAAGGCAATGAGCATGACCCCAGTGAGCCCAGGAATAGCCCCCACAAAGATACCCAGAGCCGTTCCTAATAAGATGAGAAAGATCCCTTGAACAGAGAAGAGAGTAGATAAAGCGTCAGCCACGTTCCCTCCAGCGTTACAGAAATCATGCCATCTGAAAAGTAGATAAAGTTCAAATTCCCTATGATGATTTATCACGTTCTCCAACGGAGGGATTCATACCAGCCCCGAGAAAAGGCACCGCCTGCATCCCGGGGTTAATGTTACGGAAACGTAAGTTGGCTGAAGGTCAACCTCATGCACCCAATACCGCAGTATCAGTATGAGTCATCAATTTTCGTAGGGTGAATACAAATGAGTAGACGAGCTCAAGCGCCACCGTGAAAACCGTTTATTATCGCCTATTAACAGTGATCCTGAAAGATTGTCGTTACGTTGGACGAAATATCAAACAGCAACTCATCATGAATATCTTAAACCTTCGAAATCTAGCCTTACTCCTCACAACATTGGGTATGCTCTCTTCTGTTCATGCTGCCCGCAAAGGTACCATGACCAAGCCCGACTTCACCAAGGGCGACGCCATACCCGCAGGCGCGAGCCAGAACTGGACGCTAGGCGCGACAGGTGCGCGTGGCTGGATCTACAGCAACCGGATGGAAACTTCCGAGGCGCGGCAGATCCATATTCTCGAGGTCGATGAAAAATCTCCCGCTGACGGAGTGCTCAAGGTCGGCGATGTGATCCTCGGTGTCGCAGGGAAAACATTTTCATACGACCCCCGCACTGAGTTTGGTAAGGCCCTAACTGTCGCCGAATCCGATGCAGGGAAGGGGAATCTCTCCCTCATCCGCTGGCGCAAGGGCGAGCAGGAGAACGTAGTTATCAGGCTTCCTGTCCTCGGTAGCTACAGCTCCACCGCTCCCTACGATTGCCCCAAATCAGCGCTCATCCTTAAGCAAGGTTGCGAGACGCTCGCAAAGCGCATGAAGGATGCTAATTACAAAAGGCAGAACCCCGTCACCCGCTCGCTCAATGCTCTCGCTCTCCTCGCAAGTGGTGACTCTAAATACCTTTCACTAGTTAAAAAAGAAGCTAAGTGGGCATCTGATTATTCGGCCGACAGCATGGCCAGCTGGTATTATGGCTACGTCATCATGCTGCTCTCCGAGTACCACATGGTGACGGGAGATAAGTCCGTGATGCCAGGTCTGCGACGCCTCGCACTCGAAGCCTCAAACGGCCAGAGCATCGTCGGTTCATGGGGTCATAAATTTGCGGGTAACGACGGCCGCCTCGTCGGCTACGGCATGATGAATGCCCCCGGAGTTACTCTCACTACCTCTCTGGTTCTGGCTCGTAAGGCGGGAGTCAAGGCTCCGGAAGTCGACCGTGCCATCGAGCGTAGCCTTAAACTAGTTCGTTTTTACGCCGGCAAAGGGTCCATTCCCTACGGCGACCATAATCCTTGGATTCAGACTCACGACGACAATGGGAAAAATGGCATGGCGGCTGTTCTTTTTAGCCTTCTTGGAGAGGCTGAGACTGCAAAATATTTCTCCAAAATGAGTCTAGCATGTCACGGTAGCGAACGCGATACCGGCCACACCGGAAACTTCTGGAACATGACATGGGCCATGCCCGGCGTTGTCCAGTCGGGCCCGCACGCATCGGGTGCTTGGATGCATGAGTTCGGTGCCTGGTCTTATGATCTGGCACGTCGCCCCGACGGAAACTTTCCTCATCAGGGGCCACCCCAGATGAAGGGGGACAGCACCAGAAGTTGGGACGGCACAGGTGCCTACCTGATTGCCTATGCCATGCCATTAAAGAAAATTATGCTGACTGGCAAAACCCCCAGCGCCGTTCCAATACTCAGCGCCAAAGAGGCGAAATCCATCGTCATTGATGGCAGGGGCTGGAGTAATAACAATCGTAACGAAGCCTATGACCAGTTGAGTATTGCTCATCTCTTTGAACGACTAACAAGCTGGTCACCGGTCGTTCGTGAACGCGCCGCCATGGCGATTGCACGTCGTAAGGATGCACCGTCTCCTGTTCCCGCTCTGATAAAGATGCTCGACTTACCGTCCATTGAAGCCCGCTACGGTGCTTGCCAGGCACTCGCCCAGCTCAAGGGCAAGGCTGCCCCAGCCATCCCAGCTCTACGCAAAAACCTTAAACACGAAGACCTCTGGCTACGTATCCAGTCCGCCAATGCACTTGTCGCAATCGGTGATGCCTCGATGGTTGCCCTGCCTGAAATGCTCACCATGCTGACTAAAGGCGCCTCCAAGGAAGATCCCCGCGCGATGGAACAGCGCTACCTATGCTCCTACATTTTTGGAAAAATGCTGAAAAAGTCCTCCCTTGAAGGCATCGATCATGACCTTCTTCTGAAAGCCATCGACGCATGTCTCACCAACGAGGACGGTCGCGCACGTGGTGCCATTGGAAGTATTTACGGCAAAATGTCTTACGAAGAAATCAAGCCACTGTTACCCGCGATTCATAAAGCCGTTGCAACACCGGCTCCCAGTGGAATAATGTTTGCACGTGAGATCCGTCTTGCGGGACTCGAGCTACTTGCCAAACACAAAATCCGCGAAGGCATTCCGCTCTGCCTTGATGTAATGGAAATCCAGAACTGGGGTAAAGCCAGACGTATCCCTAAATGCCTCAAAGCTCTTGAAACCTACGGTGCTGCGGCGAAACCGTTGCTGCCGCGCCTGAAGCAACTTGAAGAAGATCTCATCAAACATCGCGAGGCGAAAAAATTGGTCGTTCATCTTGAACGCGTGCAAGCGATTATCAAAAATCTGGAAAACGCGACGAATGATGTCAAACTCCGCTCTATCAAATAAGCGGCTGATCCATGACGCATCC
>JASJLI010000028.1:0-66563 GCA_037620805.1 Akkermansiaceae bacterium
TGAAGATTAGTGCAATATAACTTCATTTTTCTATTTATTTGAGGATGCAGACTTGCTCAGAACAACTCAAACCAGAAATCGGTAATTTCGAGAAAATTCTACACAATGAACGGCTTGGATAGCAAATGATATTTTAGGAAAGGGCAGAAGTTAATATTTTGATGTAATCCGCATGTGGGTTTGCCAACCCTCTTGGCTGGCGAGGAACTCATTTTTAAGATGTTCAACATGCCCATCAACAAAGAGGCAGTGGGCTCCATCTCGGTAATTTCCATGGGGTGCAGCAGGTCCTCCCCAGCCAGTCCATATTTTTCCGCCGTTATCGTTCATTTCAGCCATGAGGATGGTCCTCGATGAATCGGCCAAATCCGAGTGACGTGTACGTTTGACGGTGCTTTCAGACGATTGAGGAGCTACCCAGCCTTCGAGATGGGCGTTATAGCAGTATCCGCCAAGGCCAAATGAGGATTTTTGGATATTGGAGCTATTTGGAGTATCTCCTGCGAATATATGTTTGGAGAGTGGGTTTTGCAGAATTGTATCCTTAGGGTGGTTTTTCCAAGTGTAGCCACCTGCCTTGGGTTCACAGACTTCGATTTGTTCTCCAATAAGTTCGTAGATCGTGAATTCCCTCCAGCCGTAGTCGTCAATGATTTGTCCGGCATATGGGGGGAAAGTTCCGCGACGGTTCCAGCCGTTCTCTACGCCATCCTCTTGGATTGTTGTAATTGCGATGTGTATCTGGCGAAGGTTGGAGGTTGTCTTTGTTGCTTTTGATTTCTGATAAACTCCACGTGCGGCTACAAACCCAAGGCTGGCTAGAGCCGCTATGATGGCAATGACCACAAGTAGCTCTACCAGGGTGAAGGCTCGGCCAAAATGACGTGATTTGACTTTTATGGAATAAGAGGTCATCGCAATGGTTATGTCGTATGAGTGGCTTGGCGTGCAAAAAAATTACAGTTAATGTTACTATTGAAGGGTGTTTTTAAAAGCTATGGTTGTCCAATGGATAGATGGGTGGATGTGAGAGTCGCTTGCTCAGGTAATTGGATATGAAGCTGGTTTTTTAGCTTGAGTAGGGTGGTCGGAATGGAAATTTTAAGGGTTGAAAAAAACTCTTTGTAATGGGTAGCATACTCCGTGTTAATGGTGAATTTTTTTCCATTGAAGCTGAGTGGGATTTTCGTTGGAAGGCCCCCAGCGCGATGTAACCCAATATACAGCGTCACGTGTTCAGCTGCTAATTTTTCTTCAGTGATATTGATACTGAGAGCTGTCTCGAAATCAATGTGTTCAACCACATTGCGAGCGTAATGCTTCGTGAAGTTGAGAGCTTGCCTAGGGGGCGGATTGTCTGCCAATTGAATTATGACAACACTGGTTTCTTCTGCCTCAAGAGGGATTTCGGAATGACTGACGGGTGCCATGTCTTGATAGCGGATTTTCCCATCAATTCGATAGAGTCTCCGTTGGAAAATATTTTTGATATCATGCGTTTTGAGAATGTGTCCTAGGTCGACGCTGAGTCGATCACTTGACATATTAGATAAAGCAATATGAATGGTCTTGCCTTTACGAACAGCGACAGTTTCCAAATATCGATGGGTCGATGGGCTGTAAAGGTAATGGCCTTGGAAATCACGCCACAGGTTAAAAAAGTGCTGACAAGGAGTGAGTTGGTAATCCTTGATGTTGTTAGAATAACGTCTCTTGTTATTGGGTATAAATGTGGATTGTCCTGATGTGGGGGCCCAAGGCGAAGCGAGAAAGATAAATGGAACCGCGAGATCAAGCTGATCAGGTCGTTGCATGAAACGAGTAAGATAGGCAGAGTATGCGCGTAGGCGCTCCCAGTAATCGGCATCAGACGTTCCAGTATTCAGTGTGCCATATTCAGAAATGATCATGGGTTTCCGATTATTCGTGGCTTCTCCATAGGCTTCAAACATATCAAGTAAGGTTTCAAGCCGACCGAGAAGGTAGCTGTCGTATCCAGAAGAAAGGCGTTTTTCCGCCCCGATAGAATGGGCGTTTTCATAAAAATGGTGGGAGTAAAAATCGAGGTGATCTTTGGTGAGATCCATGAATCGAGCTTGATTTTTCCAGACTAAAAAATTAGCGACCTGAAGCTGCATCCACGCGGATGTAGGGCCTCCAATTTTCACCTCTGGAGTGGATTGATGAACGGTGTCGGCTACCAAGTTGTGAAAATCAGCAAGATGCTTCCACGAGTCAACAGGTTGCCCCTTGTCGCGACTAAAATGGTAGGACCACTCGGATTTGATCGTGGATTCATTTTTGACCTCCCACCAAGTGGCAGTGCGACCTGAATGTTCGATTTGTTTTTTGAAATAGGTAGCGGCAAGTTGAGCTGCCTGGTTGAAGTATTCGATTCGGGGTGTTCCTCGGCCAATGGTAGGATGGGATTGGAAACTCGGCCATTCATCGAGGCACATGGCAAACTTGTAGTCTTTGGAGTAGGTTTTAGTGATATCTCGAAAGGTGTCGGGTTTGAGCTTGTCCTCAAATTCCGGATGTGGGTGCCCAGGTTTGTCAGGATCTTCGGTAAGAATGATTTTCTTTGGATTCCCATAGCCGCGTTCCAACGATGGAGCTATTTTGAACATCTGGCGACCTGGGTAGAAGTTACGATCAATCGCCCATTGTTCTATGGAAGTAGGGAGGCTGGTTGGTTTGCCGTAATAGCGAAACCACTTGGATCGGTCGAGTTGTGTGTGTCCGCTGATGGACAGGAGTCTGCACGGGTCAAGATTTAGTTTCACAGGAATTGGCGCCTTATCGTGCCCTAAGTTGAGGTAAGGTAGCTGGTCGAACTGCTCACTAACACCCTTTGGGTGGGTAATAAGATGAATTTCTTGGATGATGGATTCGCCCGAACTAGTAAGCCTGAGACTTGGCATTGCGGCACCAGGAGGGAGGAATGAGGGGATTTTGACCCGGTATACAGATGAGTTTTTAACACTGATATGCAGATCAGTATGTGGAGCCGCAGGCAGAAGTCGTAAAGAGGTGAGCTGATCGAGATGTTCGCCACGAAGTTCGATGTAGCGAAAAAACTGGATAACCTTTTCTGTGTCGGTAGGAAGAGGAAGTTCAAACTTGCCCATGCTGGTGAAGTCAGGTTTGGCGAGTAAGACGCTTTTGAGCGTGCGTTTGCCCATGGGAGCCTCAGGGTCAATAAGAGTCGATGGATACTTGGCTAGGTAGTTTTTGAAGAGATAACGATGCTCTGATTCCATACGCTTACCATCCGGTGAAAGATGGCTGTCTTCAGCGGATACAGGCGCGGAAACGATAGAGAATAATAGGAATGAAATACGCAGCATGCTGCCTAGATAATGTCTCGAGACCACTGTTTATGAAAAAAGATGTTAATCAAAATGATCTTTTTATGGGTAAATGCTGCAATTTTCGCTAGTATGGGACATTACCACAGTGTCTGACACCTGTTCATTTTTATAGCCTCAAAGCAAACGTCCACCCCTCACCTATGTCCGATCGCGGAGAACTCTATTCCACACTGTTGGTCAAAAATCGTCATCGGATTTACGGTTTTATCTATTCCTTGGTGCATAATCACCATGCCTCTGAGGATTTGTTTCAGGAGGTATCGACTATTTTGTGGAAAAAATTTGACCACTTTGAGGAAGGTACGGATTTTGCCGTTTGGGCAATGAGCGTTGCACGGTTTTGTATCCTCAATTGGCGACGAAAGCAATCGCGCGTGGCCTTGCCATTGGAAGATGAAGCCCTGATGAAATTGGTCGATGAAGCCGTATTGGTAAGCTGTGAGTATGATGATTTGCGCATGCACCTGAGGGACTGCTATAAAAAGATACCCGACAAGATCATGAGTATTTTACGTGCCCGCTACCATCGAGAGGACAAGGTTCCTGTTATAGCGAAGCGGCATAAAAAAAGCGTAAGGTCGATCTATCTCCTTTTAGAAAGAGGTCACAGTTTACTACTGGATTGTGTTGAACAAAAAATGGGAAGGTCCGTTTAATCGTGATGAGTAAAGAATCGTATACATCCAAGGAAATCGATCAATTAGCTCTAATGGCTAGTGAAGGGGAGTTGAATGTGGAGCAAACAGAGCAGTTACATGATATGATCATGAACTATCCCAAAGCTAGGCGGCGGATTGCGCGCTGTTTCTATCTTCAATCTTATTTTAAAGACGAACTGGAGTCATTAGAGCTGGATTCAGTGCAACCTGTGAGAATCAATCAGATGGTTTGGCTTGCTGCTGCGGCTGTGATTCTGGTGGGGTTGTTTGTCGTTTGGTTCACATGGCCGGACGCAGACCAAGATGCGAATAAAGTGGTGAATAGAATCAGCGACAACGAAGAAAAAGGGGTGGCTGTCATTCATCGACATGTTGGGGTGGTGTGGGGAAGTGAAACGACTTTGCAAGAGTCTAACAGGGTGTTGGGAGTCCCCTTAAAACCCTGTCTATTGGAAATAAAGGAGGGGGTGTTACAAATAGATTTCTATCATGGCGCGACCGTGTTACTCGAGGGCCCAGCTAAGTTTGAAGTGGTTAATGCTTGGCAGGGGCGATTAATACACGGCAAGATCAGTGCTGAAGTTCTTTCACCGGCTCTGGGTTTTGAAATTCTATCAGATGGTTTTCGAGTAGTTGATCTTGGCACTTCTTTTGCCATGAAGGTGGATCGCGATGGGACAGGCGAAGTTCATGTGTTTGATGGAGAAGTCGAAATATGGCGCCCGAATGTGAAGAAGCAGATGTTGCTCAAACAAGGTGAATCGGTAAGTATACAGGACAATACCATAGTTGTTGGTAAAGCTCAACCTCAGGCATTTACCAGATCGGAATCACTCGATCGTAATGTTGAACTGAAAATTGCGAAGGCGAACGAAATGCGCAAACAGCTCACTGAAGATGAAGGTGTGGTGTTGTATTACTCATTCTCTACTGCCGGTGAATGGGTCAGGTATGTTGAAAATGAGGCCAAGCATGGCGCGAAGGATACGGACGGAGCTGTCGTTGGCTGCCACTCTACACAGGGGCGCTGGCCTGGGACTCAAGCGTTAGGCTTTGATAGTTCATCTGACAGAGTCAGATTGAACATTCCTGATGAGTTTAAGGACGTGTCCATGATGGTGTGGGTGAAGATCTACACAGTGTTAGGTGATAGTGTGGCTTTATTAAATCCAGAAACTGAGCAGGATCGATTTGTGCACTGGAATGTGATTTATTCCAATACGAATAAAACTAAACAACTCCATTTCTCTGATACTGATAGATCTGAAGGCCTCATCAAAGGGCGAGCGCACTATCATTGTTTTACGAATGTCCGCAAGCAGTTAGGCGAGAGCAAATGGGCGCATCTCGCTCTGGTCTATGATTCGAAAGCGCGAGAGGTCAGGCACTATGTTAATGGGGAAATGATAGGGGTAAACGAGATCAAGAATGTCCGTCCAATGCAGGTCGGGATTGCTGATCTAGGAAACTGGCCACAGAAGGAATGGGCCAAAGGAACCGAGTTTGAAATACGAAATTTGATCGGTGCTATGTGCGAGTTCTTACTTGCTAAGAGGGTCTTTACGGAATTTGAGATTAAGAAAATCTATGAGGCCGGAAAGCCATAGGGCCTGATTGCCGGCTACGCTTTCTCAAGAACATTGAGTGTCAGCCCAGTTAGTAGGTCTTGCGCGCTTTCAACGAACGCAACCATGTGTGGTGCGACGAGGTGGGCATTCAAGTGATCGACGCTTTCCCACTTCTCGATGATGACAACCTTGTTTGGATCCGCGTCCTGCACATCGATATCTGTCTTGGCGTGTCGTGTTGGGTAATATTCAACACAGCCATCTTCCGCTAAAACAGCAGGGACATTGGCATTAAATAGAGTGATAAATTCCTCAGTTTTACCCTCCTTGACTTCAATGGTCGCAATTACGTTGATCATGTGGGAGTGTTATTCTCCTGTTCCAATATTGCAAGTTTCCGCTGAGCTCTTTTTTGCGTGTATTCTACGCTTACTATGAGGAGGGTCTTCTGATAGGCTTTGACCTGTCTATGAAAATTCTCTGGTTACTGATCTTCTTTGTCGCTTTTATCTGGTCGGCAATGAACCCGGAAGATCGCTTTACCTGGTTTCTTGAGGTGTCCCCGGCGATCATAGGATTAGGTTTGATAGTTTATACTTATAAGACGTTTAAGCTGACGACCTTACTCTACATCCTCATCTTGATTCACTGCATCATTCTCATGATCGGTGGCCACTACACCTACGCCAAGGTTCCTTTTTTTGACTGGTTAAAAGATCACTATGACCTACAGCGCAACGGCTACGATAAACTTGGCCACCTTGCTCAAGGATTTATCCCAGCGATATTGGTGAGAGAGATTCTGATCAGAAAAAAGGTGGTTAATATCCTCCAATGGCGTGGTTTTATCATCGTATGCATTTGCTTAGCCTTCAGTGCTTTTTACGAACTCATCGAGTGGGGAGTCGCCTTAGCATCGGGTGAATCGGCCGAGGCATTTCTGGGAACTCAAGGTTACGTCTGGGATACCCAGTCAGATATGGGGTGGGCGCTTTTGGGTGCGGTGATCGCATTGTTTACCTTAGCCAAACTTCATAACCGGCAACTCGATGCGTTGGGGGTGCTTGAAAATTAGCTGCCAAATAGAGAGTTTGATGTTTGTTTCCTTTAATACCAGTCGGGCTCGGGTATTCGAAACAAGGTTAATCAATGGGGAAGGGTCATTTTAGACGTTTTGGGCTCCTGAAAAATGACGATTATTTGGACATAGCTGTATTTTTTTACGATCTCCGCTTGCAGTCGGGCTCGTTGGGGCTTAATTCATATCCCGATGAAATCTATTATGAAAAAATACTCGTTAACACTGATGATGGTTCTGGCTGGATGTTTTGTATCTTGCACAGTTGATGAAAAAGAAGAGGAGGCCGATCCAAATAAGGGCGTCGCTACCTCTGTGGCACCAGCGACACCGGCGGCTTTGACAGAAGCGGCTACACCTAAAGCAGCCATCAAGGACGTGCGCATTGTCATTAGCACCAACAAAGGTGATATCGAAGCGACCATTTATGCGTCCAAAGTACCAATGACCGCGGCCAACTACCTAAACCTAGCCAATCGGGGCTACTACAATGGATTGAAATTCCACCGTGTGATCCCCAACTTTATGATCCAAGGTGGTGATCCCAAAGGTAATGGCACGGGTGGCCCTGGTTACCGCTTCGGTGATGAGTTCGATCCTACACTCACCCACAATGGTCCTGGTGTATTCTCCATGGCAAATTCTGGTCCCGGCACGAACGGTTCCCAGTTTTTTATCACCCACAAGGATACGGCCTGGTTAGACGGCAAGCACAGTGTCTACGGTAAAGTTACCAAAGGCATGGATGTAGTTAACGCCATCGTCGGTGGTGATAGCATCAAGTCAATCAAGGTGCTGGATCCTACAGCTGCCCTTTTCGCTGCTCAAAAAGTGAATTTGGACAAATGGAATGCCGTACTCGATACTAAGGAGTAATTCAAATGTGACCTAATTTATGGTTGGCACCGTCTCACGACTTGGATAAGCTGAAAAGCAGTTTATCAACAACCAACCATAACTAATCATGTTCGAAATCTACCAAAGCGAACAAACCGAGAAGTTTCACTTCCGTCTCAAGGCCAAAAACGGCGAGATCATCCTCACTGGACAAGCATACAAAGACAAGCCGGGCTGTGAAAACGGCGTAGCATCTGTCGGGAAAAATGGAACTGACGAATCAAAGTTCGAGATCAAGGATTCAACCAATGGTTAAAAATACTTTGTGTTGAAGTCCGGTAATGGTCAGATCATTGGTCAAAGCCAGATGTATAAGACCGAGTCTGGACTGACTAACGGTATCGCATCCGTTGGCAGAAACTGCGCCGGTAAGTGCAAGGACCTTACCGCCTAGTATCGCGTTATTACAATTATCACCGCATCTTTCCGCGTTTGGCCTGTTATGGCTCGCGGGGGATGCGGTTTTTTCACGCTTGCTGTTATGGCTTTCTGTTGGTTTCCTATTGGGCACCTAGAACGGAGCACCTAAAAACGGGGTGCCCAAAACGTAAGAAAGAGATTATACCATGGCTATAGCACAAAACACCATCGCGCTCGTATTTGACTACGACCAGACACTGAGCCCGAGCTACATGCAGGATGATGTGATTTTTCCTGAGTTTGGGATTAATCCAGAGTCATTTTGGAACAAATGTAACGCCCTCGTCCAAGAACAAGGCTGGGACGGTGAGTTGGCCTACATGCAGTGTTTATTGGATTACCTGGAGATGGACCAGGTCTCCAATGCCCGCCTCACTGAATTAGGGGCGAACTTAAGTTACTTCCCCGGGGTCCCCGCAATGTTTGATGAGTTGCGTAAAAAGTGTCTCTCCGGTGAGCATGAAGCACAGGATATCACGATCGAATACTACATTGTCTCATCAGGGCTGAAGGCGCTGCTCGATGGAAGTAGCATCAAAGATAAATTCCGCGCTATCTATGGTTGTGAGTTTGGTGAGGACGAACCTGGGCATATTCGATTTTCAAAGCGCACAATTTCACATACCACCAAGACGCAGTTTCTTTTCCGTATCAACAAAGGCCTGCTAGACTACAAGGAGGATGTAAATGATCACTTGGCATCTGACTTGAGGCCGATTCCATTTGAAAATATGATCTACGTGGGTGACGGACCTACCGATGTGCCATGTTTCACAGTGATGAGAAAAAATGGCGGCAATGCCATCGCCGTCTACAATCCCGATGATCCCACACGGCGCAGCTTCAGAAAATGTTATCAACTCTGTGGTAAAGCGGATCGCGTAAAACACATCGCACCAGCCGATTACCGTGAAGGTAGTCATTTGAGATTATTGTTAGAGGAAATGGTCGGCGAGGTGGCAGACGGTATCTTACGACGCAGGACCGATGAAATTCAGGGAGGCACGGTTTCAGCTCCAGGATTCTAACCAAGTTTTAAACTCTAATTGCCAAGACAAGAGCTATCTATGCAACACATTCATTTTATTGGTATCTGCGGTACAGCCATGGGCTCCGTGGCTGCCGCAATGCACGCCAAAGGTTTTACCGTAACAGGATCTGACGAAAACGTTTATCCTCCCATGTCTACCTTTTTAGAAGATCAGGGCGTGGAGATTTTTCCAGGATTCAAAGCAGAGAACATCCCAGCCACCGCCGAGGTGATTGTGGTAGGCAATGCCGTTAGCCGAGGTAACGCGGAGGCTGAAGCCGCGTTGGATAGAAAGCTGCTTTATGTGTCACTTCCCGAAGTTCTCAAAGAGCACTTCCTGCGTGGCCGGCGTAATCTTGTTGTCAGTGGAACTCACGGCAAGACAACTACCAGCTCAATGCTGGCGTGGATGCTTAAGTCGGCGGGTGTTGATCCAAGTCATATGATTGGCGGGATACCCGGTAACCTAGGAAAAGGTGCGGCGTTTACGGATTCTGAGTTTGTTGTGTTAGAGGGTGACGAATACGATACAGCCTTCTTTGATAAACGCTCCAAATTTCTCCACTACCTGCCTGAAGTAGTAGTGGTGAATAATATCGAATTCGACCACGCAGATATCTACGATTCGCTCGATGAAATTAAACTCACATTTAAGAGATTACTGAATATCGTGCCGAGAAATGGCATCGCTTTTGTTAATGGCGATTGTCCTAACAGTATGGATGTCGCACAAGGTGCTCCTGCTCCGGTTAAGACCGTCGGTCTTGGTGTTGACTGTGATCTACAAATTACAAATATTGTCTACGGAGTCGAGATCACTTCCTTTGATTTGGATGGCGAGAATTATGAACTGCCAATGGCGGGAGAGTTTAACGTGCGCAATGCTGCGATGGCAATTTGCTCGGCAAAGTTCTCAGGCTTTAGCTCGGATGAAATAAGGGCAGGGTTACTGTCGTTTGAGGGGGTTGCACGCCGACAAGAAGTCCGCGGCATTGCTGGTGGAGTTCGAGTGATCGATGACTTTGCCCATCACCCGACCGCGATAGGCCTAGCCATCGATAGTCTGCGCCAGCAGTATCCTGATTCTCGGATGTGGGTGATCTTCGAGCCTCGATCAAACACCACACGCCGCAATATTTTTCAGGACGAGCTAGCGGCTTCACTCAGCAAGGCTGATCTTGCTGTGGTTCCAGCCGTTCCTGATCCTGAAAAAGTGGCTGAGGAAGATCGTCTGGATCCCGGGAAGCTTGTAGCCGATGTGAAAGCCTCAGGAACCTCCTGCTGGTACTGTGAGACGGTGGGCGATATCGTGGAGCTTGTAGCCAAGGAGAGTCAAGAAGGTGATACCGTCGCCGTGCTAAGCAACGGTGGCTTCGGCGGGATCCATCAGAAGCTGTTGGATAGACTCGGGTAATGGAGCGTGGAGGGCCTTACCTATAAGTTTTATAAGCCCAGATGCCATCGACGATAGCTTTAGCACAGTTATACTGGTAGCCTGAGCTGAGGCACTTTTTCCGCTCGGTGTAGTTACTGATGTAGCCACATTCGACGAGAATGGCAGGGCAGCGAGTTTTATTAAGGACAGCAAGGTTCTTGCGTTGGCGCGTGTCGCCGTTGCGCGGCTTGAGTCGACTCAACAATCGAAGGTGGACGTGAGCGGCGAGCTTTTTACCCTGTTCGCCATAGTAGTAGGTTTCTACACCAGTTTGGCGGGTGCTGGTGTGGGCATTGAAGTGAATGCTAATAAAGATGGCATTACTGTAGCGATTGGCGATGGCAGCGCGGCTTGTTAGGGATATGAACTTATCGCTACGGCGTGTCATGGTTACAGGCATCCCCTTGGCTTTGAGTAATACTTCCACCCTTTTTGCGACGTTTAGAGCTAGGTTTTTTTCGTAAGTACTACCTCGATTGGCACCTTTGTCTTTGCCGCCGTGGCCTGGATCGATGACAACCCGTGAGATCTTGCGAGCCTGTGCTTGCGAGCTGATTACCAGACAAAGGGCAAGTATCATCGTCAGCTTACTCATCAGCCGTGTGGGGCGATGCAGGCTGGATCGATGAGGGAGGTCCGGAATCTTAAACAAAACGAGGGCAAGGATATTCCAGAGCACGTTAAGGCCAACGCTGGTTAAGTCAATGCATTTAGTTAACCTTCCTTAATTAGTTTCATCCTCGTCTTCTAGGCATGCTGGATCCCCATCAACAGCATGTTCGAAGCTGCGCCGCCAACGTTTGGAGAGTAGGGGGCGAATCAGTCCGTAGACCAGGTAGAGTGTGAAAATGGCAGTGGGGGTGTACCACCGGGTTTGCTCATTAATAAGCAGCACGATGAGCAGGGCGCCGAGAAGTATGCTCCAGACCGTTCCTCGCGTTTGGAAATCGACTTTTTTAAAGCTCGGGTAGCGGAGGTTGCTGATCATCAGTCCCGAAAGCCCGAGCATGGCACCTGCGAGAACCCAGTTCCAGTTACCTAGGTCACGGGCTGTTTCTGAGAAATAGATGAGTAAGAAGGTCACCGAGGCGATAAATCCGGCCGCCATGGGGATGGGGATACCCCGAAAGTCCATGGACGCTCCTTTTTTCTTAGGCATGTTGGCAAGGCAGTTGAATCTGGCGAGGCGCATGGCACCGCAGAGTAGGTAGATGAAGGCGATGGCCCAACCGATTTTACTAGGCAGGTTGAAGAGGACCGCTTTGGAAACAAGCAGGGCAGGGGCCATACCAAAGGATACCACATCGGCGAGCGAGTCAAATTCCTGCCCGAAGGGTGATTCCTGACCACCCATGCGGGCGAGTCTGCCATCAAGCAGGTCAAACAGGCAGGATCCAAAAATCAGTAGGATAGCCTTTTCATAAAATGGGAAGGCTGCCGCGAAGTCCGGCTCCCTCATCCCGTTGAAAATAGTGAGGACTGCGAAGAATCCACAGCACAAGTTACCGGCCGTCATAAGGTTTGGCAGGAGGTAGATCCGGGGTTCTTGGCTGTTGTCAGACATGGTTATATGGTGCGTGTTGCTTAGGCTTGCGAGGGGGCTTGCGGGGAGCTTGAAGCATATTTTCAGCGGAATATACAGCGGAAAATTCAGGTGCCAGAGGACGGGTGCCGGGAGTCAGGAATTCTACCTGCGGCTTCCGCGGAACTTGTTCCGCGGGTCGTTTTCTTCTTTTGCCTTGTCGTCACGGTAACGGAGGATGCCGTAGCGCTTCAGGTTTTTCATAAACTCCTTGGCGTTAGTGCCGGTCTGCTTGTCGTAAGCCATGGTGCCTACGAGGCCGTCTTTATCCTGGAGGGCAGCCATCGTTTCCTCGGCCTTAGTCGCTGCGCGATCGATACTTTTTACCGCTTTTGGGATGTCACGTAGGGCGGGACCAATGTGTGCGATCTCAGTGCGGGCATCGGCAAGGAGGTCTTGGGTACCCACGGCGGCCTTTTTGAACTCAGCGAGAGATTCTCTTGCATCCGTAATTGTTGGTTTGAGCTCCGCAGAGGCGTCCTTGATGTCGGCGCTGGCTTCCTCAAAATTGGCGAGGGAGGTGCTGAAATTATCCAGATTTTTTTTGGAGAGAAACTCGTCGTTCACTTTGGACATGGTGATGTTCATGCTGTCGCCAACCTTTTTGATCGATTCGAGGGCTTTATCCATTTTTTCAAAAGTGACCTTGACGTCTTTCATTAGCTTACTGGCGTCGCGTGCGATGCTTTCCGCATCCGACTTGATAGAATCAAAGCCGCCTGCGCCTGCCCCCATGATATGGTCACCAGACTCGTAGTAGAGTCCCGTTTCCTTGTCGGGTGGGATGATCTCGATGAATTTGTCACCCAGTAGACCGGACGAGCCGATTTGAAAAACAGAGTCGCGAGGGATTTTTACATCATCCTTGATTCGCACCTCCATGCGAACCGTGCTTGTTGAGCCCGCAGTAATGAGCTCGGGTTTGGTGGCTACCCGTCCAACCTTCGCGCCACGTAAGCGCACCTCGCTGTTTTTGATGATACCCGCTGTGTCCGGGAATTCAATGTAGAGTGGATAGTGATCTCTGAATCGATCGCCAAAGCGCCCGAACTCCACAATCAGCACTCCTAGAACTAGGAGGCCGATGAGGACAAAGAGTCCGGCTGTTCTTTCACGTCGTTTTTCCCGTACGGGCATATCGATAGTTTCTCTCGGATTAGGGTTTCTTGCAAGTAGCAAGTAATAGTAGGTATACCTACCACGCGTCGCCTTCACCATCAGTCCCCGTTAGGAACTGGACAATGGTGGGGTCGGTGCTGGCTTTCATCTCGGAAGGTGTGCCCTCCCAGTAGACTTGGCCGTCCTTCATGAATACGATTCGATCCGCAATGCGGAAAACGCTGCGTAGCTCGTGGGTGATCACGATGTTAGTGATGCCGTGGTCTTTTTGCAGACACTTGATAAGCTTATCGATGGTGTCGGCGGTGATGGGATCCAGACCAGCATGCGGTTCATCGTAACAGATGCAGGCAGGGTGGTCGACGATCGCTCGGGCCAGGGCGACGCGTTTTTTCATGCCGCCCGAGAGGGCTGATGGCATCGTTTCCTCCTGTCCGGGGAGTCGGACGATCTCGAGCACCTCGGAAACTCGGCGGTTTAATTCATCAACATCATTGATGCCATCTTCACGGAGGGGGAAAGCAATGTTCTGGGCAACATTTAGGGAGTCAAACAAGGCGCCGTTCTGAAACATCATCCCCATTTTCTTTCGCACTGGACCAAGCGCCCTTTCGCCCATGTTAGATATTTCGATGCCGTCCACTTCGATGTTTCCCTCGCGGGGTTGCATCAGGCCGAGCATGTGTTTCACGAGAACTGTTTTCCCTCCACCTGAGTTTCCTAGCAGGCACACAGTTTCACCCCGATGGATGTCGATATCGACACCGCGTAACACGTGGTTCTCACCGAAGTATTGATGGACGCCTCTTACACGAATGAGCGGCGTTTCTGGAGATGGTTCGGGCACAGGAGCATTCCTATCACAGGACGCAAGTTAGCGCAATGCATCGAAACCACAGAAGAGTTTTGAATTCTCTGGCGGTCGTGTGGGAACTAGCTCCGAGTTATCTAAAAAATCACGGCAGGTAGCGTGAAAGTCAGTTGCTGTGGTGACTCGGCGGATGCGGTGCTCGAACTCATGGTCAATCCCTTGAACGATGTAGATCATGTATTTTTTCAACCGGTTGACGTGTTTTTTCTCGTCGAAATCCACCGCGTAAGTGGCAATTTCCTGATAGAGCGTCTCGATGTATTCGAGTAAATCAGCTCGTGTGACCTGTTTGGGTTGTTGGCCAGAAAACGATGCCCGGAGTTGGTCGAAGAGCCAGGGGTTTCGGATAGCACCTCGACCGACCATTAATCCATCGGCTCCAGTTTGTCGCATGAAGCCTTGCGCCGTCTCAACGTCTACGATGTTGCCATTGGCGATGATGGGGCAGTTCATCTGCTCGACTGCGAGCCGGATGCAGTCGGTGTGAACAGGTGTCTGATAACGCTCTTTGACCGTTCTTCCGTGGATGGTGAGGGTGTCGATAGCGTGTCGTTTAAAGATTTCCAGAAGCTCGGGGAACTCATCATGACGATCGAATCCAACCCGGGTTTTGACGGTGAATTTCCCAGGAATGGCTTCGCGTAGAGCTGAAATGATCGCCTCCATATGGTCTTTTTTTCTTAACAGACCGCCACCAGCATCTTTTCGATAGACCACCGGCGCCGGGCAGCCGAGATTGAGGTCGATACCGGCTATGGGGTATTCCTGAAGCTCTTTGGCAACACGGATAAGCGCTGCAATGTCCTGGCCAATGAGCTGTGCATAGACGGGTCGGCCGGTGGAGTTTTCCGTGATGCTGCGGAGGATTTTTTTTTCGACTTTGTAGTCGGCATGAACGCGGAAGTATTCAGTGACATAATAGTCCGGCCCACCGAACTGCTGCATCACGCGCATGAATGGCAGGTTGGTGACATCCTGCATCGGGGCCAAGACGAGAGAGGGTGAGGGGGAATCGATCATTGTCTCTCAGGGAAGCTCGTTAGGTTGATTGATCTCGGAGTCGATACGATCGCGTGATACTTCCAAATACCCCTCATCAATGTCAAAACCCGTGTAAGAGCTTAGCCCCATTCTGTGTGCCGCGAGGGCTGAGGTGCCGATGCCGTTAAAGGGGTCTAACAAATCGGTTTTTTCTGCGTTGCCATGGATGCGAACACACTGTTCCACAAGTCCCACTGGGAAGGTGGCAGGGTGGGGGCGGTCCTTGTTCCTGCTTTGGATGGTGTCGTAGGGGATGAACCAGTTATTTCCACGGCATCGTTTGTCTTCGCCTCCAGTGTGGCCCCAGCGTTTGATATTGGATTTGTCAGCATAGGGAACACCTGCTGCGCGGCGCTCGAGCGGAATGTTTCCTTCCTTGGTGAGATGGAAAACATACTCATGGCAGTCGTTGACGTAACGATGGCTATTAATCGGTTTAAAATGACCCGCGCTGATGGTTTCACCGGAGCGGGTTTCCACGGAAATCGATTTCACCCAGTGAAAGGTGTTTTGAAGAATGAATAGCGGATCCTCTCCTTGGCTGGGCTCTGTCAGCGCGAGTAGAAGTTGGTGCGGGAGAAGTGGATTTTTTGGCGCCGCCCCAAGGTTGAGGAAGAACGAGGCCTCGTCACTCATGACGCGTTTGAGCTCAGCGGCCCATTCCACACACCAGCTGATAAATGCGGTCCGGTCTGATTGGTCATTATAGGTATCGTATTTGATGCCTAGATTGTAGGGCGGTGAGGTGACGACGAGATCGATCGACCCGTCAGCCAGTTGCTTCATTCCCTGAAGGCAGTCGCTATGAATTAGGTTGATACGCGTTGTCATGCATGAAGGATTTGCACAGGTTGGCAGGAATGAAAAGAGAGGAGTGCAATTAGTAAGGTCGTTTAATGTTGACCGAATGACTACGGGTGGTTTATTTCTAGGTGTAGTGGATACAAGAGAGCAAATATTGGAAGCGGCGTGGAATCTTTTTGCTGAGCGTGGTTTTGAAGATGTTTCCGTAAGGGATGTCACCAATTCAGCGGGTGTGAATCTGGCGAGTGTCAGTTATCACTTTGGCGGCAAGGAGGGACTCATCCAAGAGACGGTCAAACGTTGTATGAATCCTATCAATGAATACCGCATTAAGCTGCTCGAACAGGAAATTGCTAAACACGGAGGCCTTGGAAGCGTGCCTATACATGATCTGATGACCGCTTTCATGAGGCCGGTGGTCATGCCGGAGGAATGTGGGGTCCGCGCAGGACTGATGCTTCGCCTTGTAGCAAGATATCTCATCGAGAGTGATTACACGATCCCTTCCGTGAGTAGAAATCTCTACACCGAGGTGTTTCAAATTTATGCAAAAGCATTTATGGTGCATTACCCGGATCTTTCGGCATTGCAAATTGTGAAGCATATCGTTTTTGCTTCCGGCACGGTGATCTATTATCACGGACTGGGCAAAGTAGCGCTGCAGTTAAGCTCAGGTATTCAAGGCGATGTGGGCGAAATTGATCGCGATGAGATGCTTTTAGATATTGTTGAGTTTTCTATCCATGGTTTCGGCGGGAAGTCCCGCGGCCCTGATTCGTAAACGCATGGAAAAACGAGCAGATAAGGAAGTAGTTAAACAGGTGAACTCCCCTGAGGAGATGATTGCCTTGGGTTGTGAATGGGCTGGCGAACTATCAGCAGGCAGCATCTTGGCGCTTCAAGGTGGGCTTGGTGCGGGTAAAACCCATTTTACCAAAGGTGTCGCGACGGGGCTAGGCTGTAATGCCGAGGTCACCAGTCCCACATTCACACTAGCCCATGAGTATACAGGAGGTAGGTTGCCATTATACCATTTTGACTTCTACCGTATGGACTCGGAGGATGAAGTGCTCCGCATCGGATGGGACGAGTATCTCGACGAGGCAGGAGTTGTTGTTGTTGAGTGGCCTGATAAATTCCCCAGTTTGCTGCCTCCCGAAACAATATGGCTGAAAATCGACCACGATGGGGGGAGTCGAATTGTTAGGAGGCTGAGCAGGTAAACGTCACGCTGAGACTCACAAATTTGAGTTCTTCTGATTCACTGACTTATTTGATATTTTTCCTCTCCACTGGTATTTTTGGAAACAATACTGACAGCGAAAAGCTTTGGTGAAAACGACCTGTAGGGCCAGTCGGAGTGAGTAGCTTCCGAATAGCTTCTTAGCATCACGATGCTTGGAGCAACTACGAATTAACATTATTTGAGACTGGCAGTTTGGGCAAACGATTTTGCTGTTTTCCAAGCTATGGAACATCTGCAGAATCAGGAAAAGGGCTAGGCATCCACCTGATATGTATAAAAAGTAGACGTCTTGATTATAAGCCCCTAGAATGAAAGATATAATGCAAACAATCGATACTAAAGCCCGAAAAATCATAAATAATGATAATAAGAAAAGCCACTTCCTGTTCAGAAGTTGATGCCGGTGCCGGGTCATGTGTGTGTGTTTATGGTGGCAGCTTGAGTGTGGTCTAGCTACTAACTGCGCTATCATGCATTATACTGATGTTTGAGGCAATCTATCAGTATCTAATAGTTTTGCAGAGCGATTGATTCTGATTGAAATGCTTGAGTGAGAAGGTAAAACTCTAGAAAAGGGCATATGCTACTATGAAAATACTGATCACAGGAGGAGCGGGCTTTATTGGTGCCAACCTCATTAGGCAACTCATTGCCGAGACTGAACACGAGATTATCAATTTTGATAAACTTACCTATGCAGGTAACCTCAGTTCGCTGTCGTCGGTGGCTGACAGTCCGAAGTATAGTTTTGAGAAAATTGATTTGTGTGACGCTGATTTGGTTAGCGAGGCGCTTCATCGTACGTGCCCGGACGCCGTGGTGCATCTTGCTGCAGAAAGTCATGTCGATCGATCCATTGATGGGCCAGGCGCGTTTATCCAATCGAATATTGTAGGAACATACAACCTACTGCAGGCATCACTCGCTTACTGGCAGGAGTTGCCAGATGATAGTGATAGCGGAGGGAAGCAGCCATCAACCTTCAGTCATCAATCATCCCTGACAAAGTCGGGTTTCCGCCTCCACCATATTTCCACGGATGAAGTTTACGGATCTCTCGCTGAGGACGAACAGGCATTTAGTGAAGTCAGCTCATACGATCCACACTCTCCGTATAGTGCAAGTAAGGCAGCTTCAGATCACCTTGTTAGGGCTTGGTCGCGGACCTACGGATTGCCGGTTGTTGTTTCAAACTGTTCTAATAATTATGGGCCGTTTCAGTATCCTGAGAAACTCATTCCCATGGTGATTCTTAAGTGTCTTCGTCTCGAACCCATCCCTGTGTATGGAGATGGGAAACAAATCCGCGACTGGATTCACGTCGATGATCATTGTCGAGCTCTTCGGCTAGTTTTGGAGCAAGGAACAATAGGTCGAACCTATAATATCGGGGGGGATTGCGAGATGCGAAACATAGATTTGGTTACACGCCTCTGCGCCATCTTTGACCAACTCGTCCCCCTGAATAGTCAACCATCAATCAAGTCGTATAGCGACTTGATTACTCACGTGCAAGACCGGCCTGGACATGATGAGCGTTACGCCATCGACGCCTCACGAGTTTCTGAGGAGCTAGGATGGCAGGCAAGCACATCGATTTACGAAGGGCTACAACAGACTGTGCAATGGTATCTTGATAACAAAGACTGGTGGGAGCTTATTCAGAAGTAGAAGCGACCTTTGGTGTATTAGATACTGCACTTCGGGCGAGGGTTGTTTCTTTTTAAAGATATGTCTACAGTGTGGCTGTGCGATTGAAACTAACGATAGCGTATGATGGTCGACCTTTCGAGGGGTGGGCGACACAGCCGAGTGGAAACACAGTTCAAGATTTGATTGAAAATTCCATCTCCGAAGTGGCGAAGGAAAAGATCCGCATCCATGGATCCGGTCGAACAGATACGGGGGTGCATGCCGTGGGCCAAGTGGCTCACTTTGATGCTCCCGAAGGATTGAGTATGAATCCATTCAACTGGGTGCCGGCGGTAAATACGAAGCTTCCTGCGACGATCCGGGTGATGGACTGCGAGGAGGTTGCTGCGGATTTTCATGCCCGATTTTCAGCCCTGAAAAAGACCTACACCTATGACCTTTGCCTAGCTCCCGTTTTACCTCCTCTGATGGCTGGCCTTGCCTGGCATTTACCACGACTACTTGATCCAGAATCTCTCGAACAGGCTCTCGATATACTCCGTGGCGAGCATGGATTCCGTGCCTTTGCAGCGAAGCGGGGAAATGAAACCGATGATACCAGCTACATACGTAACCTGAGTCGATGTGACCTAGAGACAACCGAGCTTGGATACAGAATCACCTACTCCGGAAATGGTTTCCTTTATAAAATGGCTCGTCTTCTAACAGGATCTGCGGTTTATGCCGCTCAGGGACGACTCCGTCTCGATGACCTTGCCCTGTTGCTTGATCAAGGGTCAGAGCTTCCACATGGCAGATCCCCCTATTGCGCTCCACCCGATGGGCTAGTGTTAGATCACGTTTCCTACACATAAAAACGGCACGCCCTGAGGTGTGCCGTGCTAAAACTTTTGGTATTTGGAGTTTAAAGCTTGGAGTTTCCGTGCAGCGGTCAGTGCGCCTTACAGAATTCCTCAAAGCGTGTCAGTCCTTCGTTGAGCACGTCAAGTGTGGTGCAGTAGCTCAGACGGATGCTGTTGTCGTTTCCGAACGCGATGCCCGGTACGGCGGCTACGCGGTAGCGGTTCAGAAGTTTGTCGCATAGGTTGACTGATTGCAGTCCGAGTTGTGTTGTATCGGCCAGGCAGTAGAATGCACCCTGGGGTTCGGTAACCTTGATGTTAGAGATGGCATTGAGTCGAGCGTAAACAAATTGACGGCGAACGTCATACTCAGCATTGAGATCCTTAATGAAGTCTTTACCTCCGTCAAGCGCTGCAAGAGCTCCGTATTGAGCAAAGGTAGTGGCATTGGATGTGGTGTGACCCTGGATCTTCGAAATGGCCTGTGCCAACGGGAGAGGAGCTGCTGTATATCCAACGCGCCATCCAGTCATGGAGTAGGCTTTGGAAAATCCGTTTACCGTGATGGTGAGATCATAGAGGTCTTGTCCGAGGGATGCGATGCTGGTGTGCTTGGTTTCACCGTAGACGAGGTGCTCGTAAATTTCATCGGAAAGAATGATGATGTCCTCGAGGAGGGCGACATCACCGATGGCGCGAAGTTCATCGGCAGTGTAGACAGAACCGGTTGGGTTACCCGGTGTGTTGAGGATGATCATCTTGGTGAGACCCGTCATGTTTTCCTCAAATTGCTCAGGGGTGATCTTCCAGTTATTCTCAGCGGTGGTTTCTACAAAAACGGGAACGGCTCCTGCGAGGCGAACCATTTCAGGGTAGCTGACCCAGTAAGGGGATGGGATGATGACTTCGTCACCTTCTTCACAAACTGCAAGGATCGCGTTGAAGCAGGATTGCTTGGCGCCGCTGTTGACAACAATTTGGCGTGGATCGTAGTCGATGCCGTTGTCCGCTTTAAGTTTGTTGGCGATACCTTCGCGCAGCTCGGGGATGCCGGCGGCGGGAGTATATTTGGTTTTCCCCTGACTGAGAGCCTCGACGGCTGCCTGTTTGATGAAATCGGGAGTGTCCTGATCGGGTTCACCACCAGCCAGTCCGTAGACTTCTTCGCCGCGAGCTTGCATAGCCTTGGCTTGGTTGGTGACTGAGAGAGTAAGGGAAGGGGTGACCTCGTTGACGCGTGATGAGATGGAATCCATGGTGCTAAGTGGTTAAATAGTTGAATATGATGCTTCCCGCAACAGGGGGCAACAGTGATTTCCACGCACACCCCCCTGCGAGATGGTGAGGACTAGTTATCTGATGATTCAGACGATGCAAGCCAAATGCTGACTTGGAGGTGCAATTTTATGTCAGGGCTCTATTTGGCCAGCTATTTGGTACGATACCCACGGGCAGTCATCCACTTACCCTTGCGGGTGATTTTAGTGAAAGTTAGACCACATTTTTCCGCCACCGCACGAGTCTCGTCCCATTGATCATGGAGAATACCAGAGACGACAATATCGGCTTTTTTATCCATACTTTTGACAATCGTTGGAAAAGCTTGCTGGAGAATGGTGGAAAACATGTTGGCAACCACGACCGGCCAGCGGCGTTCTGGTTGCCACTTAAGAACATCAGTTTCAGACATCTTGACGAGGCTGACTCCGTTTCGGCGGACATTGCGTCGAGCAACTTTGACCGCTTGAGGATCGAAGTCCATGCCGTGACAGTGGTGTGCGCCTAGCATGCGGGCTGCGATGGCGATGACTCCACTACCTGTGCCGAGATCAAGCATATCCCAATCCGTGCCTGTTCTTTCTTTGGCAATATCAACGAGGAAACGCATACAGGTCGACGTGGTGGCGTGGTCGCCGGTGCCAAAAGCCATGTCGGCCGGAATCTGAATGATGTGACGACCTGGGAATTCCCCTTCGAGTTTTTTACGGGCATCTTCATCGCGTGCACCAGAGATAATGAGAGAACTACGGATGCGGATAGGTGGGCGGACGGGTTGGGTAACTGCAGTCCAGTTTTTATGAACCAGTTTGCGTATACTACCACCGAACAGCTTTTTGATTTCCTGAGCCTCCTCCTCGGTTTCCGTGTAAACCTCCACGCGAATGGTTTTATTGGTTTTCAGCTTGGAGATGACAGTATTGGGATTGCCGTAGAAACGGTCCTCCCATGCATCCATCCATTTGGCTCCCGAGAGTTTGGACCATATCCACATAGGCTTAACTAAACATAGAGAGTTGCAAAACGTGAACTAAAATCCGCGATAAACTAAGTTTGTAAACTAAAGTTCCAGATGTTCGCCGCATTTCCGGCAGTATTCCGCATCGCGTAAATGGCCATGGCATCCACAGCCTGGGCAAGCATCGGTCGTTTCATCTGGGCGCATGGCTTCGCGGACCATGTCGCCAGCAACGATTCCCGTGGGCACAGCGATAATGGCATAACCAGCGAGCACCATAAACGAGGTGAGTAGCTGGCCCAGAGGAGTCTGTACGGTGAGGTCGCCATAGCCTACGGTGGTGATGGACACGATAGCGTAATAGATTCCCATGGGGATACTGGTGAAGGGGGAGGATCCGTCATCTTTGTATTCGACGATATAGATGAGTGTGCCAGCGATCATGGCGAAAATCAGCATGGCGAAAAAGAATACGGTGATTTTTGCCCGGGATGCACCCAGCCCGCGCATGATGGTATCGGCTCCTCTCACATGGCTGACCATTTTGAGTACTCGAAACATTCTCAAGAGGCGAAGCAGGCGGATAACGGCAAAGTGACTACTGCCCGCAAAAATGAGTGCGAGGTAACTAGGCAGGCAGGACATAAGGTCCACAATTCCGTAAAAACTGAAAATATATCGCATCGGACGCCTCACCAGCCAGATACGTAACAGATATTCGATTGTGAAAATGATCGTGAAGACCCATTCAGCGATAACTAATATTCTTCCGTAGTCGGCCTTAATGGATGTTACGCTTTCAAGCATCACAGCCAGAACCGAAGCTCCGATAAGCCAGAGCAGGGCGACATCAAAGAACTTGCCAGAAGGGGTTTCCGCCTCGAAGATGATCTCCCAGATCTTGTCTTTCATGGGTTTGACGGAATCTGGAGCATCCTGGTTCTCTGGGTTATCATGAGGGTCTTGCACGTGATCTATCATGCTTAAGGGCTGACGATTTGTCAAATGAACCCTACAATCAGGTAAGGACTGTGAAGGATCGACGGGAAAGACCTTTATATCCCTTAAGTAATTGGAGATTTCAGCCTCGTATAAAGGCTCTTAATTTTTTAAAACTCCCCGATATTTGGGTTGACATGTCATAGCCTCGCTCCTAGTTTGCGCGCCCCTCAACACGGGGTGGACGGGTTATTCTGTCCTGGGAATCTGGTGAAACACCCTCAAGTTAACCAACCTGGTTACTTAAGCGTATGACACCAACTTAATTATTAACTACTACAGAACTATGAAAAAAACTTTTTCAGCCAAAGCTCAAGATGTTGAGCGCAAATGGTATGTGATCGACGCCGAAAACAAGGTGCTTGGTCAAGTCGCTGTTGAAGCCGCCAATCTCCTGCGCGGTAAAAACAAAACTATCTTCACCCCACACGTTGATACCGGTGACTTCGTCATCATCACCAACGCCGAAAAAGTTGTCCTCTCTGGCAATAAGGAAAGTGAGAAAATTTACACTCACTACACCGGATACGTTGGTAACCAGAAAATCGAGACTCCTCGTAAAGTCCGTGCCCGCCGTCCCGAGCTTCTGCTTGAGCGTGCTGTTCGCGGAATGGTTCCCCACAACAAGTTGGGTGACGCTATCTATAAGAAACTCAAGGTCGTTGTCGGCTCTGAGCATAGTCATGAGGCACAATCGCCTGAAGTTCACGAAATCGCTTAATTCGAGCACCCTAATCAATTTTTAACTAACTAATCTAATGAGCGAAGCTACAACATACTGCGCCACAGGTCGCCGCAAATCATCCGTCGCCCGCGTTTGGGTCACACCCGGAACCGGACGGATCATCGTAAATGATCGTCCTTTCGAGGAATACATCCCTACCGTGACTCTCCAAAACTTAGTGCTTGAGCCCTTCCAAAAGGCCAAGCTCGTCAACAAGTACGACGTCAAAGCCATCGTTAAAGGTGGTGGAATGTCCGGTCAAGTCGGTGCGATCCGACTCGGTATCTCCCGTGCACTTGTCGAAGAAGACGAAGAACTCCGCCCCGCACTGAAGGAAGCTGGCCTAATGCGCCGCGACCCTCGCCAGAAAGAACGTAAAAAATACGGTCAGCCTGGTGCACGTAAGAAGTTCCAGTTCTCCAAGCGTTAATCCTAAGTTTAATCAACACAGCAAACCAAAAAAGCTATGTCCAAACATTCATCACTCAAGTTGTCCGGCGGTGCCGGTGGAAAACGTTCAGTCCTCAAGCGATTCGAGCGTATCAAACTGCTGAAAGAGCGCGGTCAGTGGAAAGAAGGTAAAAGCCCAATCGGCCTTCCTAAGACCAAGCCTGAGTCCTAGGCATCAACTAACAATACTTATTCAAACCCGCCCAATGGAAACCATCGGGCGGGTTTTTTATGGAGCGTGGGCTTCCAGCCCGCATCTCCCTGTCGAGCATCAACCCAAGCCCTCAACACAAGCATTGGTATTTGGAGTTTGAAACTTAAAACTTAAAGCTTAAAACATCATCATGTCATCAGAACCCCAAGGAATCCGTCTCAATAAATACCTCGCCTCCTGTGGTGTGGGGTCCCGCAGGGCATGTGATGCCATCATCAAGGAGGGGCAGGTCTACATCAATAGCAGTCGCTGCGACAATCCGGCCACACGTGTCGGGCCAGACGACTCGGTTCGTGTCGGTAGGAAAAGCGTCAGTCCGAAAACGACCGAGGTGATCCTTTTCAATAAACCTGCAGGTTTTGTCTGTTCTGCCAGTGATGAACTTGGCCGAGCCACGATTTACAGCATCCTTCCGCCTCAATTGCAGCATCTGAAAAATGTGGGTCGTCTCGATAAGGAGTCCGAGGGGCTTTTAGTTCTAACCAATGATGGTGACCTTGCCCTCAAGCTTACCCATCCTCGGCAGAAGGTGGAAAAAGAGTATCTGGTGACGGTAAACCAGGCTTTTGAAAATGAGGTGATCGATAAGTTGATCAGGGGGGTTCATACCCCAGAGGGGCGTGCCAGAGCGAAGTCGGTTAGGCGTATTTCACCACGGCGTGTTAGTGTTATTCTTGAAACTGGCCTCAAACGCCAGATTCGTTACATGTTTGAAGCAGTTCACCTGAGAGTGACTAAGCTTGTTCGCACTCGCATCGGTCTACTTCAGGGCGGTGGACTTGAGTTAGGAAAGTGGCGTACACTCGAGGAGGATGAAATCGCAATCCTCCAGCAAAACCCTAGACCCCGTCAACCAGCTGAGGATGTGGTGCGTGCTGCACGTAAACGCCCAGCGACTCGAAAACCAGCCCATACAGGAGCCCGTAAAACAGGGAAACGCCCGCCCAAGAACATGGCCCGAAAGAGCACCTCCCGCAGGCCGTCAGGTCCTGTCGGCAAAAAAGCCGCAAAAAAAGTATTCCGTCGTGGAAAAAAGTAGTTGGTACTCTAGCTACTCACTGTCTACTTTCTCTCAAGAAGATCCAATTAACCTCGACCATTCATGAGTAACAACATCGAAACCCATCTCAGCGAAGACCGCGAATTCAAACCATCCAAAGAGTTTTCTAAAAAAGCCCGCATCTCCAGCATGGCGCAGTATAAACGACTGCATAAGGAATCGATTGAAAAACCCAACGTCTTCTGGGCTCGTGAAGCCAAAGAGCTCCAATGGGATAAAAAGTGGAGTAAGGTTCTCGATTGGAAAGCTCCCTACGCAAAGTGGTTTGTTGGAGGAAAAACAAATATCTGTGTCAACTGCGTCGACCGCCATGTCAATGAAGGCCGTGGCAACAAAGCCGCCATCATCTGGGAAGGTGAGCCCGGCGATAAGCGCACCCTGACCTATCAGCAGCTTCTTCGTGAGGTGTCTCGATTCGCTAATGTCCTAGAAGCCAATGGCGTGAAGTCCAAGGACCGCGTGCTGATTTACATGCCGATGGTTGCCGAAGCCAGTATTGCGATGCTTGCCTGCGCTCGTATTGGTGCTGTTCACTCGATTGTCTTTGGTGGTTTCTCTGCAGAATCTATCAAGGATCGTCTTGAAGACTCCAAGGCCACTTGCGTGATTACGGCCGACGGCGGTTGGCGTCGTGGCGGAATTATCGACCTCAAAGTCAACGTTGATGAAGCCTTGAAAAAAGACAAGACGGTCGAAACAGTCATCGTCCTCAAGCGCACCGATAACAAGGTGAAGATGAAGAAGGGGCGCGACGTCTGGTTACACGAAGAGACAGCTAAGGTTCCCGGCACCCACAAGGCAAAGTCCTTCGATAGCGAGCACCCACTTTTTATCCTCTACACCTCTGGTTCCACAGGAAAGCCCAAGGGTATCTTGCACACCACCGGCGGCTACATGATCAATGCTTATACCACCTGTAAATACGTCTTCGACATGCGCGATGATGATGTTTACTGGTGCACTGCGGATGTTGGTTGGATCACTGGGCACACCTACATCACCTACGGGCCAATGCTTAACGGTGTTACCCAAGTCATGTATGAGGGCGCGCCTAACTACCCTGATTTTTCCCGCTTTTGGCAGATTGTTGAAGAATATGGAGTCACCATTTTCTACACCGCCCCTACCGCGATCCGCGCCTTCATTAAAGCTGGCGATGACCTTGTTGAAAAACACGACCTTTCCTCACTCCGCCTGCTAGGCACCGTTGGAGAGCCCATCAACCCAGAGGCATGGATGTGGTATTACAACAAGATCGGTGGCGGCCGCTGCCCGATCGTTGACACCTGGTGGCAGACCGAGACCGGTGCCATTATGATTTCCCCAATGCCAGGATGCACACCGATCAAGCCGGGCACCGCGACCATGCCGTTCTTCGGAGTGGATGCCGCCATCCTTGATGAGGAGGGCAACGAGTGCAAGGCCAACGAAGGTGGCCGCTTGGTTATCCGCAAGCCATGGCCCGGAATGCTACGCAGCATCTACCGTGATAAGAAACGCTACAAAGACACCTACTGGGGTGACTACCCCGGCATGTACACCGCCGGTGACGGCGCTCGTCGCGACCGAAAAGGGAATTTTACAATCGTAGGCCGACTCGATGACGTCCTCAATGTCTCCGGCCACCGTCTCGGTACCGCCGAGGTAGAAAGCGCGCTGGTATCTCACAAAGCCGTGGCTGAAGCCGCCGTGGTTGGTCGCCCCCACGAAATCAAGGGTCAGGCAGTCTGCGCCTTCGTTACTCTGAAAACAGGGATCGAGGAAACCGATGCTCTGCTCAAGGAGGTTCGTAACCAAGTTGGCAAGGTCATTGGATCCATCGCCAAGCCGGATGATATTTATTTCACTCCTGCCTTGCCTAAAACGCGTTCAGGCAAGATCATGCGCCGCCTTCTCAAGGAGCTTGTTGCCACTGGAAAAGCCACTGGTAATATGACAACCCTTGAAGATATCAGCGTCGTCAAGAATCTCCAGAAAATGGTGAATAAAAAAAAGTGACTAGAGCCACACCCAATCCGTCTTAATCAATACCCATGAATAGCTCCCGCTACATGATTGCACGTTTGTTGCTTTCGTTTGGTCTTCACCGCAAGACCAAGCGGCTCTCTGAGGCTGCCGACGAAATGCACCTGCTACGTGTGGCGGAGGAGATTCTCGGAGAGGAAGTTTGGGAACAAGCCGAGGGGATCGAGGCCGTTAGCGTGGAATACTGGACTCTGCGAAAGCTGATGATACAGAAGCTTAAACTGGAGGAATCCGCAGGTAAGGCCGGCGTTGTTTTGGATACCTCAAACGAAGAGCGCAATGCGGTGCTGAGCCAGACGAACCAAGCTTGTCTCGCACTCGAACGAAAACGTGATGAACTGATATTGAATTCTGAAGCGCTCATTGCAGAGCGCGATCGAATCATAGCCCAAGCACAGCTAGTCAGACGAAAATTCGACGCAGCACGCACAAAAGTCCAAGTTTTAAGCGGAGAATCCAACACGGCTGAAATTATCAAAGGCGAACGCAGTAAACTCGCTGGTTACAAAGTCGATTTTTCATTACTTAAAGCCAAGCGTGATGAAGTCGGCGACAGAATTCATGTTCTCGACGAAAAAATTACGAAAATCGAATCTGCGATTGCAGAGGATAGAACAAAACTGCGTGAAGAAGCGTCTAGCGCCTACCAAAGTATCGGAAAAGCCAACCGTGATATGTCCAAGCTGACGGCAGAGCTCGGATTGGTTGAGCTGGAGATGAAGGATCACCATTGTGAAATTGGTCGCTACGTGAGTAACCATGCAGGCACCGATAAAGTTTGCACCAAGATCTGCAAGGATCACGCCCACCTTGTGGCGCAGATGCAGAGTTTGCGTAGCTCGATTGCTCTCAATCACAAACTGGCCGCCATGGCTGGGGTGTAAGATCACACCCGCACCTGTTCACAGAGATAAGTTCTTGATCGTGCTCTGATGCGATTGATGATAGACTGCAAGTGGATATGGGAAGTCTCACATGTGCAGAAATGCGGAAGCTTGAGGACAAGGCCTTCAAACAAGGCTCTACGCCTGAAGGGCTGATGGAAAAAGCAGGTAGAGGAATCGCGGCTGCCATCATGCGCCGTTATCCGATGCCAGGCACTGCGATTGCTTGCATAGGTTCAGGAAATAACGGAGGCGATGCTCTGGTTGCGATCCGTTATCTGGCTGAAAAAGGATGGAGAATTGGCATTCGCTGCCTACACGCCAGCTCGGACATCGGATCACTACCTCGGAAAAAATGGCGCGAACTAGGTGACTGCTCCGTTAATGAATCCTTGCCCGAATACAGCACGGGTCGCCCCCTGATATTACTCGATGGATTGTTAGGAATTGGTGCCCAAGGACCTCTGCGAAGCCCCCTGAATGAACTTGCGGCGTGGATGAACAGCACCAGGGAATCGCACTCGGCCGACACCATCGCCATGGATATTCCATCAGGCATAAACGGCGATACCGGTGAGGTTTATCATGGAGCTGTGACTGCTGATCTAACACTGACGATTGGCGTGCCTAAAACCGGACTATTCTCCCACTCAGCGGTGAATTATACCGGTGCCATTGAGTCGATTCCGCTGACTGAACTTCCCGTCCCTCACTCGGCCAAGAATGGCGAGATCTGTCTAAACGATGTGCACAGCTTACAAGGTCTCTTGCCACGTCGACCCCATGATTTTCACAAAGGAAATGCTGGGCGGGTGGGTATCCTAGCTGGATCACGTGGTATGTTAGGGGCCGCCGTGTTGTGTGCTAAAGGCGCACTTCGTGGTGGCGCAGGGCTGGTGACGCTTTTTACCGAGGAATCACTTTATCCATTACTCACACCCATGCTTTCTCCGGAGGTCATGTTAAAGCCGATTGTGTCTTTGGCAGAAATCGAGAGTGTCCAGCTCGATTCTCTAGCAGTAGGTCCAGGATTAGGATTGGAATCTGAACCTGGGAGTGCATGGTGTGATGCAGATTTTCTAACCTTACTGGAAAGAACTAACTATTCTGTAGTGATCGATGCGGATGGGTTAAACCGTATCGCGGCCTCTGATCCGGAAAATGGTCCAGAAAAACACCTCCGCTCCAACATGATAATTACCCCCCATCCCGGTGAGATGGCGAGGCTATTTTCTGACCTCGCGACAATGCCTCCACTTGATGCCGCCCAGGCTTTCTCCGACCGCTTCGACGGCGTAACTCTCTTGTTAAAAGGTGCACGTAGTACGATTGCACAGAGTAATTGCTCCCGTTACGTCAATGGCACAGGGAACTCAGGCATGGCCTGCGGTGGTCAAGGCGATGTTCTCACCGGTGTGATAGCAGCTCTGTTAGCGCAAGGGGTTAACAAATTTGATGCAGCCCGATTAGGATCCTGGCTATGTGGGCGTGCTGCGGAACTTGCCATGAGCCACGGTAGAGAATCTGCTCAATCGCTGACAGCAGGAGATGTTACCGAGTGGTTAGGTCGGGCGTTTTTGGAGGTTTCTTAGTGATATGCTTACAGATTTGATGTTGCGCTAACGTTTTTACTTCAAATTGTGTTTGATCTGATAGCATACTCTTGTCCCCCCTCCGATGCCGAAATCTACCCCCACCACGAAGAAAAAACAAAAAACCAAGACACAGAAAGATGTGCCTTGGAGTGTAGTTGTGTTGGATGATCCAGTGAACCTACAAGGCTACGTAACGATGGTTCTCAAGCGTGTTTTTGGATACCCGCAGCCCCGGGCAGAAACTCTGATGATGGAAGTTCACACTCAGGGTAAGTCAGTTGTCTGGACCGGTGCCCGTGAGAAAGCGGAATTCTACGTTCAGCAACTTCACGGGTGGCAACTTCAAACCACGATGGAAAAAGCCTCATGAAAGTGCTCCCCACATTAGAGGGCGGCCTGTGCATCATCCCTGAGTCCGAGGCCGACTGGATGGAGCTTCATCTCATCTGCACGGATGCTGTCAGGCCATCTCATCTTGCCGAATCGTTGGCCGATTTGATGGATGTCGATAGCGATTGGGATGAGTTTGTCGTGCCCGACCTTGAGGAAAGTTTTAACAGCCAGTGCCGCTTCGTAGCAGCCACCATCGAAAACGCACGAGATCATAACGAGAAGGCTATTTTTATCACCCCGCCCCAGTCAGAGAAATGGTACGGCGCCATCAATCAGGCACGACTCTCACTGGAGACACGCTATAAATTAGACGCCGTCGAGGCCGACGGCGATCTTGAAGAAGCCACTCCCGAAGTGCGCAGCGCCTACTTCAGAAACCGCTTTTACCTTTTCCTTCAGAGCATGCTTCTTGAATTTGTTATGGATGGCGTCGAATAAGCGTTTGAGCCAGCCACGGTCCGTCATTGGGATGGAGCTGTGCATGCCAATACCACGATGATGCATTAGGCCAGGTGACTTCGTTGGATGAGTGAACCGTTGGCTCCTGATACTGCTGGGATATCGTCAGCTGCGTGACTACAAGCGAAATGCCGAGCAGGAATATGATGACGGGGTATTTCATGATGATGCCGTCGACCTAATATGAGATCGCTTGTTTGTTGTTGTTCCTAATTTGATAAGGATCGCTGCGGTAACAATGTAGCAAAGAATACCGACGCCTTCATGGAGCCAGCCGGGGATATTAAACATACCGCTTTCTGGCGCATAGAGCAGGGTGGAACGAAGGCTGTTGCAGAGGATGAGTAGACCTAGGGTGATAAAGTTAAAAATGATCATCCGAGGCCAAGACATCCGCGTGATGGATGTGATGGCTGTTAGCCAGAACGAATCCAGCCCATAACATCCGGATGCCGCTGCACGGAGGATCGACACCGACCACTTTTCCAAAGGCTGAAAGAACCGTTCCCTCACGCACCAAGTCGTCCACCCAAGGGCTGAGTAGCCAGCGGGTGATTTCCGCAGAGATGAGGGTATGAACTGATCTGCAAGCTGGCGTGTTGTTTGCCGAGGTATTTGATCTCGTTGTTATGGCTGATACAGAGGACTTGTTTAAGGGGAAGTCCGGTGCGGAGATCCATGTCAAACTCGACGCTCGGTAAGGTGCCTGATACTGAGGAGCTCTCTGGCTCTGTGTAAGGATTGGCAACCCAATGGTTGTTCGTGTCTGTGTTGCCTTTTGAGAATCATGGTTTTGTCCGTGGTTGACGGTGGTGAATGTGTCAGCCCGACGTGAAACCATGACGAATGCTCTGTGAAAATCGAGTTAATTTTAACCACAAAAAAACCGAGCAGCCCAAGAGCGGGGTGCTGGGTATGAAGATGAGTAGAACTTGCTTACTTGGTAAGCCCTTTGTTTTCTTGAAAACGTTACTTAGAGGTCGATTTGTGCAAGCAATTGTCCTGTGGATATTTTGGAGTCTTGCAAATTAATCAGTCTCACAGCAGGCTAGCGGCGCCAAAGAGGTGGCATTTCCCAAGATGAAAACAGATATTTCAAGTAAGTTATTCAAGGTCGCTAAGAAGTTGATTCCTGGTGGTGTCAATTCTCCCGTGCGTGCGTTCCGTAATGTCGATGGTGAACCGTTTTTTGTGCGCCGCGCGAAGGGGTGCCGGATCGAGGATGTCGATGGTAATAAGATGATCGATTACGTCGGCACTTGGGGACCCGCTATTCTTGGTCACGCCCCTGTGTGTGTGATCGAGGCTGTGCATAATGCTGCGAAGGAGGGAGTTTCTTTCGGTATCCCAAATCCGTATGAAGTTGAGATGGCTCAGTTAATTGTCGACTGGGTGCCATCGGTGGAAAAGGTCAGGATGGTAAACTCTGGAACCGAAGCCACGATGAGTGCGGTGCGTTTGGCGAGGGGATTTACGGGGCGAGATAAGATTATCAAGTTTGAGGGCTGTTATCACGGTCATGTCGACAGCTTGCTTGTAGCTGCTGGTTCTGGAGCTCTTACCCATGGTAAACCGGACTCCGCAGGTGTGCCGTCGGCTTTTGCTGCCGAGACAATCATCCTGCCATACAATGATATCGAGAAAGTGCGAGCTGTGTTTGCAGAGATGGGCGATCAAATCGCTGCCGTGATTGTGGAAAGTTATCCAGCGAATGCGGGACTCATTTTTCCGAAAGAGGGATATTTACAAGGCCTACGGGATGTGACGTCCAAGTATGGAGCTGTGTTTATTTTTGACGAAGTCATGACCGGCTTCCGAGTGGCCAAGGGTGGTGTTCAGGAGTTAGAGGGGATTACCCCCGATCTTACAGCCATGGGCAAAGTCATTGGCGGCGGCCTTCCCGTCGGTGCCTTTGGTGGTAAGGCTGAGATCATGGACTATCTTGCTCCAGATGGTCCGGTCTATCAGGCTGGCACCTTGAGCGGGAACCCGCTTGCCATGGCTGCAGGGATCGCCCAGCTCCGTGAGATGGAAAAGCAAGATGGCTACACTCGACTCGAACACCTCGGCGCTCGGCTCGAGGCTGGAATTAGAGGTGTGTTGGCTGCTAAAGGACTGGACTATAGATTTAACCGTGTAGGTTCGATGTTCTGTTTATTTTTCACCGGTGAGGAAATTGTGAATCTAGACTCAGTGATGACGGCAGATACCGCAGCATTTAGAAAATTCTTCACCTCGATGCTTGAACAAGGCATTTATATCGCACCGAGCCCTTACGAGACCGGATTTATAAGTATGGCGCATGGCAATGATGAGATTGATACTACAATAGCGGCAATGGATAAGGCTCTGAGTGTGATTTAAAGGGGAATGGAGTGGTGAAATATGGTTGTGACTATTGCCCCGATTTAACGATCTACAATTTCAGAAAAGAAACGGGTTGCCATAATCCAGCGTTTAACTATATTCCGCTCGTTCCAAGCCGGGATGGTGGAATTGGTAGACACGCTAGATTTAGGATCTAGTGCCCTTTGGGCGTGCAGGTTCGACCCCTGTTCCCGGTATTTTTTTTCCCTAATAATATAAAAACTAAAAAAATGGACGAACTCAAACAACAACCGATGGACAAGCTGGGCCTTGACGAAGGTGTTAGCCAATAAGCAATCGACATGGTTCTAGGCTTTGTCAAAGACAAGCTGCCTGCCAACGTGCAAGGACTTGTTGATTCCGTAGCTTCCGGCGAAATGCCAGATACAGGAGATCTGCTCGATAAGGCCAAAGGTCTTTTTGGCGGCTAGGCCATGTAGGCCCCTGTGATAGGGGACTTCACGGAAGTATCATCAATACTCAAATTTCAGCGCGCATTTGCCCATTCCGGGTGATTGTGCGTTTTTCATCCAAAAATAATTGCCACGTAGATCCATTTTTGCTTATCAGGACAGGGTGATACGCAACATACTCAACAATTTGGGGATAGCGGGAATGGCAGCCGTTTTGGGACTATTGTTTGTGCCGCTGACTTCGTGTTCGCTGATTGGTAACTCATCCACGCCAGCATCCCAAGGCTCGCTAGGTTCATGCCACTCTTTTGTCGTCGCGAACCTGTATGACGAGAAACTCAAGCAAAACGGAATGCCGAGCGGCTTGTCCGAGAAGGATATCTTTTTAAGGGTTTATTTTCAGGGCATCACGGAGGATTACGAAATTCTGAGGCAGTTGACCCTCTCCGCTGATCGCCGACTACCCGCTCATTACCGTGAAGGATCAACGCTGAAGCTAGTCGCTGTCTTAGTAAAAAAGCATGGGGTGTTATCAAGAAAAGAAGATCCATATGCGAAGATGTTTAAGACAAGCCTGCCTATGCAAATACAAAAACTTCGTGTGGCTCGCAGTGCTGTATACAAAGAAGCCTCCGCTACGCGAAGTCGTCTGGGAAGAGTCTTCTGGAGAGAATGTTCGGCAAACGTAGCAGCAAGGGCAAGAAGCCTGATGCAAGTGCGTCAACCGAGTCTGTAAAGGTTGCCAAGCCGGTTAAATTCAAGGGTTTCATCTGGAATTTATTCAACAAATCAAAATCTAAGCCAGCGGCTCAGTCCAAGTCCAAATCGAAACCTTCTGGCACAAAGAGCCGGGTAAGTCGAAAAAAGAGACCAACGACTCTCAAACGACCCAACCTAAACCCAAGGGGATGTTGTGGAAACTCTTTAACAAGCCTGCGACTAAGCAGAAAAAACAAACTCGGAGCAATACTAGCTACTAAAACCCAAAGGAGATATCAAAAGGAGAGACGTTGGAAAACGTCTGGTATCTTGACTTGGTGGATGGAGCACCTAGAATCATATTCAGCAGGATGTATCAAGCCAAACAAATAGCCATAGGTTGGGCACTGATTACTTTTTTTTTCCTTGTACTAGGCGGCATTGCAGCATGGGCCTATTTACCTGGCTTTGTCGGCGAGTTAGGGCGGATGTGCCTAGCTCTGATCACCAGTCCTTTTCTTATGGAGACGTCGATCTTTTTTCTCGCTCTGACAATGCTGTTTGCCATTAATGGTTGGCGTCGGAATCGCGAGGGCGACGACTACGTGACGCTGGATGAAAACGGTGTGCCTAAGAGAGACAAGTAGAGCGCCAGCATTTTTGGCGTTTTGACTGGCCATCGCTAAGTGGATGATGGACATTTCCCCCATGACCGAATCCACGGAAATTAAGCCGACTTTAAAATGGATGATCGTAATTGTTGCCATCGCGGCAGCTGCAATGAGTCTGTGGCTAACTTTCCAGAAATTGACAGATAGAATTGACACCCTAGCGGGGTGCGGGGCTGGTAGTGGATGTGCTAATGTGTTAGGTAGTAAATGGTCGATGGTGTTAGGGGTGATCCCAGTGAGCATTTTTTCGTTCATTCTATACATCGCAGTTCTTGTCAGTCTTTGGGTGAGCGGTGTAAAAGTACGCTGGTTCAGGATGCTGGCTGCTTGGATGTTTATCGGTGCAGCGGTGTGGTTTACCGCTTTGCAATTATTCGTATTACACACAATCTGCCCCTATTGCATGACGATGCATGGACTGGGTGTTTTGTTGGGGGTGTTGATTCTTCTGGCTGAGTTTAAAGTAGAAGGAGCACTTAACAGATTCATAAACGCACTGACGCTTGCTATCATCATGGTTGTTGGATTGGCGGCGGTACAGCATTTTGGTCCTGTTCCCGAAACTCACCGAGTTGATGAATTAACCGGAGTTGGTAATAGTGGGCAGGGGGAGAATAATGGAATGAGCGATGCTCACGCTAGGGGCAAAGGTAGAGTAATATCCTTTTTTGATGGGAGAAAATTTTATCGAATCGATGAGTTACCGCATCTTGGGCCGACGGATGCCGAACACGTCATTGTAAAATACTATGATTACACATGCAGCGCATGTCGCGATGTGCACGGGGATCTTGAAAAAATCATGCTGAAACACCCTGGCAAACTTGCCGTTATCGTTTTACCTGTACCTCTTAATAAGAAGTGTAACCCCAATTTACCATTCGGCGTGAAGGATCATGAAAACGCGTGTGAATTTGCCAAATTATCCTTGAGGGTGTGGCGTGCTGATCGCTCGAAATTCCCCGAATTTCATCAATGGCTGTTCGAATATCATGCCCAACCCTACCAAGCGGCAGAAGCAATGGCCTATAGTCTGGTAGGCACGGAAAAAATGGACGCCGTCGATACGGCTTGGGTGGATGCTGTGCTGTTGGAGAATGTTACCGACTACAAAGCGTTTGTCAGGAATACCCCTGTGATGCCAAAGGTTCTGCTGAAGGGTTCAAAAATCATCCAAGGTGTTGCCAAGGATACGGAGACATTGGAAAAGCTACTTAGGCTGAATCTCGGATTTTAATAACTGGCTTTTGGCTGGTTATCATGAGGGGTGTGGAATGAAACCTGTGTGATTTTTGGATGGGATTGTCCACGCCACTTGGTAGAATTTTCCTATGGCTAACTTGCGTGAACTGACAGACTACCTCGATCGGGAACTCAATATCGCTGAAGTGCCCGATTATCCGGGAGCACTCAATGGCCTCCAAATCGAAAACGGAGGTGAGGTGAAGAAGGTAGTAGCGGCGGTCGATGCATCCTTGCCAGTATTTGAGAAGGCAATCGCTATGGATGCGGATCTATTACTCGTGCATCACGGCATGTTCTGGCAGGGGGCTCAGCGAGTGACCGGTGCTGTTTACAAGAAAATGAAAATGGCCCTTGATGCTGGCATGGCCCTTTACAGCGCGCATATTCCTCTGGATATCCATCCGGTGTGGGGGAACAACGCCCAACTGGCCACCAAGATAGGAATGAGCGATACCGAGTCGTTTTTCGACTGGAAAGGAATCAAACTAGGTGTTTCCCAAAATATGGACCTGACTCTCGAGGAGCTCAAGGCACGGGTGGAGACGGCTGTTGATGGATCGGTACACCTTTGTAAAGGAGGCACAGAAGAAGTTGGCAGAGTAGGGATTATCACCGGTGGTGCTGGTTCAGAAGTCGCTGCTATGGCCGAGTGTGGTATCCAGACATTCATCACGGGTGAGGGCCCCCATTGGAGTTACCCCTTGGCAGAGGAGCTAGGCATCAACGTGATCTATGCTGGGCACTACGCCACAGAAACATTTGGAGTAGGAGCATTGGCGACACATTTGGGGCAGCAATTCAATGTGAGCTGTGCATTTGCTCACCACCCAACGGGCTTATAGAGTGTGAGGGGTGTTAGGTAATACTAGTGAAATTACGATAAAAATCATATAGTTTTAAGCGGATTATGGGCTGCAAAGCTAGGAACTACAATGGAAACGGGCAGTGAAACGATATTTTAAAAGAATTTTCAAAAGTAACAAAAAACCTTATTTAGTGCTTGCTAGCCCCCCATGTCTTCGGTTTAATGCCTTCACCCTTGCGGGTATAGCTTAATGGTAAAGCTCCAGCCTTCCAAGCTGATTATGCGGGTTCGATTCCCGCTACCCGCTTATCTATGACAGGAAAACAAAAATCATCCATTCACCCAGAAAGGATAAAACTACTATGAAAACTACTATAAAATACGCGCTGTTCGGTGCTGTGCTAGCCCTGGTTACTCCAGCCTATGCAGAAGCCCCCGATTGTTATAAAGTGTCTACAGCTGTGAAAGCAGCTGTTGCCGCTCATCCAGAAAAAGTTCTTGAACTTGTGGCTGCCCAGGTAGCCCAGAACGAGTCTTGTGCTTGTGAAGTCGTTAAGGCTGCCATCGTGGCATCTGGTGCCGACAAAACACTCGTCGCAGGAATCGTTGAAGCTGCTATTGAAGCAGCGCCTAGCAAGGTTCGCATCATCGGCCAATGTGCCGTTGCTGTCGCTCCCGACGCTCTCGCTGAAGTTCAAGCTGTCGTCACCAAATACGGTGCGGGTAGTGGTGACTCCGGCTACAGTGCCAAAGGTGATGAAAAAGGTGATGCGATTTCTTCAGATAACACGGACCCTCAAAACCCCTTAGACTTCCCAGTCGGGAATGTAATTGGTAATCCCGTCGGCCCCACACTAGGTGGCCCCGGTGGTTTCCCGCTCTTCCCTCCAGGCCTTCAGCCTCCGACAGTAACGCCTCCTTCCTCTACGGACTAGTTTTCTGAACGAAGAATCAATCTCAATTTATATAGAATATTATTATGAAAAAACAATTTATCGCAGGAACTGTATTGCTCGCCTCTCTTGGCCTAGCATCCGCTCAGGGTCTTTACGACATCGCCCCTAACGACGAAGCTAAGGAAAGCTCCCCACTCAAGTGGAACGCTGGACTTAGCCTTGGTTGGGACGATAACGTAACTCCTACCAGTGTCGCTAACAGTGGTGACGAGACTACTTATGTTGACGCTTACGTTGGAGCATCATTGGTGAGCATCACCCCTCAAACTACATGGGATGTATTCGGTCGCGTTGGTGGTCACTACTACTTTGACGCCCCCAAAGCTACTGGCGACGACCTGACTGGAAATGGTCGCCTTGGTATTAGCTGGGCACACCGTGTCAGTGAGAGACTTCGCTTTACTAGTAGCAACTACGTCGCCTATGAGCTTGAACCAAACTATAACGAAGGTTTTGCCTCAGATCGTCAGCTTGAAGAGTATCTTAACTATCAATCCGACAACGCAGTCGGTTACCGCTGGTCTGAGCGCTTTGCTACTTACACTGGTATTAAATACCGTGGTATTGACTATGGTAGCTCTGCGTCAAACAACGATCGCACAACCTTGACGCTGTACAACCAGTTCCGTTATAGCGCTAGCGCGCAGACGGTTTGGACATTTGATTACCGTTACAGTGAGACCGACTCAAGTGGTACTGCTGGTGATTCTACCAATAACTATCTCTTGCTAGGTGTTGAGCACCGCTTTAGCCCGAGCTCTGTTTTGGCGCTCAAAGCTGGTGTGCAAATGCGTGACGTAAACGGTGGAAAAGACTCAGACAGCCCATTTGTCGAAGCTGCTCTTCGCACTCGTGTCAATGATCAGTTTAGCGTTCGCGCTTTTGCCCGTTACAGCGTTGAAGACTATGGAACTAGTTTTGCTGGTTTTACATACGACACAAACAATACGCTACGTGTAGGTGTTTCTGCTGACTATGTAGTCTCCCCCACACTTACTCTTAACGCTGGTGTTAACTACGTCATGACCGAGATGGAAGATGCTCGGGGATCTGTTCCTGCAGGATTGGCGTCAGCTGATACGGATCTGATCAACCTTCACCTTGGGTTCTCTTACAAGGTAAACGATGGTCTTTTTCTCACCGGCAGCTACAACTGGACTGACAGTGACTCCGATTTAACATCCCGCAACTACGACCGTAACCGCGCTTCACTTGGCGTTCGCGTCACGTTCTAATTTTCCTGTCAAAAAATCCGAACATATAAGCCGTTGCAGTGTCATACATTGCGACGGCTTTTTTGTTTACAAATCCTTATTTCTTAGAGAAAACACCTGCGCTCTGCGCAACGCCGTTATAGTAACTGTATAGTTGCCTCATAAACACAGCAATTCCCCGGATAATGCAAAACCAAAATAATAATCAAAACGAAGCATCTCTACACGCCATCGACTACTGGCAGGTTCTTAAAAACCGTTATGGAGTCATCCTGCTAACGTTTCTGCTCGTTTTCCTTACGGCTGCAGTCATCACCTACGTGATGCCTAAAAAGTATGAAAGCATCGCATTGGTAGAAGTGAAACCCATTGTTGACGTAGATCCTACCCTTAGTGGGGGCCGTGGTGGTATGGGAGTTCAGATGACGCGCCAGTTCATGAATACTCAATTTGAGATCATTGTGGCACCTGAAACTCTGGGTATTGCAATTGATAAGATTCAGCTTGAAAAAAGATGGGGTGAAAATCGGAGCACGGTGATGAAGAATTTGCGTAATATTGTTAGGACAAGCCAAAGGAGAGGTACAGATTTGATTGAAATATCAGTTAGGCACCGAAAAAAAGAAGAAGCACAGGCGATCGCAAGAGCTGTTTACGAAGCCTACAAGGATCGTCGATTTGACCTCGAAATGAATGTCCGTAAGGAACAACTTAAGGCCATCAAAATTGAACTTCAAAACAAGAGCGATCGCGTGGCTGAACTGCGCAAGCGCCTGATGGACGTCGCCGAAAAAGTTGGCTTGATCTATGTTGAGACAGAAGATGGGGGAAGAACTATTGGTGATGTTACTAGACTCCGTGATATTGCAGAAAAAGAATTATATGATGCGAAGGGCGTAATGAGAAAGCTGACTTTTCAGATTAACAAACTTCTATCTGTTAGTGATGAAGATCTCCCTAGTGTCGCGTCAGAATTGCCGGATGTTGGTTTTAAGGAGGCATATAACAAATACGAAGATGCTAAGAGCGAACTCGAAACAATGAAGGCATCAGGTCTGGGAGATAAACACCCTGATATTGCGATGCGTAGGGCGCGTATTTTTGAATTGGAAAAGAGCTTGAGGAAGCGGGCAGTTAACGTCAGAGAGTCCCTCAAACATAGTCTGGCCCTTGTAGAAGGTCAGGTGGAAAACATGAGAAAGGTTGTTAATGAACAACAAGATGAAGGACTTGATAAGGCACGTTCAATGCAAGAGCTGAATGTAGCGCGTAAGGAATATGAGCTAGCGCGCAGTATCAAAGATGGCATGGAGGCTCGGTATGACCTTGAAAAGACCAAGTTGATTATGCCTTCCAATAGCATCATTGTTCACCAAATTCCTGAGATCAATGATTCCCCTGTTAGCCCGAACATTCCTCTTAACCTGGCACTAGGTGCTGTGGTGGGCTTGATCTTCGGTATTGGTATTGCATTCTGTCTCGAATATCTCGATACCTCCGTCAAGAGCCTCGAAGATGTTGAACGCTTCTTGAATGTCCCCGTGCTCGCTGTGATTCCTAAGGACGTCGGAGTGTTGCATAAACAAAGCGGTATGAGCCCGGATGCCGAGGCCTATCGAATCCTTCGAACGAATATCGAATTCAACCGTAAGAACCCTGAGGATAACTCAATCACAGTGGTGTCCGGTGGAGCCGGTGAGGGTAAGTCAACCACGCTGGTTAACCTAGCCTACATTTGCGCCCAAGGTGGATATACGACTTTGATGATCGATGCCGACCTTCGTCGCCCTCGTCTTCATACATTCTTCGACATCAACAACTCAGTTGGTCTTACCAATTATCTTACGACAGACCTTCTTCTTGAGGATGTGATCTTGCAGACCCCCGTAGATAATCTCTACTTTATGCCTTCAGGTATTCTTCCAGCTGATGCAGCAGGCATTCTGAACTCACGCCGTATGTCCGAGCTTATTCAGGACGTAAAGCAGCGTTTTGACCTAGTGTTAGTTGACTCCCCACCGATTCTTGGTGTGAGTGACGCATCCGTGTTGGCAAGTGAGGTTGACCTTACAATGATTGTTGTGCAGCACCGTAAGTTACCACGTAACATGCTGATTCGCGTGAAGCAGGCTGTTGAAAATGTGGGTGGCCATGTGATTGGTGTTGTTCTTAATAACGTGGATGTCCGCAGTGACAACCAATACCAGTATTACACTAGTTACTACACCTACTACGCACCTACAACAGGTGAGGAAGTAGCCAAAGATACATCACTGGCTGCACCTGCTCCCTCTGTTGTGGCCGCTCAGGAAAAGGAAGACGAAGATCTTTACTAGGACCACTGACGAAAACTACGGCTTGTTGACAAAACAGGGAGCCGTAGTAGAGTATCATCTCGTTTGATTCTCAAATAACTCCTTACTTAATACAAATTATGAAATTTATACTCAAATACACCTCTCTTGTGGCGGCTCTTATGGCCGTTTGCACCTTGGCTGCTTCAGCGCAGTCTATCTCCTCAAGCACAACCCTCAATATCGCTATCAAGGGGGTTCCTTCGACTGAGCAGATGCGTATTTCCGGACAATATGTGGTAGATGGTTCAGGCTTAGTCTTTCTGCCCTTGCTTAAAACAGGGATCAAAGCCAGCGGGCTCACAAGCTCCTCATTAGCTCGGAAAATTGAAGCTGCGTATCGTTCAGCAGAGATGTATCAAAATCCACGTATCACAGTAATTTCTACGAAGGATGCAGCAGCGGGGCAGATTGATGCTCAAGTTGTCAGCATCGGTGGTTTTGTGAAATCTCCAGGGCCCAAGCCTTTCATGCGTGGAATGACTCTCTTTCAGGCTGTTTCAGCAGCAGGAGGGGAAACACCATTTGGCTCACTCAAAAGAGTTGAGTTGCATCGTAATGGGAAAAAATACGTTTATAACTTGAAAACCGCAGCCCATATGGGGGTGAAGGTTTACCCTGGTGATAGTATCAATATTCCTCAAAAAACGGCGTTTGGAAACTAGCCGCGGTTTCACATAATATTTCACATACCGATGCTCTCTTAAGGGCATCGGCATTTTTTTGCTTCCGTACTTTTTATGATCCCACGCTATGCTTAGTTACTCATCCTAATCGAAGGGGACGCAAGCTTAATGCCGGCTTGATGAAATCCTGAGAGGATGTTTTTCAACACGCGTGAACGGATCCGAGTGCGCTCGCGGATGTCAGGGATACGATAGCGGCCCTCAACGAGGATACCAGAATTCATGTGACCCCCATCATCGTGCCAGAGAGATCTGACAACAATTTCGGCGCTCTCAGCAATGACTGGTTCTGTGTCTTGGATGGCCTTACGTGCCACTTCGCAAGCAAGATCGATATCAACATCATGATTGAGCTGAAAGCGAACTCTCACCCGCATTGGGTTTTCACCTTCATGCTCAAAATTGGTGATGATGGAATTCGCGAGAATGTTGTTGGGGTAGTTGACGGCTACTCCGTCCGTATTGCGGATGCAGGTGCGGCGGAGGCCGATGTCGAGCACATCACCCCATGCTCCCCAGTGCTTACCAATACGTTCGATTTTAACCCGGTCGCCTATTTTGATTGGCCTGTCAGTGATAAGAAAGATGCCGGCAAGAATATCAGCTAATGTTTCCTTGGCCGCCAAGCCGAGAGCAATACCAGCAATTCCGGCACTGGCAAGAAGCGGGGTGACTTGAATTCCATGGATCCGGAGGATTACTAGGAAGAGAACAAAGACTAAAATGAGCTTATAGAAGCTACGCAAAAAATGGACTAGGCGATCGTCTAAATCGTTATCAGTAGCTCCGGCTATTCGGTCTAGCCCTTTGAGGATAAAACCGCGGATAATCAAATGGACAATAAAGCATCCAATAACAGCCATAGCGGTCTGACTCCACACATTGTCGAGACCAATAGAAGTAAGGTCGATGTTCCAAAATGCGGCAATGGCCGGGAGAACAGAGTTTTCCTGAGTAATACTGGAGCAGATCATGTGACAGTGATTAGCATAAAATCACTGCTCTTATCAAGATTCTTCAGGATATCACCTGATAGAATGTGGCATTAGGCTTAAACCCAGCCGATCATTCCAGCTACGCGATAGACCGAGTAGAGAAAGAGGAGGAAGAGTACGATGACAAAGGCTTTTGCGCAGGCTTCAATGGATGTGCGGGTCATGGCTTGATAAGTGAGTAAAGGATTATGGAAAAGGGGCTTAGACACCAAAGGTGTGCGGGGCTTATAGAGTCGAGCTGAGTCTAGGTCAAGAAATCCTCTACAAGAAACACCCCATGATCCTGAGTTTTTCCATTTTCTTGAAGACTAAAACAGGCTATGATCGCGGCCATGAATATAGTCCTACGTCTGATGTTGGTCGCCCTTGCTCCGCTACTGTTTGTTTCTTGCGGAGGTGGCGGATACAAAGGCTACATGACCCGCTCCTACACAGTGAGGGGGCAACATTATCAGCCTCTTTCACCGGATCAGGCACTCCAGTATCGGCAAGAAGGCATTGGCTCATGGTATGATGAGAGTAAATTCTTCGGGATGAAGCGTGGTAATACCTCGCTAGGCGAGAAAGTAATGGCTTGGGATATTTCAGCGGCCCACAAGACCTTACCTCTTCCATGCGTGGTGAAGGTGACTAATCTATCCAATGGGAAAAAACTTAAAATGCGAGTCAATGACCGCGGACCATTCATTCCAGGTCGAATTATCGATGTCACCCCTCGAGCTGCCGGTAAGCTAGGCTTTAAAAAACAGGGCCTCACACAAGTTCGCGTGGAGGTCGTTAGTGTCGGAGATGGGAAATACAAACGCAAGGCAAAGCGCGGCTGGTTTCGGAGATGATGTCGGCTTGCGATGATCGCTAGAGCAGGTTACAAATAGGTATGATTTATCTCGATTCCAACGCCACCACTCAGATTCACCCAGAGGTGTTGGAGGTCATGATGCCTTTTCTTACGGATCATTGGCACAACCCGTCCAGTGGATACCGCGCAGCCAAGGTTGTCAAAGAGGCCCTTGGTCTGGCTCACGAGCAAGTGGCCGCACTGATTTATGCCAAGCCAGAGGAAATCGTTTTTACTGGCTGCGGCACGGAATCGAACAATGCCGCACTATCGTTTTTGGCATCCCAAGCAAGGGAGAGTAAAAAAATCATCACCAGTCAGATTGAGCACAGTGCGATATTACGATACAGTGAGTCACTAGCTGACACACATGGCTTATCGATCGAAAAAGTAGGGGTCGATTCCGAGGGCCGCCTTTCTCTCGAACAATTTGCACAAGCTTTAAACTCCGGCGATGCGGCCATGGCTTCAATCATGTGGGCAAATAATGAAACCGGAGTCATCCAGCCGATTTCAGAAGCGTGTCAACTAGCTCACGATGCGGGTGTGCCCTTCCACTCCGATGCCATTCAAGCCGTCGGAAAAACCGAAGTGAACGTTCGCGAAATTCCAGTCGATTATCTGTCAATTTCCGGCCACAAACTCCATGCCCCCAAGGGTGTAGGAGCATTATACATTAGAGAAGGGCTTCGATTTGAGCCACTGCTTCGCGGTGGTGGGCAAGAAGGTGGTAGACGGAGCGGAACAGAAAACGTGGCCTCCATCGTTGGGCTTGGAAAGGCTGCTGAGCTGATGAAGCAGCGACTAGATACCGACTCGCACTCTGGGGTAGCCAAGCTGCGCGATCACTTTGAGTCTCGTCTCCAATCGGAAATCGATGGGGTTCGCGTTAATGGCTCGCTCGATCACCGAACGGCAAATACAAGCCACCTCTCATTTGAGGGCTGCGAGGCAGCGGGCCTTTTGATTCTTCTCGATGAATACGGCGTTCAATGTTCAGCTGGCAGTGCCTGTATGACGGGGAAACAACAAGCCTCCCACGTACAAACAGCGATGGGCATTCCAGACGCTCAGGCGAAAAGCAGCCTCCGGATCTCTTTTTCCATCTTTTCTACGATAGAGGAAACGGATGCCGCCGTGGAAGCGGTTAAAAAATCAGTTAGAAAGCTCCACAGCGTCCAAGGTGGCCCTGGAGTAGGTCCAGTGCAGGTCTTCACGTAGCGAAGGGTTTGCATCCTTCGTTATTAGGGTGGGGTCGGGTCTAACTGATGTTTTCAATACGGAACACCACTGGGCGAGAGTTTACACAGCTCAACTCCTCGATGCGTTTGAGAGTATCTTTGAGTAGTCCGAACCTGCAGGTGTGCAACTGGAAAACCATATCGACGAACTCAGCGTCCGGATTGTCAGGGTTCACAGGCGAGTGAGTTCCTGAAATACCAATGCCGGCGTTTGCAAGTTCGTTAGCAATCTTGGCAATCACGCCAGGTTCATCGGTAACATCGAAGCGAACATAATAAGGTGTTTCCGTATCCTCAATGTCCATCACCTTGCCTGAGGCCTGATAGGGGAGGAATCCACGATGGCCACCATCATGACCGAGCCCAAGGGACGCTTCCACAATGTCAGCCACTACGGATGAGGCGGTTGGATCTTTTCCAGCACCACGACCATAGAATAGCGAATCACCAGCGGCATCACCTTTGACAGCGACGGCATTAAACACGCCATTCACACTCGAAAGCACATGGCTCTGCGGAATGAATGATGGCTGTGTGCGGATCTCGATGGTTCCATCGTCATGTTCATGAACCACACAGAGTAGCTTGACCACAAAGCCAAGGCGCTTCGCAAAATCGATATCAATACCACGGACCATCTCAATACCACGGACGTAAACTTGTTTTGGATCAATCGTAAATCCATAGGCTAGCGTGGCGAGTAGGATCGCTTTGTGTGCGGCGTCCCAGCCGTTCACATCCAGTGTTGGGTCCGCCTCAGCGTAACCAAGCTGCTGAGCCTCTCCGAGCGCCTCTTCGTAACCAAGACCGGCGTCGGTCATACGCTCAAGGATGTAGTTTGATGTGCCGTTGATGATTCCGACCATCGATTGGATGCGGTTGCCCACAAAAGAATCCTGTACGGTTTTGATAATGGGAATTCCACCCGCGACCGCTGCTTCAAAGTGGATCGGCGTATTGAACTCACTGGAAAGAGCGAACAACTCCTGGCCTCGCTCAGCCAGTAGAGCTTTGTTGCCTGTTACGACAGGTTTCTTGGCACGCAGTGCAGCCGCGACGATGTCGAACGCCGTCGTTGTCCCCCCAATGAGCTCTACCACAATGTCTACCGCTGGATCGTCAACAACCTCTTTCCAATCGGTGGTAAATCGCTCACTTGGAACACCCTCAGGTCGGGTTTTGTTGATGTCACGCACCGCGATACGCATGATTTCTACCCGTACATTACTACGGCTTGAGATGAGTTCTGCGTTGCGTTCGAAGGTTTCCCACACGCCGGTGCCGACGGTGCCAAATCCTGCGAGTCCGATGCCGAGAGTTTTACCAGGGTTGTTGCTCATAAATACGATTGTCTGGGTTGACGGGCCTGTTGTGTATCATCGGGGCGCTATCCGAAAGGGCAAAGTGTATCATATGTTAATAATTATTTTCAGGTGCCTGTCCTAGACGCGGGTGTAGATATCTGCGCAATATCACAAAAGTTAAGCGCAAGAGTGCAAAGACATTCGATTTTTCTCGGTATATGATGCTGATCAGACCGATATGAAATTATTACCTTCTCTCTCGCTATTCTCAGTCGCTTTTATGGCATTTCCAGCTGTACAAGCAGACGACGCCAAGAAACCAAACATCATCATCTTCTTTGCCGATGACCTTGGCTATGGGGAACTTGGATGTTACGGACAGAAGAAAATCAAAACCCCGCACATTGATCAGCTTGCTGTTGAGGGGATGAAGTTTACCCAGTTTTATTCAGGGCAAAACGTCTGTGCCCCCTCACGCTGCGCCTTGCTCACTGGTAAACACATGGGACATGCTGCGATTCGTGAGGCCCATGTGCCCAACAAAATGTTCCCCATGGGAGCCTTAGAAAAAGAATACAAGTAGCACAGACGCATTGACAAATCAGGGTCAGATATGTGACTAATAGGTCGACATGATCGATCATGATGTGACCATTCCCCAGAGCCCGCTTGTCGTAGGCTCAGTTGCCACCCTTAATCAACTCGCCTGCCTCCAGCCAGTTGAGTTACCTTCGCTTTGTGATATTCTTGAAGTTAGGCTCGATGGTATGGGCGCGCACATGGATACTTTGCAAATTGAACTGGACCGCTTCAAAGAGTTTCCACTTTTGTTCACTGCCCGCTGTGCCGCCGAAGGTGGCCTAGCTGATCTCAACGCAAGGGAGCGATCCGATCTCCTCCTGGCCGTTGCTGAGCGTGCTACCTGGATCGATGTTGAACTTGCGTCCTACGATGATATGGCAGAAGCCATTCACCGAGTGAGGTGCTACGAAGTAGGTCTGATTCTGTCCTACCATAATTTCGACCAAACTCCCGCAGAGTTTGAGATGCAGCGATTAGTTGATCTCAGTGAAGAGGCCGATATCGTAAAGCTCGCTGTCCAACATAACAGCGTTGAAGATTTTACCCGCTGCACTCGTATCCTGCAACGTAACGATCACCCGATGTCGATGATGGGTATGGGGGAACTCGCTCCCGTATCGCGCCTGCTCTATGCCCAGCATGGGTCACTTCTCAACTACGGATACCTCGGCGATGAGCCCACCGCTCCCGGCCAATGGCCAGCCAAGCTATTAAAAGAGGCCATCCAAGCCCTGACGCCTGTCTCCTGATTCCCGACTCCTGCCACCTGCCACCTGCCACCTGCCACCTGTCATCTGTCATCTGTCATCTGTCATCTGTCATCCATAGGCTGATTGACGATTTTAATCGGTGCATCAGGAAGGGCGTTGAGGAATGTTTTTCCGTAGGGTTTGTTGATTACCCTGTTATCTAGCAGGACGACCACTCCGCTGTCGTTGGCGGTTCTAATCAATCGCCCTACTCCCTGACGCAACTTCAACACCGCCTCAGGAACAGAGTAATCCACAAATGAGTTTCCTCCATCTGCTTCAATCGCCTCAAGTTTGGATGCGACCAGTGGATGATCAGGTACTGCAAAGGGGAGACGGGTGATGATCACATTGGAAAGCGCCTCGCCCGGCACGTCCACTCCCGCCCAGAAACTATCGGTTCCAAAGAGCACACTGTGGATGTCTGCCCTGAAAATTTCGATCATCTTATGCCGTGGCATACCATCGCCTTGGAGTAGGAGGCGCCAGTCGTTATCGAAAAAGAAATCATCCATTTTATCTGCCACGCTACGCATGAGTCGATAGCTGGTAAAAAGCACAAAGGCTTTGCCCTCGGTATACTTCAAAACTCTGCCAATCCAGTGGACGAGAGCGTCTTCATAATCGTTATGCGATGGCTCGGGCATTGATTTGATGACATAAATTTGCATCTTCTCCTTGTAGTTAAACGGGCTGCCGATCTTGACGGCAACGGAATTCTCAGCACCCACACGTTTGCGGAAATAGTCTAACTCATTATCTCCGGTGCCGAGTGTTGCGCTTGTTAGGATGCAGGTTCGCCCTCGTCCGAACATCATCCGGCGCAGTAGATCCGCTACATTGACCGGCGCGGAATGGATACTCAGGGTGTCGCCAAAGTCGCGCACTTCTTTCTGCACCCAGTAGACGCTTTCCTCATCTGCCTGCTCAAGAAAAATTCGAACACCAGCATGAATCTCGCGGATGCGCCGGGCTCCGTCCATCAGCTCTGCCTTGGTGGTGGAGCCTTTTTCCATGGCGTCGGCAGCGGTTTCGATCTCCTCCCAGAGTCTTTTCAGTGGCTCGCCAAGCGTGTTTTCCACAAATTCTGGCTGACGCACACGGAACTCCTTGCTGAATTTTCCGAACTCCACTTTTTGGTTCAGGCTTTCATAGAAATCATCTGCCTGATCGAGGACACGCTCGGCAGCTTTCATCGATCCCGCATGGCGGAGTGAACGCAGCAGGCCTTTTCTATTTTTTGGATTATAAAGCCGCTGCACCTCAAACTTGAGCGCCGAGTGACTCTGTCTCATGCCTAACTGTGTGGCGGCGACATGTTCCAAGGTATGGGCTTCGTCAAAAATCGCAAAATCGTTAGGGAACAAATAGCCGTTATCGTCATCGCCGAGTTCTCCGAGCGCAAAGAGGGAGAAGAACAAGGTGTGGTTAAGCACCACCACATCAGCCTCCTCCATCAGCTTTCTTGCCTTTTGATAAAAGCAGTTGCCATTTTTTCCACAGGTTCTGATCGTGCAGACACTGCCATCGCTGCAAATCTGCGACCAAACTTTGCCTGACACCTGAAAATCTAGATCACTCCGCGTGCCATCGTGAGTCCCTTCTGCCCAGTCCCAGATCTTTTTTAACTCCTCTGCCTCGCCGGTGCTAAAGAGATCACCAGTTTGCTGCATGGCTCGCTTCAGGCGTAGCGGGCAGATGTAGTTGCCGCGCCCCTTCAATAGGGCGTATTTCAGCCCGCCACCGAGGATCTTATTCGCCAGCGGCAGATCCTTACTGATCAACTGCTCTTGCAGGTTGATCGTGTGGGTGGAAATAATCGCCTTTCTTCCAGTTTCCAAGGCAAACTTTGCGGCGGGGATGAGGTAGGCAAGCGACTTACCCACTCCGGTGCCAGCCTCGGCACAGAGCACATGCTGGTCTTCAAGGGCCTCAGCTACAGCCATTGCCATCTCCTGTTGCTGAGGTCGGAACTCGAAGTCGGGTGAAGCAGAGAGCCCACCTTCAGCTGAGAACATGAGTTCCATGTCCAACATAAGTTTACCTGGCCCCCTTGGTGTGGCTCCTTCTTCTGCAATTCCGATCATCGTTTGAACAGCTCTACATCATGATCACCTGACCGACAACTCTCAAGGCTGCAAAGTCTCAGATGACGCGAACTTCACCCAATCGTCCTCGACACCGTTCCCTCTCAGAACTAGAACGCCTACTGCCACATCCCTCCTCCCAACCACTATTTAGTTTCAATGACCTCAAATTCTCAGAATGCCGATCAGCCACAGGACCTAGCTCTTTCCAATCAAATGTATCGCAAGGAGGGCTTTACTGAGTTGAAGCAACGACTGCGCACGTTGATGGATATGCTGGCCGAAGTACTTGGTGAAGAAACAGATTTAGCTGAAAGCATTCCTTGGCGAGAAAATCAGATTATCAACCAGCCCCAGGGCACGGCGGAGATTGCGTCGATGGCGCAGCTCCAGGCAATTTGTTTTGAGGTTCTCAATCTGGTGGAGGAACGTGTCGCTTTGTTGGTAAGGCACCGCCGCCGTAAGGACTTTGGCTTAGCGGCGGAGCGGGGTATGTGGGGAAGTGTCATTTTTCGACTGAAGAGCGAGGGGTTTAGCCAGCAAGAGGTGTTGGAAGGCCTGAGCGAAATCAAGGTGACACCTGTTCTAACGGCTCACCCTACCGAATCGAAGCGACCCACCGTCCGCGAGCGCCATCTGGCACTCTACAAGGACCTCGTCCGTTGGGATAGAAACCTAAACGATCCTGTTAACCTACCCTCTATCATGGAGTCGATCAAGGTAGGCCTTGAAACCCTCTGGCATACGGGTGAAATCCATGCCTCACGACCCAGTATCCTCGGTGAGTTGCGTCATACCATTTACTATCTACGTGAAGTGTTTCCACGGGTTGTTCAGAAACTCGACACCTCTTTGGAAGCGGCATGGGCAGCTGTTGGTTGGGATGTATCGGCTTTACGACAAGCCTCCGCTTATCCTAAACTTCAGTTTGGCACATGGGTAGGTGGCGATCGCGACGGTCACCCTCTGGTAACTTCTGAGGTGACTGCGGACACCTTGCGTCGACTCCGAAAGCATGCCCTGCGCATTCACTCCAAAGCTGTTCGGGATGCGGCGGATATCCTAACACTCTCACCATCCGCGAAGGATGTCCCCGAGGCTCTGACCCGGCGTGTCCTAGAGCTACGTAAAGAACAGGGACCCCAAGGTCGCGAAATCGGGGCTATCCATGCACGTGAGCCATGGCGATGCCTCTGCTACCTGATGCGTGAGAAACTGACTGACCAGAATACACACTCATACCAACGTGCAGAAGATTACCTAGCGGACCTCAAATTGATGGAGAATTCACTGGCTGAGATTGGTGCTGCCACTACTTCGAAAAATGTGATTCATCCGCTTTGTAGGCTGGTGGAAGTATTTGGTTTCCATCTAGCTACATTAGATATCCGTCAGAATTCGCCATTCCATGATCAAGCAGCCTCTCAGATGCTTACCGCCGTCGGAGTAGCTGATGGTGAGAATTACACCGATTGGAGTGAGCAGCAACGCGTCGATTTTCTTTTAGAGGAATTGAAAAATGAGCGTCCATGGCGTCCATGGAAGGCTGATTCTGATACGGAAATTGGCAAAGTCATGGACTGCTTTAAAGTCATGCGCAGACACGCCCAAAAATACGGAGCCGCATGCTTTGGCCTCTATGTGGTGAGCATGACGCGAAATGTTTCAGATCTTCTGTTAGTTCACCTGCTGGCACGCGAAGGCCACATGGCTGATTGGAATCAGGGTATGTGGGTGAGCCGCGTTCCCGCCTGTCCACTATTTGAAACCGGAGATGATCTGGATCGTGGTGGTGATATTATTCGGGGGTATTTCGAGTGCGCACCTGAGGGTCAATTTCTTCCTGTATCTGACGGGCCCACTACCATGTCAGTGATGGTGGGGTATAGTGATAGTAACAAGGACAGCGGCCTACTCTCTGGGCAATGGTCACTTCAAAAGGCACAGGCTAACATCACCGATGCATGTCAGGATGTTGGTGCACGCTGTGAGTTCTTCCATGGTCGAGGCGGAACTATCAGCCGAGGTGGTGGTCCCTTGAAGTGGTTCCTGAGATCACTGCCACAAGGGAGCCTCAACGGAGCCATGCGAGTGACTGAACAAGGGGAGGTGATTCCCCGGAAATACTCCCATCGATCCAATGCCGCATATAATCTTGAATTGCTTCTCGCAGGCGTGACCGGAGTCACATTTGCCAACCGAAAAAAAACCGCTTCTACGCCCCTAGGAAATACAGACTACCAACAGATCATGGACTGGCTTTCAGTCGAAAGCAGGGCCAGCTACCGACGACTGATCGAAGCCCCCAGCTTTATGGAGTTCTACCGTCAGGCCACTCCTATTGATGCCCTAGAATACGGGTGTTTTGGATCGCGTCCATCGCGCCGCACAGGTGGTGCTAGCCTGGACGATCTGCGTGCCATCCCGTGGGTCTTCAGTTGGACACAGGCACGTTATTACCTTCCCGGTTGGTATGGTGTCGGCTCAGCCCTTCAAAAGCTACAGTTGGAGAATGAGGAGCAATTTAAAGCCGTCTCTGAGCTGATCCAGACCGAACCCTTCCTGCGTTATCTACTCACCAATGTGGAAACAAACCTTGTCAGTGGCGATTTGAAGCTGATGAACGCCTACGCGGCCTTGGTTAAGGACGAGGAAATTCGAACCCGCTTTCAGGCTCAAATTGTTGATGAATTTGAACTGACCGGAAAAATGATCGACTTAGTCTTTGGCTCTACATTTGCCGATCGGCGTCCTCGGATGCTACGCACTTTGAAGATGCGTGAGCTCTCACTTCACCAGCTTCACCAGCAACAAATTGGCCTACTTGCCGATTGGCGTGAAGCTGTGCAAAACAAAGACGACAGCGAGCAGGAGGAGCTTCTCAATGCCCTTCAATACTCCGTCAATGCCATCGCCAGCGGCTTGAGAACTACCGGGTAAACGGGCATCAGACGTGTCATCTGAAAAATAGAGTGAATATTTTAGGTGCCGATGGGATCTCATAGGTAACAACAATTTGTTACTTATGAAGACCCTCCCCATCTATCTCTCAACAGTCGGCCTTTCAGCCACCTTGCTTTTCAGCTCTTGTGATCAGAAAAACCCCACAGCTAGTGAGGGAAACAAAGAAAACGAACCTTCGGAAAGTCAGCTCACCACCAGCTCAGATGTACTCGCTGAACAGGAATCACGTATCAGGGAGCTCGAGATTAAGGAGAGAGAGATCCAAGGTCGCATTGCCCTGCAGAAGCTGGAGGCCGAAGAACTAGCTCTTGAAAAGGATCGGATGGCACTGTGCGAAGCCAAACAGAACCAAGTGCTTGAGCAACGTAAGTTGGAGGAGCTGGAACGTCAGGCGCAAGAAGTTGCCGCACGTGAAGCTGCGGAAAGACATCCACGCGCTATCGAGATCAATGAGCGAGAAGAAGATGGGCGCCGTCGCGCCGAAGCGATGGCTCACGCCGAAGCTCAGCGACGTGCTTCAGAAATCGAGGAGCACCGCAGGGTTCGGTCGATTCAAGAAAGAAATATGAGAGTTGCAGCAGCCCGCCTGCATGCTGAGCACGAACGCCTAGCTCACGAGAGAGCGGAGCTGGAAGCCGCCGAGATGGCTGCCCGTTGTGAGGCAGAACTCCGCGAGCGTGAGTTGCGTGAACGCCAGGCCCGTGCCTCCCGTGTTGCCCGTGCCGAATATGAGCGCAGGATGCGTGAAAAAGCACAACAGGCAGAGCATGAACACCGCAAGCAGATGGCTGCCCGTGTAGAGAAAGCAGCCCGATTAGAGCGTGAGAAACGAGCTCATGCCGAACGTCGCAGGCAAGGTATGAATAAGGGTAGGGGAGAAAAAGATCACGGTGCGGATCGAGGTTCCCGTCGTGGTAAGGCTGAATCGGGCCAAGATAAACGAAACAAGATTTTGGAACTGCTCAGAGCCCGCCAAGAGGCGAAGCAAAAAGCCGAACAAGAAGCTAAGAGAAAGGCACACGAACTGGAACTCCGTCGCGATGAGGAAAAGCGTGCCCAAGCAGAGCGTGAAAGGTTAGCTCGAGAAGAGGCTACACGTAACGGTAAAATGCGCGAAAAGGCAGCCCGAGACAAGGCCCTCCAAGAAAAGGCCATGCGCGACAAAGCAGAAACCGAACGTCGCCAGAAGGTCGATCAAGAAGCCAAGGCGGCCCAAGACGCCAAGCGACATGCTGCCGAGAAGGCCATGAGAGATGCAAAAAACAAATTTAAAGAAGCGGAGAAAAGTATTAGGAAAGGAAAATTCTTGGAACATCTCAAAGCTCAGCAGGAAGCAAAAAAGAAGGTCCAGAGAGAGGCTGCAGAAAAAGCTCAAGCTCAAGTCGAGCGCGAACTTGCTGACCGTGAGAAAGCCGCCAAAGAACGAGCCTCCCGTGAACGCGCCGAGCGAGAGAAAGCGGCTAAGCAACGTGCTGAAAGAGAAAAAGCCATGAGGGGAAAAGCCGCACGCGAAGAACGCAAACGTGCCGAGGAAGCTGCTCAGCAAAAGAAAGAAGAGCAGATACGACGTGAGCGCAAACAACGTGAAGAACAGGAACGTGCCCGCAAAGAAGCTGCGCGCCTTGATCAAGAACGTAAAAAATCCGCTGATGCCGAGCGCCGACGTAAGGCAGAGAAATCCGAAAAAGAAGCTCGCAAAGAGCGCGAGGAACAACGCGAAAAAGCTAAACGTGAACGTAAAAAGAGTAAGGAAGAGCGCAAAAAATAATCAGAGCTCTAACCTAACGAAGTCACCACCCACTCAGCTTTGCTGAAATCTAATACGCTTGTTAAGCGGTTGGGAACAGCTAGCACTTTCATACCTGCTTGATGAGCCGAAATGAGTCCGTTCATCGAATCTTCAATCACCAGGCAATGTTCTGGTTTGATATCTAATTGCCTAGCGGCCTCCAGAAAAAGATCCGGTGCTGGTTTGATCTTTGGAGCGTCACCACGGCAGACGGTGGTATTAAAATAAGGCATCAACTCGAGTTTCTCCACCCATCCATCCACCCAGTTGTGGGATGAACTGGAAACAACGGCTGTGGGTTTGTCGGCAAGGGCTTTGATTAACTCCGCAGCACCAGGCATGGGTATCGCATTTTTCAAATCACGCGTAATCTCTACCTGACGCACCGAATTTTCTGTATCCCAGTCGAAGGTCTTACCTGTGAGTTCTTCCAAGTAACTCGGCGGTGACCAGGTGTCAAAGTCGCTGCCGATGCACTTGACGTAGATGTCCTGCGCCAAGTCCTGGCCTTCACGCTCGAAGAGCCGTTTCCACGATTGGTAAATAGGCCACTCGCTGTCAAGGATGACACCATCGAAGTCAAAGAGAACGGCATGGGCATCGTTCAATGCCTCGGAAATAGTTGGATTCATGATTCGGTTGAAATTTTGAGATGGAGAATGTGGTTTTCACCAGGAGCTAGAGTGATGCTTTGGTCTCGCACGTTGGCCGACTCTGCGCAAACGAAACGAGGGATTTCTTCGCCGAGTAGGTCGCTCATCGAAGAGCCCTTTTCTTGTCCGGGATTCCAAACGACCGTGCTGTCGCTTCCTGCTTTACTGACTCTTATTTTGCGTTGGTTCGCAAGATCCTCGATGATGACGGCAGATGAACTCTGATAAATGCGGTCGATCTCGTCTGGAAATGTTACAGGCCCGACTTGCACATGCAGAGATTCTTCCCCGACGGTATCAATGTAGTTGTCGCCTTCAAGTCCGTGGACATGAGTTTGCTTGGCATCTTTAACCATAAAATAACTGTGTAGCGCCTCGCTGAATGTCTCACTCTTTTTACCTCCATTCATTGTGTGCAGCGATAGTTGAAGATCTTTGCCAATGTGAAACTCAACCATGGCAATCAAACCTGAATCACCTTGTGGCGGTAGGGAGAATATAAGTCTTGTGCCCTCCTCGCTGCTCTCCGTTCTTTCAAGATTCCAGAAACTTGTGCGAGCATACCCATGGGCTGTTTGTTTGTTCGGATGAGCTCCGAACCATGGCCAACATATCGGAATGCCACCACGGATTGCTTTGCCTTCGAGGAATGCAGCAGCATTACTGGTGAAAATGATCGGTTGGCCATCACTCAAACAATAGTCCGTCAGGTGCGCGCCGTGTAATGCAATGGTCGCCTTGGCATGTGCATTGCGGATTCTCACCACTGGATAGCTGTCTGCTACATCCTCGTAGCGCACCTCGTCTTTAATTCCAAAGCGTTTTGATAATTCATCATGCGTCTGCATGGGCAGAGACTCATGACTCATGAGCGAAGAATCAAGCCCCTACTTCCGTGTCTTCTGTGTTTTCCGTGGTTCAGTAAAAGTAAACAACCCGCGGATTCACACATTTCGCACTTTTCGTGGTCGATAAACCACCCCAGCATGCCGCGGTGTCCGAGCTGCCTCAAATTAAGTACCCAGACCTCCCCGTGGCGCAACGCCGTGAGGAGATCATGGAGGCAATGCGATCTCACCAGGTCATCATCGTTGTAGGCGAAACCGGAAGTGGTAAAACCACTCAACTTCCGAAGATGGCGTATGAGCTGGCTTGCGAGGAGGGAAAGAGCGGTCGGGTAGGCTGCACCCAGCCGCGTCGACTCGCCGCTGCGACCGTTGCACGCAGGGTGGCCGAGGAAATGGGAACCGGACTTGGCGAACGCGTCGGTTATCAGGTGCGCTTTGTTGAAAAGGTGCAAGACGATACATCGATCAAGTTTATGACCGATGGAATCCTGCTCGCTGAGACCCAGCGTGATCGAGATCTTCGGCAATACGACACTCTGATCATTGATGAGGCACACGAGCGAAGCCTGAATATTGATTTTATCCTCGGTTATCTCAAAAACCTGCTGATCCGGCGGAAGGACATCCGCATCGTGGTAAGTTCTGCAACTTTGGATGCTGGGATGTTTTCCGAATACTTTGATGGGGCCCCCGTGGTGAACGTCGAGGGACGGACCTTCCCCGTGGAGGATTTCTTTTTGCCACCAGTAAGCGATGGCGAAGATCTCTCACGCCATGTCGCACGTGGCGTTGAATGGGTGACCGATTTTGATGAAGAGGGAGACGTGCTTATTTTTCTCCCAGGAGAAAGAGAGATCCGGGAATGCGCGGATACGCTCGAAGGAAAGAATTTCCCCGGCACAGACATCTTGCCACTCTTTGCTCGGTTAGGACTCGACGAGCAGGAAAGGGTATTTAAAACAGGAGGTTCTAACCGGCGTGTAGTGCTGGCCACCAACGTAGCTGAAACTTCGGTGACGATCCCCGGTATTGTTTATGTCATCGATAGTGGTCTCGCACGGGTCAGCCGATGGAATCCGTCTCGGCAAATTCAACGTCTTCAGATCGAGCAAATCAGTCAGGCCAGCGCACGCCAGCGGCGTGGTCGGTGTGGTCGGATCAGCGATGGTGTCTGTCTTCGGCTCTATGACGAAGAGACACTCGATACGGCTGATGAATACACCGATCCCGAGATCAGGCGCAGTTCGCTGGCCGGCGTTATCCTACGGATGAAGTCGCTCAAGCTTCCAGACGTAAGAGAGTTTCCTTTTCTCAGCCCACCATCGGCAAAGGCGATCAGCGAGGGTCACCGGACTTTGGAAGAGGTCGGCGCGATGGAAAAAGACGGACATCTCACTGACACTGGTTACAAGTTGGCCAGGCTTCCGTTAGATCCGCGACTAGGTAGAATGCTCATTGAGGCGTCTAGACGCAAAGTCCTCGATGCCGTGTTGATCATGGTCGGTGGCATGAGTGTGATGGACGTGCGTGAGCGACCGCAGGAGAAACAAACCGAGGCGGATAACGCCCACAAAAAATTCAACGATGAATCATCTGATTTTCTCACACTTTTGCACATCTGGTCAGCGCTGAGTGCGTTCCGCGAGAAGAGGCACTTCAAACGCAATCAACTGCGCAAGTACTGCAAACAGAACTTCCTAAGCTTCCGACGCGTGATGGAGTGGGACCAGATTGTGTCCGAACTTGGTCGACTTGTTCGTGATACGCTCAAGGTGAAAATTGGGCCGCTTCCCTCTGAGCGTAAGCAATGGGGCGATGAGGATGAGATGCATAAATCCCTGATGGCGGGTATCCCGATGCAGTTTGGATTCTGGGATAAAGAGAAACGCGCCTACCGTGGCACCGGAGGTCGTGAGTTTGCTATCTTCCCTGGCTCAGGTCTGTTTGGTAAAAAGAAACCTGAATGGATATTAGGATATGAACTGGTGGAAACCTCACGCGTCTGGGCACGTAAGGTCTCTCTGATCGATGTGAAGTGGGTTGAGGAGCTCGTTCCTCACATGTGCCGCCATCGATATCACACACCACACTGGGATGAACATCAAGGGGCTGTCTATGGAAAAGAAACCGTGCTCTGCGGTGGTTTGACACTGGTCGATGGACGCAAGGTTTTCTACGGAAGGGTAAGGCCAGAGGAAGCACATGAAGTCTTTATTCGAGAGGCTATTCTCGGTAGTGGCCTGCGGACTAAGGGGCCGTTTTTAGATCGTCTAACTGAGGTTCGCGAAGAAATTGAAAGTGCGGAGCATAAGTTGCGTCGTGCGGGCGGGTTGTGGTCGGAGGAAGCCGTGTATGATTTTTTCCACGCGCGTATCCCCGCTGAGATATGCACTGCCAAGGCATTTCAGAAATGGCGCACCACAGGTGACAACGAAGAGCAACTCATGCTCAAGGTGGAAGATTGCATCTGGGGCGAGATTGAAGATCTCTCCGATTTTCCTGATTGTGTCTGGTGTGGTGAAAAGAGCTATGATGTTAGTTACTCAGAAACACCGGGTGAACGATCAGATGGAGTTGTTTTTGAAATTGGCATGGATCAAATAGTGGATTTCCCTGATCATCTAACGGGATGGGGGGTCCCCGGGATCTTAGAAGAACGCGTCTTTTTACTTATCCGATCGTTACCAAAGAGCCAGAGGCAGGTGTGCTCACCTGGGCGCGAGGCGGCACAGGCCTTTATCGAAGAATGGCACGGCTGGGAGCCATCGAGACCGCTAAAAGTAGAACTGGCTGATTTTCTAGCACGTCGTACTAACCGCGTGATCGACACGGGTATGTTTGATGAGACGCGTTTGCCCGACAGCCTTCGGCCTAAGCTCCGCGTCTGGAGTGATGAGGAGGAAGAGCTGGGCTTTAGTGAAAATGCCGATGAAATTAGGCAGAGACTCACAGGCTTGATGCGGGAGCGTCGGGAAATACTTGTTAATGAAGAGTGGGAGATGACCGGTGGCGAAGGTTGGGACTTTGGGGATATTCCTGAAGTCGCGGACGACGGAGTTTTTCCTGCACTCGTTGACGAAGGTGAAACAGTAGGCATGCGCGCCTACCTAGATCGTGCCGAAGCGGATGAAAGCCATCGAGCCGGATGCGTGCGCCTTTTCCAAATTGATCAAGCAAGTCAGGTCGATTACGTTCGCCGCCAGTTTCCAATGGGCATGACGGGAAAGATGATGCTGCCGATGATGGAGCGGAGTAAAGGTGAGGGGATGGAACAAATGCTTCGTATCGCCTGTGAAGGAGCGATGGGAAATCAGTTGCCCCGTAACGCCGATGATTTTCAAACAGCATCTGCCCGTGGAAAAGGGGAGTTGTTCAATTGTGCTGAGAAAGTGGCCAAGGGTTTTGAAGCCATACTCGAAAGCCATCGTGCTGTCGCGGAATGGATCGAGACGAATCGTAACGACCGCCACCTACACGCTGTGGCTGTAGATTTGAGTGAGGAACTTGATTGGTTACTCGGCACCGACTTCGTATGGCGCGCAGGTTACGAGCGTTTCCGCGGGTATGGTCGATATTTTCAAGCCATGGAGGAACGCCTAAAACGACTACAAAGCCTGCCCCAAATCAAAGACGATGAAAAACGCGAACGCGTCCAACGTCAGTGGGACAAGTGGTTTCCACTCTGGGAAAAAGATCCATCTGACGCGCGGCTATGGGCCTGTGGGTGGTTGATGATGGAGTGGCGCGTGGCCGAGTTTGCACCTAGTTTCCCCCGAAAAGTGAAGGTCTCAGAGAAACGTGTCCAGGAGCTGCTTGAAGGCTGTTTATAACGAAATGTTGGTTTGGTTGGTGTATTGTTAGGTCTCCTTTTCACAGACCCAGTCCGTGGCTTCGGAAAGCTCGGCGATGGGGAAGATTCTGACCTCGCAGGGCATTAGAAATCCCACGGCGCGCACACCGGTGCGGATCCATGGGACATCGGAGACGATAGCTAGTCGGTGCCAGGAGGTGAGGTGCTTGAGCCCCATTTTGGTGTCATCCCAGGCGGCCGCCATATCGAAGCCGGTGAAGTCTTCGCGGATGTGGTAGATGAGGTTGATTTTGTCATGTAGTTGCAGGCGGCTTCAACAGCGGGGATGATATGTTGCTCGTAGTCGGAGCCTGTGACTTTTCCAGATGCCGTGAAGCCGAGCGTGTGGTCGGGAAGTTGCGGGATGGGTTCGATCATTGTGACTGGATGGGTTCATCTAAATATTTACCTGAAAAAGCGAAATGCAAGGGGTGATTTTAAGCTTAGGGGCGTTCTGGACAAGTTAATCTGCGCATGTATGCTCCAGTCATGCGTCACATAACCCTGCGGGAAATGAAACAGGAGGTGCTGATCATTGCAGTCTGGTTTGGATTACTGGCGTGGCGCCATGCCTCTCTAGGGTGCCCGTATAAAACGAAGTGAAAATAGATAGGAACATAGCGAAGAAAAGCATCCAGCGTATTGCGCTGGAGTTAGGTTTTGACGATTGCCGAGTATCGCGGGCGAAGGAGGCTTCCCATGCCGAACAATACCGTAAGTGGATCGATGACGGTTGCGCGGGTGATATGAAATGGCTTGAGCGCAATGTAGAGCGCCGAGTTGATCCGTCCGTTGTGGTCGATGGTGCTTTTTCCGTAGTGAGTCTGGCGCTTAATTATTTTCCAGGGAAAGAGGATCCTGATGTTGATTATCGAATTGCCCGTTACGCCTGGAATCAGGATTACCATGAGATCATTGAGACGAAGTTGAAGGACTTGAATCATGCGATGGAGGAGCTTGGTGGGAAACAAAGATTCTACACGGATACCGGTCCATTGTTAGAGCGAGATTTTGCAACGGATTCGGGTCTAGGTTGGAACGGCAAATCTTGCGTTCAGATCCACAAGGGGATGGGCACATGGTTTTTCCTCGCTGAGTTGATCACCACGTTGGACCTGCCACCCGATCTTCCTTTTGGCGATCACTGTGGAAAGTGTACACGATGTATCACGGCTTGCCCTACGGATGCCATCACGGAGCCTCATCGGGTGGATGCTAGACGGTGCATTTCCTACCTCACCATCGAGCACATGGGGCCGATTCCCTTGGAGTTTAGGAAACAAATAGGAGATAGGATTTACGGTTGTGATACCTGCCTGGATGTTTGTCCATGGAACCGCTTTGCTAAGGTGAGTCGGGAAACAAGATTCCACGCCCGGCAGTCGGTGTTTCAAAAACGACTCCGCGATTTTCTCGATCTCGATGATGATGGTTTTCGGAAACTGTTTGCCAAGTCACCGATTAAACGAATTAAGCGGAATCGATTTTTTAGAAACGTCTGTGTGGCGCTCGGTAACGTAGGTAAAGAAGAGGATCTGCCTGCATTGGAAGGTGCAGCCAGTTCTGAAGATCCTCTCATATCCGAGCACGCAAGCTGGGCGATCGATGAGATCAAAAAAAGGACGCAGCCGTAGCTGCGTCCTTCGAAAGTTGGTTTTTGGAGTTTGAAACTTAAAGCTTCAATTAAAAATACATGCGGTAAGCGAGGCCATAGGTGATGCCCTCATAGACGTCATTTCCATCGGAGCTGATATCGTCCCACTCGATTCCAGCCATGATCTTGGAGTTGTTTTCACAGAAGTAGTAGTTCAGTCCGAGGTAGACGCTGTGGTGCTCATCACCACGACCATTACGGAGTGCTGCGATGCTCTCTTTGCGAGTGTCGCCCGCATTACGTGCGTAGCGGCTGTTTAGGCGGATGCCCTGATCTTGACTGGCGTGTGCATATTGGTAACGGAGGACTGCTTCGAGGCGGTTCTCAGTGATCCAATAAGAAGGCATGAGGACAACTCCCCAGAAGCTGCCGCCGCGAGTGGCTGCGGCATCATCACGGTTTTCACCAAAAATGACATTCGCCATGTAATTGGCACGTCCTTGTTGCACGCTAACGGCAGCGGAGGCTGCCCAGTCAAAACTGACGGTTGTATCGGCTGGGCCATCATGGTCAGCGTAGATAAACCCTACTTGTGCCGACGCTTTGTCAAACGAGGTGCTATCGGTGAAATCATAAGTGGCACGAGCGGCGTAGAGCTCGCCAGTATTCCAATCGGCAATTTCATTTTCGCGAGTTGTGCTGAACACACCTACATAGTAGCTAAGTTTACCATGTTTGGCATCGATCCATGCACCCGTGAGGTTGGTGGGGAAGACTTTGTTGGCGATGGCAGAACGTTCGATAGTTTTGATCTTTTTTGAAGTTGTAACAGCCTCTTGAGCCAGTGCGACTTTAGCTTTTCCGTAGCCGATGTTGAACTTATCGTGGCTGCTGATGTTGAATGCTTTTTTAGCATTAAATGTCAGCGTTGCTTCGTAAATATTAGCGTATCCCAAGTGGAGATCGCCACCGGATGGGCGGGTGTCTGCAACCATATCGGCATTGCTTTTAAGAGTGAAGAGGTTGAGGAATTTGATTTGTGCTCCTAGGCGAACACGGCGGAACTGACCTTCGCTGTTGTACCAAAAATCCTCACCGCCTGCATCACCATCAATCCAAGCCTGTTGATATTGGACGCGCCCAAAGATTCCCACCTCCTGGATGTAGGGATTGTCTTTGTTTTTATAAAGAGTGCCGGGTTTGTTCTGGAGCCAGCTGCAGAAGTCGCCGTTGTTGGCTGGAGCGTCGGCGATAGCGGCCACGGGTCCTGCCATAGTGGATGTGGTAGCGAGTGCAAGAGCGAGCGCGGCAACTTGAGTGATGCGGTGCGACGCGATGTTGATTTCGTTTTTCATAGTTATAATTGGTTGTTACCGAGGATGGTAGCTCGGAATGCGGAGTTGGTAATAGAAAGGGCAGGGCTTGGAAAGTAAAAAGGATGCAGCTTGATGCTGCATCCTCTGAAGATTGGTATTTGGAGTTTAAAACTTGGAGTTTAATTAAAAATACATGCGGAAGGCAGCCCATGCGCTGATCCCCTCGTAGATGTCCACTCCGTCTGAGCTGAGTTCGTCGTATTCCACGCCGATCATCACCTTGGTGTTATCTCCGCAGAGGTAGTAGTTCAGGCCGAGGTAGGCGCTATGGTGCTCGTCTCCGCGACCTTCGGCAACGGTAGGTAAATTGGCACTGTTTCCAGCATGTCTTACATAGCGACTGCTCATGCGGATACCCTGGGCCTCACTGGCGTGAGCATATTGGTAGCGGAAAACAGCCTCCAGTTTGTTGTCGACGATGTAGTAGGACGGCATGATAACAACCCCCCAAAATGAGCCTTCGCGTGCGGGTCTAGCTTTTCCCACTTTATTGAATGCCTCCCCATTGTCGCCATAAATGAAGTCAGCTAACAGACTGAAGCGATCTTTCTCAGCGGTGTAAGCCAGCGAACCTACCCAATCGAGATCGTAAGCACCCGGGCTGTCGGCATTAGAACTGGAATTATCGGCTTCGTTACCATTGACTGTTAAACGAAGATCAAGGCGCGATTTTGTGAACCATGGCGTGTTTTCAAAGCTGCGACCAAAGCGAAGGGTGTAGAAATAGTCGTTCGATGAATCAAATTCTGAAAACTCAGGGTCAACTCCGCCTGAGAAAATACCCAAGTCGAGGTCCCAGCGTCCTTTGTCGATGGATACCATCAAGCCAGTAGAACTGGATGGCGTGGTATAGTTGCTAATGGCAGAACGCTCGACGGTCTTGATGTGACGTGAGGAGATGGCATACTCTCCAGTGCTGATGACCTTGTGTTTACCAATACTGATTTCCAGCGAGTCTAGGGATTTGATATTGAATGCCTTCTGGGCATCGAAACTGAGAGTGGCCGTGTAGATACCTGCATATTCGATATCGTGATCACTTTCCTCTCCGGTGGGAGCAAGGTCATTTTCAAGATCAAAGCTGGAGCTGAGTTCAAAAAATTGGAGGAATTTTATTTTTGCTCCAAGTCGGAATCGGCGGATTTCTTCCGTGTCGTAATTAAACTTACGTCCGGCTGATTCACCATCGACGTAGCCGTATTGCCATTGGAAGCGTCCTCCGATGCTGACTTCTTGGATATACGGGTTGTCTTTGTTTTTGTAGAGTGTGGCAGGTTTGTTTTGAAGCCACGAACACCAGTCACCGTTTTGAGAAGCAGGTGCTTCAATGGGAGGCTTGGCATCGCTGCAAGCGATGACTGGCAATGTAGTCAGGGCGATGGCGCAGAGCGATAGTTGGATTTTGAGTGATGTCATGGATTGATTTTTCATAGAGTCATTAATGTAGCGCTGGAAGTATCAGTTTAAGTCTGATTATAAAGCACAAAAGAGGATGTAGCCTCTCGACCACATCCCGGATGTTTATCGGTGGACCCGACAGACTCTTATCGAAACCATACAACGCCTAGAAATACATGCGATAGGCAGCCCAGAGAGTTGTAGCGTCTGCTGAGTCCCCGTCTTCTTGATCCATGGTTTCGTGTTCAACACCAAACTGGAACTTGGAATTGTTGCCACAGAGGTAGTAATTAAGACCAGCGTAGAGGGTGTGGTTGGTATCACCCTTGTCGCCGATGTCGCCGCCTGCACGTTTGGCGTATCGGCTGGTTAACTTCAAGTTGTCGCCGTCTGATCCAGCGAACTGGTAGCGAGCCACAAACTCAAGGCGGTCCTCAATGAGGAATGTGGAGGGCATCAATACAAAACCATAAACGGCATCACCATCGTGGCGCTCACCGTAGAGGATGTTGGCCATGACTTCCCAAGACCCGAAGGTTCTGGTGTAGGCGGTGGATGCGGCCCACTCGAATCCAAACTCATCGATGTCGCCCGTGCTGATATCGTTGTAGAGGAAGTCAAAGTTGACGTTACCTCCAGCGGCTTCCATTTGGAGGTTTGCGTAGTAGGCTAGGCCCTCGTCCCATCCGGCGATCTCGGTGTCAGTATCGGTGCTGAATATGCCGAAGGTTCCGGTGACACGACCTTTTGTTCCAGTGGCAGTAAGACCAGTGGGACGGGCTGATCCATAAAAGTAGTTGGCTATGTTAGAACGCTCGATCGTTTTAATCTTCTTGGAAGAGGTGTGAGCTTCCTGTGAGAATGTGAATTTGTGACGACCGTAGGTGAAGGCAACGTCCTCAAGGCCGAGAATATCGCCTGCGGAGTATGTCAGCTTGGCTTCGTCGAGACTGTGGTAACCATAGCTATGGTCATTGGGACCACCATCTTCGAGATTGGCATTAACTTTCAGTTTGAAGTGATTGAAGAACTTAACCTGGGTTCCGATGCGCAAGCGACGGATCTCGGTGAAATTGTCATGGGTACTCATACCAGAGAAATCGTCGCCATCGACGGAGCCAGCTTGCCACTGAAAACGTCCAAAGAACTTCAGCTCCTGGATAAAGGAAGCATTTTTGTCTGAGTGGAATTTTCCAAATGTCTGAAGGCTGTTGCACCAGTCACCTGTAGTAGATGGGGCGTGTGGAGCGACTTCAGCAGGAGTAGGTCCAGCGAGGGCTGTGGAGATAGCTGCGATAGACGCGGCTGTTGTCAGTTTCAATGTCTGATTCATAGTTTGATATAATGTTGTTGGGTGTTCGGAATATTTTCCGCACAAGTTGCGCAGAGGAACGTTCGCGAAGACAACTAATCAGATATCACTGATCTTATTGAGAGTGATCAGGCAACAATATCGTCACAGAGCCCGTCACACAAATGATGGACGTATTCGACCGTGGAGTAGTAACTCTGACTATGAATAGATCCCAAGGGCCTGACGCAGGCAGGCGAGGGCGAATTGCCGCTTGCCACGGGTCGGACGCTTTGGTGTATAAAGTTTCCAACCGCGTTTCTCCCCCACATCCCTGAGCTTTGCTGTGGGGTGGACCATACTAGCGTCTTCACAGATTAGTAGCATTGGAAGGTCGGCGTGGCTATCAGAAAAGGCGTGGCTGTTTGGCAAAATATCACCCGAATCGGGATCAAAGCCCTCGGGCAGAATGTGCCTCATTTTCCGCAGTTTGTTCGCCCCCTTGTTATTTCCTCCAGGAGTATCGGGAAATAGTCGGACCCGTCCATTCACTTCAAAGCCTGTGCCAAAGCAGTGGTCGAAGCCAAGTTTCTCTGCGATCGGTTTCACCCAGATTTCAGGGCTCGCCGAGCTGAGAACTGTGGTGCGACCAAGTTTTTTCTGATCCTCTAGCACCTCGAGCATTTCTCCATAAAAAGAATTTGGGAAGTGTTGCTCTACGAATTCCTCAGCAAGTTCATCAAGATCTTCCAGGCTGAGTCCCCAGAGGTAGTTGAGGAAGACGCGTTTCATGCCACCGGCACCGAGCAGTTTGGTAAGTGGAAGAAAAGGAATGAGGATGAGTAGGTAGAACCTACGTAGGGGCATCTTCTTGATGACAAAGTCGCAAAAAAGCAGCTGAGTGTCCCAAGGAATCAGGGTTTGATCGAGATCGAA
>JASJLI010000029.1:0-56072 GCA_037620805.1 Akkermansiaceae bacterium
GGGATGATCCATCATCGGGGAGAAGTCGGTGACGCATGACGTGCGGGAATACATTCTGCACGTGATCTGGATGCACCGCTTTTTGTTGATCAAGAAAAGCACTCGCTTGGGCGGCTCGCATCAGAGATAGCGAGGCACGCACGGAAACGGTGTGGCTACCACCCGCCGCACGACGCACTGCTTCACACAGGCTGATGATGTAGCCGTTTAGGTTCTCCGCGATGGGCAGGTCTTTTGCTTGCTTTTGCAAGCTCATGATCTCGCTGGTATCGAGCAAAGATTCACGTGAGGTTTCATTAATATCACCTGCGGCATGAGCATCGAGAATACATCGCTGCGTTTCCGCATCGGGTAATGACATCGGGATGGATAGTAGAAAACGGTCAAGCTGAGGTTCGGGAAGTGGGAACGTTCCTGTGGACGAAGTGATGTTCTGCGTCGCTACAACGAGAAAGGGTTTCTCCAACTCACGGGTTGAGCCGTCGACGGTAACCTGCGCTTCATTCATCGCTTCTAGTAATGCCGACTGCACACGTGGCGAAGTCCGGTTAATTTCGTCAGCTAACAGAAGATTGGCAAAAACGGGACCCGGCACAAATTCAAAATCACCATTATGTTGTTTATAAAGATGGTAGCCCAAAATATCCGACGGCAGCAAATCTGGGGTAAATTGAATCCTTTTAAACGTGCCACCGATTCCATTAGCCAACGTTTGGGCTAGGGAAGTCTTACCAACACCTGGAGCCCCTTCAATCAGCGCGTGCCCTCTGGCGAGTAGAGCTGTGAGCAGCAGATTACTCGCCTCCTCGGCTCCTAAAACAGCTGCAGCGAGTCGATCCTGCAGGGTGTGTAACTTACTGATAGGCATATGATACCGCCACTCTCGCAGGATTCACCCTGGAATCAATCACAGAGTCACTGTGCTCATTTCCTTTTGGGGGAACCTATGATTTTTTTTTGGATCGCAGGTGATAGATTACTCCCTGCTAACCATTGGCGTGCCGCTTCACGATCTCGCCGCACATACATACGACCATTGTGCACTAAGGTATCGGTTCTAACTTTCGGGTCGGTGATCGTGCTTGCCCAGTCGATTGCAGAACGAGGATCCGTATAGGAAATACGACGCGAGTAGCCAGTTACTGCCGAGTCACGAGCTGGCGAATCACCCATTTGGTTGAGTCGTTTACCTGCCGCCTCGGCATCTCGGCTTGCCCAGGTAGAAAATGCTGTTCCCAGCCCCTTCGATTTCCCATTACTCTGAGGCAACGATTCCAACCATGTGATTGCATTCGTAGGATCTTCTTTGGCATATCCTTGCGCCACTTGACTAACGGCAACATCCTGAAGACTTCCTTCCGGCAAACTAGTCGACCATCGTGCGGCCTCCAGTGGGTTACCCGTTCTTAATACAGTTTTAGCAACCAGGTTCATCATATGGACGGCATCTTTGTCGCCCAATTCCTGACGTTGCATGGCAAAGTCTGTAGCTACCTGAGGATCCGCATTGGCAAGTCCGTAGACGGCACCCCACTTTAAATCTCTTCGATTCTGCTGGTCGGGCTCCTGGCTATTAAACCAAGCAATGGCAGCTTGAGGATTAGCACCTGCCCAGCCACTGAATGCCGCTGCCATATCTCTCTTTTCACTTTCTTTTCCAAACTCAACCACCGATTGGCCACCAAGGGCTCCCCAAGCATAATGAAAATCCTTCCACTCAGAACTGTCCGATGACATATGAATGATTTGATCGCGTAGAACCTTGGCATTATCTGCTGTTAGCCCCTCAAGTAATTTTGAAAACGCTATGCGGCGCTCAATCGGGTCGTTGCTCGTTTGCAGGATATATCCAAGCAATTTGATACCTTTTTCGGTTAAATTGACACTCCCCGAATTCCCCATGTCATCCGAGCCATCTCGCTGCTTGTTGCGCGATGCCGAACGTGATCGTCGAGAACTAGCATCGGATCCTGACGACCGCTCAGATGATCTGGCACCACGGCGATCACCTGAATCTTCAGCCGCAGACGACTCGCCCTTGCTTGAAAAACGCTGGGCCCCCACCACAAATGAAGTGATTGCTATAACAGCCCAAACCGTGTGGATAATGAGTGATTTATTCATTGGCTAAGCTTTTAATACGTAGAAATCCACACCACCTTACAGTCCAAGAAGTAAGGAGCGTGATGTCAGACAAAATTTAATCGTTATGACATCATATCGTTATGACATAGAGTTCATTTATTTTTGAACTTAATATTGCCATAATTCCTCAAGGGTGTTATTTTTGGTTCTTACGCGTCAATTTTTTCACCCTATAATAACGCAACACCCATCATCCCCCATGAGTACCCAACTATTCGGAACCGACGGAATCAGAGGAATCGCCAACCAATGGCCAATCACCCCTGAAGTTGCCCTGAGAATTGGCCGCGCTGTGGCTCGAGTCCTCGGAGCAGATGGCAGGAAGCGCCACAAGGTTGTCATCGGTAAAGACACCCGCCTCTCCGGCTACATGCTCGAAAACGCCATCACCAGCGGTCTCGTATCCGAGGGCTCACGTGTGCTCCTCACTGGCCCAGCGCCTACTCCAGCCGTAGCCCACCTCACTCGCTCGATGGGCTGTGATGCCGGCATCATGCTGACAGCATCACATAATCCATACCAAGACAACGGTATCAAAATTTTCGGACCGGATGGATTTAAGCTCTGCGATGAACTGGAATTGAAAATTGAATCCATGATCCTCGCAGACGATCTCCCCCACCCCGTAGGAGACCTCGGCAAGGCGATCCGCATCGATGATGCGATGGGACGATATATCGAATTTACTAAAAATGCTGCCGGTGCCGATTCCCTTCGTGGCCTTAAGGTCGTGGTCGATTGCGCCCACGGTGCGGGCTACTACGTAGGACCTCTCATTTTCGAAGAGCTCGGAGCCGAGGTGGTGAAACTATCTGTTCACCCCGATGGCAGAAATATCAACGAAGGCTGCGGTGCACTGCATCCCGAGAAAGCTGCAGCCATGGTCAAGGAACACGGTGCCGATGTCGGTATCTGCCTCGATGGCGATGCCGACCGTGTCATCTTCGTGGATGAAAAAGGAACCGTGATCGATGGCGACCGCGTCCTCTGCTTGTGTGCAAAAGCACTCAAGGCTCAAGGTAAACTCAAGGGTGATACTCTGGTTTCCACCGTCATGAGCAATCTCGGATTACGCGACGCTCTCGCAGCCGATGGTATTGCGCTGGAAACCACCGGAGTGGGTGATCGCCTTGTGCTAGAACGGATGCGTGAAAAAGGCTTTAACCTCGGTGGCGAGAATTCGGGTCACATCATCTACTCAGACCACGCCACAACCGGAGATGGCATAATGAGCGCTCTTATGGTACTCTCCATGATGCGGAAAAAAGGAGTCCCTCTATCCGAGCTTGCCGACTGCATGGACATCTATCCACAGGTTCTTCTAGGTCTCGATGTAAAAGAGAAACCTCCGATCGAAACCATCCCTGAAGTTCACGCGTCCATCCAAGCAGCCGAAACCGCATTTGCAGACAAGGGCCGAGTTCTCGTCCGTTACTCAGGCACCGAAAGAAAAATCCGCGTACTCACCGAATGCTCGGACGCCGAGCTCGCTCAATCACAAGCCGACCTCATCGCTACAGCCATTCAAAACACCATCGGAATCTAACACAAACAATCCATGACCACACACCCCGCACACGAAGCCAATTTCTGGCCCCTGCATCAGGAATCTCCCATTGGTGAGCAACTCATCGCAGGTCGAACGTTTCTCGATTTCCAACAAGAGAATGCTGAAGGCGTTGAAAACGCCCATGTGATAGAAAATGCTTGGATCACCAAAGATGACTGGCAAGCACTCGCTCAATCAGCTCCACAAGCAGTTTTAAAATCAAACTGTGGAAATGTGTTGGCTTGGATTGGCGATAAAAACCCAGATGATTTCACCACGGAAGTCGATGCCTCTGACGCATCAGTGCTGGTTCGCTACGCTTGGGATTTCATCCAAATCAATGAAGACATCGTTTTAACTCTCACCGAATCCGACTACCAAGGCAATGTCAGCCCCGCAGCTCATATCGATGGTTATATCCAGGTAGGCGAAGGATCAAAAATTCTCCCCGGGGTGGTGATCGAAGGCAACATCGTAATCGGTAAAAACTGCAAAATCGGACCCAACTGTTACCTCAGAGGCTCCACCACCATCGGCGACAACTGCCACATTGGCCAAGCCGTTGAAATCAAAAACTCAATCATCGGTCACGGCTCATCGGTCGGTCACCTCAGTTATGTTGGCGACTCAGTCATTGGCAATAAAGTGAATTTTGGAGCCGGGACTATCACCTCGAACCTTCGACACGATGGCACCAACCATCGATCAATGATCCGCGAGGAACTCATCGATACAGGCCGAAGAAAATTCGGAGCCATCGTAGGCGACGGCACCCACACCGGAATCCTAACAGCCATCTACCCAGGCCGCAAACTAGGACCCAATTCAAGCACCCGTCCAAACGGCACGGTAGACCGCGACATTGTCGCTTAAACTCCAACCAATGACTGATCAACCAGTCAATTAATCAACCAATAAACTAACCTCATGTGTGGAATCGTAGGATATACTGGCAAACGTGCTGCCATGCCCGTGCTTATTAGCGGACTTAAAAAACTCGAATACCGTGGATACGACTCCGCAGGTATAGCACTCGCAAGCGCGGACAACATTCTCATCCGTAAGCAGAGCGGCAAGGTCTCCGGACTCGCCGATCTTGTTGAGGGAGAAAAAGAGGCTCTCTCATCAGCTCATTGTGGAATCGCTCACACACGCTGGGCCACTCATGGACCACCAACCACTTTAAATGCCCACCCACATGAGGGTAATGAAGGACGGGTCGTGCTCGTTCATAATGGCATCGTTGAAAATCATAACGCCTTGCGGGATCGGTTTATTGCTGCTGGGCATATTTTTAAATCAGACACCGACTCCGAAGTTCTCGCCCACCTTGTGGAGTCGAACTACAACGGAAATCTAATCGATGCGGTTAAAGCCTCCCTCAAAGAAGTGGAAGGCACCTACGGGATCACCTGCATGTGCAAAGACGAACCGAGCGTATTGGTCGTCGCACGCTGCGGATCCCCCATCGTGCTAGGTCTTGGCGAGGACGAAACCATCGTCGCCTCCGACGCCTCCGCGATCATCACCTACACCCGACAAGCCATCTACCTCGACGATGGCGATATCGCTCGGATCGAGGGCAGCCAAGTTGACATTCAAAGCCTCGATTCTGGCGCTGTCACCCGCACCCCGTCAGAAATCGATTGGTCACCAGATGCCGCTGAAAAAGGCGGTTTCGAACACTACATGCTCAAGGAAGTCTTTGAACAACCTCAAGCGATCAAGAACACCATCCGTGGTAGAATCGATCTCAACCGAGGCACCGCTATCCTTTCCGGCCTCAATCTAACACCACGCGAACTCGTCGACATTCAACGACTCCTCATCGTCGGTTGTGGTACCTCGATGAACGCTGGCTTAATCGGTGAATACGCTGTCGAAGACTTCGCCGGCATCCCAGCTGAAGTCGAACAAGCCGCCGAGTTCCGCTATCGTAATCCCATTGTTGGCAGTCGAGACATGGTGCTCGCCATTTCCCAGTCGGGTGAAACCGCCGACACCCTCGCCGCCGTGCGCGAAGCGGTTGAAAAAGGTTCACTTGTGGCTGCTCTAGTCAACGTCGTTGGCTCGACCATCGCCCGCGAAACAGGACGCGGCATCTATCTTCATGCAGGACCGGAGATCAGTGTGGCATCGACCAAAGCCTTCACTAGTCAGGTTTCCGTATTGCTCCTTATCGCGCTTAAACTCGCCCGAGCCAATCGCCTATCCCGCGAACGAGGCATACAGATCGCAAAGGAGATCGAACGCCTTCCCGAGCTTGTCCAAGCCGTGTTAGACACCAACGACCAAATTGCAAAAGTCGCCTCCCACTACGCGGATTACAACAACGCCTTCTATATCGGTCGCGGCTACATGTTTCCCGTCGCCCTCGAAGGAGCACTCAAGCTGAAGGAAATTTCCTACATCCACGCCGAAGGCTACCACTCTGCCGAGCTGAAGCACGGCCCTATCGCCTTACTCGAAGAGAGCATGCCCGTCATCGCTCTTCTCAACGAGGGCCCCGGTCAGGACAAATCGCTCAGCAACGTCGCCGAGTGCAAGGCCCGAAGCGCTCCCGTGTTAGGCGTCATCACCCAAGGCGATGAAGAAGCCCGCAAGGCCTGTGATCACGTCATCGAGATCCCCGCCTGCCCCATGTATACATCGGTGGTCCCCGCAGCCGTCGCCCTCCAACTCTTTGCCTATCACGTTGCCAGAATCAGAGGATGTGCAATCGATCAGCCGAGGAATCTGGCAAAGAGTGTGACGGTGGAGTAACCACATTCCCTAACACCCCCACATACCAAGGGTGAACCTGCTCATCGGAAATATACGAAAAAGGTGACAGTGCCGAAGCCACACCGTCACCCTAAATTAGATAAACAGATTTGTGAATCTATAAAGCCTTTGCATCGTCGAGGCGTGGATGACCGTTCTTAAGATCATCACGGGTGATACCCTTACCTCGGTTCATTTTGTCCATGTCCTTAAACAGGGCAACCATGCCGTGGATGGCGGCGAGGACGTCGGTGGTGTGGCCTGTCTCGGAAATGGTGTGCATGTTGCGGATGGGGAAACCTATGGAGGTGGCGGCGCTGTCGAATCCTGCTAAGGAAGCTGCCATGGCATCGGTGCCGGTGTCGCGACCTGCGAAGTCGATCTGGTAAGGAACATCAGCTTTCTGACAGGACTTCTCAATGAGGGTGTTTAGATACTCACTAGTGATGGACCCATTGGTTAGACTGAACCCCTTACCCATCGTAAGTGGATTCATCCGTTTGGCTCCGATTCCTGGTGCGGCATCGTAGTCGTGGTTTACATCAGATCCGATCAGAATATCAGGCTTGAGTTCACCTGCGATAGCGGTGGCTCCGAAGCGGCCAATTTCCTCGTGGGTGGCGATGGTGTAGAGAACGCGCAAGTTCTTGAGCTGTGACTTGGCAAGAATCTTGGCTATTTCTGCAACCACAAAACAGCCGAGTCCGTTGTCGAGGTAAGAGCCGTAGAATGTATCGTCTGAGAAACCCTTTTTGATCGGGCGGTTTAGAATGATTGGGTCGCCAGGGCGGATGCCGAGGGCTTCGACTTTTTCCTTACACTTCTCACCGTGCATTTGCAGTTCGAGATACATCATCTCGGGCTTAAGTCCCTTGTCGCCGGTGCGCTGGGCTGGCTCGGAAAAGTGGATCGCGCCGAGGGCCTCGATGGTGCCACCTTCGATGCAGCGGTAGTTGCCAGGTTTCTTGGGGTCCTGACTAAATAGTTTCACCTCGTGACCGACGAGAGTGCAGCTAAGAAATGAATCGGTATTAACCCAAATTTTACCATCGGAATCGATCTTACGAACCTGCATGCGGATCTTATCGGCATGACCGATGATCATCGCGGAGGTCATGTCGTCCTTCCCTGGGTGGGTATCAACGACGATACCAGCATTGCCCTTGAACTGGTGGATCGCCCAGGACTTGGGCATAAATTTCTCAAAGTATGGCTTTAGAACTCCGTAAGACATGGCGGCTTCGAGACCGATCGGGCTGGGAGCAGCGAGCACGTCGCGCATGAATTCGAATTGAGCTTTAGGCATGGATTTCTCCCATGCTTGTTGGGTGGACTTTTTAGCGGTTGTTTTTTTAGCCATGATTTTCTTTTGTTTTGAAATTGAATTTTATCCCGCAGTAGCAGTGACACCAGCACAGCGGTGAGTCGAGTCGTGATCGTTTAATTAGTTGATCAAGCCCGCTACCTTCTTGATTGCCGTTGGATAAAGCTGATGCTCCTCCACTTGAATTCGTGCGTGTAGGGTGTCTGCTGTGTCGTCCGAAAGCACGGGCACCTTCGCCTGCAGAATGATGGGCCCCGTGTCCATGCCTGCATCGACGTAATGAACGGTGCAGCCCGATTCTGTCGCACCATCATTCACCGCTTGTTTCCATGCCATCAGACCGGGGTAGGCAGGTAATAGTGACGGATGGATATTAAGGATCCGATTAGGAAAGACATCTAACATCGGTTGTTTCACAATTCGCATAAACCCAGCGAGACAGACGATCTCCACGCCCAGTGACTTTAATTTCTCTGCCACAGCCGACTGTGATTCATCAGGAAAGCGGGTTTTGTAACCACCGCAATCGATCACCTCGGCCGAGATATCTGCTTTTTCTGCCCTTTCTAAAATATAGGCATCTGGGTTATCCGAGAGCACCAGCACAATCTCAGCATTCAGGGATCCATCGTCAATGGCATCAAGAATCGCCTGCATGTTCGATCCCGAACCGGAGCCCAGGACACCGAGTTTAAGTTTTCCCTTGGTATTGGACACGCCCACTTCCTAGGCGGATGCAGGGCTTCGGGCAATTGAATTCTTACTAATCAATCGGCTCTTGATTCTTCGCTCTTTATTCTTAATTCTCCCACGCATGCAAGATCCACGTATTTCCCAGCTCGCCCGTCAGCTCGTCCGCTACTCCACCGCCATTAAAAAAGGTGAGAAAGTGATGCTCCACCTTTTCGATGTGCCGGATGAAATAGGCATCGCTTTGATCCGTGAGGTGCGGGCTAAAAAAGGTATCCCCGTGGTCAAACTTGAGAATGCGGGTATTGGCCGGGAAATGTATATGGGCGCGACCGATGAGCAGTATCAACTCATCGCCAAACATCAGCTCGCCGAGATGAAGGACATGGACGCCTACATTGCCATCCGCGGCGCTCACAACATTTGCGAAACCAGCGATGTGCCTGCGGCCAAGATGAAAAACATGATGACCCACATGCGCAAGGTGTTGAATCATCGGGTTAAAAAGACCAAGTGGTGTGTGCTGCGCTGGCCACACCCAGCCATGGCGCAGCAGGCGGGTATGAGCACTGAGGCATTTGAGGATTTTTACTTCCGCGTCTGTCTACTCGACTACAAGAGTCTGATCCCAGCGATGAATGCCCTTAAGAAACTGATGGATAAAACAGATCAGGTCCACATCATCAATAAAGGCACCGATCTACGCTTCTCAATCAAAGATATTCCCGCTGTCACCTCGGGAGGGAATTACAACATCCCCGACGGTGAAGTCTTCACCTCTCCGGTCAAAGACAGTGTGGAAGGAGTCATCACCCACAATGCGCCCACCGTCTATCAAGGCATCCCATTCGACAACATCCGCCTCGAGTTTAAAAAAGGGAAAATCGTCAAAGCTGAATCACCTGGCAAAAACAAAGAGCTCAACAAAATCCTCGATGCCGATGCCGGTGCCCGCTATGTGGGCGAGTTTGCTTTAGGATTCCACCCAGAGATCATGGAACCGATGCGTGACATCCTGTTTGATGAAAAAATCGCAGGCTCATTCCACTTCACCCCAGGACAAGCCTATGAGGAAGCCGACAATGGCAATCGTTCACAAGTTCACTGGGACATGGTCACCATCCAGCGCAAAGACTACGGAGGTGGTGAGATTTACTTTGATGGAAAACTAATCCGCAAAGATGGCGTCTTTCTTCCCAAGTCATTGACCAAACTCAATTATTAGCCGCCAGTTTTAGCCGCAAGAGGCACAAAATTCACAATACTAAGGTGTCGATGGTTTGAAAAGAACTGGCAACCTTCGGCGTAAATGAGAGACTCCCCTCTCTCACGATGCCTCGCCTACTTATCACTAGCCTTGCCCTGATTTTCTTCTCACCGGTCATTTTTGGTGCAGATAAAACCAAGGGCCTTGATGTTCGCCTTATTTCGGAAACAACTGCGATTGCCCCAGGGCAGTCCTTTACTGTCGGGCTCCACATTCATCATCACAAAGGGTTTCACACCTATTGGAAAAACCCAGGTATCGTTGGAATTCCGACGTCACTTAAATGGAAATTACCCCCCGGTTTTACAGCCTCTAAAATTACCTGGCCGTATCCTGAACTCAGTTCCATGGCCGGACATCCCTGTCATGGTTACGAGCGTGACGTCACCCTACTCGTGACCATTACCCCGCCGAAGGTTATTCAGGAAAAGGAAATCACACTCTCGACGACAGCCTCATGGATGTGCTGCTCCAACAACTGTTACCCAGATACCAAGAAACTCACCCGCACATTCGTGGTGGCTAGAACAACAGTATCGGACCCCATGGGTACTAAGTTGATTCAAAAATCTCAACGAAATGTGCCCAAAGTTTCATCCGACTGTATAGCCACCTTGCTTTCCGGTGCTAATGATACCAAAATCAAAGTCCGTATCACTCTGCCTAAGAATATAGCTGCAGAAAACCCCTACCTCTTTTCTTTCGACGGACAAATTTCATCTAACCTCTCACAAAAATTCATCAAACAATCTGACGGCAGCCTGCTCTTGACCATTAATCGTTCAGAGTTCTCGCCGAAAAAAAACACTCGCCTTCCGGCTGTAATCAAAGCGGGTAAAAACCACCTATGGATCAATCCTGCGTATTTAAACGAAAAATAACTTACATCCGTAGAGTCGCTCCGCTTCATTGGACCTTCTCTGGTCATTGGACCGTGATGAAGGGTGTGATGATTGTTCGGTAGTTCTACACACTTAACACCATCGCCATGAGACCTACCCGTCCTTTAACACCGAATTTCCTGTAGAGTTGACGGGCGTAGTCGTGAACGGTATGAGTGGATAACTTTAAGCGATCTGCAATTTGATTTTCTGATAGGTCGGTAAGTAATAATCGATAGGTATCTATTTCTCTGTTACTTAACATGGATGAAGACATTAACAATCCTCGCTCCATACACAGGCGATTGTGCAAATGGGGCATACTCGCAATGGCTACATTCATAAATTCACGATCTTCCGGTGTAAAAGGATCCGCTCCTATGGGGCGATCAATGATAATTACGGATTCACATGTTGGATTCAACGGAATGCATGCTACCAGCCGCTCACCAATACCGTAGAACTACAGAAATTTTTTCGACAGCCAATGATCTGCCCACTCCTGATCCGTAGTCACGTCATGCCGTATGCAGGCACGAGAGCGTTTCCCTGCCCCATCGAGTATAGATTGGCTCATAGGATCCACTCCCTCTTTGCGAGCATGCATTAACCAACGTTCAACGACTCTTTTGAACGTTTTTTCTGAGTCAAGATATTCTGCTGCCATTGGTGACCAACCCTCCATCTTTTCAAAGATCGTTTTGTAATGATCAGGGGATATATCACGGGGTATCTTAGCCTCTTTACGCATCACCAGCCATGAAGCGTCTTCCGCTTCCAGAAGATTACACAGTCGGCCGAGTGTGTGATTAAGTGCTGCGGTGGCGTCCCATACCGGGAAATTGGCTACTTCAGCCCACAAATCTCTCAACGCTGGCAACTTTCCACTACTAGAATCAGTGGATTGTAAATGTTTAGGGTCTAACATCACTATCGTAATACATACTTAGCAGCTCATGTTTATCAAGATAAATTCTAACAATAAACCGGGAAGAGTTTACATTCGCCATACATTCCACAACCCTCCCCCCCTAAAGAGGGGGATTGTTGAACATTGATTACATGATATAATGACGTCTCTTGCGTGTTACAAGATACCGTGCAGCCTCTAGTAAGTCTTCTAATGTGTGTGTTGCATTAGATCACTCTCCTTTTAAATGGACCTAGAGGCTGTACGACATTATTTTTTACTGATCGTAAATCCACTGTTTAGGCTTTTACCTTGCCATACCATCTAAGGGCGCGGATATTCACGTAAATGTTACAACGCACATGGTTCTTAACGCTTTTACTCGCAGTCGGATGCCTTTTTCCAGCTGCTATACGAGCCCAAAACTTCTCCCCAAGTCGGGAAAACCCACCCATGGTTACCCGGGAATTTCGGGGCGCTTGGGTTGCCAGTGTTTATAATATCGACTGGCCTAGCCGCACAGGCCTCTCCGCCGGAGCACAACAAGGCGAACTTCGTGCCATGCTCGACCAAATGGTCCGACTAAAACTCAATGCGATGATTTTCCAGGTCCGGCCCCATGGTGATGCACTCTACCAATCACGTATTGAGCCATGGAGTCCGTGGCTAACAGGCACGATGGGGCGCTCGCCGGGCTACGATCCACTGGCCTACTGCATTTCGCAGGCACACGCGCGTGGTATTGAGGTCCATGCGTGGTTTAATCCCTTTCGGGCGCTACCTAACGAGACCATGACGACCTCCAGTAGCCATATTACCCGCACTCACCCATCGTTGATCCGTAAATTCAAATCCTACAAGTGGATGGACCCAGCAAACAGCTTCACTCGCCAGAGAGCCTTATCGGTCATCCTCGATGTGACGCGCCGCTACGATATCGATGGCATCCACATCGACGACTATTTTTACCCCTACCCTGACGTCGAAGCGAATGGCCGACCAAAGCAGCAATTCCCAGATGGAAAAACACCGTCGCAACGTCGTGGTTACGTCGATAGCTTTGTCCAGCAGATGTATTCGTCTGTCAAAAAGGCCAAGCCTTGGGCACGGGTGGGTATCAGCCCGTTCGGAATCTGGAAGCCCGGTGTCCCATCCGGCACCACAGCCAGTATCAACGCCTACGAGCACCTCGCGGCAGACTCTCGTAAGTGGCTGAAGAACGGTTGGTGTGACTATATGTCACCGCAGCTCTACTGGCGGATTCAGGGGCCTCAGGGTTACACACGTCTACTTAGTTGGTGGCGGAGTCAGGGGAGCCGACCCGTCTGGCCAGGTATTGCCACTGCACGTATTAACAGCAGCGAGGATAAAGGCCGCCCTGCATCCGAGATCGTCAATCAGGTTATTCTCTCGCGCACCACAGGTCGCAACTACGCCGGCCACGTGCACTGGAGCATGAAGTCGCTACGTCAGAACCGGGGAGGTATTTCCTCATACCTAGAAAAAAACACCTACACCACTGCCGCTCTTGTGCCACCGATGCCCTGGCTCAGTAAGACCCAACTTGCGACACCTATCTTAAAAGCGACTGGGGCCCAGAAAAAAGGCTCAGGAGTCGTCGCCAAGTGGTCGCCCGTACGCGGTGCCTCCAAATACGCTATCCAGGCCCGATACGGAAAAAACTGGTTTACAGTCAAGGTGCTCCCTGCCTCGGCAACATCCATTTCCCTTAGTGGAAAGCCAGATGCCATCGCCGTTAGTTCGGTCGATCGCTATGGCACGACGAGCACGCCTAGCGTGGTGGCCCGATGATGTGAATAGGTAAAGAGGTAAGTATGTGGGGGAGGGTCGCTGGCGCGACGATTCAGGGGAGAGACACGCCGTTCATGACTTACTCACCTACCCACATCATCACTTACTTACCTAAATCCGGGCTGAAGTCTTATGAATTGTGCCAAAAACTTGTGAATATCCCGCCTTTTCATACGCCTATGCAAATAGAAAGCGGGTAAAAGATGTATTTTTTCTTGTGTTTACCACCGGTTCAGACTTTACCACGCCCCCGCAGTCTGATAGATAAACGAAAGTTTACCCTACAACTACACCTCAGCATGAATAATATCCGCACCTTTATCGTTTGCAGCTCACTCCTTCTTGTTGCTTGGCTTAGCGCCGCATACACAGCTCAACTTGATAATCCCGGAACCCTTACCAAAGCGATGAGCGCCTCTGAGTCAGTTCCTTCGCATCAGGATTCTGCTGAGAAAAAAGAGAGTGTTACTGCAACAGCTGCCCTCACTAGGATTAAGTAAGTTTGGCATCGAGGTAAAACCCTCATTTTTGTTTAAATCTGGGAAAATTACCCAGTTGTGTTCAAAAAAGGGTTCAAAAAAAATTGAACCCTACACCACGAGGTGTTATCCTATTGCCTATGAACGCACAGGATCACCCTTCGCCTTCGTCTAGCATTCCAGCCATCGACGAACACATTGTCTCCTTTTTTCAGGACGGTGTAAGAATGCTTGGACTGCCCAAGTCCGTTGGTGAAATCTTCGGGGTGCTGTTTGCCTCCCCCAAGCCACTAACCATGCTGGATCTGGTCAACCGGCTCGGCATTAGCAAAGGTTCTGCGAGTCAGGGTTTAAAAATGCTCCGCACGCTTGGAGCCGTTCGTGAGGTCGATTACAATGACGACCGTAAAACCTACTTCGAAGCCGACGTAGAGCTCAAAAAGCTCGTTGGAGGTTTCATCCGTGAGGAAATCCGCCCCCACCTTACCAGCGGACAAGATAAGCTCAAAAAGCTGGAAAAGGAACTCAGCAAAATTGACGATCCAGAGCTCGCAGAATTCTACGAGGAGCGTATCAAACGCCTCAAACGCTGGTCCGGCAAAGCCAACCTCGTCCTCCCCCTACTCCAGAAGTTTCTCGGTGAGTAGTTCTCGGTGAGTAGCTTTCGATAAAACACACATGACTCCCGACGAACCAGTACCTTTGAAAAAAGACGATCCCTCGTGGTACTGCGTCAGGACGCAAACCAAACGGGAGCATCTCGCTGCCAAAGCGCTCGCCCAACTCGAGGGAGTGCAATCTTTCTGTCCTCGCCTAAGATACCGCAAAGCCACCCGCCGGGGTAAAGTCTGGTGGGTTGAGGCCATGTTTCCAGGCTACATCTTCGCCTTTTTTTCCCGCTATGAGCACGAGCGCACCGTCGTTCACACCCTTGGCGTGATGAAGCTGCTTAAATTCGGAAATTACGTCCCGGAAATTCCCGCCACATTTGTCGCCGAACTCTGCAAACAGATGGAGGAGCAGGAAGAGGGTGATTCTGACATGCTGACGCTGGAGCCCACCGTGAAGGAGGGTGACGAGGTCGAAATCGCCCACGGGGCGCTACAAGGCTTTCAGGGCAAGGTTGTCGAGGTGCTCCCCTCTCTGGAGCGGGTAAAAATGTTGATCGAGTTTCTCGGTGATACTCAGATTATCGAGACCGACCTGTTTTCGCTATTATTGCCTAATAAACCAATACCCGAGTAAGCTGGCAGGGCGAACAATTAGCATATCCATGTATTTAACCATCAATACGTGTTCGCATATGGAACGCGCATGGTATTTTTTAAGCGACAAGACATCAAAAACTTACATGATACGCCCTAGCATCTCCAACAAGGTCACTTGAACACGCCAACGAGCCTGAATTAAATCTAACACAACACACATTAAACAATGAAAACTACAAAAGCTTGTATTCTCGCAATCGCAGGATCAGTCGCATCATCTCAGGCATCCATCATTGCCTATGAAGGTTTTGACACAGCATCCGCCAATGGCACCGATGCTACTGCTGTAGGCGTTACAGGAAGTGGCTTCAGCGGATATGGTAATACCAACTTCCGAATGGATATCGAAGATGGCCTCAGCTACGCCGATAGTTCTGGTAACACACTGGTTGTCACCGGCAAATCTGCTGGCAAGGATGCCTCAGTTGGAGGAACTCAAAACCTGCAATTAACATTAACTAGCACCATTGTAAACACTGGGACCATTTACATGAGCTTTCTAGTCAATACAACAGCTGGAACCAGCTGGGGACTAGCAACCGGCCTATCAACCGCTGAAGTTGGAGACAGCGCGAGCCCAAGCACAATAGCGGCCTCACTCCGCTCTACTTCTAGTAATTTTGGCATTTATGGTGCAGGCAATGACATCGATATCCGCACAGGCCCAGACTCCACTCCGGCGGGTCTCTCGACTATCTTTTTCGTTGCTGAACTGAATATGACCACCGAGATCATGACGGGCTACATCAACCCGACCGATCTAAACGACGTTTCGGGAACCGCGGTTTCGACGATGACAGACACCGCAACGGGTTGGGGTGATATGACTCACTTCGTTCATAGCCTAGGCGCTGATTACACCGGAACAGTGGATGAAATCCGTATTGGTACAACCATGGCAGATGTCACACCATTCACGGCAGTTCCAGAACCCTCGTCCACTGCTCTTCTGGGTCTCGGTGGTATTGCTCTGCTCCTACGCCGCAGGAAGTAGTAACCGACAAAATGTCCCAATCAATTTTACAGAACCGCGTCTCGCTCTGCGCGTGACGGGGTTTTGTTTTACCTAGTCTATGATTACTCATAATCCTGTGTATGTAGTTGATTATCGTTCTAAAAAGCTGTTTAAGCGTGGCAAATCTCACACTGAAGCGCCCTACAACACAGCCAAACCTCTTGGACATTCCATAGATGAAACACTGCTATTCATAGGGTATGCCTTGATCAATAAGACTAGTACGATGATCATACTGTATACTTCAACTCATTCCAAATCACATGCATCCATCTTCTGTCCTATTCATTCTCTTGGTTAGCCTCGTATGGAGCGCATCACTCAAGGCTGCAGAAAAACCCAATATCATCTTTATCCTCTCCGATGATGCTGGCTACGCGGACTTTTCTCACAACAAGAGTGAGGAAATGAAAACCCCTCACATCTCCAAACTGGCAGAAAGAGGCGTCTTTTTTAAAACCAGCTATGTCTCCGCTCCTGTGTGCTCCCCATCAAGGGCGGGGCTACTCACAGGGCGCTACCAAAACCGTTTTGGCTTTGTCTACAACCTCCGTATCGACAAACCAGATAAAGCCCACCACATCGATCTTGGTATCCACTTGGACGAAAAGACAATTGCTGACCACCTCAAAGCACTGGGATACAAAACTGGAGCATTCGGCAAATGGCACGTCGGCTATCGCGGTGGCTATCATCCTAATCAACGTGGTTTTGATGAATTTTTCGGCCTCGTCGGTGGACACCGCTCCTACTGGCCTGACCCCAAAAAATCCAATCTCAACACCCGACTCGAGCGCAATGGTAAACCGATCGACGAGTCCGAGGTTCGCTACGTCACCGACATGCTGGGTGATGAGGCGTGTGCCTTTATCCGCAAAAACAAAAATCACCCGTTCTTTGTCTACCTCTCCTTTACTGCCGTCCACGCTCCAATGCATGCGGACGATGCCCGACTCAAAAAACACAGCCACATCAAGAACAAGAACCGCCGTATTCTAGCCGCCATGACCCAGGCACTTGATGATAACATCGGCAAGGTGGATAAGTGCCTTGAAGAACTTAAACTCCGCGACAACACCTTGGTCATCTACCTCAATGATAACGGTGGAGCTACTAATAACTATTCTAACAACCTCCCGTTACGTGGCCATAAAGGACAACTCTACGAGGGTGGCCTCCGTGTTCCCTTCATGATGGCATGGCCCGGAAAAATCAAAGCAGGTCAGACATTTAATCACCCCGTCATCTCACTCGACATCCTCCCTACCTGCCTCGCAGCAGCTGGAGGAAAACAAATCCCCGGTAGTGCCAAACTCGATGGTGTTAATTTGTTCGACTACATCAATGGCAAAAGCACAGAACGCCCTCATGAAAAATTCTACTGGAAATTCTACACCCAGGGTATGCGCAGTGGTGATTGGAAATACATCGAAAACAAGGAGGGTAAATGGCTATTCGATCTAGCCAAAGATCCTAACGAAACGACCAACCTCACCGACCTGTTTCCCGACAAAGCCAAGGTGCTCTCGAAAGATCTCAGAGCATGGTTAGATAGCATGCCTGAACCTTGGAAGTAAGCCTCACTTCCCTTGTTTACGATACTGTGAAGGGGTCTGTCCAAGATGCTGACGAAAGACACGGGTGAAATGGCTCTGGTCACAGAACCCACATTGCAACGCGAGCTCAGAAAGCATCACGCTGGGATCTCCTAATAGCTCTTTGGCTTTTTCGATGCGGAGATTGAGTCGAAACTTCGATGGTGACTGCCCAGCATGCTGAGTGAAGAGCCGCTCGAAGCTACTACGAGACATGTTATACCGTTGGGCTATTTCAGCAATCGACACGTTTTCGGTCGCATTTCCCGTCAGCCATTCAACCACGTTTGGCATGATGTCAGCCCGGCTTTCGCGAGATATTTGACGGTGCGCGGGGATAGAAATATTGACCATTCCCATTATAACGCCGTGTTCCATCCATGGTGCCTTGATCGCCCGGTAGCGCTCATTTTCACCTTTCGCGTTCAGCCAGTCCTCAAAGTAATCCAAGGTCTCACCACTTTCCATCACCAGCTTCTCTTCCTCAATGTATCGATCTCCTCGCCAGTGGGAAAAGACTTCAACTGCCGTTTTGCCCAAAACAAGATTAACATCCTCAATCCCCACTGATTTAAGCCAATGAGGGTTCACATAAAGGTATCGATGCTCGAGGTTTTTCAGCACAACCCTCAGATCATGCGCCTCTTCTGCCAAGACAGCAAATGGGCCTAAAAGGGCAGAAATAGAATCGGTTATTAAATAATCGCTCACGTGGGCATATATCCCAAAATAACATGTAATCCAACGTTTAATTGCCCCAAATGTGCTATTTTTATTGAGAGGCTACCGCTATTATTCCTCCTATCATGCAGTAGAGCTGTCAAATTAATCAACCTAATTACTACCCAGAAAAAATATGAAAATTAACTCAAATATCCTAAACGCAGGCCTCCTGATCGGCTTGGCTTCGATGACCCAGGCGGCAAGTGTTTATGTCGGTGCTTTTGCTTATGACTCGGCAGGCACTGCTGATGTCACTAATGCTCAAAGTGCCGTTGTCGGTGCGACTCGATCTTCTGCTGGTAATGGAAACAACGCAGGCACTTTTGCCGCAGTTGCGGGCTCCCTCGGCGTTTTTGGCGGTGGCACCATTGGAGTGAGTGGATACACTGGTATCGACACTGCATCTTTCGGACAAGGCTCGAACTTTCGTGATATGAATCGCTTTGGCTCGGTAAATGGAGGTCTCTTAACCTTTGATTATGACTTCTCAACATATCTCGCAGCGAATCCTGCTGGTAATGGTGCGGGTCAGTTTAACTACAGTGTTGAAGGGGACTACGCAGCCCGTAGCGCCACTAATGCACTGACGGGCCAATGGTTCATCAGCTATAATGGTGGAGGCAATACTTTGGACAACACTCTTGTGACTGCGATCGGTATTGATGGTGCTGATGAACTGGTTGCGAATGGTAACTACACCAGTCTTGGTACTATTCCCGCTGCTACAGCTTCTGGAAGTTTTAATTTCGATGTTACTTCGATTGTTGCTGCTTCTACCGATGGAGTGATCCGAGTTGCTTACTTCGATAACTCTTTTGATGGTCAAATCGATCTTCGGAATGCTGGTGTTTTTGCAAATGAAGCGGTACCCGAGCCATCATCAGCTGCACTTCTAGGACTCGGCGGACTCGCACTGATCCTTCGCCGGAAGAAGTAATTCAGCTTTAAATACTCAACATTCAGGCCATTCTCCTCTTAGGGAGGGTGGCCTTTTTTCATCCTTAAACTTACTCCAATCACACTTCATCATCTTGTCATGAAACACATTATCGGACTCACACTTCTTCTCGGATCGACACAGACACTCTTTGCAGAATCAGCCCAAGCTGCAGAGGATACCCCGTGTAAGATGTGCTCCGCCTGGACGCAGTATGAGAAGGCTCGTAAAAACAATACGCGTCCGTCACTAGCCGACTATTCCTACGTGGGTTATGAATGTGGTGACAAGCCTCTGCCGCAGCGGCCAAAGGTGGTGGTGTGATTCTATTTCCCAAGGGCCGTTTCTGTATCAATGCCCCTAGTGACGACCAAAAACAACTCATCAACATCAATCACAGCAACATCGTCCTTCGTGGCAGCGGTTCCGATAAAGGAGGCACTGAGCTCTTTATGAAGCAGCACCTGCTTCCAAGAAATCCAGATGAAATGTGGACCACTCCTTTCATTATCAACTTTGATGCCAACAACTTCGCCATCCCATCAGACGAGTTCCCTAACAACGGCAAGCGCTACCAAAGACTCACCAGCATCGTCCGCCATTCCAAGGCGGAGTCCATGAGTGTCATTGTGAAGTCAGCAAAAAATATCAAAGTCGGAGACTGGGTGGCGCTCAAGCGTAAAGACACCCCCCTGCCGCCATCGAAAAAGCTCTCGCCCCCTATACTCTTGATCCTGAATGGACGGACATTAGTAAGGACGGAGTTCAAGTGCTAGAACACCACCAAGTCGCAGCCATCCAGGACAATACCATCACCTTCCGTGAACCTGTGCACTTTGATACAGGCCCGGGACAGTCCTGGTCGCTGCACGCATTCCGCCCGTTGGAACAGTGCGGCGTCGAGGACATCGCTTTCGTAGGTAACTGGAAAGACAAATTCGTCCACCACAGATCATACATCGGTGACGGAGGCTGGAGCATACTCCATTTCAAAGGTGTCGCTAACAGCTGGATCACGCGTTGTCGTTTTACTGATGTCAATTGTGTTGCCCACATCGACCACAGCACCCACGTCACAGCTTCCCGTCTACTACTCGATGGCAACCGTGGTCACAGCGCTGTGACCATTCGCTTCAGCAGCCATTGCCTTGCTGCTCGCATCAAGGACGTCGCGAGCCATTGGCACGCCTGCGGAGTCAGTAAATACGCCACTGGCAATGTCTTCTGGCGTATCCAATACCCTGGTGATTCCAGCTTTGAGAGCCACGCTCAACAACCGCGCCACACGCTCTTCGATGTCGTAGAAGGAGGATTTCTTGATGGTCCTTGGGGAGGTGCCGTATTTAACCAGCCCAACCATCTGGAAGGTCTTGTTTTATGGAATTACAAGAACTTGACTGCAGATAATGACAAGCCTTATGAATTTTTCAAAACCAACAAAAAATACGGAAAAATCATCATGCCCGACATCATCGGATTCCATGGAGGCAGAGTTAATTTTGTTAGTAAACAGCTTAGCATCCACGAAAGCCAAGGGAAATCACTCTACGAAGCGCAGCTCATCTTACGGAAAAAAGCTCTTCCAACATGGTTGGAAGAGCTTAAAAAATAAGGAGATTTTGAACCTCACTCTGTCACGTGATCTTTAATCTTCATCCGGCACCATCGCTGGGGCTACTTTTTCAAAGGTAGGATTCTTGATCACCTCGACACTGCCACTGCAATACATAACGACAATTGTATTATCCCTCCACGCCGCACTGGGGACGACATATTTGTTATACTGTGATTCGTTCCAAATCCCCATGGAACCTGTGTTTACCGCAGTGGATAGGTAGGGCTGCCCTGCTATATCATTGGTCCGTGAAACACTGATCCCCTGGATAGAACTTGTGTTAGCAACCGTGCCATTCACCCATGGCATGTAGCTGACTTCTTTCCACCTACCCCATCTCAAATCGTCATCACTGATGGACTTGACTCTGAGGTCTGCCTTATCACGAAATATGCCATCCAGTTTACGGGGGTCTTCACTGTTATACACATATGGGCTAAGAGCCTGCCACCAGAGCTGCTTGCCCGCTTGGTTATTTTCAGGATCCCCCCAATAAGTCGCGGGAAATATACCGTGGTGATCTCCAGCAAAGCTTTCGGCTCCAATGTAGAGCTGTTTCAAATTATTCACCGATGTCACGGTCCGGCTTTTCGCAACCATCTTACCAATGACGGTGAACGATAGCGCCGCCAATGCTGCGATAATTGCGATCACGACGAGCAACTCCACCAATGTGAAACCGCGTGTTTTAAGTTTTAATTTTGTATATCTCATGGTGTCTATGAATGTGTGGTGGTACAGTGTAGTGTAAACGCAGATTTGAGGGTGACAACCCGCTTCGCCTCGATCGATCCATATATGAAACAGACGAGGTGAGCATGTATAGTTACTTGGCTGTCACCTTTACGTTATCGACATAAAGGTCCCGAGCTGTGCTATCGGTAGAGTGCTGAACCCAGCGGAGCTCAAGGGTATCACCTTTATCCTCGGCAGTGGTTTTATACTGAAGTTTGACGGTCTTTTCCGTGACCTTCTTTTTATCAAGAACCTCCATTGGGGACGAAGCCAAGACGCGTTTGTCCGTCACATTGTAAACCTGCACGGAGTACTTCACGTAGGAAGTATTTACGTTGAAAACATGCGTAGAAATTTCGATAGTTTTGTCAGCAGAATCGGCGGTGCCAAGTGTGAGCGTCGCGCCAAAAAATCCACCTTTACCGGTCGAGTTGATCTTGACGCAGCCATCAGCCGCTCCGTCTCCACCATCGGGATCTCCCTGGATAGGTGCAAGGTCCGGTGCCGATGCCTCGCCTTCAAATGCGGCGGGTTTCATCGCAGCTGAGAGCGGGTTCTTTTTTGTGAGGTTAACAGTGTTAATCTCCGCGTGAGCGACAACAGAACTCAGCAAGAGTGCAGTTGATAGAATTGTGGCATTGGCTTTCATTTTCATTTTGTTGCATGTGTTAGATATCTTTAACTAATTGCACGGCACCCGCTACACTGGATTTAATTTCATCGAAATTTCCTTCCTTAATCAATCCTCGCTCGACCATCCAGGAGCCGCCGCACGCTACGACGCTTGGCATGGATAGATAGTCCATGACGTTCCCTGCGTTGATACCGCCTGTTGGCACAAAACGCATATCACCATAAGGAGCAGCCATCGCTTTTAGGGTCTTGGCTCCACCAAATAATTCGGCGGGGAAAAATTTTACAACCTCCAATCCGTAGCTCATCGCTTTGGCTATATCGGATGGGGTGATCACGCCGGGGATCACTAATACATTAAGCTCAAGGCATCGTTCGATGACTGATTCATGCATACCTGGGCAAATGATGTATCTCGCGCCGGCATCAACGGCCATGTCCACTTGGTCGGGGGTTAAAACCGTCCCAGCACCCAGTAGTATTTCATCGTAGGCGCTAATTTCTTTCATCGCGCCTATTGCGGCCGATGTCCGCATCGTTACCTCGGCAACGGGTAACCCACCCTCGATTAGAGCTTCGGCTAAAGGCTTACCATCATCAGGACGATCCATCACGATTACGGGAACGAGCTGATGCACTCCCATCTGATTTACGAGGCTTGGCCCGCTATTCTTTGTATCTGACATCGACATAGTTATTGCTATAATACACTCATTTTAACCCTCAAGCTAAAATGTTCGCATATAAACACCTCGTTTCATATATGGACAAATAGAGAATTAGAAGCATTTCTTCTATTGACCTAAGTGCCGGAACAAACACAGGATCACCCACTGCCAACCACTGCAGTTCATATATGAACAGTTACCGAATCCCCAGCATTGCTAACACGTGCTCTATCTTCCAGTTATTAACTGCGACAAGAAAGGTCATGAGTGCGAGCGAGATTGCCAAAGAGCTGGAATTACCCCGAACCTCCGTTTTCAGAATTCTGAAAACGCTTGAGGAGGAGGGCATGGTGCGTGGTGTTGGCAAGGGATATGTTATGGGTCACCGACTGATCAATCTCGGCCTGCAAGTTGTCTCCCAGATTCCCGAACGTGATCTCTGTGTGCCTGTGCTCCATGAGCTTACCGAACAAACTCAGGAATCGTCCCACTTTGCGATCCTCTCCGGATCCAACTCCTTGCTGATTGAAGTCTGCGACAGCCCACACGCCCTCAGGGTGGCTAGCCGACCCGGCACGCTAGCTGACATGCACTGCTCCGCCTCTGGAAAATGCATGCTCGCCTACGCTTCTGATGATGCTCGTGAGGATTTACTCAATCGGATCAAATTTACCAAACGTACCGATCGAACCCACCTTAATAAAGAATCACTGATCCCGGAGTTCGAGGAAATCCGCCGCCGTGGCTACGCCCTGGACAACGTCGAATACCACGATCACGTCCGCTGTCTAGGAGCTCCTGTATTTAATGCCCTCGGACAGGTGGCTGGAGTCATCGGCATGACCGGTGCCCGGACACGTTTCCCAAAATCCCGCATCCCTGAGGTCGCCAAGCTCGTCAAAGCCGCAGCCCATAAACTTTCCGTCCAACTCGGACACCCATAACCCCCACTTCTGATGATTAAAAATTGCCTGCTTACCCTCTCCCTTTTTGCTATCTCTCTGACGTCATCGATGTCTGAGACAAATTCGGGTTTTTCATCGGAGATCGATCACACATCGATTCTCAAAGTGACCAATGCCGTCGCCGAATGGCAAATAGCCAACCCTGCGAAGTGGGATACCACCGACTGGACCAACGGCACACTTTGGACCGGCATCGCCGCCCACGCACACACCACCGGCAATGACCGCTACTACAACGTCCTGCGTGATATGGCGCTCAAGAACGACTACAAGCTCGGTCACCGCAAAGGCTTCGCAGACGACCACATCGTAGGTCGCGCCTACCTCTGGCTCTACCTCCGCGATGAACTCCCCCACCAGCTCGCTCCCACCAAGAAGGTCTTTGATGAATTCGTCGCGCGTCCGCATGACGAATCCCTCTTCTGGAAAAATCAAATCCACCTCCGCGAATGGGCGTGGTGTGACTCCCTCTTCATGGGACCTTCCACCCTCGCCATGCTGCACTCCGCCACCGGCGAGCGTCGCTACCTCGACACCATGGACAAACTCTGGTGGAAAACCGCAGACTACCTCTACGATAAGGAAAGCAGTCTCTTCTGGCGCGACTCCAGCTACTTCACGCGGAAAGAAAAGAATGGCGAAAAGGTCTTCTGGGCACGCGGCAACGGCTGGGTCCTCGCCGGCCTCTGCCACATTCTCCAGCACATGCCTGCGGATTACCCGACTCGGCCGCGATACGTCAAACTCTTCAAGGAAATGTCCGCCAAGCTCAAGTCCATCCAGCAACCCGACGGAGCTTGGCATGCATCTCTGCTAGATCCAGCATCCTACACTGCCCCCGAGTCCAGCGGCACCGCCTTTTACACCTACGCTTTCACTTGGGGTATTAACAATGGCATTCTGGATAAAGCCGACTACATGCCCGTAGTCAACAAGGCATGGGCCCGCCTGATTAAAAACGTCCACCCTAACGGCAAGCTCGGCTTCGTCCAAGCCATCGGTGCAGATCCTCAAAAAGTCACCATGAATGAAACTGACGTCTATGGCGTAGGCGGCTTCCTGATGGCAGGTCATGAGCTCTCCAAACTCGCACTCACTGACCAATCGCCACGGCACAAATTCACAGTCACCAACTCATCTAACACGCAACGCCTTAATCAAGTCATCGAACTCGACTGGTCCGCAGCCAAAGCCAAACTCCCTACACTTACTGAAAAAAACCTCGCGGTTCTTGATAAGGTTTCCGGCTACTTCCTGCCCACTCAGGCATACGACAATGACCTCGATGGTAAAACCGACACCCTACTCGTGCAGGTTTCATTAACTCCATCGGAAAATCGCCCCCTCTGCCTCTACGCCCTAAAAGATGCCACCCCCACCCTCGCACCCTCGCGACTCCACGCCCGGTTTGTTCCCGAACGCAAAGACGACTTCGCATGGGAATCCGATCGCATGGCCTACCGCATGTATGGTCCCGCACTCGCCCCTGAAGGCGTAGGCGCCGGAGTCGATGTCTGGACCAAAAGCGTCCGTTACCCGATCATTGATAAGTGGTATAAAGCTGGCGATACACAATACCACGACAACCACGGCGAAGGCATGGACGCCTACAAAGTTGGCCACACCCTCGGTGCGGGCGGCCTTGGCTTTCTCGATTCCGATAACAACTTCGCCCTGAGTTCAATTTACAAAACTTGGAAAGTCATCGATAAAGGCCCGCTCCGACTCCGTTTTCAGCTTACCTACGCACCCCTAACAGTCGGTAAAGCAAATATCACCGAGACCCGCACCATCACCATGGATGCAGGTGAACATTTCTTCACCACTCAGTCCGCATTCATCGTGGAAGGTGACGCAGTTGGCATCCGCCCTGTCGCAGGCCTTTACATTCACGATGAAGCCAATCGAAAGAGCGAAGGCTTCGAGAGTGACCAGGTCATCTTCCAGAATTCACACGCCATTGCCCTCTGGGAAACACTCGGCGAACCAGAGGACAAACACGGCATGATCGGCACCGCCATTATCACCGCAGCTGGAGACATGGCATCCATTTACAAAGGTAACGACAAGCTCAGTGACACCTCCATCTGGCACGGTAAACACATCCTCTACACACTTGCCAAAGACATCACCAAGCCCGTCAGCTGGCACGCTGGCGGAGTCTGGCAACAAGCCGACTGCCCGGATAAAACTTCGTTTCAGCATCAAGTCATGCGTTTCACTCACGAGAACTTCACCTCACCATTACAAATCAAATTTTAACCACGCTATTTTAACATGAACAACCACCGAACCGCTGATGACATCAGCTACAAAGCACTCGATACCACGGGCCTTCGTGACCGTTTTATCCTCCAGGACCTTTTTTCCGAAGGTCAGTTACAACTTACTTACACGGACTTAGACCGAGCCATCGTCGGATCCGCCGTACCAACCACCGAGCCACTCGTTCTCGCTGCTGCTGAGGCATTGCGGGCCGACTTCTTCTGCGAACGCCGCGAACTCGGCGTCATCAATATTGGAGCCGCGGGCACCATCACCGTTGATGGCACCAGCTATGATATGGCTAGTCGTGAGTGCCTCTACATTGGTCGTGGCAGCAAGGAAATCAGCTTCGCAAGTGCCAGCGCAAACGAGCCGGCGCAATACTATCTACTGAGCTATCCGGCACACGCCGATTACCCAACCGCTCACGCCAAGATCGAGGACACCAACCTCCTCAAACTCGGAGCACCGGAAACGGCTAACGAGCGCCATCTCTATCAATACATCCACGAGAATGGCCTCAAGAGTTGCCAGCTTGTCATGGGTGTTACCCTCATCCAAACGGGAAGCACATGGAACACCATGCCTCCACACACCCACGACCGCCGCTCGGAGGTCTACATGTATTTCGATATCGATGAAGACCACCGCGTCGCCCACTTCATGGGTCACCCGGATGAAACCCGCGTCATTTGGATGTCAGAGAAAGACGTCACCTTATCACCATCATGGTCGATCCACTGCGGTGCCGGCACAGGCAAGTATTCCTTCATCTGGGGTATGGGCGGTGAGAACCAAGCTTTCGATGACATGGATGGCTTCCCTCTTTCCACACTCAAATAACCCAACACCATGACCGCATCTCGATCCAACCTCATCGTCGGACTTCTTATCGGAGCCGCTGTAGCCTCGGGTATTTTTGCGCTCAACCTATCATCGCGGGATGATGCGTCAGGACAGGCTGGCGGCGGCAAGGAGCGCAAGCTTAAGATCGCCCACTCACTCGCAACAGATCACCCAGTGCACAAGGGGATCGAACGTTTTGCCGATCGGCTCAAGGCGCTCTCGGGTGGCAGGATCACTTGTGAGATCTACCCGTCGGGACAACTTGGAAACGAGGTCGTCTGTCTGGAGCGACTGCAAAGTGGCAGCCTGGATTTCGCCAAGGTCAGCACCGCGCCGGTCTCTAACTTCGTGCCGGTGATGAATGTGTTTTCACTCCCCTACCTGTTCGATGACGAGGCCCACTACTGGAACACGCTGGATGGTGAGATCGGCACGGATTTGTTAGGTCGCATCCAGACCAAGGATTCGGGTGAACCAAGTGGTCTGTTCGGGATCTGTTATTTTGATGCCGGAAGCCGTAACTTCTACAGTAAAGAGCCGATCAACCAGCCCTCTGACCTGCGAGGCAAAACGGTGCGCGTGATGAAGGACCCCGTAGCCATCGCCATGATCGAAGCGATGGGCGGCAACCCCTCACCAATGGCCTTCGGCGAGCTCTACTCCGCCCTTCAGCAGGGCAACGTGCAGGCGGCGGAAAACAACCCTCCATCGTTTGTAAAGTCGAGACACCTTGAGGTCTGCAAGCACTTCACCTTTGATCATCACTCACGCATCCCGGACATCTTTCTCGCCAGCTCCACCCTCTGGGACAAGCTAAGCGATCAGGAAAAGGAGTGGGTCCATACCGCGGCACGGGAAGCCAGCGCGTATCAACGCAAGCTCTGGAAAACAGGCACCGAAGAGGCACTGGCAACCATGGCCAGCAATGGCGTGACCATCCACCGCCCGTCACTCAAACCATTCCAGGAGGCATCAGCCCCCGTCATTTCCCAATTTGCCAAAGGCGATGTCGCGGAATACGTCAAAAAAATCCGCCAAAAAGTGGCCCCTCAAACCAAACCCTAACAACAGCACCATGAAAATGATAAAAAACATGGTGAGCAAAAGCCTCAACGCCCTTTGCGCCATCATCCTTGTGACTCTGGTGGTGATTGTTTTGCTCGGTATCCTTTCCAAGAAAATGAACCTCGGCCTGTCGTGGACCGATGAGTCGTCCGAGTTCCTACTCAGCTGGGTGGTGATGATTGGAGCGGCATTGGCCTATCTGGACAACTCCCACCTTGGTGTGGATATTCTCACCAACTCGTTTGCGCCATTTGCGAAGCGCGTGGCGGCGGGGTTTGTCGCCGGCGTTGTGTTTTTGTTTGCGGCTGTGGTGATGACCCATGGGGGTTGGGGCCTGTTTGTGGATCGTTACGAATCCGGTCAGTTACTCTCCTCCATCGCGATGAAACGAGCGTGGTTCTATCTGTCGATCCCAATCAGCGGCGCGTTGATCTCTCTGTTTGCACTCGATAACATTTGGCACGCGATTACCTGTAATTCGAACGACAATGAGACTGTTGATAATGGAGAGGAGGCCCCTTCGGTATGACCATCGGAATCGTTATTCTCCTCGTTGTTTTCATCTCGCTTCTGCTGCTGGATACTCCGGTCGCGTTTGTGGTCGGATGCGCCACCGTGCTCGCCGCCATTTCGCTGGGCTACCCCAATGCCACCTCCTCCGTAGTCAGTGATATGGCCAACTCCGTGAGCACTTTCGCTCTGCTAGCCATTCCCTTTTTCATCCTCGCTGGCGAGTTGATGGGTGCCGGAGGTCTGGCGCGACGACTGATCGATTTTGCCGCTTCCATGGTGGGACGACTACCTGGCGGCCTCGCGCTGGTCAATACGGTAACCTGCATGCTCTTTGGTGCCATTTCAGGCTCCGCCGCTGCCGCGATTTCTTCCATCGGAAACACCTTGATTCCCGAGATGAGCAAAAAGGGATACCCAAGGGACTTCAGTGTCGCCGTTACCAGCTGTGGCTCGGTCACCGGATTACTCATTCCGCCGAGCAATGTGATGATTGTGTTTGCCGTGGTTGCAAGCGTATCTGTCGGCGATCTCTTTATCGGTGGCATCCTGCCCGGCATTTTGTTGGGTGTTTGCATCATGGCCATGTGTATGCTGGTCAGCAAGAAAAAGGGATACGGTAAAACTGGGTTGCAAAGTATTCCCAAGTTTCTGCCTAGCTTTGGTCGGGCTTTCCCAAGCCTGTTGTTAGTCATCATCGTATTGGGTGGTATTCTAGGAGGTGTTTTCACCGCCACCGAGGCCTCAGCGATCGCTGTCGTCTGGGCATTTCTTCTTAGCGTTTGTCTCTATCGAGAAGTTAAGCTCAAGGACATGCCGGCTATCCTTAGTCGGGCATCCAGGACTACGGCTATGGTGCTGCTCCTGGTCGCCACCAGCTCCGCGATGAGTAAGTTCCTGACGATGGAACAAATTCCTCAAATGGTCAGTCAGGCGATGCTTACCCTTTCATCCAATCCGATTGCGATTCTACTTACCATCAACGTAATCTTGTTAGTTGTCGGAACGTTTATGGACATGACTCCAGCGGTGTTGATTTTCACTCCGATTCTCATGCCAGTGGCGATCGACATCGGCATCGAGCCAATCCATTTTGGTATCATTATGATTACCAACCTGAGCATCGGGCTTTGCACGCCGCCTGTAGGCACCTGCCTGTTTGTCGGTTGTGGTGTCGGCAAGGCAAACATTACCAGCGTCTCACGCCAGATGATCCCATTCTATATTGCCATGGTGCTCGCACTGATTGCCATTTCCTATATCGAACCGCTCTCCATGTGGCTGCCAGAACTTGTAAAAAGCCTCAGAGGAAACCCATAAATCATTACTACTACCCAACTCATCATGTTTAATCTATCAGGAAAAACCGCCCTCGTCACCGGCTGCAAACGCGGTATCGGATTCGCTATGGCAGAAGGCCTCGCACAAGCTGGAGCCAACATCATTGGCGTCTCCGCCACCATGGAATCATCTGGCAGTAAAATCGCCAAAGCCGTAGAAGCCACTGGCCAATCGTTTACCGGCTACGCCTGTGACTTCTCAGATCGCGAGTCGCTCTACGCCTTCATCGCCAAGGTCAAAGAGAACCACGGCACACCCGATATCCTCGTTAACAATGCAGGAACCATTATGCGTGCCCCCGCCGCTGAACATGGTGACGAGCTCTGGGACAAGGTCATCGAGGTGAATCTCAACGCCCAGTTCATCCTCTCTCGTGAAATCGGCGCAGGCATGATCGAGCGCGGTAGCGGCAAAGTCATCTTCACCGCTTCCCTACTCACTTTCCAAGGTGGCATTACCGTCCCCGGCTACGCAGCCTCAAAAGGTGCCATCGGCCAACTTACCAAAGCTCTCTCTAACGAGTGGGCAGGCAAAGGCGTCAACGTCAACGCCATCGCACCCGGCTACATTGCTACGGATAACACCCAGGCACTGCAGGACGATCCTGTACGTGCCGAACAAATCCTCGGTCGCATCCCCGCCGGCCGATGGGGATCTCCCCAGGACTTTAAAGGGCCGACGGTTTTCCTCGCTTCCGAAGCATCCAACTATGTTAACGGTGAAGTCCTCGTCGTTGATGGAGGATGGATGGGTCGTTAAACTTCTTTCTCCACGATGATCTCCAAAGGCTACAGCTTCATCGCTACCTGCGTCATGGTTGTTCAGCCATTGCTGGGGGCTCCTGATATCTATTCTTTCGAGGCTAATATTCCTGCTGGTTTTAAAGCCGGTAAAGGAACAGCCATCTCACTCAATACGAATGAGCGAGTTCATGGAAAAAAATCCCTCAAACTCGCCTGGGATGGCAGTGGGGGTGTCATCGATATCAAACATTCGATTGATGCTGAAAATAAAATCGTCCGACAGCGCAAGCACGCGGCAGTTTTTCACCTCTGGCTGTATCAGGGGAAGGCACTAAACGGTCAGATAATACGTTTTGAGTTTGGTCGGGATGGACAAAATAAAGCCGACTGCTGGTTCGATTACAAACTAGGATTCTCCGGTTGGCGCACCCTGATGATGCCCTACAACCGGATGGACGGGCAGGAAAGTGCTACCATGGACTGGATCCGTATCCGCACACCCGAGGGAGCTGCAGGACAAGCCCACATCGATTTACTCCTTCCCAGCGTCCAGTTTGATCGACGGCATGCGAGTCAGGATAGCTCGTATCAGTTTTCCCGTGACGACGTGCATTCACGCAACCGAAAGGGAAATCCGATCGACCTCTATCATCAGGGAATTCGTGACATCCCTGACATCAAACTCAACCCAACGCAGACGAAAGTCCTATCTAATCTGGCATGGAACCTTGAAAAAGATCTCGTTGGAAAAACGACCAAGACCAAGCTCTTGAGCCTTCGTAAACGTTACGCGGCATACAAAATAAAAACCACCCCCACCAGCGTATCAGGTGAACACATTTTCTATCTCCACACGGCTGACATTTATAAAGGTCTGAGTATTGAGAACGATATCAAAATCCAACTGAAAACCGATCTCGATGATGCAGGGAAACTGCTATTAGATCTCGCCAAGGCGCTGCCCCGCATTCCTAAATTTGATCCGGCACGCGATGAGGTCGAAACCATGATCGTTTCGCTCAACCGGCTGTTGTTGAAGTCGGGGTGGCACGAAGGGCATGGTCAGGGGACGATGCACCACTTTGGATATTCATCCCGTGAGTATTATGCGGCTGGATTTCTGACGCGTCGGCTTTTGGAAAAAAACGGGCTCAGGCGGCAGGTGGCGCGGTCGCTCCAGTGGTTTAATGATGCCCATTATTGCTACAATCCCTTTGCCTCAACTCACTACGCTAATCTCGATTATTTCCATACACTGGCGCTACCCCAATTGATGGCGCTGCTGATGACGAAGGCAGAAGGAGAACGGCATACTGCAGTCCTTCAGTGGAGTAAAATGCTCAGCGGGGCCATTGCTAATGACCGACACGGAAGCAATGGAGGATTCAAAGAGGATGGCACCGCATTTCACCATTGGGGTCATTATCCGGCATACGAAATTGGTGCTCTCAAAGTTCTGCCAACTATTTTCCGCCTATTTTCCGACACTCCCTATAGACTCTCTCACGATGCTTATCAAAATTTCCGGAAGGCTCTGCTGACCATCAGAATACAAAGCAACTTACACAGCTGGCCTCGTTCACTGAGTGGCAGGCATCCATTTTCGCAAGCTGGTATCTCGGGTCTCAAATCCGCCTTCGTTGACTTTGCCCACTCGGGCACACCCGACGGTCAACAAGCCATCGATCAGGAAATTGCCGCTGCCACCCTGCGACTCTTTCCCGATGCCGCAGCTAAATTCCCTGGCTACCAAGCCGAGGCTCATCCTAGTGGCCACTGGGCCTTCCCCTACGCACACACCAGCGCGCATCGGCGTGACGACTGGTTAGCGGTCGCGCGTGGCCTGAGCAAGTATGTCTGGGGCAGTGAGATTTATGGATCGGTCAACCACTACGGACGATACCAGAGCCACGGGACCTTGGAGATCCTTTCTCTCCGTGGACTAACAGCCTCAGGGGTATCTGAAGAAGGTTGGGATTGGTCGCGGCCTCCCGGAGCCACGGTCACGCGAGTGCCATTGGATCAAATTCCCTATGAAAGTATCATCATGATGCCGACGACCGATGAGACCTTCGTGGGGAATAGTCACATGGACCAGCAGGACGGATTGTTTGCCATGGTGCTCAAGGATAAACCTGAACCAAGTCGACCGCATATCGGTATCCATGCTTATAAGTCCTACAGCTTTTTCGGTGATACGATCGTCTGCCTCGGTAGTTCGATTTCATCATCGAGCGACAAGTATCCAGCTGAAACTATCCTCTTTCAGCAGCACTTGGACAGCAAGGACAAGCCGCTTCATGTTGGAACTAAATCGATCACCGAATTCCCCTACCAACACAAACAATCCGGGGCCACTTTCCTACGAGATACCGTCGGGCACCATTACCGCATCCCAGCTGATCAGGGACTCCATATTGCCCGACAGCACCAGCACTCGTTCTACCATTACGCCGTTCGGAAAGACGCGAAGAAGAACCACAAGAATCGAGATGCCGCCAACGCAACGACTGAAGCCGATTACGCCGTAGCGTGGCTCGATCATGGAGTAAGCGCGAAAAACAAATCCTACCATTACAGCATCCTCGTTTCTCCAACACCCCAGCGAATTAGCCAATGGAAAGCTCAGGCTGGCTACAAGATCCTTCAGCATGACGCGGCGGCTCATATCGTGCGTAGTGATAAGACGACGACCTACGCGATTTTCAATACCAGGCCATTGGTCGCCAAAACCGTCGTCTCATCCGTGTCAGCTCCATGCCTCATCATTACTAAAGGCCAAGGCAATACTCTCAAATTGAATCTCACCGACCCCGACCTGCGGCTCCCCGGTAATGAAGGCGGCAGCATCCCTGGAGAGATCTTTGTGCCTGCCCGGATGGGACCTGATGTTTCCGTAATCACCGTTACACTCAATGGTCGATACACACTCAAAGAAGGCAAGGGTATCATAGCCGACCAATCAGAGAAAAACACGACACTTACTCTCCTCACCCAGCAAGGCCGCACAATTTCTTGTTTGCTCAAAAAACAAGAAAACTAACGATTTTTAATTCATGACACCTTCGTTCACCACCCTACTCACTCTCAGTTCGATCTGCTTTGCTATCTCTGCGTGTAAGGACAAACCAGCCACTCAAGCCACGACAACGTCACCCAACGGGAGGACAACAGCATTCAAGGCCTCGGACTCCAAGCACCCCAGTCAGATCGTCTTTTCCGGTGACTCACTGCCTGATGGAATGAGCTGGAAAAACTCAACCATCTCGCTCGACTCCAAGCGCTACATCTGGAGCGATAACTCGCTTCGCTGGGATTGGAAAAAGGACTCTTCGATCACATTTAATCGGCCGATTAAAATGATGGGATCATGGGATGCCCGGCGGAAGTTTGGTTTCTCCCAACCCGTGGAAAACTGTTTTGTGGTCTGGATTTATAACAAAACTCCCCGACCCAATGCGTCCCTCCGTTTTTCCTTCGGGAAGGGAAAGGATGAAGCCTGCCACTTTCCGTTTAAACTGAATTTCACCGGTTGGCGCACTGCCTGGGTATCGTATAACCGCGATATGCAGGGAAAAGCGAAGGCCGAGATGGATTTCGTTAAAATCGAGGCACCTAAAAATATCGATGCGGGCACTCTGTGGATTGGAGACATCATCGCCCATCAGTTCATCGACCACCGTCACCAGCATGGCGACTTCCAAGTGCCCTTTGTCCATGGCGCTGACAAACTGACCCACGGCCACTGGGATCCTATCATGCATTGGTATAATTTAGGAAAAAAACCAGTCTCTCCCATCACCCTAACCGACGGTCATCATGCAGCCTTTGCGAAGCTCCGTCGGCTTACCACAGGAACTACCCAACGTCTGCTTAGAACCGACACCGTCAAAGGCCTCGAACAACAGTTCGCCAAATATCACATCAGCAAAGACGCCAACGGCATTTACGGTGATCACATCGCTATGCATAACCAGCTTTCTGGGGCTCCTGACCACTCGATCCGACGCAAGTTCCATTCACTCAAGGACTACACCGGATTCATGAAAAACGTCGGCCAAATCTATAGTGCCTTGCCGCCCAGTGATAAGGAAACTGCGGGGGGTAAACGTATCGCTGAAATTTTCTGTCTGCTCACCGAGCACATGCTCGATCAGGGATTTGAAGCAGGCAGTTCGCTCGGGACGATGCATCACTTCGGCTACAACGTCCGTTGGTGGGTTCCCGCCATTGCCTCCATGCAAGAGCCACTTGAACAAGCCGGATTACTCACACGCGCTCGTGAAGCACTGGCGTGGTACTTTAACTCAAACCAGATGCATGCCCCGGTAGATGACTGGGCGAACATGGACTATCTGAACACCCTGTCGCAGTCGGATTTCACCATCCAGTCGCTCGGAAAAGATGACGCATTCAAAGCCGCTCGACTTCGACAGTATTCAGATTGGATCAGCGCTACTCTCAGTTCTCCATCACCCGGCACCAAGGGCGGATTCAAACCTGATGGAACTCTTTTTCACCACAACATGCACTACCATGGTTATGGCATCCCTGCCATTAATGTCATTACCAGCCGCGTAGTGGGCCCACTCGATGGCACACCGTTTGAAATCACGCCAGCTGCCTACGCACAACTCAAGAACGCCTTCATGGCCGCCCGATTCTGGTGTTACCCCTACTCTGGCTTCAACGCCTGCGGGCGACACCCGATCACGGGGGGCGTAGGCGGAATCAAAGGCCCGATGCGCGTGCTTGCCCGCTCCAAACCTGGAACCAATGTGGTCGATACCGAACTCGCGGCGGCCTATCTCCGTATGTTTGGGGGAAACAGCACCAAGCTCTTTGGTAAGGAGATTGCAGCTGAAAATCTGAACGGTTTCCTCGCCATGAACTACGCCTCGTCGGGAACTCACGCGAATGGAAATTCAACGGCCCACATCAAGGGATACGGCGCCGGCATCCGATCTCACGAAACCTACAAAGGGGCCAATCGCTACGGTCGCAATCTCAGCCATGGCACGATCCAGATTTTCAAAAATACAACCGATCACCGCAGCGGCAACGAGGTCAATGGTTGGGATTGGTGCCGACTCCCCGGTGCCACCACCTTACGGGTTCCTCTCGATACTCTTGAAGGCAGCACCGGATTCTACGGAACTACACCAAAACAGAAAACCTACCCGTCTGGCACAGGTAGCCTCGGAGGGAAATACGGAGCTTTCCTCTTTCAACTTGATCCCACCAAAGACGCTCAATCACTCCGTGTTAGAAAGAGCGTATTCGCCATCGATAACACCCTCATCTGTCTCGGTAGCGGTATTTCCAATGCGTCGACAGAATATCCTACTGTTACAACTCTGTTCCAAACCTCTACCCCAGAAAAAGGCGACCTCAGTGCCAAAGGTAAAAACTGGTTCATTGATCCGTTCGGCACAGGCTATTTTCTTCCTACGAGCCAGTCTGTAAAACATGAACTTGGCAAACAGGAGTCCCGCCATAGTCACACCAAAAAGGAAACCACCGGGCTTTTCTCAACCGCATGGATTGATCACGGTATCGCTCCTAAAAATGCTTCCTACCAATACCGTATCCTTCTCGATGCCAAACCTGAGGAAATGGAGGCCTACACGGTTGATACCATCAAAGTTCTTCAACAAAACGACAATGCTCACATCATCGCCTACCCATCCAAGCAGCTCGAAGCCGTTGTCACATTCGCCGAGTTCGAAAGCACCACCAACAGCATCCTCCGTTCAACGGATCGCAGTTGCATCGTGCTAACCCGTAAAACCTCTGACAACTTTCTCAATGTCAGCGTCACCGACATCGACCTAGCCGATGTTGGAGCTAAACCCATGGCAGGACCTGTCACGATCACCCTCCAAGGCACTTGGGTTCTCCGAGACAAGACGGATATTATCGTCAGCCACGAGAACGAGCAGACGACTCTGATGATCCCAACGCATCGCGGCATGCCACGTGAGTTTGAGTTGGTTCCATCTTAAACCTAGTAGCCAGCTTTCTTATCGACAACATTCAATAAAGGTTCGCCAGCGCCAAAGCGGCGCAGGTTTTCCACTAACAAGGCCGAACGACGTTCATTGGTTACCTCTGAACGGGATGCTATGTGAGGGGTAATAATCACATTGGCTTGTTTCCAAAGTTCATGATTGGCAGGCAAAGGTTCAGGGTCGGTCACGTCCAGACACGCACCAGCAAGCCGACCACTTTTCAGAGCCTTCAGCAGAGCGTCCGTATTCACCACCTTGCCCCTGGCAATGTTGATTAAATAAGCACCGGTCTTCATCGCATCAAAAGCGGCCGTGTTTAGCATGTTCTTGGTCTCATCGGTCAATGGCACTGCGAGCACTACCACATCGGCCTCTGGCAGCATGGCCAGCAAGTCCTTCGGTTTTCCAACCCGCTTGATGTAATCTGGCGACGGCCGATCACTCCGCCGAGTTCCAATCACTTTCATGCTAAAACCGTTAGCACGTTGGGCTATTTCAGTTCCAATACCACCGAGCCCGACGACCAACATCGTCTTTCCTTGAAGAGCAATCGATTTGCCAGCCCCCCCACCTCTCGCCCACTTCGCTTGTTTTTGGTTTTGCGCGTAGTAATTGAGGTTACGTGTTAGAGAAAGCAACATAGCCATCGCATGATCGGCAATCGCCGGCCCGTGAACTGCCCTGGAATTAGACATCACAAGCGCGTCATTTTCCATCAAAGGTTTGATGCCAAGGTAACGATCAACACCCGCACTCGACACCTGAACCCACCGAAGTTTGGTCGCCTTAGTGAGAAATTCCGGACTAGCATACCTGCCATCGATGCCATGCGCCTCATCGGCCCGGGCCAATGCTTCCTTTTTACTGAGTCCTGTTACAATGCGGACGTTGGGCGCTACCTTCGCCAACTGGGCACGCTCGGATTCCGATATCGAACTAGTAAAATAAGTGAGCTGAGTCTTGGTATCACCCATCTTGATAGCGACTCTTGCATTACGCAAGGACCCGAGTTTTTCAGCCAAGGCCTTAGACCCTGTGCTGGGGTCAGCAAGTGCTGTGTCGCTGATGAACAGCAACGTGCATAATGAGAACAAAACCACGACTGACCAATTCCCGTAACATTGTTTCATAAGCTCATCCTGATCCTGATCCGCTACAAATACAAATTTTTTAAACCCTTATGTTTCATCGAACTCTTGGCCATATTATAATGGATAAGAGTGACTTCGTTCCATATGTAGAACGTTACATCCTAAAGATACTTCCACCTTTTTTGCCAAGGATAACAAAGGTACCCATGATCGAAATACCCAGGAAGATCATCGCCCAGACACCGAGGGCTGAAGCTAGTTCGTGGCCATTTCCTAAGGTACTGAGAAGAGAGTAAATGGCTTTAGTGATCGGATAATGCTCTGCCTGCTGAGCGAGAATTAGGCTGTCGGATACTTCTAACATCGCAAAGGCGAAGGCGAGAATCCCGCCAGCTATTAGGTTCGCACCGATGAGTGGCACGCCGATGCGTTTTAAGGTGCGCAGTGGCGTAGCGCCTAGGGATCGGGCGGCTTCTTCAAGAGCTATGTTGCTTTGCTGAAGGCCTGCCACGGCGGCTCGAACCACGTAGGGAAGTCGACGCACAGCGTAGGCTGCAATGAGGAGATACATAGGATTACCCGTATCACCCACCAACCAGTGGAGAGGTTCTCCTTTTTGGGTCACCGCAATGTAGCCGAACGCGAGGACAAGGCCTGGCACGGCAAGAGGAAGCATCATCACGGCATCGAGAATGACCCTACCTCGGATCGTACTTCGCACCACGACCCATGCGATGGCTGTGCCCAGTACAATATCGATCAACGTAGATCCAGTGGCGTAAATAAGGCTATTTTTAATCGATGGAACAACCAGTGGGTGGCCGAGTCCCTCGTTGTAATGAGCCATGGTCATCGATTCCGGCAGAATAGTCTGATACCAGTCCCCAGTGACCGAAAGCAACACCACGCCTAGGTGCGGAACACAAGCGATGCAGAACACGGATAAAAACCCAAACGATACGGCCCATCCTTTCCAATTGGTGAGCACTTTTTCACTATTCTGTGACTTAGGACGAGGTGCAGAGCCTAGCCCCGTGCGACCTAACACAACCTTAGAAACGGTAAATACGGTAGCGGATATCACCAGCATAATACCTACTAGAGCATAGGGCATCGGATTGGAATTCAGATCCTTGATACCATCGTAAATCTGAACTGAGGCAACACGTGTATAATCAAATACCAAGGGCACACCCAGCTCGGTAAACGACCAGATAAAGACGATTGCAGCTCCAGCAAATATACCCGGCATGCAGAGCGGCAGGGTGATTTTCCTCAACCTACGCCATGGCGAACAACCAAGGTTTTGCGCCGCTTGTTCCATGGCAGGATCTAGGTGGGACAGTGTCGCCGCGATGTTCATGTAGAGGATCGGGTAAAGGTGCAGCGCATTCATGATGACCACACCCCAGAACCGACTGTCCCCCAGCCAATCGGTAGGTTGATTGGCATTCATCATGCCCATATCGATGAGAAATGCGTTTAATGAACCACTAACACCGAGGATTTGTTTGATTCCGACAGCGCCCACAAAGGGAGGCAAAACCAAGGGCGCTAGTATAAGGAGTGTTAAGAGTTTTTTACCTGGAAACACCCAGCGGTGCGACGCCAGTGCAAGCGGGAAAGCGATCAACAACGAAATCAGGGTACTAAAGATACCCATCATCAGCGAGTTCCACAGACCCTCAACATAGACGGGGTTATTGAAGACTCCGATGATGTAATCGAATGTGAAGTCGCCCTGCTCATTCTGAAAAGCGACGGCTAGGGTCATGCCGACGGGATAGAGAAAAAATACACCGAAGATTAGAACAACGAGGGTGGTAATAGAAATAGCGGCTGTTTTATTCATCGTGCTTATTTCCCTTCCTCGGCGAGCTTCCCTGCCAACTTGTAATTTTTCCTAAAGTATTTCCCAAGCTGCACACCCATGTTTGCGGTCTTAACTTTGGTTCCCTCACTGATCTGCTTACGGATGTATCCCATCGAGTTCTGATAGGAAACCTGGGTGGTGTCTGAGAACACCTTGATAGCCCGCTCTGGCATACCGGCGGCTGTCAGCTTTTCCCATGAGGCTTTGATCTCATCGTGTGAGTCGAGGCACATGACACGGATGATAAACTGGATCGCTTTGAAACCTTTACCTGTCAATTCGCGATTATACACAAATCCACCTGTCTGCTCGTAGGGGTTCATGGGGTCTGCAAAGTGCTTTATATTCTCCGCTGTGTAGACATCCCTCCTCACCGGCATACGGCGCAGGGCTCGGTATTTAGTGCCTCCTGGGGTTCCCGGTTTGGCATTCCAGAGGATTTGACCTCTTTTAGTTAAGAGAAACTCCACAAAGCCTTGAGCCAGCTCAGGGTTGGGGGCTCCACGCATTACGGCTACGGGGTCGACGCTCATCGAGGTGCCACCCGTCGGTGAGATCCAGTGTATCCGCGAACTGCCGTCTTCTTTTTTCAGCATCTCCTCGTAGGTCCGACCGTAAAAGTCGATACTCATCCCTGCGACGGCATTTCCCTGGGCGACGTCGTGCGGAATCTTCGTCGAACTGTCGGTAAAGTATCGCGCATTGGCGCTGATGCGCTGGATCAGATTAATCCCCCTGTCCCAACCTTCGCTGCGGGCACGTAAATCAAGTTGCTCAGGCGTCTCGCCAGGCCTGCTTTTCAGGGTAGCCATCGCCTCATGCATTTGCTGTTGGATGAGCATTTCAAAAGCCCGTGCCACCGAGCCACTCTTCGATGGATCCGCGAGGGCTATACCGCTGAAATAACGAGGGTCCGCTAGATCGGACCATTTTTCTGGAGGCTTGAGTCCCCGGCGCTTTAAGGCATCCACATTGTAACAAATCCCGAAACGTGAAAGGCAAACTCCGACCCATCGTTGCTCTTGATCGTAGTAGGTCTCTCCCGTAAAAGAAGATGGTATCACCTCCTTCTTAAACCAGTCGGGGTGTTTTTCAAATACTCCTAACTTGGCGAGTTGTCCTCTTTCTGCCTGTTTCTTGAAATCGTAATCACCGCCGCCAAAAAAGACATCTATCCCAATGCCCTCTTCGTCCACTTTTTTTGCAGCCGCGTATTTGCCGTTGAGGATTTTTCGAATCTCGGATGTTCCTCCTGGTGTCAGCCAGTTTACATAAACCGTTTCGTCATTTTTTTCTTTCCACCATGCCTGAAATGACTCGCCGAACTCACGACGGATCGTTTCGTTGTGTGGAGTAATGATATTGATCCTTCGGTCGGCATTGGCCACCGTGACGTTGCCACCCTCCTCTTTTTTACTGAGAAGAATGGGCGTAGCTACACACGCGACGAGCGCGAGTGCGACTAAAGACTTACTGTTGACCCACTTCATACTTTCAGAATAATCACGTCAGCTGGATCCGCTGTTAGTATCATCGGGTCACCAACGTCTCTCATCAACTGGGGATTGGCTTCGGTGACATGCCATTCCTGGTCACCCGCTCCCTTAATCTTATACTGGACACTACTGCCGAGATACATTCGATCGATTACTTTGCCCATCACCCGGTTGATAGGTACGCCAGAGTTATCGACATAGAGAGCTTCTGGACGGATCGAAACAAGCACCTCAGAACCCTCCTGAGGTCGCCAGTTTCCACGTGTGACATGACCGTGAAATTGCCCAGCCTTAGAGGAAACGCGGACACCGAGTTTACCGTCGTCGCTGACAATCCGATCAACGCTCGCCTCGACAAGGTTAGTTTCACCAATGAATCCAGCCACGTGGGCACTGAGTGGATTTCTATAAATCTCCTCCGGCGTTCCGGTTTGCACGATTCGACCCGCGTCTAGAACGGCCATTCTATCTGCCATCGATAGAGCTTCTTCCTGATCGTGGGTGACGTAGACACCTGTTAGATTGTTCTCTTTCACAATCCGGCGGATCTCTGAGCGCATCTCGAGCCGGAGTTTCGCGTCCAAGTTTGAGAGTGGTTCGTCTAATAAAAGGCATTTAGGTTTTACAATGAGAGCGCGTGCTAGGGCGACGCGTTGTTGTTGGCCACCGGACATATGGTCGATTCTACGATCTTCGTAGCCTTCCAAGTGAACCATAGCGAGAGCCTCCTCGACCCGCTCCTCGATTTCCTTTTTAGGGACCTTCCGTTCTTCAAGACCAAAGGCGATGTTCTGCCCTACAGACATGTGTGGCCACAGGGCGTAACTTTGAAACACCATCGCTGCCTCCCGCTTGTGAGTGGGAAGCTTGGTCACATCCTTGTCACCGTAATAAATCCTACCTGAATTGGGTGTTTCCAGTCCGGCAATACAACGCAATAACGTCGTCTTACCACAGCCACTGGAACCCAATAAAAAGAAGAGTTCACCCTTCTCGATAGTGATACTGGCGTGGTCCAGTGCCTTTACATCGCCATATTCCTTGACGATCGAATCTGCTCGTATTGCATCCATGTTCTTTTTGATCCTCTGTAACTCGGGATACCTTGGCAAGGATTAAGGAAATCATCTTTGCAACTTTTTCTTCAAAATCTCCGCATAGGTCAGAAATCGGCACGTTATGGTCGCGCTCTCTGTCGTCATTTCCGGCATCGTCGGCTTCGCACTGCCCAAAATGGGAACTCTGCTCTCCCTTGTCAGCTGGGCCTATTTGCTATTCCGAGATTGTATCCCCTTCTTAGACGGCAAGAGTGTTGGTAAAAAACTGCTCGGACTCCGCGCTGTCACCACCGATGGCAAAAGCCTGTCAGCAAACTGGAGCCCCGGCCTGATCCGCAACGCGGTTCTGTTCATTCCCTTTTTCCCAATCGTCGAATTCATTATTCTCTGCACCAAACAAACTGCCCCTGCAGGTATGTTACGCCTCGGTGATCAATGGGCTGGAACCAAAGTGATCGACGATAAGTAAGAAAAACATCTTGGAAGTTTTTTTGAGTCCCCAAAAAGTCCTGCCTTTCAGGAAAACGCAAAGTACAGGAAACAAACAGGAAAGAGCTCTCAGGTTAGGAATGGCCTGGGGGCTTTTTTGTTTAGTGAATAACGACTGATCCAGTCTTCGATGATGAAGCATCAAGTTTAGCAAAGCTTGGACTAAAATTATCAGGCCCGCCCCCAACCAACCACTAACCAACAAAATCTACCATCCGATCCCCGAGGGATACATGTGTGCGCGTCATCTTTTCTCCACCCCGTTCTCGAATCTAACTTTGCTAATTTTCTTGCCGTTATCATCCCACTCAATTCGGACACCATGCGGTTCCCCGTCTTTACAGTTCACCTCTGACCCCTTCTGACCGTTCTCACACCAATAAGTTACTACACCATGATACACCCCGTCCTTGTAGTTCTTCTCTGAATCCTTCTGGCCGTTTGGATACATCTCCTGCGCTAACCCCGTAAAGGGAATCGCCTGATCAACTTCATAATAAATATCATTTCTTCCCTCTAGTTTATCGGGCGTTACCACCCTTGTTTCTGGTGTCTCAACTGTCTCAACCTTTTCCTTTTCAGAGCATCCGCTGGAAATGATTGTAGCCGAAATCAAGGCTAGAAGGATAGATCTGGCTGAAAGGTTCATAATACTAATAGGATATCAAAAAAAATCAGCTCGCAGCAAGACTCATTTTGGTCGTCGCTTCGTTAGAAACGGTGAGTTTGATTTACGATTTCGCCAATAATCAGAGCCCCCACTCATCGCAATCGAGTCTTCAACAAAAAGCCCTCAGGCATTCACCTGAGAGCTTTGAAATCAGTTAGGTTCTATCCGATCCTAAAACTTGTAATCCAGATAGAACTGGAATTGGCCACCTTGGTCGGCACCTTTGTCGCCTGATGGAGTTCCGAGAGGAATCGCGTAGTCGATGGCGAGGGGACCGAATGGCAGGTTCAGGCGGAGACCAAAACCAGCATCGTGGTAGATACCATCGCCGAATTCCCAGGAGTCAACACTCACTGTGCCGATATCGTAGAAGACGGCACCACGGACACGCTCGATCAGCGGGAAGGTGTATTCCACTGAAGCAAAGGCTGAGGTGTTACCTCCGAAGACTTCGCCAGTAGCTGCGTCACGTGGACCGGCATCACGGTTTTCAAATCCGCGTAGTGAGTGAGGTCCACCGAGCATTTCACGATCGAAGATCGGAACCATGTTACCGCTGCCATGTGTGTCAGCCACGGTGACGGCACCTTTAACAGAAAGGATGCTATCGCCCCAGAGGTTCCAGAATTTAGAACCACTTGCACTGAGGATAAAGACGTCAACATCGCCAGCAAGAAGACCCCCAGCGTAGGTGACACCAAGGTCAACCTTGTGACCCTTGCGTGGAAGCTGGTTACTATCGCGGCTATCGTAAACGTAGTTCAGGCTGACTGCGCTGCGTAAGAAGTCGCCATCTTCCGCTGCAAATACGGGAGAGGTTCCAGGCTCAGAATCGATGGTGATGTCCTCGATACGGTATTCCGCACGAAGGTAAGAGCGTTTGCCGAGTGGCTTACGTAGCGAGAGGGCGAAACCATACTGGCTCTGCTCATACTCGGAGCTGTAATAAAGGGCATTGCGGTAGAATACCTCTGTGCCAAGCGCAAGGCGCTGGCCAAGGAACCATGGTTCTACCCATGACATACGGAAGTCGGTGCGCTCACTACCCAGCTGGAGTTTGGTGCTGAAGCGCTGACCGGCTCCGGTAAAGCTACCCCAGTTAGAAATATCGAAGTTCGTTTGCTCGAGGTTGATGTAACCCACGATGCTATCGACCGAACTGAATCCTATACCAAAGCTGATCGACCCGGTCTTTTTCTCGCTCACCAGGATATTGATATCGCGGTATCCGGTCTGAGCGGATGGAGAAGCGCTGACCTGAACATCGTTGAAGTAGTTCATGTTCTTCAGGCGACGACGTGTGGTGTCCATCTCAACTGAGTTTACGTGGTCACCAGGCTGCATCGGAAGTTCACGGCGGATCACCCTGTCCTGAGTCTTGTCGTTACCTTCGATGGTGACTCGACCGACACGAGAACGGCGACCTTCGACAACACGGTAAGTAATCTGCACACTGTTACCGGTGACGTTACGGATGTCTGGGCTTACGGCTGCATCAGCATAACCACGTGAGCCATAGTAGCTGCGGATCATACGTATGTCGGCGCGCATTTTAGTAACAGAATATCCGTCACCAGAATTAAGAGTCAGCGCGGGAGCAAGTTCCGAGGAATTAAATACGGTGAGTTTACCAAAGCCGATACGGGCGACGGTGTAACGGGCTCCTTCTCGAATGGTAATCACCAGATCAACCCGGTCATCCTTAACAGGGGCACGGCCTACGGTGGCGGTAACGCGGAGGTAACCACGGTCGCGGTAATAATCGAGCACGCGGTCAACGTCTTCGTCCAGCTTGACGTTATCAATACGGCCGGACTTGGTGAAGAATGAGAACCAACCTTTTTGCTTGGTCTTCATTTCGTTACGGAGCACGTGTGACTGGACAGAAGTGTTTCCTTGGAAACGAATCTTGCGAACCTCGGCGCGGGCACCTTCATTGACAACAAGAACCAGCTCGGCAGTTCCCGCAGCCGCTCTGGCCTGAATCCGATGGGAAACTGTGACGTCTGCATAACCGAAGCCACGGTAGTGGTCCTGAACATTGCGACGGGCTTTGAGAATAGACTCGTCACTCATGACGCCACCAGCTTTCAGCTTGGTAACGCTGGCAAGTTTTTTATCAGAGAAGATCGTGTTTCCTACAAAACCGATGGTGACAATCTTACCGCGGGTCTTGACCTCTGCGATCACCTTGACTCCACCGCCTACGGATTCAGCAAAAAAGCGGATATCATCCACCAGTCCACTTTCGTAGAGAGAACGCACATCGTCATCAAGACGGGCTGCGCTGTAGCGCAGACCTGCACGTGTATCCATAAAGCCTCGAATACGGGCTTCATCGACAGTGGGTGGACCATTATAACGGATGCTTACGGAGGTAATCTTCTTACCTTCAAAATCTTGGGCGTGACTGGTCGAGACACTGCCTAACATCAATACAAAGCCCGCTAGCATTAAAAGTTGCTGCGGGATACGGTTAATTATACATTTAAACATGCGTATAGTAATATGGGTGTGGATGCGCCTATAACACTACCTAACAGCTAAATAGTCAAGGTGAATCCCTAGCTAAGCGAGAGCAAGTAGAGAGCTGCTCATGCTCGATTCTTAGAGGGTTTCAGCCCATTCACGGGGATTATCCACAGCCCCTCTAACGACGACGGCCTTCTCGACTCCCTTGACCCCCTCGACTTCTCGCGCCGTTTGCTGCAGTGCTCGCTGTGTTGCGTTCACCTCGATTATAACCAGATCGATGAGATTCCTTATTATTTGAGGAATGGTTGCGAGTTGAAACTGCCTGGGGAGATCTTACAACTGTTGGAACTGAAAGACGGGGAACGATGGAAGGTCCAACTTGCTCAACGGTGCGAACAAACCCCTGATTAGGAGCTCGGTGGTGACCACGATGGCTAGCCCCATAGTGAGTCGTGTATCCTGACGATATATAATGAGTCTCCGGTCTGGTTGTTTTCTGTTTGCTCGATGCTACTTCAGCTGGCTGAGCGCTTCTTGCGGGCTTAGATCTTGGTGAGTATGTTGTTATCCGATCCATCGAAGGCCCATATTTCCAATGCGTTATACCATCGGCTGGTCGGTGGGGCCGTTGTGATACTCGGGGGGCCGTATCAAGCCACGCATCACTGACGGCATTTTGATCAGTTAGCTCGTTTAGATTAGAGGTACAGGAAATGGTCAACACGCTCATGACGAGCGAGCTCAGGAGAAAAAGAAACTTCATAACGGAGGGGGGAGGTTATGGGATAAAAGAAAGAGGCAAAAAGAGGCCTCTGTCCGACGCATCCTATGGGTGTTCTATTCAAGAAATTCACCTATTTTCTGAAAAACGCCCTGCAAAATTACGACAACCTTTACCATCAACCCTTTTACCATTAACCCTTTTACCATTAACCCTTTCGCAGCAGCGGATGCCCGGACTTTGCTTTGGATGTAAATGGTGCTCTTAAGTAGGTGGGAGATAATGGCCGATTCGCCAAAACCTGCTGCCTCTCCGGATCGAGACTCATCCAGACATCGATCAATAACCGAGCTTCAGGCCGCGTTCGCTGCACCCTATTTTCCAAATCTTCCTCAAGGCCTAGGCCGCTGGGATCATCTAAGGTGAACAGCGCGGCATCTGGAACCGCATTCATCCGAGACGCAAAGGCCTCCGCGTCCATCAACTCGACATCCATGGCTTCCCCTGTGGCTGAGATTGGGGAAATAAAATACAACCCCCTGCGAGCATCGCCGACGGCTAAGGCCCCGCCCGAGTTTTTGGGGCTATTAGAGCTATTGGGATCCATGGAATCACGGGCTACAGGAGTTGCAGCCATCGATCCTAGGCCAATGGCGGGGCATCCGCGGGCAATCGCTACGCCCTGCGCGGCGGCAATGCCAACGCGGGTTCCGCTATAGCTTCCTGGGCCGGTCCCGACCACGACAGAGGTTAATTCCCGTCCTTCCAGAGCTTCTAAAGCCTCCAGCGCCTCAGCCAAGGGATTAAACACCATCGAGTTATGATGCCGGTCACTGACAAACTCTGCTTTAAAAAGGCATTCCCCATCGCTCCACAAGGCAACACTCGCCTCGGGTACGCTGGTCTCGATCGCAAGAATTGTCTGCACGAGCGCGATCTTAATGGCACAAAAAAAAATACCAATCATGTATTCCTACAAAATATGCGCCTATAATCACATAATTCTGACGCTATTCATTCTTGCATCCCATTGGGTTTGCGGTTTATCTCCCCCCGCTGTCGTGCCTTTTGCTTAAGGACTACCAGCTTTCCTGCACACCCTATGTGTGCAACTTTTCTCAGCCAACAGCGCTGAAAACATACCAACTACATTAAAAAAGGACCATCTATCATGAGTGACTACGCCAAAGGACTCGAAGGAGTCATCGCCAATGAATCAGCCCTCAGTGACGTCAAAGGAGCCGAGGGGAAACTCGCCTACCTCGGTTACGACATCGACGACCTCGTCGAAAATTGCACTTTTGAAGAAGTAACCTACCTCCTTCAGAACGGGCAACTACCGACTCAAAGCGAACTCGACGCCTTCGCTCAAGGCCTCCGTAGCCGACGTGAACTGCCGCAAGGCGTGATTGATTTTCTCAAAACCGCCCCCAAGGACGCCTCGCCCATGGATGTTATCCGCACAGGTGTCTCCATGCTCGGCCTCACCGACCACCGCGCCAAGATCGGCGAGCCAGATCATGCGTCAAACCGTGAAGTTGCTCTCTCCATCGTGGCTCAAATCCCCATCATTGTCGCCTACTACCATCGCGCACGCCAAGGCCTCGATTTCCCAGCCATCCGCACTGACCTCGCTGAAGCGGCTCACTTCCTCTACCTCATTAACGGCGAAGAGCCAGGCAAAGCGGCGGCACGCACATTGGACATCGCCTACATCATTCACGCCGATCACGGCATGAATGCCTCCACATTCTCTGCACGGGTAACCGTCGCGACACTCAGCGATATGTATTCCGCTGTGACTTCAGCCATTGGCACACTCAAAGGACCACTGCACGGTGGTGCTAATGAAGGTGTTATCCACATGCTCGAGGAAATCGGCAGCGAAGATAAAGTAGACGCATTTGTCGAAGACTGCCTTGCTAACAAAAAGAAGATCATGGGAATCGGTCACCGGGTCTACAAGGTGCTCGACCCACGCGCACCTCACTTGCGCAAAATGGCTGTCAAGCTAACCGAGGAACTCGGCGAAGCAAAATGGATCAACATGTCCAACCGCATTGCTGAAATCATGAAGGAACGCAAAGGACTCAATGCCAATGTGGATTTCTACTCCGCCACAGTTTACTACTCATTGGGAATCCCAACCGACCTCTTCACACCGATCTTCGCCATCGCACGTGCTGCCGGCTGGACCGCCCAAGTGCTTGAGCAGCTTCAGGATAGCCGTCTCTACCGCCCACTTACCAAGTATGTAGGACCACAGGAAACAATGCCTGTGCCTCCAATGAACGAGCGCTAGGATCGAGGTTCAATCCAACTTACAACTTACAAAACCCGGCTGGTTTCATACCGCCGGGTTTTTTGTGTAAGGAGTGCGGGTTTGCAACCCGCACTCCATGAACCGGCTCAGCCATAAACATGGACACCAAAGCGCAAAAACATCCAATCCAAACACTCGAAATCGGTGCCAGTAGACGCTTAACCGTCTCCCAGCACCCATGCCCAATCACATCTCCAGGGTCCAGTGGAAACCTCATACTTGATATCTACCACATTGCATCCTTGCCACTGAAGAAAATTACGCTGAAATAGGCAACCTCGCGTTGTCGTAACAAGGCAGCGCATATCACACAGATCAAAGTAATGAGCACCACACCCAACAACAACCTCACTCGCCTCTCCATCATGATGTTCCTCCAGTTCTTTGCTTGGGGAGCATGGTTTGCCACACTCGCCCTCGCCATGGGAAATAATGGACTGGGAGACTTCATTGGCGGTGCTTACGAGAGTGCACCATTCGCGGCAATTATAGCGCCTCTCTTTCTAGGGCTGATTGCCGATCGCCTTTTCCCATCGGAAAAAGTCATGGCCGTGCTCATGCTCATCGGTGGAGGCATCATGTGTGTGATTGCTACAATCGCACCCCAAGGAGCTGAAAAAGGCCCGCTCATCGTAAATCTGATGATTGCCTACATGTTCTGTTACATGCCGACCCTCGGCCTAGGTAACACCATCACCTTCACCCACCTGAAACAGGAACAGTTTCCCAAGGCACGCGTCTGGGGAACTATCGGCTGGATCGTCGCCGGTCTTGTTCTCGGTGGATTTGGCTGGTCGGCTTCGTTAAATATTTTCTGGCTCGGTGCCGTCTCCAGTATCGCACTGGGTGCCTATTGCTTCACGCTACCCAGCACCCCACCACCCGCCAAAGGCAAACCTATCGACATTGGCTCACTGCTGATGCTGGATGCTTTCAAGCTGTTAAAAAACCCGCCCTTCCTCGTCTTTGCCATTTGCTCCACATTGATCTGTGTCCCATTGGCCTATTACTACGGACAAACATCCGCCTACCTGGGAGCCGCCGGCTTCGATCAACCAGCATCGACCATGACGCTCGGCCAAATGTCCGAAATCATCTTCATGATCCTAATCCCCTTCTTCTTCCGTAAGCTTGGGGTAAAGAAGATGCTCCTCATCGGTATGGCCTGTTGGGTAGCTCGCTATGCACTGTTCGCCTTCGGTGCCCCTAATCAGATCACCTGGATGCTCCTTCTCGGCGTAGCCCTTCACGGAATCTGCTACGACTTCTTCTTTGTTACCGGATTTATCTACACCGATAAAAAGGCTCCTGCCGAGATCCGTGGCCAAGCACAGTCGCTTCTCGTTTTCCTCACGCAAGGTGTCGGAATGTTCTTCGGCTTCCGTATGGCATTCGGAGGAAATATCCCATTTACCGAAAAAGCGCTTCCTAACACCTATGGTGACTATGGCGCAGCCCCCGCTGACCACCAACCTCTGATGGAAAATATCAAGACCACAGCAGGCGAGCAGGTCGTACCAAGCTTCTGGGACAGCCTCGTAGGAATGTTTGGAAAAGGCTACCCCGAAGGAGTCGATAGCTCACTTGTATCTTCTGCCATGACCGGCTGGAAAAATTACTGGATGTTCCCTGCTGGTATGGCTGCCGTCATTTTTGTCATCTTCGCCCTCTTCTTCTGGGACAAGGTGGATACCGACGACGAAGCAGATGCCACAAAAGACGAAACAAACGACTAACTCGCAACGTAACTAATCCTCAACGTAACTAATCTCATGACACAGAATGACATAAACACAAACAACCAACCACTGCATACCCGCCGGACAACCCTCAAGGGACTGGCAGCAATGGCCACCATTCAAATTCTGCCCGCCCATATCGCTTTGGGTGGCCCGAAAGCTCCTAGTAACCAACTGACTAAAGGCATCATCGGCTGTGGCGGCATTTCCCGTTCACACCTCAGAATGCCGGGTAAACTACTCGCCCTCTGTGACGTAGATAGCAAACACCTCTCTGACCGTCAGGCTGAGGCCAAGAAACAAGGCGCTGGTGACGTCGATGGCTACTCAGATTTTCGCGAACTCATCGCCCGTAAGGACATCGATATTGTTCACGTTGCCACACCACCCCATTGGCATGCCCTGCAAGCCATCGCTGCGATCAACGCAGGTAAGGACGTTTGGTGTGAAAAGCCCATGTCCCGCACCATTGGTGAAGGACAAGCTATGGTCAAAGCCATCACAGAAAAAGAACGCATCTTCCGGATCAACACCTGGTTCCGTTTCAAATCAAGATATTACGGCCTAAGCCGTCCTGCATCTGAAGCTTGGAAAGTGGTTCACCACAAACTACTCGGCGACGGCCCCTACACATTTAATCTGGGCACCGCATTCGTGGGTAACTGGAAACTTGGAATGTGGTCCGGTAAAACCGACCTTAAGGAGCAACCTATCCCAAAGCAGCTCGACTACAACGCCTGGCTTGGACCTGCACCGATGAAGCCCTACAACGCACACCGAGTTCACGGCTCCTTCCGTGGCTACTGGGATTACGATGGTGGTGGACTCGGCGACATGGGTCAGCACTACCTCGACCCCTGCCAGTTTGTCCTCGGTAAAGATAACGAGAGCCCCGTGCACGTCGAAGTCGATACCCAGAAACAGCACCACGATGCCGTGCTGCCATGGCGCCGTATTGAACTGGTCTATGCCGATGGCACCAAGATCATTCTCAATGCTGAAAACAAGCCAGACGAGCCAATCATTTCTGGGCCAAAGGGAAATGTATACCGCCACTTCAAGTCGGATGTTGATGGACTCAACGAGAAACTCAAAGAGCTTCCCGGACCACCACCCATGATCACAGACTTCCATCAGGCCGTTCGTGAGCGCAAACCATTTGCCCTCAACGAGCAGAACGGATTCCGCTCCAGCACCATCATTAACATTGCCAAAATCGCCCTGCGTCTTGGCAAACCGTTGAAATTCGATTCTGATAAACTTCGATTCATTAACGACGATGAAGCCAACAAGTTGATCAACCAGCCCATGCGCGGACCTTGGAAGTTATAATTTAGCATTTAGCATTTAACATTTAGCATCTAGCATTTAAAAAAAACTGCCCCGACAATCGTCGGGGCAGTTTTTTCATCACCAATCAACCAATCAACTAATGCCCAATCAACCAACCACCATCCTCTGCGCAGGCGCCGGCAACATGGGTCGCTCCCACGCCCTCGCTTACCACAATATCCCCGAGTTCAACATCGCCGGAATCTGCACCCGCTCTGCAGGTTCACGCGAAAAACTCAACGAAGAACTCGGCGGCGACTACGCCCTCTTTGACGACTTCTACAAGGCTCTCAAGGAAACCAAACCCGATGCCGTTTCCATCTCCACCTACCCAGACACCCACGCCCCCTACGCCATCGCCGCGCTCGAGGCTGGATGTGATGTGTTTATCGAAAAACCTCTCGCGGAAACCGTCGCTGAGGCGCAAAGCATCGTTGATGCCGCCAAGAAAAATGGTCGCAAACTGGTCATCGGATACATCCTCCGCCACCACCCGAGTTGGCAGAAATTTATCGAGATGTCACACCAGCTCGGCAAGCCACTGGTGATGCGCATGAACCTGAACCAGCAGTCGTTTGGCGATAACTGGGAGACTCATAAAAATCTAATGTCATCGATCAGCCCGATCGTCGACTGCGGAGTCCACTACGTCGATGTCATGTGCCAGATGACCCGCTCAAAGCCCATCCGTGTCTCCGGACTCGGTGCTCGGCTCTCTGATGAACTCCCCGAGGGGAAAATCAACTACGGCCACCTCCAAGTCACCTTTGAAGATGGATCCGTCGGTTGGTATGAAGCCGGCTGGGGTCCCATGATGAGCGAGACCGCCTTCTTTGTTAAAGACGTCGTTGGCCCGAAGGGCTGTGTCACCATCGAAGCCAAGGAGGCGGCAGGTGAAGGAGCGTCCGCTGACGTTGATGCCCACACCAAAACCAACACCCTCCGTCGCCACTTTGCCGAGCTTGATGAAAACAATCAGTTTGTCAAAAAAGACACTTGGACCGAAACCGGTGACGAACCCGATCACGATGAACTCTGCCACCGCGAACAGGCCTTTTTCCTTGATGCCATAGTCAATGATGTCGACCTAACCGATCACATGGACGATGCCATCAACTCAATGAAAATCGTCGCAGCTGCAGATGAGTCATTCCGCACAGGCGAGATGGTGACCCTGTAATTATTACGATCATTTATAAACCGTCTGGATTAACGCCCAGACGGTTTTTTGTGTCTTCTTTCTACGATTTGGGCGGAGCCACTCCTGTGCCAGACTTCTTGGCAAGTTCAGCATGTCGTTTCAAAACGGTCACGTTCTCAGGGTTACCGTGCACACTTACGGTTGCTCCAGGGTCTTTCTGTAAGTCATAAAGCTCCACCGCATCAATCTTGTTCGTTTTCTTATCTCGCCATTCGGTGTAGCGCCAGTTTTTGGTGCGCACACTGGTTCCACGAAGACTCATTCTACGTGAGCCATCGCGTTTTTCATACTGACTAAACGCAGCCTGTTTCCACTCGATCGTGGGATCATTAATCAATGGTTTAAAACTATGCCCGTGGCAATGCTTTGGCACCGGCAAATCAGACAACTCACAGAGCGTAGGATAGATATCTACAAATTCACTCAGTGCATCGGTTTTCTTTCCGCCCTTCTTATCAGGCACTCGGATAATCATTGGCACACGGGTCGCTATTTCCTCATTGGTATGTTTACACCAATCACCGAAGTCGCCGAGATACCACCCGTGGTCACCCCAGAGAATCACAATCGTATTGTCCTTCAGACCAAGCTTTTCGAGAGCTCCAAGCACGTGACCCACGTTACGATCCATATAACTAACAGAAGCGTAATACCCATGGATCAACTCCCGGGTCTTGGCATCATCTAGCGCGTCTGTTTTCGCATCGATATCGGTATAGCTTTTGAGCTCGCCCCATCCAGAATGAGCATACTTCGGGCTGTTCTTCGCATTTTTCCGGATGGGTATAGCTATTTCATCGCGCTTGTAGAGGTCCCAATATTTACCTGGAGCAACAAATGGTAAATGTGGTTTCGAAAAACCAACGGCTAGAAAAAAAGGCTTTTCTGGGGTTTTTGAAAAATCTGTTAGTCGGACTACAGCTTCATCAGCGACCTTGCCGTCACCGTAAGCGTTATCTGGGGAATCACCACCATTTTCAATAGACGGCCCCATCATACGACCTTTCTGACGTGGGTGTTCGGTCGATGCATCCTTCGACTTCTGGGTATAGTATTGTGGCCCTTTCGGCTTCCACGGTTGCTCGCTCCACCCTTGTGGAAAATCGTCATTCTTGGCGTGATAAATTTTACCGAGTGAAATCGTCCAGTAACCATTTTGTCGGAAATGTTGAGGCAGACTCAGCACATTAGGCTGTTTCTCCCGCATCGGAGTAAAATAATTCCATACCTGACTTATTTCAGGTCGAGACCCAGAAAGCAGACTGGCTCGTGAGGCACCACAGACCGCCACCTGACAATAGGCCCGGTTAAAAAGAAATCCCTCATCAGCCAACTTATCAATATTCGGGGAGTGAATGTGCCTGGCCCCATAACATTTCAGCTCAGGACGAAGGTCATCGATGGCAAACATCAGAATATTTGGCTTCTTGGTGGCGGCATTAAGGAAACTCGCGACCGATGTGATCGATAGGATAACAACAATGGCCGACCTGACTGTGATGATTGATTTTTTCATGTTTATGATACCTCTGCTATATACCCTCGCCACGGAGCACTTTATTCATAGGCGGGCATCATCTTTCCAGAAGCGAGCCTATATGACAGAAAATTCTGATCAACCCGTATTAATCTCGATCAATCTGAAACCACTTTAAATCATGACCAAACACCTATCACTCGCCATACTACTCCTTAGCTCGATAGCAGCAACAGCTCAACAGGCTCTACCTAAATGGGAATCTCTCTTTAACGGCAAAGACCTCACTGGCTGGATCGACGTCAACACCTCCCCAGAAACATGGAGTGTCAAAGACGGCGTGCTCATCTGCCACGGCCAACCCATCGGGGTGATGCGTAGCGCCAAGCAATATGAAAACTTCGTCCTCCACATTGAGTGGAAACACATCGAGGCGGGAGGAAACTCGGGTGTCTTTGTCTGGAGTGATGGCACCATGGCTGGCAAAGGGCCGTATCCTAAAGCGGTCGAAGTCCAAATGCTTGAATTGGATTGGCCAAAAATCCACGCAGACAAAAATGGCAAGCCTCGTCCTATCGAATTTGTCCACGGTGAAGTATGGGGAATCAAAGGCCTACATACCACACCCGACAACCCACGCGGCGAGCGTAGCAGCTCCATCGAAAACCGCTGCAAACCACGCGGCGAGTGGAATGTGTATGATCTTGTCTGTGTAGACGGCGTCATCAAGCTTTCCGTGAACGGCAAATTTGTCAACGGCGTCAGCAAAGCCACTCAGAAAAAAGGCTACCTCTGCCTCGAATCCGAAGGTGCTGAAATCCACTTCCGTAACATCAAAATTATGGAACTTCCTGCCGGAGTCACCACACCCGAGCAAACCGCTCCCGTTGTAAAATAATCATCTATCATGAAACTTCTCATCCCGATCATTGCCCTTGCCTCGTTCAGCCCGTGTATCGCTGAATCAGAATTCTTTTTCTCTGTTGAAAACAGCCAGCTCAAACGCTCTATCTCCACAAAAAACGGACTCCATACTCATTCCATCCAGAACAAAATCGATGGCAAAACTCTCACGCCCTCTCAAAGTCAGGCCTTTGTGATCCACCTTGCAGATGGCACGTCACTTAAAGCATCGGACTTCGCCATCTTAGGCACTAACAAACAGCAATCTAATGGAGTCACTCAACTTGTTTTCCCGCTCCAGCATAAGAGCCTCGCTCTCAAAGCCACTCTCGAATACTCGCTTGATGAAAACGACTTTTACACGCGTAAAAAACTGACCCTGACACCGGGGAAAGGCCTCAAGGTCAAACAGATCGATCTCGAATCGATGACACTCGCCGAGGCCTATCAGCCGTATACGATTTCACAA
>JASJLI010000030.1:0-10063 GCA_037620805.1 Akkermansiaceae bacterium
AAATACACAATCTTGGCACTTGCTGTGACAAGCCTTGCAGCAAATGCTGCTACTGTTAAAATAGGATTCGGCACTGTAACTGGCGATAGAGACGCTGGCCAAGCAAGTCCTATTTGGGGTCAGTCCGCCACTGCAGACTATCTATCTACTCCCGCTGGTCCTCACGGAACTGTGTATCTGAACGACTTCAGCTACCAAGCAGCTGATGACGGAACTCGTACCACTGGTACTGTTTTCCTGCACGCCTACACGACCTTCACTACCGACGAGGGATCTGGAGCTATCACAAATATTGACGGATTCGCCGCAACATCTACTTCCACGATTGACCTCGGCGCCATCGGAAATTTCGGAACCATGACTTGGACCTTCAGCGGAGCTAATGCTTTCGTTGCAGAGACCGAGTACTACTTTCTGATGTCAACCAGCGCCACGGAAGTCACTATTGCTGACACCTCCAGCATGAAGACTGCCGCCTTTGCTCTCGATATTCCAGGATCATACGATGGCGGTGAGGCCTTCGCTAACAATTCTGTGGATACCAGTAGTTGGGACCAACACTTCGAAGCTAATTTCAACACCGACAGCTCAGTTCCTGAGCCTTCCTCTACAGCCCTTCTCGGTCTCGGTGGACTTGCTCTGATACTACGTCGCCGTAAATAACGGCTATGAAGCACACGGTCCTCCGTCGTCGCAAGTAATTGCGCGACGACTGATCCAACAAAAATTTCAAGCTCGTTCCTTTCACTAGGAGCGGGCTTTTTCTTTTGCTTTCGGAGTGCGGAGATGAATTCTCCGCTTTAAATTCTCCCTAACGTGTAACTTCCTTCGAAAACCGACTGCATATTATTCACCGTCCGCTGCTCCGTTGGTTGAATGGTTTGCTTGAGTGAAGGGTGGTTTATCGTGGTACGTGTAGCGAACTTAAATGGAGTATAAAAAGCGTTGATTTCATCTCCGCACTCCTAAAGGCCCCACTCGCGGGGGCTATTTTAACCCATCGTGCGATTGGTTTTTCGATAGCTGCCTGGAGCTTCACCACGTGTCTTTTGGAAGGCGTTGTGGAATGAAACGGCACTACCATAGCCAACGCGAGATGCGATCTCTTTGATGGGGAAAGCTGTTTCACGCAGCAGTCGGGCAGCTTCGTTCATCCTCAAATTGAATAGGTACTGTTGAGGCGTTATTTTCAGGTTCATGAGAAACCTTCGCCTCAGTCCACTGGTGGTGATCCCCGCCTTTTCAGCGAGTTTCTCAACGTTGAGATTAGCAAGAGACTGCCCCTCCGCCCATCGGATCAGCGGCTCGGTATTTTTGCCGGCCTTGGGGTCAGGTAACGTGGTTTGTAATAACTCCGCAAGGATCAGTGTCAACACAGCTTCACGCATCAACTGCAGCACGGGTGAGTCTTCAGCGAGTGCGAGCGACATGGAGCGATTGATATCAGCTTCGAGCTGCTTGTTAGGTAACCCTTGCCGAACGATGGCAGCCCTCGACCGCCCTGCTAATAAATCGAATGGTGGGGGAAGCACTCCACTGTCGCCCAATGAAAAATGCTGTACTGATGCCTTGGCGCGACTGGTCTTTCCGTAAGGGGAAAAAGGCGTATTAGGAAACAACAAGATACCTTCACCTGGTCCCAGACTGAGCCGACCCATCCCCTCGACCTGCATTTCCAAATGCCCCTCATGAACGTAGAGCAAGTCGAAGTGGGGCCAGCTCGACGCCCTCATGGGCATCCTCTCGGAAAACTCACCATAGCTGTGGAGTAAAAAGTGGATCACGCATGATAAAATGAAGATTATGATTATTTTGTAAATAATATAATGTTTAATCAAGGTATTTCCGGACTACTCTTCAAGGATCTATGCAATATCGATCGTTTGGAAAAACCGACTGGAAAGTCTCTGAAATCGGCTTTGGCGGATGGCAGCTTGGTGGTACGTGGGGCGAGGTGGATGACTCCGAATCCATCGACACCCTGCATTACGCCTTTGAGCAGGGGATCAATTTTGTGGATACCGCAGCACTCTACGGAGCGGGGCGATCTGAGCAGGTGGTGGGTAAGGCTTTGAAACAATGGGGCGGAGAAAAAATCTATGTGGCTTCAAAAATCCCACCTACCGTCTGGGACCAGCAAAATGACATCGACGCTCCGATGACAGGACGCTATCCGATGGAACATGCTCGCGAACAGGTCGAGGCATCCCTGCGGCGGCTCGATGTCGAATGTATCGATCTACTTCAGCTCCACGGCTGGTATCACAACGGTTGGCGTGAGCTTGATTGGTTAGAGGCATTGAACACACTCAAGGACGAAGGTAAAATAGCGCATATCGGTGTATCGCTTCACGATGCTCGACCCGATCAGGGCGTTAAAGTCGCCGAGCTTGGCATGGTCGATTCCATCCAGGTCCTGTTCAATATTTTCGAGCAAGAGCCGATGGCTGACCTTCTTCCCGCTGCGCAAAAAACAGACACTGCGATCATCGCTCGCGTGCCATTGGATTCTGGTTCGCTAACAGGAACGTGGACGGAAGAAACAATCAAGCAGTGGGCACCCGACGACAAACGTCAGCAGATGTATGCCAAGGGAGGGAACTTCTCTGAGACACTTGAACGTATCGAACAAGTGCGTGAGACATGTGCACCCTATTATCAAAACATTGCCGAGGCAGCCTTGCGCTTCGCGCTTCACCCCGGTGCGGTTTCACTGACGATTCCTGGTATGAGAAACCGCCATGAAGTCGATCTCAACACCATTCATAGTGATGGTAAACCCTTCCCCGTAGAACTGGCAAAGCAACTGGCATTCCATGCGTGGAAACACGTTTTTTACTAATCTGATACAAACAACCCAAATCACCCAAACCCAATGAGCAACATGATTACCACCGACTGGCTGAGCAAACACAGCGACCGACTCCTACACGAATTTAATCTGAATGGTTACGTGTCCATTCCCGGTTTCTTCAATGCTGAGGAGCTTGCTGAAATTAAGGGAAACAAAAAACGATTTATCCAAGACGTCGTGCCAAGCATGCCCGAGTCTGAAGTTTATTACGAAGACGCTTCGGATAAATCAACTCTCAAGCAGTTACAGAACATGTGGCAGCATGATGATTTTTTTGGCGGGATGATGGGTGAGGGCAGTAAACTGACCACGCTTTCCGAAGTCTGTCTTAATGAAAAAACTACGCCGAAAAATATGCAGTACTTCAACAAACACGCCGGTGGTGGCCAGCCGACTCCACCGCACCAGGACGGCTACTTTTTCCACCTCAAACCCAACAACGCGATCACCATCTGGTATGCGCTTGAGGATGTGGAGCCGGAGCAAGGCTGCGTGAACTACGTGCAGGGATCTCACAAGTATGGCATGCGTGCCCACGCAGCCAGCGGTGTGCTCGGCTTCTCCCAAAGTATCCAGGACTTTGGAATTCCCTTCGACCGTGAAAATGCCGTCGCATTCCCATGCAAGGCCGGTCACCTCATCGCCCATCATTCACTAACCACTCACTGGGCTGATGGAAACACGTCCGCCGATAAGTCACGCCAAGCGATGGGTGCCATCTACTACGGTTCCAGTTCTCGAGAGGATATTGAAGCGAAGAAAGCCTATCAAGCTCGCCTCAATGCTCAACTTGCCACCGAAGGGAAAATCTAAAAGCTGTGTAATAGGGGGGAGGGGTTGCTTCATCGTGGTGTGGTGAAGCAACATCGCACCAGTATTAAAAGCGGTGATTCAGATCCCCGCACTCCAAATTAAGGAATAGTCACCTCCACTCGATAAAACTTCTGAGCAGAGGAGGTGTCTGTAAAAACAAGACTGCCATTGTTGCCTGTGACAGGACCTTGGCCTGACACCGCTGTCCATGTATCGGAGATGCCAAGATCATCGGACTCAAAGAGCGTGTAATTGCGGTTAGGGGAGGTGTCTGGCACGCTGATGCTCCAGTTGTCTGTGGTGGTTTCCGCGATGGACTCCACCCTCAAACGAGAGCTTTCATCAAAGGGGTGAGTGTCGGCATTGTATTCATCAAGGTTGGATTGACCGTCATTATCCTCATCGTCAGTGGCGACGCCATTGATTAAGTCGCCAAAGTGGGTGTTTTCCCAGAGGTCAGACATACCATCGCTATCGGCGTCAGCGCCTACAGGGAGATAGGCGTTGCCTGTGTCCCAACGAATGTAATCGATGGTGGCATCAAATCCGTTGCCGAAAGTGCCGCCCGTGGTGTCTCCCAAAATTAATCTCTCTTCATTGCTAGTGGGGTCATAACCTGTTCCCGCGAGTGGGCTGAGTCGCACTCCATCCCTCCAGGCGTGATAAACTCCAGCATCTGGATCATGGCCTACGCGGAAGGTGTGATAGTTGCCGTCAGCATTATTATGACTGACGTTGAAGGAGCCGGCGCCATCGTCCTGAGTCCGGTCAGCATAGAGCTCGATGAGCATAAGATGGGTACCCGTTCCAAGCCAGAAACGGAATCCATTGGGGAGGGCGTCGAATTTCAATCGAATTTCAAACGTCCAGACACCATCGTTGTTGTCCGACCACCCGGCATTGGTTCCCTCAAGCCAACTGCCTCCGCCAGTGGTGTTGGTGATTTGGAGGTCCGAGGGAGTGACCTGCGTTTGTGAAACTCCGCCCACAGCGGCCCAGCCATTGATGTTCGAAGTGCCATTGTAGATTTCATGACCTTCGTAGCCTTGGCAAAAATTGATGTAATCGACGGTGACATCGAAACCGTTTCCAAAGGTGCCACCCGTGTAGTCACCCATGAGAAGTCGTTCGTCGGCGCCGGTCTGATCATAAGGTGCGCCAGCGGCCGCGGTAAGGAGAACCCCATCACGCCAGACGTGATAGACCGCAGCAGTAGGATCGTGGGTGACCTTGAAGGTGTGGTAATTGCCATCGAGGTTGTTGTGGGCCACATTAAATGCGGTGCCACCGAAATCTTGAGTGCGATCCCCATGAATCTCGATCTGGATTCGATGAGTGCCGGTGCCGAGCCAGAGTATAAAGCCATTTGCATTGGCATCGAATTTTAATCGGGTGGTAAACGTCCAGACGCCATCGTTAATGTCAGACCAGCCGGTATTGGTGCCCACTAAAACGTCACCAGCACCCCCGGGGTGGTGGAGGCGAATATCATTGAGTCCGACAGGTGTGGCGGTGATGTCGCCAGTCGCTGACCAGCCCGAGGCAAAGCTGCCTGTGTTGTAAATGGCGCTGCCTTGAAATTGGAGGCAATCGAGAGCATCACTGGATTTTTCCTCAAGGCTCAAGGTCGTGACAGGTGTAGTGGAACCAGGGAATCCAATAATGCCAAGACTGCCAGAAATGATATCGCCTACCTGAATTTCACCCGTAGTGTTAGGGTGGGTGTTGTCATAGGTGTGTGTGCTGGGAACAAATCCATCGTTGGCCGTTACCAGCCACACTGGGGAAGTGGTCGATGCTGCATTTTTATCAGCAACAAGCTGGGGAAGGAGTGCGTTGACGGTGTCTACGACGGAAAAGGTAACGTTATCCGAGTAGAGTAATTGGTTGAGGTGGATTCGTATGTTAGGGTTTGAAGTTCGGAGCTGGTCAATCATCGTGCCGAGGTCATCACGTAATTGAGTGGCGGAGCTAACGGTGCTCTCGTTGATGCCGATCATGATGGACGCTGTATCGGGGGTGTAGGCTGTGTATGGATTGGTTACGCCGGTGCCACTTGTTGTTAGGTCAGGGAAATCGACTGTGCCACCGTCAGTGACATACTCCTGCGGGCTAGCGTCGCCGGTCCAGTTGAGGATGGTTCCTTCACCACGGTTACTACTACGCTGGCCTGCAGGAAGGGCTACGCGTTCATTAACCCACATTGCACGCCAGCCCCAGTGGCCGTCGTGGTTATTTTCAAATGCCTGACCGTTGACGTTGGGGGTAGATCCAGCATTACTCTGGTAGGCTCCGCTGATACTGCCACTGAATTTGTATCCGGTGGTGGCATTGATGGGGACACCGGCATTGGCGAGGTTTGTAAAAACTTGATAGCGATAGCTGGGTCGACCGTTGCCGCCCTGAGTGATGGAGTCACCGATGAATACGAGATTGCCGTATTGGCGATCGACGATGCTGGTGTTCAGGAACGTCTGTCCAAACCGGTTTCCCACAACGATCTTCGCCGCCTTGTTCAGGTGGATGCCGTCGGGTGCGAGTCTATCTTGTAGATCGGTGTTTTCGAAATAGTCGATATAGCTGGTGCTCACAGCAATGGCAGCTTGATTGGCTCTCGTGGTGTCGTCCTGAGCACTACCTGCATAGGTAATACCAGCACAGATGGTGTGCATGGAAGATGCATTCGTGAGGTCGGCTCGTAAGTTGTCGGTTAGGATTTTTAACCGTGTGCCCGCTATGGCTGCTTCGGCACTGCTGTCGCTTTCGCCCTGAAGATAGAGCAGCCCGACGATTTCGAATGTATCCCCGTTGGTTGTCAGAGTGGCGGTAGCTGTGTTGACGGTGCTGACCACATTATTATACATGGCCGCTGGCTTGAGCCAGTTACCATTGCCACCTCCGCCTCGGCTGGCCTTGATGACACCAAAGTTCCTGGCTCCCGCACGATAAAGGGTGCGGGCAAATTCCATTTCTGGCCCCCAGTGAGTGGCGCTGCCACCGTATTCTCCCCCAGGTTGGTCCTGTAGCGTTGTGAACACTCCACCTGAACTATTGAACGATACACTTGAGGTATCAAAATTATCCCACGCAAATAGAACATGCTGATCAGATGGGTCCGAACCCGATGTAGGATCAGTTTCCCCGCCATTGGTTGTGCCCAGTGAGTTCGATTGCCCCGTAAGTACAAACAACTTGTAGTGTGTGGCCATAGCCGTTTGCGGAAGTAAGGCCGCCAAAGCGATAATCGCTGAGTAAAGAAGCGAGGTGGAAGTATACATGTGAGCAGATACCATCCACGAGAGATGCTTATATGCCAAAGAGAAACCAATGGTTTGATTGTGCTACCAATTGAGTGGAAAAGGATAGTAATTAAGGACTTACATTGGTTCGGAAAACATACCAGAAAGACGGAGTGTGCAATACTTGTATAATCGGGCAACATCCAACCAGTCATGCGTTTAATTTTACCCGTTCTGTTATCTTCACTCGTTTTCGCGATGGGCCTTTGCTCTGTATTAGCATCAGATGCTGATGTCGATCCCGCTCAGCCCGCGCTTCTTCCTGCTCCCCAATCGGTAATATGGGGAGGTAAGGCGGTTTCTTTGGGAAATGTGAAAATCGTTCTGCCTAAGTTGAAATCAGAACGACTGCAAAGGGGGCAACTGATTAGTGAATTAGGGCTGTTGCTACGCCGGCATGAGCTTTCGGTGACGGCTGAGGCTGAGCAGCAAATCATGTTGCGCCTGGGAAAAGTGGCTGCCGCAGGGCACTGGAAAGGCCAGGAGGACGAGGCGTATTCGCTGGTTGTGGAAAAACACGGCATCTTGATCACTGCCAATACCGTCACTGGCCTCTACCGTGGTCTCCAGACACTCCGCCAGTTGATGGTGCGCAAGAATGGCAAAACCACCGTGGCCTCCTGTAACATCACCGACTACCCCGCGTTCAAGATCCGAGGGTTCATGCACGACGTCGGGCGTAATTTTCAATCGATCGAGCAGCTCAAAATGCAGATTGATGTCATGGCAAAACACAAACTAAACGTTTTCCACTGGCACCTCACAGACCACTTCGGATGGCGTTTGGAAAGCAAGATCTACCCAGAGCTTCAGTCCCAAAAAGCATTTGGTCGCTGGCACGGCAAGTATTACACCCAGAAAGAGTTTAAGGATATGATCGAATACTGCTGGGCTCGGGGCATCATCATCATTCCGGAGTTTGATTCCCCGGGGCACTCCGAAGCTTTTCGTCATGGCCTAGGCATCAAAAATATGAAAGAGACCAAGGCGAAAGAAGCCATCTGTGCGCTCATCGACGAAGTCTGCACCCTCGCCGACAAAAAGCGCATGCCCTACATCCACGTCGGCACCGATGAAGTGCGCCATGCCGCCGAGCATGTAAACAATGACTATCTGCCAGCACTCCACAAAACCGTACAGAATAACGGCCGCGAAGTGATCGGATGGGCCAAAGGCATGACGTTCAAAGGAGCTAAACAAATATCCCAGACCTGGGCGAGGTCGAACCCCTTCGGTGGAACCAAACACATTGATTCTCGATCAAATTACGTCAACCACCTCGAGTCGATGGATTTTGCACAACGCATGTTCTTCCAGCAACCATGCCGTCAGCCACACGGTGACGAGGTTCAACTCGGCGGCATCCTTGCCTATTGGCCTGACACAATTACCGAAGACGAAAAGCGCAGTCTGACCAACAGCCCTGTGATTCCTGCCATGGTTGCTTACTCCGAAGCCGTCTGGAAAGGCATCGAAAAAGACCGTCCTGAGTACTGGGCGAAAATTCCGGACAAAAGCACTCCCGAATACAAGACCTATGCCGACTTCGAAGACCGCATTGCCGAGCAGCGTGATCGCTTCCACAGCCAAACTCCGTTTATGATGGTGAAAACCTATGACATCGAATGGCGCTTACTTGGTCCGGTGGCTGACAATGAAGTAAAAGAACTCGAAGAAGGTATAATCAAAGATAGCTATCAACTCGACGGCACACCGCTGAACTGGACAAAGCCGGTTTATGGCGGAGCCATCCACAGTAAGCATTTCTTCGGCTTCCGCGGCCATATCAAGTCGTTTCCGAAAGGCAAAAATATCGTTTGGGCAAACACCCACATCTACAGCCCGAAGGCTCAGGAAGTGAACGCATGGATTAACTTCAACACCATCTCCACCTCCGATCCCCGCGCTGGCGCTCCCCAGAAAGGTGACTGGGGCCCTAATCCCGCATGCAACATCTGGCTCAACGGCAAACGCATCGATCCTCCAAAGTGGAAAACCAAAGGGAAAGCAGCCAAAGAGATTGCTCTTATCGACGAAGTTTACACCAGCCGTGAGCCCAGCAAAATCAAACTCAAAAAGGGATGGAACACCGTGTTGGTGAAATCCGCTCCAACATGGAAATGGGTCTTCTCGTTCAGCCCGATTGAGTGGAACGGAAAGAACGTCCGCGAGGTCAAGGGACTGAAATACTCTGCCGCGGCTCCCAAGTCCTAATCATTCCTGTATTTCTGCGTGCTATCAGGCATTTCCTTTGTTAGCGTATTGACGTTCAACAGGAGCATATGATGGACCGATACGAAATAATCAATCTCATCAGTAAGGACCCAGCAGGAGGGATGTACCTTGCTCAGGATACCACACTTGAGCGCAAGGTGGTATTCCGCCATATTGATTCTGACCATAAGGAAGATCGTTCAGAGTCATGGGCTGAGGACTTTGCCAATTTTTCAGGCAAGCTTTGTACCCTTCAACACCCTAATTTACTGACGATCTATGATGTCGCTGTCGACGACGACGAAGTTTCCATGGTCACGCAATACGTCGAAGGGGAATCACTGGCCGAACGGCTCGAAGAGGGCCCTCTCATGCAAATGGGAGCCTTTCGAATGGCGTCGGATTTATTGGAAGCTCTGCATGCTGCGCACACCACGGGAGTGTATCATGGAGCATTGCATACAGGCTCGGTGAAGCGGCTTCCTCGGGCAACGGGTGGGCATCGATATCTGATTGTTGATCTGGGGCTTAACACTCTCGCCACGATGGTGAAGGGCGAGGATGTTCATATTGCAGATCCGGTTCTGTTAGCTCCGGAACTGCACGATGAAAAAAATAAACCCGATGTCAGTGCAGACCTCTTTATGCTGGGTCAGCTTTGCTACACGGCCTTGGCTGGCGGTCACCCTTTTGCAGAGGAGTCTCCAGAAGAGTGCGCCAGAGCACACCTCGCTGGTGAACTACCACCACTCGTTGAATATGCTCCGGATATACAGCCTGATTTTTCAGCCTGGGTCATGCATCTCTCAGCAGGTGAAAAAAGCCAGCGACCAGCTTCGATTAAAGAAGCCATGGAGTCGCTGCAAAAAATAACCATCAACGA
>JASJLI010000031.1:0-96246 GCA_037620805.1 Akkermansiaceae bacterium
TGTTCAAAAGCGTTCAAGCCATCATGATACCATCGGGCGAGCACCTCGCCGTGTGTCCCTTTAACATAGGGCACGTGGATATTGATGGTTTCCGACTGACCAATACGATCGAGTCGACCTATCCTCTGCTCTAACAATTCAGGATCGTCCGGCAGATCAAATAGAACCAGATGGTGAGCGAACTGGAAGTTACGCCCTTCGCTACCAATTTCAGAGCAAACCAGAATCCTAGCCCCCTCCTCCTCGGCAAAATAGGCAGCCGATCGGTCGCGCTGCAGCAATGTCATCCCCTCGTGGAAATGTCCGCAGTTGATATTGACGATACTCTTGAGTTGTTCAGGAATTTCCTCAGCCAGCTCGCGAGTGCGGCAGATCAACAGTATCTTTGCATCGCCGAGCTTCTTCAGGAGATCGACCAGCCATGTGATTTTTTCTTCTTCCCCAGCGAGTGGTGCCAGCAGCGCCTCTCTCTCGGGAAATCCGGTCAGAGCCTCACGTGTATTGCGGAACATGACACGCCCCGTGCCAAAGGTATCCAGCAGCTCACGCACCAATGGTTCACGGGCAGATTCGTCACCTCCATCAAGAGCGAGACAGTGGTCGTGAACTCGCTCAGACTGCCCTGTAAACAAAGCACGATCTTCGGCACTCAAAACGTCTCCACCAAGTAAACGACCTACAGCATTCGCGACCTCCTCGTAGTGATTTGCCTCCTCTTGGAATGCGTCGATATCTACATAACGATCGGGATCTAATAACCTTAACCGAGCAAAGTGCCCTTCTGGTCCAAGTTGACGCGGGGTCGCAGTTAGCAAAAGCAGCCCCTCAGTTTGACGCGCCAGTGATTCCACCACCTGGTAGGCTGGACTCGGCCCCTTGGCACTCCATTCGAGGTGATGCGCTTCATCAACAATCAGCAAATCCCACCCGGCCTCGATGACCTGCTTTGATCTCTTTTCGTTATCGGCCAGAAAGTCCACGCTACACAGAATCAGCTGACTATCGAGAAACGGATTACCGCCCCCTTCGCCACCGTGTTCAATCGATTCACAGCGCTCTTCGTCAAACAAACTAAACAGTAGATTAAACCGACGCAGCAGCTCGACAAACCATTGGTGAAGAAGTGGTTCAGGCAGCACAATCAACACCCGATCAGCACGTCCCGTCAGATGCAAACGATGCATAATCAGGCATGCTTCTATCGTTTTCCCCAATCCCACTTCATCGGCTAACAGAACACGAGGAGCGAGTCGCGATGCTACCTCATCTGCGATATACATCTGGTGCGGAATGAGATCAACCCTACCACCCACAAATCCACGCGTAGGTGATTTCATCACATCACACTGCCTCTGGAGTGCCTCCACTCGCAGGTCGTATGTATTTAAATCATCAACGTGACCACCGAGCAGGCGATCCTCAGGTTTACTAAAACTCATCGTATCCGATAAGCCAGACTCCTCAACTTCGCGCTTACCGCAGAGATAGACTAATAATCCATCACGTTCCAAAACCTCATCCACCTCCATCTCATCACCTTCGTGAGTTTCCAGAGTTTCACCTTCTTTCAGAGCAACACGACGTAGCGGCGCACTATCGAGCGCATATTTCCTGCGTTCATTGGCGGCGGGAAACATGACTTCAACACGCTTAAATTCAACATTCAGCATGATGCCCAAGCCAAGCTCAGGTTCGGTTTCACTGATCCAGCGCTGGCCGGGAACGATCTTAGAAAGTAGAGACATAATTTCAGGCGGCGGAGACTACATCTGAATAGTAATCCTGCAAGAGATAGATGCGATGTAAAAAGCATGACAAGCCGCCATCCCTCTGTATTGTCCCGCCCATGTCCACCCGTGCCCCAGCAGATGCCATTGCCAGTGCCAGCGAACTCTGTGTCAGCTACAGCTCACACACCGTGCTCGATGGCGCTACCCTCGCCATTCAGCAAGGCGACCGCATTGGCCTCGTAGGACGTAATGGATGTGGCAAATCTACTTTTCTCAAAATCCTTGCGGGTGAAGCCGTTGGCGATACGGGTGGAGTCACCTACAAGCGTGGACTCGTAACGGGTTATCTGCCGCAGAACTTTGAACTCAATGACGAGGCAAACGTTCACGACAACGTGCTGTCAGGTGCTCAGTATACTCTCGATCTGATCACGGAATACGAAACCATCCCAGCCGACAGCCATCGCAGCGCCGAGGTACTGGATGAAATAACCCACCTTGAGGGCTGGGATCTGGAACACCGAGCCACCAGTCTGCTTTCCCACCTTCACGCACCGGCAGCCGATCGTATCGTCGGCACACTTTCCGGAGGAGAAAAACGACGCGTCTCGCTTTGTCGAGCCCTGCTTGCAAAGCCCGATTTTCTAATCCTCGACGAACCAACCAACCACCTCGACACGGATTCGATTGAGTGGTTGGAAAAATTCCTCGCCCGCTACACGGGAACTTGTCTGTTTGTCACCCACGACCGCTATTTTCTCGATCGCATCGCCACACGCATCGTAGAAATCCGTCGAGGAAAATGTGATACCTACCAAGGAAACTACACCGAGTATCTACTCGCACGTGCCGAGCGCGACATGGCGGAATCCCGCAATGAGCACAAACGCCAACGCTTTCTCAGTCGCGAACTCGAGTGGGTGCGCCGTGGACCAAAAGCTAGGACAACCAAGGCAAAGGACCGCATGGATCGTTACTTTGAAATCGCCGACCAAGAAGCACCCGAAGAAGAGCTTGATGTCGATCTCATCATCCCGGTTCCTCCGAAGTTGGGGAACAAAATCATTGATGTGCACGAAGTGGGCATGGCCTTTAACGATGAGCCGTGGCTGTTTTCAAACTTCAGCCTGGGCTTAGAAGGAGGGCAACGTCTAGGTATCGTCGGTAAAAACGGCATGGGTAAATCCACCCTGCTGAAGATCATCCTAGGCGAGATCCAACCTCTGGAGGGAAGAGTCGATATCGGCATCAAAACCGACATCAACTTTATCGATCAAAACCGCCTCTTACTCGACGACAAAAAATCCGTTTACGAGGAGGTCGGTGACGGTCAGGAAAACGTGCAACTCGGTAACGAAACCATCGGCCTACGCGCCTATTTACGTCGATTCCTTTTCACCGAGGAGAGGATCAATACCAAGATCGAACTACTCAGCGGTGGTGAACGCAGCCGTGTGATGCTGGCTAAGATTCTCAAAAAAGGTGGCAACGTCATTGTTCTAGACGAACCGACCAACGACCTCGACCTGAATACACTGAGACTGTTAGAAGAAGCACTTTGTGCCTTTAAAGGCATCGTCATCGTTGTCAGCCACGATCGCTACTTCCTGAATCGTGTTTGCACGGATATTCTCTCCTTTGAAGGTGATGGAGTCCTCGACTACCAGGTTGGCAACTACGACTACTATTTGGAAAAGAAAGCTGCACGCGCCGCCACCAGCACCGTTTACAAGTCCAACCCGACAAAAAAAAACGGCCCACGTAAAGAACGCCCGCGTAAATTAAAATGGGCAGAGGCCAAAGAGCTGGAAACCATTGAAGCGGACATCCTCGCTGCCGAAGAAAAAGTCACCCGACTCGAAACCGCCTTTGAAGCTCCCGACTTCTACGAAAAACACGGCGATGACTGGCAGGAGCTTGAAACCGAACTCAAACAGGCCAAAGAAAAAGCCCCCCAGCTCTACACTCGATGGGAAGAGCTGGAAGCGATCAAAACCGCTGCTGAGGGTCAATAAATTTGGCAAGCATCTCAATATCACACTACGATTTATTTATGGATACCCGCGTTCATCTACCCGACATGGAACCTCCGTCCAGTATCACCGAGGTGATAGTGGCACTGCGGAATCAAAAGCTCGAACCTAAGCACGAGAAAAAAGACTGGGGCGACTGGATTACCTTCACCGGCAAACAGACTGTGATCAGTATCGAATCGATGCGTGGCTTAGCCAGTTCAGCCACCGTTGAGCATGCAGAGGACGATGGTGACGAGATCAACATGCAAATTCTCGCCGCTTTTGGAAAACTCAGCTGGTATGGTTCCGACGAAGAAGGTGAATTCCGACTCGACTAAACTGCCTCCATCAACAAGTCTTCATCCATGAGAATTATTTCCCCAAAGGACGCTGTTTTTCCAAAGATTGAAGAATCACTAGGTGATCACAAAGATGACACCAAGCTTGAAGTTCTCGCCGGCATTGATTGTGACGAAGAGGATCTCGCCAACCAAGTCGAAGAGGGTGACGAAGACCCAATCGCTACCATCGAGCTTATTGTGCAATGGCTTCCTGAAACGGGTGAAGGCATTCTTGATTGGTTTTTTGTCAAGGTCTCTGGCATCGATGCCGATCCGCCAGAAATCGAACATGGTGGCCCACTACTCGCATTTAACAGCGAAGACGAAGAGCCTGATCTGGATCTTTTAATCGAAGGCGCTGTCGCAGCACTCAACGAATCTGTAACATGGGCTGAGTTTGAGCTCGAAGAAGATGCCTGATCAACAGCCGTGGGACTTGATTGTGGTCGGCGGTGGTGCCGCCGGATTTTTTGGTGCGATCACTTGTGCCGAAAATCTGAGCCAATCTGGCGAAGGATGTCGCGTCCTGATTCTAGAAAAAACCGCACACGTCCTCGGCAAGGTTAAGGTGTCAGGTGGAGGTCGGTGTAATGTCACCCACGCCTGCTTTGAGCCAAAACCACTCACGGAATACTATCCACGCGGCAGTAAATCATTGATTGGCCCCTTTCACCGATGGGGAACCACCGACACTGTCGATTGGTTTCAAAGTCGTGGTGTTGAACTCAAGACCGAGGCGGACGGCAGGATGTTTCCCATCACGGACGACTCACAAACGGTGATCGACTGCTTAACGCAATCAGCCACGGATGCTGCAGTCATTGTTAGAACATCCACAGGAGTCAAATCCATTGCGGCTACAACTGAGGCATCCCCCTACTTCAAAATCACCACCGATAAAGACGAAAACCTGTTAGCCCGATCGATCTTACTCGCCACCGGTGGCACACGCCTCGCAGCAGGAGCACGCTTAGCCAAATCTCTAGGTCACGAACTGATCCCGAATGTGCCATCGCTGTTTGCCTTCAACATTGATGACCCGCGTATTACAGATCTTCCAGGCGTTTCTGTTCCTGATGCGGAAGTATCGGTCGATGGCATCAAGTTAACGACCAGAGGCCCCTTGCTAATCACCCATCACGGCCTGAGCGGCCCGGGCATTCTCAAGCTTTCCGCATGGGGCGCGCGAGAGCTGAATCAGCGCTCCTACCAGTTTACCATCAAGATCAACTGGCTCCCCGAGGAAAACGTCGCGCTAAGAATAACTGAAATCCGTCAAGAATGGGGTAAACGACGCGTGCGAGGTCGGGCTCCATTTGAAAATTTCCCTAAAAGACTCTGGGACCGACTTTGCACCTCAGCAGAAGTGAGTGACGACTGCATATGGTCTCAACTCGGTAAAGGCCCCATCAATAGCCTTACCAATGAGCTTACTTCGGGGACCTTCCACGTTTCAGGAAAAAGCATCAATAAGGACGAGTTTGTAACCTGTGGTGGAGTGCGCTTACCTGATGTAAATCTAAAGACCATGGAGAGTAAAATCACGCCGGGCCTCTACTTTGCCGGTGAGATCCTCGACATCGATGGAATCACGGGGGGATTTAATTTTCAAAACGCCTGGACCAGCGGGTTTTTGGCAGGGTCTGCAGCGGCAAGCGCCTAAATATAGTCATCAATTGAAAAGATTTGGTGTTTTTCCTATTTGCAGGGAATAGATGTAGTGTGTAAGCTCTCTCAATTGCGGATGATGATTTTTAAATCAGGAAACTCGTCCTTCAACCCAACCAAACAACCAATAACCAACAAAAAATATGACAAAAACATATAAAGCACTAGCACTCTGTGCCTTGGCTGCCCTCCCTCTAGGAGTGGTAACTGCAGGACAGGTGATCGGAAACCAGAATGAAGTTAAATCTGAAGAAGCAGAAACAAAAACTGTTAAACTCACCATCACTGGAATGAAGTGAGGCAATTCCTGTGTAAAAAAAGTGCGGTCCGCACTTAAAGGAGTTGAAGGAGTTTCTGAGGCAAAAGTAAGCATGCCTAACAAAGCGGTTGTCACCACCACGAGTGCTGTCACCAAAGAAGCGCTTGTCAAAGCTGTTAAAGCAGCTGGATTCGGCGCATCATAATTGCTTTTTTCTTAGCAAAAACAACTAGGGCACGGCGGAAACGTCGTGCCTTTTTACGTATTTACGGCAGGAAGCTAGAACAAGATTGTATCTTGCCGGCAGAATGTGTGCTTGGGTTGCCGGCAAGTTGCAACGCACGATCTCTGATCATCTCGACGGAGGAGGAGAGATGCTTCTTTGCATAGCGTGAGCAGGCGAACGCAAACTTACCCTACTTTAAAAACTCACGCACCTCTGCCGAGGTGAGGTCAGGAACCGTCAGGTCAGCCTCATAGCTCGATAGCTGATCTACAGAAAAACCACCGGTTGCGACGGCAAGAGTCAATGCTCCCATCGCCTTACCACATGCAATATCCTTGGGCGTATCACCAATCACAATGGTATTTTGAGCGCTGAAATCCCGATCACACTCAGCGTTCGCACGCTGTAATGCTACAGGGCCAAGCTTATTGCGGTCATGATGATCGTCACCATAAGCGCCTACGCTGATAGAAAAATACGACTCTAGTCCGTAGTAATCAACTTTAGCCTTAGCGCCCTTGGAAATATTACCTGTTAGTAGACCCAATGTAGCCTCGGGTTTCTCCAATTCTGATAAGAGCGAGATAACGCCGGGAAGGACACGTCCTGCGTATGACTCTAGGTTTGGCTCCAGCTTTGTCAGATAGACATGGTAGAACTCTTCGAGACTAAGATCACTACCGAAGTGTTCGAGCATACCGCCTACGATACCAGAGTCCGTGCTACCAGCCAGGTCAAGTTCAGGGCCTTCGGCTCCAAATAGTTCACAGGCAGCTTCTTTGAGTGCCGCCATGCCAGCTCCTCCAGTGTCGATTAGAGTGCAGTCGATATCAAATAAGAGAAGTCGGGGCATATTCTATCGACCGTAAAGTTTTTTGCGGGCAGGCCGACGCGCTATTAAATAAATAACCGCGCCGATGCCACCAGCCAGTGCGATGACAATGACCCAGACTAAGCGATCATTTCCTTCATCAGGCTCGTTGCAAATACAATCCACTAGCATCCAGATCCAGAATGCCAGAGCGAGAAAAAAGAAGCCAATAAGCCCGATGACCACCAATTCTGGATATCCTATCGGGCCCATTGAATAATTTTGACTCAAGCTTCTTCAGTCGACGGCTTCCCCTCAGAAACTTCCTCAGCCGTCGATGTATCTTCAGTACCTTCTACCAGTTCATCGTCGTCGTTGAACTCAAGATGTTCATCACCTTGGTCATCTTCATCGATGAGGTTTCCGTGACTGAGGTAAAACTTCCGCTTCCGCTGGCCTTGAGGCAACGGTGAGAGCATCATATTTACAGCACGTCCAGCAAGGCGAGCCTGCTGATCGACGTTAGCTATTTCCTTGAGATCTTCAGCCACTCTTTTAAGTACCACAAAACCAATATCACGGTGAGCATTTTCACGACCACGGAACTGGAGCCTAACACGCACCTTGTTGCCCTCGTCGAGGAACTGCTCAGCACGAGCTAGCTTGATGTTGTAATCGTGGGTATCAGTACCAACACGAAGTTTGATTTCCTTAATCTTATTAACCGTCTTGGGTGACTTCTTTTTAAGCTTCGCTTGTTCGTACTTATACTTTCCGTAGTTACAGACGCGGCAGACAGGAGGATTGGCATTCGGGGCGACCTCAACGAGGTCCATCCCGACGGCTTTCGCCTTGTCCACTGCCTCACGTGAACTCATCACGCCGAGCTGTTGGTCTTCATACACTACGCGTACTTTAGGGGCACGGATACGATCATTGACACGCGTCAAGTCGCGGCGGCTACGGTTTGGTCTTTTCTTAGGCTTAGCTATGGTGTTCTCCTTTAGTTGTTGGGAAAAGTGAATTTTACCAGACAACGCACTTACGTCGTCCGGAACACGTCACTTTAACGTGTGAGAGGGAAAAATATGCCGAATCAGTATCCATGCAGATATGCGATCAACGGGCCCCCATCGGTTTATAAAGACCGAGTGGCAATTTCCTGTTGGATGGTTGAAACAAATTCATTGATTGGCACAGCACCCAGATCATCTCGATCTCGGTGTCTGACGGAGACGGAGCCGCTTTCGGCCTCCCTTGCTCCTATGACTAGCATATAAGGCACTCGGTCGAGTCTTGCAAGGCGAATTTTAGCTCCAACCTTGTCAGCATTACGATCGCAGGAAACACGCACACCGATATTCAGCAGCGCTTGCACGGCTTCTTCCGCTACGTCATTAAACTTCTCAGAAATCGGCAGCACACGCACCTGCTCAGGAGCAAGCCATGTTGGGAACTTACCTTCGAAGTGTTCGATGAGAAGACCCGTAAAACGTTCCAGCGAACCAAACGGCGCCCGGTGAATCATCACAGGGCGGTGAGGCTTATTATCCGAACCAACGTAGGTGAGGTCAAATCTCTCAGGGAGGTTGTAATCCACCTGCACCGTACCTAGCTGCCATTCACGGCCGATCACATCCTTGACTACGAAGTCGATTTTCGGCCCGTAGAACGCGGCTTCGCCTTCTTCTTCAATGTAATCCACACCCAATGTTTGCACAGCCTGACGCAGAGCAGCCTCGGCTTTGTCCCAGTTGGCGGCATCACCGACGTATTTATCACTATCGGGATCACGCAGCGAGAGACGCACACTGTAATCCTCCATACCAAGCGTCGACAGCACGGTTTTCACCAAACCCAAACAACTCTGCACTTCCTCCGCCACCTGCTCAGGTGTGCAGAAAAGGTGGGCATCGTCTTGAGTAAAGCCACGCACACGAGTCATACCACCGAGTTCGCCGGATTGTTCCCAGCGATAGACGGTGCCAAATTCAGCAAGCCTCACAGGAAGGTCACGGTAGCTGTGATGATCACTCGCATAAATCTTGATGTGATGCGGACAGTTCATCGGGCGTAACATGTAGCCTTCGATTGTGCCTGTTTTTAGACCGTTGGTCAGAGTCGCACAAGTCGCCCCTTCCTCAGAAAGTTTAGCCAAAGCATCTCGCTCAGGGATCGCGGCGAACTGGCTATCCTGGTAGTATGGAAAATGACCACTGGTGCGATAAAGATCGAGTTTGCCGATGTGTGGCGTGAAGACTTGCGAGTAGCCCTGCTTGTCGAGTTGCTCTGTGATGAAGTCCTGTAGTGCACGGCGTAGCAAACCACCCTTCGGTTTCCAAAGGATCAGACCTTGGCCGACGGCTTCATCAATGTGGAAAATACCAAGCTCTTTTCCGAGCTTACGGTGATCACGCTTCTTAGCTTCCTCCAGTTTTTCAAGGTGCTCAGTGAGCATAGTTTTGTTTTTGAAACAGGTTCCGTAGATACGTTGAAGCTGTGGGCGTGTGTTGTCGCCTTTATAGAAAGCACTGGCAACGCTCATAACTTTATAAGCCTTGCAGTTACCTGTCCGGCCCACGTGTGGTCCGGCACAAAGGTCCCAAAACTCACCATTTTTAAATATGGAAATTTCCTCGCCCTCAGGAATATCGTTGAGAAGATCGATCTTGAACTGGCTGACAGCATCACGTTGGGTAAGACCACCGAGCCGACCGCTCTGTGCCATCGCTAGTGCCTCGTCACGAGTGACGATCATCTTTTCAAATGTCTGGTTCTCTTTCACGATCTTCTTCATCTCCGCCTCGATTTTCTCGAAGTCATCAGGTGTGATCGAGTGGTCGAGATCAATGTCGTAGTAAAACCCAGATTCGACGGGAGGACCGCCTGCAAGCTGGGCATTGGGCCAGATTCGCAGCACTGCGGTAGCAAGCACATGAGCACACGAGTGCCTCAAGCGATCTAGATCTGACATTTGGTGACGCTGCTCGAGCGTCTTACGTTCTTTTTCATCGGCCATGACGGGAGTGAAAAAGCCATTACTAGCAGGGATTTGCAACCTTTTTCAGTGGTGTATTTTGGACAATATTAACATAACTCATGTTAATTGATAAAGTGCAGTCATGAGCATCGCATTTGAATGTGGGTGGATTCTGCTGCGGATAAGGAAAAATTTTGGAGTATCACCCAAAACAATACTGATATAAAAGCAACTTACTGAACTATATGAACTTCACAGCCATTGATTTTGAAACGGCCACAGGTGCGCGCGACTCAGCATGCTCATTGGGTATTGTAACCGTCAGGGGCGGCGTCATCGTTGACCGTTACCATACTTTAATCCGCCCTCCGGGTAATGTTTATAATTGGCACAATACACAGGTTCACGGAATAACTCCGCAGCAAACGGAGAATACCGCCTCGTTTGCCAGCCTGTTTCCAGAAATTGAACAGAGACTTGGCGGATACTCACTCGTCGCTCACAATGCCCCCTTTGACCGAGCCGTGTTAGTGTCATGCCTGCAAGCGGCAGGTCTTGATCATACTGACTATGCGCAACGTGATCATTGGGAATGCACGTTAAAACTCTATCGTAAAAAAGGATACAAGCCTTGCCGGTTGAGTGATTGTTGTTCGACTCTAGATATACCGCTCAAGCACCACGACGCTTTGTCAGATGCCGTTGCATGTGCTGAACTCTATCTCAGAGCATAACACAGCCTGGACTGTGAGGCGTCCGCAAATAGTCCCAAAATAGACATCAGAACCATTAAACTTTTACTTACACACAAAAATTTAAGCGGTTGAGCTCTGCGTTCGACAATAACAAGAATTGACACGTGTATCAAACGTGATACACTAATCCCATGTCTCAAACCGCCGTCATCCATGCCCGTATCGATCCAGATACGAAGGCTGCAACCGAAAAAGTGCTCGAGGCCCTAGGCATGACACCGACCGAAGCGATACGGCTGCTTTATCGTCAAATTGCCATGAGAGGGGAATTCCCCGTTGAATTGCGTATCCCCAATGTGGTGACTGCCACCGCCTTGGCTATGGCTGATCGTGGCGAGGATATCGAGACTTTCGACAATACTGATGACCTCTATGCATCCTGGGACTGATGAAATTAATTCAGCCGTCATCATTCAAGAAGGATGTAAAACGACAAAAAAAGCGAGGCAAGGATATCGAGAAGCTTAAAGCTGTGATCGAGATCTTAGTTTCCGGAAAACCCCTCCCTCAACACCACCTTGACCATGGTCTGAGTGGCAACTGGAGCGGATGGAGAGATTGCCATATCGAACCTGACTGGCTCTTGCTGTATAAGGTAACGTCAGAAGAACTTACTTTGGGACGAACGGGAACACATTCAGACCTGTTCTAACGGGCCTTGCTGCCATTTATGGAACACGGGGGAATTTGGAAAAATCAGGATCGCGTTTCTCAAGGAAAGCATTTTTCCCCTCCTTGCCTTCCTCGCTCATGTAGTAGAGCATGGTGGCGTTTCCAGCGAGATCTAGCAGACCCATCTGGCCATCGCAGTCGGCATTCAGCGCCGACTTCAAACAACGCATCGCGAGGGGTGAGTGCTGGAGCATCTCGCGGCACCATTGCACCGTCTCTTTTTCAAGATCAGCGAGAGGGACAACGGTATTGACGAGCCCCATATCGAGAGCTTGTTCAGCCGTGTATTGGCGACAGAGATACCAGATTTCGCGGGCCTTCTTTTGACCCACGATTCTTGCTAAGTAGCTTGAGCCAAGACCTCCATCGAATGACCCCACCTTAGGGCCTGTTTGGCCGAAAATTGCATTATCTGCGGCAATGCTGAGATCACAGACGACCTGCAGAACGTGACCACCACCAATGGCGTAGCCTGCGACCATCGCTACGACGGGTTTAGGCAAGATGCGGATCTTGCGTTGGACATCGAGGATATTCAGACGAGGCACTCCGTCGCTACCGATGTAACCGGCGTGTCCACGGACTTTTTGATCACCTCCCGAGCAAAACGCCTTGTCCCCTGCTCCGGTAAGAATGATGACACCTACTCCTGAATCTTCGTGAGCCATCTCGAGGGAAGCGAGTAGCTCTTGCGTCGTTTCTGGACGAAAGGCATTTCTGACTTCCGGCCGGTTGATAGTGATTTTGGCAATTTGGCCGTCTTCGCTTTTCTCGTAGAGAATGTCTTCAAAGGTGTGTGCTGATATCCACATGACGTTGTTTTATGTTCTAAGTTTTAAGTTTCAAACTCCAAATACCAAAAACAAACGTTTACGTGATAAATTCTCGAACGAGCTTAGAAAACTCGGAGGGCTTTTCCCAGGGAATGCGGTGGCCGCTGTCGGGGAGAATGATGTGTTCTGCGTGCGGGATATCAGGCACGGCGGCCTTTGCTATCTCGGTAAACTTGCTGTCCTGCCCTCCAGTAAGCCAGAGAGTTGGGCATGTTATTCGATTCAGTTCTGGCACGAGATTGGCCTGAGCGCCCAGTGACCAGTCGATGAATGAGCGGGCAATGGAGGCTCGGCGGGTTTTGAGCGGGGCGCGATCGGGCATATCACCAGCTCCGCTTAAAACGTTTTGAGTTTCCCACTTTTCCAGAAACTCGGACCACTCTCCTTTGAGCGCGAGTGCCGACCACGCGGCGTCTTTTTCACGGCGAGCAGCACGCTCATCCTCATCGCTGAGTCCGGGGTGCGCAGAGATGATAATTGCCGATTTCCAAACATCCGGCTCGGCTAGCAAAGCGTGCAGGGCAAGTCGCCCGCCCATGGAATACGCGACGAGTGTAGGTTCAGGATCGATTCTTTTAATCTCCCCCACCAAGGTCGCGCCGATTTTCTCCAGCGGCATCGGGCAGCAGTCGAGAAAACGCCAGAGATCCAGACGACGCACACCACCTAGCTCAGGTGGTAAACTGTCGGCAAACTCACGCCAGTCGGCTGCCATGCCGACAGCTCCGTGCAGCGTCCAGATCATTTGGCTTTAAATAAGCGCTTTAAACAAGTTAGAGCGACTTCAGGCACGCTTGGATAGCGTCGAAGTCAGGCATTTCACCTGGGTTATCATGGACTTCGGCGTATTGAACGACACCCGCTTTATCGACAACAAAGGCAGAGCGCTTAGGCACGCCACCCATGATGAGATTTTTCTCAGGGAGGAAAGACTCATACGCAACACCGTAAGCTTCGGTAGCTGTGTGTTCGTAGTCACTGAGGAGGGTAATTCCGATGCCTTCTTTTTCAGCCCATGCTGCCTGAGCAAATGGGTTATCGCCGGAGATGCCGATTACTTTGGCATCAAGATCATCATAAACAGAAAGACCTTTAGTTATGGCGCAGAATTCCGCGGTGCAACCACCCGTAAATGCCATGGGCACAAACAGGAGAAGAATATTAGAGGCTCCTACAAGGTCAGTAAGTTGAACGGTCTGCGGACCTTCTGCAGTGAGAGTGACGAGGTTGAAATTGGGAGCTTTATCTCCGACTTGAATACTCATGATGATAGATGATTTAGTTATTTGTTAGGTTGTTTTAGAGTCACTGCTATCAGCGACTGCTGACTTTAGTCGGGCTCTCGTCCCGATGGCAAGCATCAACCTAATCAGTGGGTTCCATATCCTTTTCCCGCTCCTCGCGTATCTGACGGAGCTTTTCCAGACTCGGAGGAGGCGCAAGCAGCCGATGGGCTAGCCACCATCCGGCAAGTGCTCCACCTAGATGGCAGGCATGACTAATCTGGAACATACCAGCCGCCCCTGGGCCACCCCAAACGATCATCTGCTCCCCCATGCGTGAGAAAACGGGTAACCCGAGCCCGGGTTGCATTAACCAGAGTAAGAGATCGGCAACGATAAGCCCTAGACCCATATGTTTTCCACTAATGGGCACAGGCCACATTCGCGAGTCGGGTGAGAGCGTAGTCAGGGTCAACAACAGCGCTAGGCATGCGCCGGAAATACCTACGAGCTGGCTTTCCTGGTATCCGGTTCTCAACATCAATAAACCTGTCAGTAAATGCAAGACTCCACCGAATAACGTGCCAAAAACGATGATTTGAAAGCATCTTCTATATCCCAAAATATGGATCACTCGTCCGCCGACGAGCCAAAGCATGAGGATGTTAATCAGTAAATGAAACCAATCACTATGCAACAGCCCGTAAGTGGCGAGCTGCCAGATCTTTCCATGTGAAAAGCCGTCCCATGACAGGCCAAAATTTATGTAATACCAGGGTGACTCCATCGGCCCACCAGCGCGTGCTAAAAACACCTGAATAAGAATCACAAGTACCACCAGCCCTGTCATGACATCGAACCCAGGCAGCTGGACCTGCATGCGGGGAAGCAATGGGGGTAAAAAGCGAGAGGAACGTCGATTCGGTGAAGACATTGGCGGAAAAGGATAACATTTTCGTCGGGTAACGCACGAAAATTTTCTACCATCCTCAGACAAAGAAAGAAGTAATCTGCTCAAAATTGAGCCAAGTTTTTCTGAACTCCCTCTGAACCCCATAAGCTGAACCCCATAAGCTGGAGCCCACAAAATAAGATGATCTAGCGAGCCCGAGGCTCGGCCTTAACACGGGAATTGGCTCCTGCACTGGTCACAAACGGACCATCAGCCATCGGTGCTACACCAGTAAATGCGACATCTGGCATCTCGGTAGGTTTTCCTGCCAAAGGAAACTCCTTACGCAACGGGTGGTAGGGATAGCCTTCCCACATAAGAATACGACGTAGATCAGGGTGATCAGTGAATCGAATCCCCATCATATCGTAGATTTCACGCTCATGCCAGTTAGCCGTTGCCCATAGGTCGGACACGGTTGGAACCTCTTCGCCCTCGGCGACGGCCGCCTTAACACGCAGATGCACGGAGTCGTCCACCTTAGCGAGTTCGTAAACCATTTCAAAGCGAGGCTCGGTTCCCATGTTATCAACGCTGGATGCATCGATCAGGAAGTTTAGCTTTAACTCCTCGCGACAGAATTCCATGACTGCCCGAAGCTCCCCAAGCTTGACGGTGACAGTGTGTTCACCACGAAATTCAAGGCTTGTGGCTGAGGTGAATTTTCCCAGAACTTTCTGAGCGGCTTCTTGAGCATTCATGGTTTAATAAAAAGAATAGATGTTAGGAAACAGAAGAGTCGGCTTTGAGGTCACGCGTGGACTCCTCGGTATCAATTTTCGCCTGAAGTTTCATCAAGCCTTCGATCAAGGCCTCGGGACGCGGCGGGCAACCGGAAATATAAACATCCACAGGAATCAACTTATCAATCCCTTGAAGCACGGCGTAGCTGCGATACATTCCACCGCTCGATGCGCAAGCCCCCATAGCGATACACCACTTTGGATCAGGCATCTGGTCCCAAACACGTTTCACGGCAAGTGCCATCTTATAAGTCACGGTGCCAGCCACGATCATGACATCGCTCTGGCGTGGCGAGAATCGCATCACCTCGGCACCAAAGCGGGAGATATCAAATCGGGAAGATGCGGTTGCCATCAGCTCAATAGCGCAGCAAGCAAGTCCCATCGGCATGGGCCAGAGTGAGTTTTTCCTCATCCAGTTGATCGCGGCATCCACACGGGTGAAAATCACGTTTCCTTCAATTTTGGAATCGTATGCAGCGTGAGTAAGCGCAGTGCGTGCGGCATCAGCAGGGTCAGAGTAGACAGCTGAATTATCAGCAGGAATATTGGCAGAAATATCGGCGGGATTTACCATGGCAATCTTGCGGAATATCGTCCGCGGGCGCACCGTAGCCTGAGAAATTGTCATCACAAGCCCATTTTGTGTGCATTTTCTGGTAATTGGCCTCATTCCCCGACTTCTTCTGCTATCGAGTATTACAATGACAACACCTCATTTTTTTGAATTTTACGCTTACCTCCGAGCCCCGTCCTGTCTATAAGCACCTCACTACGTCCTATGGAAAAATTGTGTTTTACATACCGGAGGCAAATTGCGCGTGCCGGGTTGGCATGTGTACTCAGCTTGAGTGCACCTCTTATTGTCACCCCTGTTGCCGCTCAGGAATCTGCCGTCCAAAAAGAATTGAACCGCAGGTTGGGTAACGCCCGCAAAGCCCACGAACTCCTCAAGTCGGGTGATATTGCGTATCATAAACAAGATTACAAAACCGCCGTGCAGGATTATGCTCAGGCATTTGACATCCTTCCCGCAGGCGCAATCAACCACGCGATGCGCGATGCAGCTGCCGAACGCTACGCCACCGCCGCCACCGAACGCAGTCGTGGCCTAGCCAAAGGAGGCAGCTATGATGCTGCCCGCAACCTTCTAGATACCGTCCTTAAACCCGGAGTTGCACCAGGCCATCTCGGTGCCCTGAAACTCAGAGCTCAGGTGGACGATCCTATCCGCTACAACCACGCCCTCACACCTGAACATGTGCATGACATTGTTAAAGTCGGCAGACTTCTTCGCGAAGCTGAAGGTTTCTACAGTCTTGGCCAATACGACCGCGCAGTGACCGTCTATGAGGCCGTCATTCGCATCGACCCATTTAACAAAGCCGCTCGCCGTAGTATGGAGCGCATCAGTGCGACTAAGGCTGATTATCATCGTGCAGCCAGAGACCACACCCGTGCTAGCATGCTCGCGGAGGTCGATAAAAACTGGGAAATCTATATTCCTGAGGCCGATGCCACAGCCCCCTCAGTGATGCTTAATGATCCATCGGTTCTTGTGCCTAACCTACGAGACAAACTCGCAGGTATTACGGTGGGAAATATCGACCTCGATAGCATCAACCTCCAGGAAGCCCTCGATTTTGTGCGTCTTCAAAGCCGTCTAGGTGACGCCCCCAATGCTGCTGGTGAACAAACAGGCATTAACATCATTTTAAATACCGGAGATCCATCATCCGATACAGCCAAGGGCGTAGCCGCCACCCGCGTAACCCTGAAAGCACGCGGACTCCCCTTATCCAAAGTTCTTGATTATATCACCGAGCAGACGCGCACCCAATGGCGCACCGATGGTGTAGGCGTCATAGTCACCCCCGTAGGAACCACAACAGGTGCACTCATCTCCAAAACCTTCCGAGTGCCACCCAATTTCCTATCATCGGCAGCGATCACCAAAAAAGACGACGATGCTGACAACCCATTTGGAAATGATGATACTAATGAGGGCAAGCTGCCAGCAAAAATCAGTATCACCGATTACCTGAAGCAGAGCGGGGTAAGTTTCCCCGATGGAGCTGCCGCATCCTATACGCCATCAAACAACGCATTAATTGTTCGCAATACACCAGGAAATATCGACCTCATCGATCAACTCGTCTCACTCGTTGCGGCAGAAGAACCTGTAATGGTTATTATCAGAACTACGATCATTCGTGTTAGCGAGGAGAACCTCAAGGAACTCGGCTTCGACTGGGCAATCACCCCGCTCGGCCTTGGTGGAGGACTTAACTTAGGAGGAGGGACGGTAGGTACTGGAGGGCCTCTTGGGCTACTCTCACAACTTCCATTCACCAATGTGAATGGAAACCCTGTTACTTCAGGAAACCGCAGCGGTCGCGGCGCTAACCCTTCAGACTCGATCGATACAATCATCAACTCAGGCAGCACGGCTGTTGCAAGTGATAGTTCGACACGAGCCCCAGGCATCCTCGGTATCACCGCAGTCACTAACGGCATGGTCATCCAAATGATGATGCGTGGTCTGAACCAAAATACTGGTGCTGACGTCATGGTCAAACCATCCACTATTTCACGCAGTGGAGAACGATCTAAAATCGAGATCATCCGCGAGTTTATCTACCCAACAGAATACGAGCCACCAGAGGTCGGGCAGGTTAACAACAACAATGGCGGTGGCGGCGGCGGCGGCGGCGGCGGCGGTAATGTGACACCAGCAACCCCTACAGCATTTGAAACACGCAATGTTGGCGTCACTTTAGAAGTTGAACCTACCGTTGGCCCAGACAGAAAATTTATTGAGCTATCCTTAAAACCTGAAATGGTAGAGTTCGAAGGCTTTGTTAACTATGGCACCCCCATTCTAAGCCCTACCGTTGATGCCCTTGGCAACGCGACAAGCATTACAATTACACCCAATCGGATTCTCATGCCAGTCTTCAAAACCGTTCGTTTACAGAATTCCACTCTCACGATTCAGGATGGAGCCACTGTCGTACTTGGAGGTGTAATGACTAGTCGGAAAACTAAAGTGGAGGACAAAACCCCCATCTTAGGCGATCTCCCCTTTGCGGGAAGACTCTTCCGATCAGATTCCGACCGGACGTTCAGAGAGGCTGTAATTATCACAGTGAATGCCGAATTAGTGGATCCTACAGGAACTCCGTGGAGAAAACGTTAAGTTAACCTGACATTTTAATATTGGCGGTTGCAGAGCCGACAATAACAGCTAGTTTTTTCTTGAAACAATCTGAGATAAATGGAATCCAATTCGAATAATCCCAATCAAAGGGACGAGAAAAACGACGAGAACTATTCGGTCGATGAGATAATGTCCCGCTTGAAACGGAATGATCGGCAAAAGCGTTCGTCTGACCCCTCCAAAGATGGTGAACTTGTTACCCGCAATGACGGATCACAGGTTGTCAAAGTCCGCAAGCGGAAGAGGCGCTCTAGCCAACCAGAAAAAAAGAAAAAACAGACCGACCCAAAGCTTAAGTGGGCTATTCTCGGAAGTCTGATTGCCTTATTCATCATTCTTGTTGGGGGCACAATTTTCATCATCGCCAAGTATAACGGCCGATCATTCAAAGAGGCCACCGAGTCCAATATATCTAACCTATCTGGAGCGACATCCACTGAGCTCACTCAACTTCGAGTGACTCCCGTTTCAGCTAAAGCAACAAAAGCTGAACTTACTTGGGACAAATTTTCCTTTTTCCGCTCCGCCAGTTTCAACGGCCTTAAAGCAGGTATCAAAGCCACCAGTTTTTTCTCAAAAGACTGGATTGGTGAGGAAGTTGTTGCGAGTCTGGGAAAAATCCAAATCCAGACCCCATCACCGAGTGTCGAATCTTCGAGCGACCCAATCCTATCCCCCTACAACTTTGGTGGTTTCCGTTGTAGTCAGCTCGATCTTCAGTTTGGAGCAGAACGCAATGCCCCAGCCATTACCGGGCTTCAGGTGACACTTCGCAAACAGGTTGATGAACGGTTTCAGATAGTCTTTAACAATGGCTTGATGAAGATCCCCAATTGGCCCGCCCTCGAAATTTCGTCAGGAGTAATGACTTTAAATACAGGAGATGCCGAAATAGAAGCCAGACTAGAGGCCAGCAACGGACTCAATGGTGAGATCATCATCAAAGGGCGCATACCAAAAGAAACAAACCGCCCTGTCGTGCTTGACGTTAAAGCCAAGGACTACCCAATCCATGACCTTTTAGGCAAAGAGTTAGGTCGGATTATTCAAGGTGATATCAACAGTGATATGGGATCACTAACTTACAATTACCAGAAAGATGCCACGAAAGCTCTGAGCTTCATCATGCCCTTTAACTCCACCGAGCTACGTATAAGCGAGCTGCCCATGTTTACAGATTTGAAGGACCTAACTGGCGACACTCAGTATGCACTCCCTATTTTCAGTAACTGTTCGGGCGCGATCATGAGAACCTCGGACGGTGTCACCCTTAGCCATTTAAAGCTAACCAGCAGCAGAGTCATCACACTAAGTGGAGACCTCACCGTGAACTCCAAGGGCATGCTCTCAGGTGAGCTTGACGTGGGTATCCCAGCTAGAATCTTTGGCAGGAATAATTCTGCACCTTCCATTTTTTCCGAACCACACGCAGGCTTCATCCACGCTAAGGTGACACTTAGCGGCAATATCAATAACCCACACGACAATCTTAACGAACTCTTGAAAGCTAGCAGTTCATCGAACCAGCAAGCTCTCAGCCCGGGAACTAGAACCAAGCCACTCAGCCCTCTGGAGAAGGCCAAGAGAGATGCCGAACAGCAAGAAAAGGACTTCGAAGAGCAGACTCGGTGATCTTCGACGTTATCTTTGATTGTCATCGCTCGGAAAACTGTTTGAATCAGTTTTATGACCAAAGCGGACAAAACGTTTCTCTTCGATCTTCTCAAGACACCCAGTCCTACGGGTTTTGAAATGCCAGGCCAGCGTGTTTGGGCCAAAAATGTAAAGAGATTTGCCGACTCGGTGGAATGCGACACTTACGGATCCACGTGGGCCACACTCAAAGGAGGCGGTCGAGGTGAAAAATCCGTCATGCTCGAAGCCCACGCCGATGAAATCGGCTACATGATTAAACACGTCACCAAAGAAGGGTTTCTCTATATTGACCAAGTCGGTGGCAGCGACGCAGCAACAGGACGCGGAAGACGGCTCGATATTCTAGGCGACAAAGGAACCGTTGCTGGGATCATCGGTAACACAGCAATTCACCTAAGGCGCGATTCTCAGGGCAGCGAAAAGGCCCCTGCCGTCCATCAACTATGGGTCGATGTAGGCGCCTCATCACGCGGTGATGTCGCCAAACTCGGTATCAGGGTAGGTCACGTTGCCGTCTATCAGGATGGCCCCATAGAGCTTCCTAACAAACGACTCGTTAGCCGAGCTCTGGATAACCGCATCGGCAGCTTTATTATCGCCCAGGTCATGAAAAAGCTCTCCAAACAAAAAAAACCGCGGTCACACTCCCTAGTATGCCTCAATGCCATCCAGGAAGAAATCGGTGGCTTTGGTGCAAAAATGGCAACACACCGCCTCATGCCCTCCGTTTGCATCTGTATTGATGTCACCCACGCTACCGATACTCCAGGTCTCGACCCTACCCAGTATGGCGACGTCAAACTCGGCAAAGGCCCCAGCTTAACCCACGGTTCCGCAAACCATCCTCTAGTGGTGGATCGGCTTATGAAGCTGGCTAAAGAACACAAGATACCCGTGCAGCACGAGGCGGCTGGCCGGTTTACAGGCACAGATACCGACAGTATTTTCGACGTTCAGAACGGAATTCCAAGCGCTCTAGTTTCCCTCCCCATTCGCTGCATGCACTCCGTTGTGGAAACCGCTCACTGGGACGACGTCCAGCACACGATCGATCTGCTCGCAACTTTTGTCAACGCCCTCAAGGCGTCAGACGACTTCAGTCAACAACTCTAAAAATTGACCATGAGAACCCCACTCACCATACTCGCCATCACATTCTCCATGATCGCCACAATACAGGCTGATCAAGAATCAGATGCCGTGCCTCCGGTAACTGAGAAGACTAAGGTTGCCTTAGCATATCTTAAGCGACTCTCCGAGGGCGAGATCGACATCGCCAAGCATACGGCGCTCTCCGAGCACTGTGGAATTCAACGACGCAAAGTAATCAGAACACGTATTGAATTTGTGAATAAAAACTACTTTCATAAAGGTGATACACTCACTTTTGTAGAACAGAAAATCGATGGCAATCTAGCTGGAATTCTAATCCGTGCTGAGAATCCAGCCACGCCACTCAGCACACGCGTTCACGCAGTGGCACTCATCAAAAAGGGCAAATCATGGAAAGCGGCCCCCCTGCTAGGCTTGTTCTCAAATACGGGATATGGATACGATGAAAAAGTCGAGCTCGCTGTTCGTTCACTCGAACGCTGGATGGCCCGTGAAAAAACTCTCCGCGAATTCCAATGGCGAGAGAAAGCGACGAATGCTTTTAAATCGACTCTCGTAGATATTGAGAAAAAAGCCGGCTTCGACAAAATGGGGCCAGAAAAATCGGTTACTCGCTTTCTTGAGCAATGCCGTGAGAAGAACCTGCTAGGTATCCTCGCCAGTATGGGCGGGGCTTCGGATGCCTTGGAAGAACCCATGGAAACAACGATCAGCCTTATCTCCCAGGGGCTCGAAAACAAGGATACTAGTAGTGATTGGCACCTCGTCACCAGCCGGTCAGTAATCGCTCAAGTCCTCAAGATCGATAACACCCGAAACGAAGTGGCACTCGGCTTTTACAACCCACTGGAAAGAGGTAAATCCAAGATCCTCTATTTCCCCATCCACAGTTCAGGAGGAAAGACCTTCGTCAGGCTCTCACCGCTGCTTAAGATCGCCATGCTACCTCAAAACCAACGCTGGCAACAACGCTGGAAGCATCGTCACGGAGACGAGGATGAACTTAGAAAAAAACTTCCCTCAACAATTTTCAAGAACACTAAACCCGTCAGCTACCGAACATCCCGCGAACTTCTCAATCATTTACTCAAATCTATCAAGGAAGACAACTTCACAGACTGCTTGCGACTCACCCCTCAAAAGGGCGACTATTTCGGTAAGGAGGAGAATCAAAGCTCGATCCTCTCCAATCTTGGTAACCTCTGGCGCAGCATCCACAAGCTCAAGAGTTCCCCACAGCAAGCCTTTGATATCACCGAAGATAAAAATGTGGCACTAGCTCCCCTGCAATACGCAAAAACAAATCGAACAGGTGAGTTTGAAACCATCAAAATCTGGATGATTAAGAACGCAGAAGGATGGCATCTAATAAGCTACGAGACACTTACCGCATCCATGGCTGAGGAGCTAAAAACCACTATAAAAAAGCTAGAAAAGCGTTTTCTCTCTGAGGAAAAAGCACGTCAGGACCAACACGCCCGCGACCTGCTTGATAAGGTCGCCACCCTTAACTTACCCATCACTCTTGGGCCCGTTTCGGAAGACGATGCCAAAAATCTTTTCACCAGTTTCCGCTCACATCTTAGGAGTAAAGATACCCAGGCTGCGCTCTCCAGCTGTGCGGTGCTAAAGGGAACCAGCAGCACCCAAACGTTAAAAACTTTTAGCTACGCCATCCGCGGAGCTGCTGACCATACGAATTATGATCATCTTGTTGGAGCCACCAAATCAGGCAAATGGATGGGTTTATCGGTTAGGACTGAATCCAAGCTGGTGGGTCTCAATGAATACCCACTCTACCTGGTTGTCAAAACCGATAAGGGACCTCGGGTCATGCTCGATATCGATCTTCGACATGCCACCAATAAAGGCCGCGCACTCCTCAATAAAAAGAACTGGCGTAAGCTCGAGGAAATTCTAGCCAAAGACTCACTTGCTGATGTTAAAGCCATCTTTGAGGCCCACACCAAACTCACCGTCAAGGACGTTGAAGAGGAGCTCAAACTAAAAGAGTAGATACCCAACCATCTAACTTAACAGAAATAACATCTCTCTATGTCACCCTTGGAAAATGCTCACCTTCTTGAAAAATCTGTCTCAAGTATTATCAGAGGGCAGGAGGAAACCATCCGTAACGTTCTCGCGTGTATGATCTCTGGGGGGCATGTCCTTTTAGAAGACAATCCGGGCACGGGAAAAACAACACTCGCTAAGGCGATCGCCGGATCGATTAGTGCTGCACAATTCAGCCGCATCCAGTTTACTCCGGACTTACTACCCTCCGACATCCTCGGCGTCTCGATTCTTAATCAAAAGACCAGTGAGTTCCACTTTCACCCTGGCCCCGTATTTACGGATATCTTGCTGGCGGATGAGATCAACCGCGCATCGCCAAGAACGCAGAGTGCCTTGTTAGAATCAATGGCAGAGCGGCAAGCCACCATCGAAGGTAAGTGCCACGACCTAGACGGATTATTCTTCGTGATCGCTACTCAAAACCCGGTAGAATTCCGTGGAACTTACCCACTACCCGAAGCGCAGATGGATCGTTTCGCCATGCAGTGTTCACTCGGATATGTAAGCCCCGAAGAAGAATCTCGCATCCTAGGCGCACAGAACAATGGCCACCCTCTCGACGACCTGAAACCCTCAGTTTCCCTCGACGACATCAAAGCCCTCTCCACCGCTGCCGCCAATATCCGCATCAGCAACGAACTCAGAGACTATATCGTAGCTCTCAGTAATGCCACGCGCAGTATTGAGGAAGTCCAACTCGCGGCCAGCCCACGTGCATCACTCTCCCTCATGAAGCTTGCTCAAGCGCTATCGCTCTTCGAGGGAAGGGATTTTGTCACACCTGAGACTATTCAGAAAATTGCGCCTGACGTCATTGCTCATCGACTCGTAGTCTCACCAGAAGCCAAGTTTAACGGCCTCACTGGGCGAGCCATTGTTGAAACAATACTTGAGGAAACTCCGGCGCCCGTGTAATAATTTTTGTTTCCATGGCGGACATCCACCCATCCCCCTATTACCTGCGGTTGATCTACCGGATCTATCACCGTAACTCCGCCCTCGCTCATTTCCTGACACACAGGGTTCGGCCTGCTGGAATCTTATTAGTATTATTAATCCCTTCCGCATGGATCCTGATGCCCACCCATGCGTTAGGGCCCATCTTTCAGGTTCGAGGTCTTATTTTCATACTCCTAGGAGTAAGTCTCTTGTGGGCATTTACTCGTAGAGCACGGGTCAAAGCGACCCGCGAACTACCCCGTCTCGCCACGGCGGGAGAACCCATGCACTACCGAATAAAGGTAAGGAATACCGGGAGAAAAACACTCTCAGGCTCAAACCTTCTGGATATGCCACCAGACAATAGACCGAGTTTCCAGCTCTTCAGCCGATCTCGTGAACCCGGAGAAGAAACGCGCAATGCCTTTGACCGGACGTTTGGCTATTACCGCTGGGAGTGGCTGCAGAAAACATTAACCTTGTTTACTAACAAACCTTCTCCTCCGCTACCAAGACTTCGCACAGGCGAGGAAACTAATCTGACGCTCTCGCTTGTTCCTAAAAAGCGTGGTGTGATCATCCTCAAGGATCTTCGCCTTTGCCTGCCTGACCCATTTGGCATTTTTCAACGTTGCCGTATCGCTGAATCCGATCGAGATAAACTCATCGTTCTGCCACACCGCTATCGACTCCCTCTGCTCGACCTCCCTGGTAGTGCGCGCTTCCAACTCGGGGGCGAAGCAGCATCCAGCACGATCGGTCAATCGGGAGATTTTACCAGTGTGCGCGAGTATCGCCCAGGCGATCCTCTTAGGCATATTCATTGGAAAAGTTGGGCTCGAACGGGCAAACCTATCGTCAAAGAGTATGAGGATGTGTTTTTCCCACGTTACGGGCTCGTACTTGATACCTTCGCGCCGGCCGAAGACGCGAACATGTTTGAAGAAGCCGTCTCAGTCGCAGCCTCATTTGCAGCAAGCATCGACACTCGAGAAACCCTTCTGGACTTGATGTTTATCCGAGACGAAGCATTCGTCTTTAGCGCGGGACGAGGTGAGGAACGTATCGACAAGATGTTAGAAATTCTAGCAGGTGTAAACTGCGAGCCCACGGCCGACTTTGATGCGCTACAGCAACTCGTTCTCAAATACCGCGATGACCTTACAGCGTGTATCTGTATCTTTACTGGATGGTGCGAACAGCGCCGCGACACCATCACTCGTTTGCAGCGAGCTGGTATGGAATTAAAGATTATTTCTGTATGCAGCAATTTGGATGAAGCAAAAAAAAACCACCTGCTCTACCCGTCGCCTACTCCTGTTCATTGGCTACGCGCGGATCGTGTACAACAGGACCTTATGACCCGGCCGTCCTGACTCTACTACCATTTTCTGAGATCTCATGTCCACATCCCCTCCACGATTACTCGCCGGTGCCACCTTAATTTTTTGGGGTGGCTTAACCGAGCACACGATGTTGGGACTCATTGCCGCTATCATTCTCGAAGCCAGAGCCTGGGTCGGGCTACGCTGGGATTTTAAACGCGACGCCTACATCAAGGCATGGCAATTCTGTATTCTCTGCGGGGCATTCATCTCAATACTCGCCTGGATGAACGGAATGAAAGTGGGAGAAATCCACACCATGTTTGTCTGGGCTCCATTGATTGTGCTCCCCCTTGAGCTTGCTCAACGCTACGGCAATGCCTCAAATATTCCGCTCAACACTTTTTCATTTTTTGCTCGAAAGAAAATGAAGAGAGATCTCGAGCAAGGACGAAACATCTACCCAAGAAAGATCAATACAGGCTACCCCTACATCGCTGTGGCTATTCTCGCGACAGCGATGGCCAGCCGAAACGAGCTCTACCACTTCATAGGCCTATCTCTGGTCATTGGAGCATGCCTGTTTGCCTACATGAGAAAAAGCGGGTTCCGCCCCTGGGCATGGGCAAGTGCTTTTCTATTAGTTATCTTCTTATCCTACATCGGCCAGTGGGGAATGTTCAAACTCTACTACTCATACACCGGCGCGGAAGAGCCTGCTGCTGGTCACCGCACATCAGCTAACGAGTCTAGGACGAGTATTGGCAGGCTCGGTAAACTCAAACTTAGCCCTCGCATTTTTTGGCGCATGAAAGTTACCGAGGGAAATACCCCAAAGCTACTTCGAACAGCCACCTACAACCTATATTCCCGTGCTAGGTGGTTGCATAAACATGATATCGATGAAAATAGGGACGATGAAGACTACATTGACCCCACAGATATCGACGTCAGCCGGGAAAGACAGATCACCACCTTCAAAGAAATAGCAGACCTACCCGAATACAGTAACATCGACCTTCTGGGTGAGTTGGATGAAGGAATCAAAGCCAACCCTATTCCCCTGCCCCACTTCACACTCGCTATTGATATTGGTGATTTGGAAACAGAAGCCAGTATCGACTGTAACTCACTAGGCACCGTTCGGATGCATAACTCAGATTACAGCGTGGTGGAATACTCCGTGTGGATAGGTAAAGAATCCACCACCGAGATTCTCCCTACAAACTATGATCTAGAGACGCCGGCCCAGGAATTGGAATCCCTCCGCCGAATTTGCCACCGACTCGATCTCTACAACAAAAATCTAACTACGCGTGAGAAAATCCGCAAAATTAGGCGTTTTTTCAACACCGAGTTTAAATATACCACTCATCTGACCACAGCTAAAATTGAGCGAGGTAAGCGACAATCGGCTATCGGAATCTTCTTGGAAACAACACGTGCTGGACACTGCGAGTATTTTGCCACATCCGCGGCTTTGCTACTCAGGGAAGCGAATGTGCCAGCTCGTTACTGTGTTGGTTTCTCTGTAAACGAACTAAATACCGACCGGGATGAGTGGCTTATGCGAGGCACACACGCCCATGCATGGTGCCGAGTTTGGATTGAAGAAAAAAACAAGTCCGGCCAGTTAAAAGGCCACTGGGAGGATGTCGATCTGACGCCCGCCGCTTGGGAGTCAATCGAGGGAGGCAATACCCACTTGTGGAAACAAAAGCTAGCTGACTGGTGGCAGCGCCTACGCGAGGACTTCCTCATATGGCGCACACGTGAGACAAATAAAACCAAGGTCTATATAGTTGTTGTGGTCATTGTGACTCTGCTCCTTCTCTGGATCTCATGGAGGCTATGGCAAACGAGACAACGCAGAAGCCTCAGAAAAAACCCACGTTACCAACGCCCCAATGACTCCGCCGTCACACCGCTCCACAAACTCGAAAGGTTAGCAGCAAAAAAAATAGGATCTAGAACCGAGGGCACACCTCTCGGCGAGTGGCTGCAAGGCATTGGCAAGTTAGACGATTCCACTGAGCATCAGTTAGAGGATGAGCTCTCGAGAGCAATCGAGTTACACTCGGTGATTCGCTTTGATCCTGAAGGCTCTACTCCTGAGAAAAATCACGAGCTTCGCGAGCTTTGCGTGAGCCTTAGAAAAAGAATTAAGGACCTCCCTTCGAAGCCCAACAGAGCCTAACGACTCAAAACCAATCCTTCAGAATTAGTTAGCTACCTGGAGCCGGGAAACGGATCTGCAGAATGCCTTAAATCAATTTCTTCCTCACTGTATCCCCCTTGAGCTTTTTCGGACTCTGGCATTCCAACGCCACCGGCCTGCTTCATCACAGGTCGCACCAAGGTCAGGCCAAGTGCTGTGGCGGTAGTAAGCACCGCAGCCACAACTGCTAGCCATGGGTTTCCTACTCGCTGACCATGGAGCAATCGCTTCACCCTCATCTTAAGCGGAGCGTGATCTGCCATGGCACACACTGCGGCAGGACGTGCCTTGCCAGCGGAATATAGGGAATGCTGCATCGCGCTTTCAACCACATCACAGAGAGCGCTAATGTAGCGTTTGGGATTGGCTCCCGATGCGATTACACGTGCATCACAGGCATATTCACACTGCGTAAGCAGCGTCGCTCTCATCCACCAGACCAAGGGATTATACCAATGGATGGCGCAGGTAATATCGGCCGCTAATCTTAGCCATAAGTCTTTTCTTCGAATATGTCCCAACTCGTGAAGCATTGCCATTTTGCGTGTTTCTTCGGGCCACTGAAATGCTGTTGCCGGAATGAGAATGACAGGCTTCAACAACCCAGCAACTACAGGGGAAGACAGGTCTTTTTTTACTCTAAGAGCAGGCAATTCATTGACGCCTAACATATTTGCACATTGCTCCAGGCTTTCTTGCCATTCATGATCGCTAGCCTGCTTACTTTCCTCGATCCACTTCGCTAACTCACGCTGTCCACGGACTAGGCGAAAGAGCATCAAAACGGATCCAAATAACCAGACTGTCATCAGCCATGGAAGTAGGGTGCTCTGAATAGAACTCTGAGTTCCGGAGCCTTGAGCGCTATTTGCAATCACACCCAATGCCTCCCATTGAAATTTAGGCAATAACGTCAGCAGAGGTAAAACCAGCAGCATCAGCATGCATAGGATCGTTAACCATGGACGACCCTGAGGGTCTTTTCTACCAGCCATCCACACCCACAGCGCGGCAATGAGCGAGATTAGAAAGCTAGTGATTATTAGGGACATGGGTTGATTCTTTATTCTAAAGATTATTCCTCATCGAGCGCTTGGCGAATTTTTTCGATTTCCTTTTGATTCAACTGCATATCCTTGGGATCAAGTAGAGCGGCGACTAGTTTCTCAGGGCTACCTTCGAAAAAGGTACTCAGGAGATTGGACATTGCCGACCGGCGTGCGCGTTTCTCAGTGATTGCAGGCTTATAAATATAACGACGGGATTCCTTGCTATGTTTCACCATTCCTTTGTTTTCTAGAGTCGCCATAAGCGCCCTTACTGCCGAATAGGAAGGTGGATCCGGAAGGTTATCCAAAACATCCTTGGCCGAGCCCTGTCCTAAACGATAGAGGATATCCATGATCTGACGTTCACGGCGCGACATCTGGCCCTTTTCAATTCGATTCATGGGAATACACTCACACAGTGCTGGAAATCCTGCAATTATAAAAATGCTATTTTTTTAGCACAAAGGGGTTGACACTCGACCCTAATTGCTGTTTTTTTAGCATCGAAATGAAACTTACATCCTATCTTAATTTACTGGCCGCAGCGGGTATCTTTGCCCTGCCGTGGTTCTTTTCATCGTGTACCACAGCCCCGTATACGTATGATTATAGATCACCCGCCCCTGCTCCATCAGTCAGTAATACAGCAACAGCAGGCCTCCGCAGTGGCGATTTTTCCACAACTCGCAATTCTATCGATTCGATTCTTAACAACCCAAAGCGCTCCCGACCCGGCCTAGGCACCGGATGGGGATCGGAGGTTAGTTCGAATATAGGATACTCCAGTTTCAAGCGCCCAAGCTCAAAACCCAAGAGCGTTGCCTCCATTTACTACAACGATAAGGAAGGCGTAGCCGCAATGATCAGCTCATGGCGTTACACCGGAAGCGGCATGCAGCAAGCAGCTAGCGGCCTCGTTGAATGGGGGGTCAAGAGCGGTTGGGGGTCACTAAAGAACTATAACTCTGGTAGTCGGCGTTATGTAGTGGGTCGCAAGGGCCGAAACTATTCTCTGGTTGTAAAAAACCTCTGCCATTCACGACTCGAAGTCGTACTTAGTGTGGATGGGTTGGATGTTATGGATGGTAAGTCCGCCTCGTTCGGCAAGCGTGGATATATCATTCAGCCAGGGAAGACGCTCACAGTAAAAGGATTTCGCACCAGCGAGTCTGCGGTGGCTGCTTTTAAATTTTCCTCGATGTCTGCCTCGTATTCAAAGCTACGCCACGGCACTACACGTAATGTAGGGGTCATCGGTATGGCGGTGTTCACCGAAAAAGGTGTTGATCCATGGAAGTGGTCGCGTCCAGCCGTGCACCAGCGTCATGGCGCCACTCCATTTGCGGAGGCTCCCAATGCTCGAGCCCGCTAACTTTTCAGCATAATTTTCGGCTTAAACAAACCATCTGGGAAACGTCCAATTTTCCTGTTGAGCCCCACCGCTCGGAACATATTTTTCATCAGTATGTTTCGAGCTGTTTTTCATGAACCACTTTTTAAGTTGGAGTTCCGTATTTTCGAGTTAACGTAGAGCTATGGAACATGCGCGCTCCAAAACACCCCTGATTTTATTTATTACGACTCTCATCCTAATTGTTGTCGCCGTCTTTTTACTCGTTAGTAAATGCACGTCAGACAAACCAGCCGTCGATGATAGTTCATCATCTGCGCACAGTGAAGACAGAACCAAACCGGGAGATGGTGCAGACAGCATTACACTCACTCCAGGCGGTAAACATGTTGATGACGTCAACACAGGATACGCAGGCACTCCAGCAGAATTAGTGGGACGCATTAGTGAAGTTGCCATCCGTGCCAATACAACCGGAGATGCCCAACCTTTGATCGCCCTTCTCGGGCAGCGGACCCTGACCCCCGCTCAAGCCAAATACCTTCGTGAGCTCGCCGCCTCTTCCAAACTTAAACTCGACCAGACTAGCCCGTTTTCACCTATTCGCGGGGCTAACGACCGTTGGGCGCTGAATCTGGCGAATCGTAATCGCATCTACCTCGATCTGGCCAAAACGGTCGAGGGCATGTGGAAGGTCAACCGCATCATACTCCCTGGAGGTAAAGGCACAGCTACCGGCGACCCAAATAACCCGGATGATCCTGCCAATCCTGAGGAGGAACGAAAAGCCGCAGCCGCGGTGCAAGGCTTTCTGGATGCCATCATCAAGCTCGATCCCGGTGCTGCGCGTGAGCATATCGACGCCACCAAGGTCTCTTACGCAAGACTTGCCGGACTTTGCATCATTTTCGAAGAAGGCAAATATTCCCTAATCAAGGAAAAGGCACTGCGTAAAATGTTTCTCCGTGACACCAGCGCTGGCTGGATAGCCCGAGTGGAGGCTGAGGGCACAGGAGAGTCCGCAATGTTCGCCATCAACACCAAACGTAAAGACGCCCAGTCTCCTTGGAAAATCACTGAAATCAATCTCGACAAACTTCTGGCCGATTACGCCAACCGTGTTTCCGGCGGAGACATCCATTACACCCCTTTAATCAAGAATCCGCAGGGTGGTGATTCCCTGGTCATCTACTTTGATCTGAATTCCAATAAACTCACACTCCGAACACAGCGTCAACTCAGTATCGTAGCTAGTCTTCTTAAAACGGATACCACAAAAAACCTCACCATATCCGGTCACACCGATGCATTAGGGTCAAAGGACTACAACTTGACTCTTTCAGAAAAACGAGCAAGCCAGGTGATGCAATTCCTCACAGACAAGGGTGTGGGCAAAGAGCAAATGAAAATCGCCGGTTATGGAAAAGCCAAACCACGCGTGCCTAACACCAGCGAGACTGGAGCCGATGCCCCAGACGGCCGACGCGCGAATCGACGTGCCGAAATCCTTCTCGATTTCTAACTATGTCTCAGAATAGCACCCAGCAACGACTTCTTTACTGCTTCGTAGCCGCCGTAGTTATCGCGATAATTTGCCTAGCGACACTCGGATACATGCGAAGCAAGAATGACCGTAGCGTCCCAGTCAAATCACTCGCCTCCCCACAGCAAGCAGATGCGCCATTTGGCTACCCCCTGCCCTCGACGGGAAAAGCTCCACCATTCGACCCCCGTTTCGTCCAGCTAACTGCATTTGAGCGGGCCACCATTCCCACAGCGACGCGTATGGCATCGCCCATGGGCACCGAAAACGGAGCCCTTACATACAACGCCCAACCCTATTGGAGCGACAACAAACAGCGGGGAGGACATCACACTGGTGACGACCTTAATGGTATTGGAGGAATGAACACCGACCTCGGAGATCCTGTTTATGCAATTGCAAACGGACTCGTAGTCTATCGGGGAGAACCCTCTCCGGGATGGGGGAAAACCCTGATACTCGCGCACCGAGTTCCGGATGGAAAAATCCTGCTCTCGATGTATGCCCACCTCGACTCAAATTTCTCCCCCTACGGTGATCTCATCCATCTGGGCGAGTCTGTTGGCACGGTTGGCACTGCCAACCTCAATTACCCTGCCCATTTACACCTGGAAATACGCGACAGTACAGGCGTCCACATCGGCCATGGATATACATCTTCCTCTGGAGAGTGTATAGACCCAACCAAGGTTATTGAGTCCTACCTCGCCGCCGCTCCACACACTCTGACAGACTCCCCACTGGCCATCGTGCTGCGTGAGCGCATCGAAAGACGGAAAGAAGATTTTTTCAGTAAATAATAAATCCAATTTCACATATTGATGCTCTAAAATCAAGGTATTGTGATTGAAGGAGCGTCAGATCAGGTATAGTTATCTACTTACCCAGCTAACACCATGAGCACCGATCCCACACTGTCAGATTTCACTCCACCGGAGCTGGAAGAAATCGCAGAACTTCTACCAGCCTATGAAATCCTTTATTTCATAGCCAAGGGGGGCATGGGTGCTGTTTATATGGCCAGACAGAGATCTCTCGATCGTGACGTTGCCATCAAAATCCTTCCTCGCCACTTCGGAGAAGACGCCGAGTTCCGAGCATCCTTTGAAGCTGAAGCCAAAAGCATGGCCAAGCTCAACCATCCGAACCTGATTAGCATTTATGACTTTGGGCAAATCGATGGAATGCTCTACATCATAATGGAAATGGTTCAGGGCAAGTCGCTTTACCATTCGGCCTACGGAAAAACAATCGACCCCACCGAGGCCGGGCGGATTATTTCCAGTATTTGCCACGGCCTCGCCCATGCTCACGAGCACGGTATTCTCCACCGTGACATCAAGCCGGCTAACATCCTACTTGATCCAAGCGTATCTCCGAAAATCGGAGACTTTGGTCTCGCTCGTCCAGTAGGCGACCATGAATCTGATTCTGCATTTGGCACCCCAGGATATACAGCTCCAGAAGTTATCCATAACCCGACCGCTGTCGATGAAAGTACCGATATCTACGCTGTTGGGGCCATTCTTTACGAACTCCTCACCAGTAAGCTTCCAGACAGCCATTACAAACCTGCGGCGACCTTGGTGCACTGTGACCCCAAGTTTGATCAAATCATCCAAAAGGCGATGCATCCGACTCCGGCTCTACGTTATCGTAGCGCTGAGTCAATGGCTGAAGCTATTGAAACCATCACCAAAAGAAAAAAATCATCCCAAGCTAAACTCCTCCAGCCATCGTCCAAGCCCAAGTCATCGACTGCAAGAACACTACTCACGGCGACTCCAAGCGCAAAGAAACCTGAACTAAAAACAGCTCTTAAGTCGAATCACGAAGCCTCTCCTGCCGCCAACCCAGCTACGTCGAATGTCAAGATAGGCTCTAACCTCCCGTTCATTCGTAATATCATCATTATTGTTGGACTGCTTGCTACCATTTATATTGCATGGGAGGGCCTGAAAATTGTCCGGGCCAACCGAGCTGCAGAAATCGAAAATGTGGCTAAGCTGAACGAACAGAAAAAGAAAGCAGCAGAAGCGGAACGAAAGCGAATCGCCAAGGAAAGTAAAGGTACATTCACACCTAATCCACTCACCCCTCAGCCTCCCACCAAATTTGTCCCTCCTACCCCCAAGGTAGAAACTTCACTTGAATCTCTCACCCGCCTTAGAAAAGCGCTACTCAGCGGGGAACGTACAGAAATGCCCAAAGGCACATTCTCTCAAGCTGGTCGTACCCGCTTATTTATCGAGGATGCCATGAGCTGGCACCAAGCACGTGAATTTTGTGAAAACTACGGTGGCCATTTAGCGGTAACACCTGAAGTATCGGACTTGGAATGGCTGTGTTCCAAGCTGAAATCAAACCATATTATCTGGCTCGGTGCGGGTAGTGCCGGCAATGAAGATTGGCGCTGGATTGATGGCTCCCCCTGGAAACAGGAAATTCGCAACACATCGAAAGCATCCTATGTAGCGGTTGACGACACCAGCATCCTCGACCCCCAATCTGCCCTTACTAAACACAGTTTTTTCATCGAATGGAATATGGACGGAAGCACTCCTGCCACCCTAGAGAAGCAGCTTAAACGCTGTTCAGAATCAATAGCCAATGGCTCTCCGCAATATCCTGCCGGCACCATTTCTTACGACAATCGGAACTACCTATTTGTCCAACAAAACACACAGTGGCAAACCGCTCGCACTCTCGCCAACCTCGCTGGAGGAACGCTCGCGGTCCCTTCAAACGCTGATGAAAACGAATGGATGTTCGGCTTTTTAACCTCCTCACTCGAAAAAGATCAAGCCTGCTGGATCGGCGGCATCCGCAAAGCAAATCAAGCTTGGGGCTGGGCAACTGGAGAACCATGGTCATTTGCCAAATGGGGTGAGGACCAACCGGACGAGGATCAAGCTACGACAAGCGCCTGCGCCATATTACCCACACGTATATGGGATGACTATCGAGCCAATAGCGCGATTTCCTGTTTTCTAATTGAGTGGGGCAAGGATAGCCAAGGTCATGAAACGATCAAAAACACCGGTCAAACCGCCATCAAGAGCGTGGGACCAATGCACCAAAAATGCGGAACTCTCGTGCTATCGATTACACAGCGATACGAAAAACTGTTTACTAATAACATTAAAGCTTATCAGCAAGAACTCGGCATATTCCTTCGCAGTTTGCCTAAAAGCCTGAAGGAAGCCTACGGCCCCAGCATCTTGAATATGCAAAGCAGCAACGTGAACAATCGAATTCCCAAGGGCATCCGGCGCAAGAAAATGCCGGAAAAACTCGCTGAAATCTACACCTCACGCCTCAGACGCCAAAGGGACGTAGAGGCCGAATTTCTCTCTGAAATTGAAACCCTGCGTGAAAAATACCGCACCCTCTTGTTCAATATGTCCAAAGATTTCAAGAGCAAGGGCCTAAACTCCCAACTCCGCGATATTGAGCTCGAGATTGATGAAACCAGCAAAGGTGGACAGAAGTTTGTCGATTACATGCTAGGCGGGGGCTAATCTGGATCAGCTGTCAGACTCCTAATTGAAGTGTCATTAATATTCCTTGAATATTACTAGTTACATACTTTCGGCTTGAAATCATCAGACAATACAATGTAAAGTGCTGCGAGCCAGCGTAGGTTAAACAGGGATCTTCGTCCTCACCAATCTGCATATCAACGCACTATGTCTACTCAACCAGAATTCACTTGCCCAACACCGGAAAAACTCGCCCAGCTGATCTCTGGCTACAAGGTGACCGAACTGGTCTCCTCCGGTATCCGAGGGGCACTTTATCAAGCTAAACAGCTGTCTCTGGACCGGACTGTCACAATCAAGGTCTTGCCCCCAGAGATTGGGCACGACAGCACTCTGCGCCATGCGTTTGAGACCGAGGCTAAAGCAATGGCTAGGCTCAATGACCCGAATCTGGTCGATGTCTTCGATTTCGGAAACATCCAGGGCATGTTGTATATTATAACGGAGCATATACCTGGCCGCTCCCTATACGAGACAACTCACGGCCATCACGTTGACCAAAAGGAAAGCGCACGTCTGGTCGCCGACCTATGCCTCGGACTTGAACACGCCCACCAAGCCGGAATCGTTCACCGTGCCCTAAACCCGCACAAAGTTCTGATCAATAACGACGCTCAAGCAAAAATCGTTGATTTCGGTATCGCCGGCCTTACTGGGATCGATACAGAAGATGAGGTGTCTAGCTACAGCGCCCCGGAAGTGTTCCAACAAGGAGGCCACGTCGATGCCAAAACCGATATCTACTCTGCTGGTATGATCTTGTATGAGTTGATTGTAGGTAATTTACCCAGCAACCCATACACACCACCGTCCCAAGCACGCAACTGTCGCCCTGAGTTCGATCAGATTATATACCGAGCCATCCAACCCGAGCCAGCTAAGCGTTACGGATCAGCAGGCGAGATGGCGCAGGCTATCGAAGACGTCTTAGAAAAAATGGGGACAGCCCCCACTCAGGAAGTCATCAAAACGATGCTGACAGCCGCCACGCCTACTACGGCAAGACGATTGCCAACAACGAGCCTGAATGTGGCCAAACCATCGAATAATTCGGCCCTGATCGTTACCCTACTCACCATGGCTGTCATCGTTGGCATTGTTGCGGTTGTGATCAAATCATCGTCAGAACCAACCAAGGTGAAGACTCCAACTACGCAGAAACCCGCGGCCAAACCTAAAAAGCCGAATAGCCCACGGAAACCTAAGCCAAACAAACCCAATCACCGCAAGGATCGCGATCGAGATATGGGCAATAACCGACCCAAAAAGCCGGAACATCCTATCGTCGCCCCTCCTGAGCCAGAGCCTGAGAAGGAAACCGAAGTCGTCGATGCTCCACCGATCGTCCCTGAACCCGCCCCACCTGTCAAACCAGTGCCTCCGAACTTCGATATCGACGCATGGTTGTTGAAAGCCCGAGCTTACATGCAAAACGAAGGCAAATACGTAATTGCCGACTACGACAAAGCTCTCCTCGCAAATATAAATGGATTCGAGCGAGATGTAAAACGCATCACCCGTAAACTCGACCGGAACGCCCGTAAATCTGCCGAAATGGGATGTGAGGAGGCATTTGAGAAATTTAGACTCATTGGTCGCCTCCCTGAGGGAACAGATAAGAAAACTCCAAAACCGATCAACGAACTCTACAAGGAAGCTCTCGCCGACCAACAAAAGGTTGAAAGCAAGTTCCTCACCAAGTTCTCCCAGTTGAGAATCACCTACATTCAGGGTATCGACAAACAGATCAGAATTCTGAAAAAGGAAGGCAATGACGACCACGCAGTCACCCTCGAAGAGGAAATTTCCCTCACTCAGAAGGACATGCCCCGTTTTATCCGTATTCTCCGAGGGCAGGAGCCTGACCCAGAACCAGAGCCTGAACCGGAAGACAAGAAGAAGGACGAAAAAAAGGAAAAAGATAAGAAAAAAGAGGATGAAAAAGACGATAACGAGTAATTCACAAAAAAATATTATATTTATTTAAAATAAAAAGATGAACCTTGCTGTATTGTTAAAGAATACTTATAGTCATACTGCTCACCCCGAATAGATATGACCAACTCGCAAGAGGCGACGATCGCCAACACCTCTCCTAGCCCAGGAGAACTGCAATCCCATCTGACTTCCTACGACAGCATAAAGCTGCTCGCCGTGGGCGGAATGGGGGCTGTATATAAGGCGAGACAAATATCTTTGGATCGCCCAGTCGCGATCAAGGTTCTCACTCATGCTTGCTCGGCTTCGATCCAATTCCGTCAGATTTTTAAATGCGAAGCCCAGGTCATGGCTAAACTCAATCACCCGAACCTCGTCTCGATCTACGACTACGGTGAAGTCAACGGCATGCTCTACATTGTGATGCAGTTTGTCGAAGGCAAATCCCTGCATGAGGCCGCCAATGGTCGGGCTGTTGCCCAGAACGAAGCTGCCACCCTGATTTCATCCATAAGTACGGCTTTGGGTCATGCTCATGCTTCTGGTATTCTTCACCGCGATATCAAACCTGCGAACATCCTAATTGATTCTAAGCTGAGTCCAGTAGTGGTCGATTTTGGCCTCGCACACCATGCGCAGGAATCCACCATGAAGGGAGAGACCGTCTTTGGAACTCCCGGCTACACGGCGCCCGAGGTCCTAGTTCCACCGTATAGAGCAGACCAGAGAGCTGATGTCTTTTCTCTCGGTGTTCTTTTTCATGAGCTTCTCACAGGTCAGCTTCCACAGAGCCCCTACCTGCCACCTTCAAGACTCGCTCCTGTCGATCAACGCTATGATGCTGTCGTAATGCGCGCTATTCACCCCACACCAGCACTACGATACACGAGCACCTTAGCCTTGGCTGAAGACCTTGATGAAATTCTCTCAGGCAAGGAACTCACTGCTTCTCCTCTGCTGCTGACACCCGTATCACATCCTCAACTTGTTTCAGCAACCAACCCTGCAGTTGACTCTGCACCTGCCGCTAACGTCATTCCAATTTCTGCCTATTCCAATCACGTCGCCCAGGGCCCAGCCAAGATATCGACACCGCTGCCGTCACTTGCGAGCAGTTCGGTCTCACATGCCAAGTCTCTGATCGTCGTCATGGCCGCCTGCATTAATCTGGTACTTGCTGTGATCACCATGGTCATTAGTTCTCAAAGCCAAAACAGCCAACCACCAGTGGCTACTGGTGGAATCCCCACTTCGTCGTCACCAACGCAAACGGGTCGATAAAGCAATACGTGCACGAAGTCCTTGTTGGCAATTTTCTAAGGACGTAGCATATTGCTCGCGTGCCAGCCAAAAACACAGCCAAAAACACAGCCAAGACTCGCCCTATCAGCACGGATGCGATTTGTATTCGAGGTGCCCGACAGCACAATCTGAAGAATCTCGATCTTGATATCCCACTGGGGAAATTCACCGTTATCACGGGGCCATCAGGTTCAGGGAAATCCTCTCTAGCATTCCACACCCTCTACGCTGAGGGGCAACGTCGCTATGTGGAAACCTTCTCACCCTATGTCCGACAGTTTCTCGATCGGATGGACAAACCTGCGGTCGACCGCATTGATGGAATCCCTCCGGCCATCGCTATCGAGCAGAAAAACACGATCCGCACTACACGCTCTACTGTCGGAACGCTCACCGAGCTAAACGACTACCTCAAGTTACTCTTCCCTCATCTTGCTGAGGCCTTTGATCCTCGTACGGGTGAAAAAATCAAACCTGACTCCTCCGACAGCATCGCAACCTGGTGCATGGAGAATCTCAAGGATCAACAGGCAATGATCGTGTTTCCCGTTGTCCTCTCAAAAGAAACTCCCGCAGAAGATGTATTACCCCTTCTCAGTCAACAAGGTTACGCACGAATCTATCACAAGAAGCAAACCATCCGCACTGACGAGCCTAATAGTAGCCTCAATTTTACAGACAACGTTCTCGTCGTACAAGACCGATTAAAAATAACTTCCCGCAATAAAGCCAGATTACTCGAGGCAATCGGTTCGGCCCTAACATTTGGAAAAGGCCATCTGGAGGTCGTTTCAGATACAAAGATTAAATCGTTCTCAACCGCTTGGATCAACCCAGCTACAGGTTTCACCCTGAGGAAACCAACACCCGCACTTTTTTCATTCAACTCACCACTGGGGGCTTGCCCGAATTGCCGTGGCTTCGGTCGTACCATTGGAATTGATCTCACCAAGGCCATCCCCAATCCCTCGTTAAGCATCAAACAAGGCTGTGTCGCGCCTTTCACCACTTCCCGCGGAGCTGAGTGCCAGCGTGACCTCCTGCGTGCCGCCCGGGCCTCAGGGGTTGATATCAACACACCTTACCATGAACTCGCCGATCACGAACGCCACTGGCTCATGCATGGTGAGCGTGATGACACTCAAGATGCCAGGGAAAGCAACGAATGGTATGGTGTTAAAGGATTTTTCGACTGGTGTGAAGGTCGCTCCTACAAGATGCATGTCCGAGTCTTCCTTTCACGTTATCGGGCCTACACCAGTTGCCCCGACTGCTTAGGCTCACGACTTCAACCCGAGGCGCTCTGTTTTAAAATCCACGGTAAAACCCTCCCCAGTCTCTGGCGGATGCCGGTCAACGAGCTGGCCGAATGGTTCACTAGCAACTTCAAGAATGTCACATCAAATACGATCTCACATGCCTTAACGGAAATAAAATCACGGCTTCACTACCTTTGTGAAGTCGGGCTCACCTACCTGACCTTGGATCGACAAGCGAACACACTATCCGGAGGTGAAATTGAGCGCGTAAATCTGACCACCTGCTTAGGCGCTGCACTGACCAACACCCTATTCGTGTTAGACGAGCCTACAGTCGGACTCCATCAGCGTGATATCAATCAACTTATTCGGGTCATGCACGACCTTCGAGACAAGGGAAATACAGTCGTAGTAGTCGAACATGAGGAAACCGTCATGCGTGCATGCGACCACCTCATTGACCTTGGCCCAGCGGCTGGCGAGCATGGTGGTAACATCGTAGCGGCTATTTCAGGAAAACAAGCGCAGCAAAAATCCATCGCCAAAAAATACCCTGAGTCGAAAACACTCCCCTTTCTCTCCGGTCAGGCTCAAATCAAAGTTCCCACTGTGAGGAGAAAATCCAAGCAGAGGCTTCGCATTACAGGAGCGAATAAACACAATATTACCAACCTCGATCTCGACCTACCTCTCGGTATCTTCACCTGCCTTACGGGTGTTTCAGGTTCGGGTAAGTCCACCCTCGCTCACGATATACTCTATCTCAATCTCGCCAAGCAACTGGGGATTACGGCAAGCAATGAGGCCGCTCCGCTTAAGAAAATCACAGGATACAAACACATCTCTTCGGTCGAACAGGTTGATCAATCACCTCTGACCCGAACCCCCAGATCAACACCAGCTGTGCACTCCGGTGCTTTTGAAGCAATCCGCCAGTTGTATACCCTAACACCTGAGGCAAAAGAAAAAGATCTCACCCCCGGCTACTTTTCATTCAACTCGGGAACGGGTCGCTGCCAACGTTGCCTTGGTAATGGCTTCGAAAAAGTCGAGATGCAGTTTCTCTCTGACCTCTACATCACCTGCCCGGAATGTGACGGTAAACGTTACACGTCCAAGGCGCTTGAAATCCAATACCGAGGGCGCAATGTAGCCGAAACCCTCAAACTCACCATAACTGAGGCCGTTGCGGAGGCATCGATTGCTGAACCAGAAACACCCAAGGAAAAGTCACTGCTCAAAAAGATTCGCACCACTTTACAGCCACTGATCGACGTCGGCCTTGGCTACCTCCGACTCGGTCAACCCCTCAACACACTCTCCGGCGGGGAGGCCCAACGACTCAAGCTCTGTAAAATTCTCGCGGAAGCCCACAAATCCACCTCCAAACTCCTGATTCTCGATGAACCGACCACGGGCCTGCATTTCACCGATATCGAACGACTCCTCGATGTTTTCCATCGACTCACCGATGCTGGCCACAGTCTGCTAGTGATCGAACACAACCTCGATGTTATCCGCTCAGCCGACCACATCATCGACCTTGGACCGGGACCTGGCATTGATGGAGGGCAAATCGTCTTCACTGGCACTCCGGAGGAAATACTCAAAACAAATACGGAAACATCCAAAGCCCTCAACCCCACTGGTAACCGCCAGACAGCTAAACGATTTCCAGGCTTCAAACCAGATACTTCCAACTCGATCCGCATCAGCGGAGCTCGAGAACACAATCTAAAAAACATCTCGGTAGATATTCCACGAGACGAACTTGTTGTCGTCACTGGTCTATCGGGATCAGGTAAATCGACTTTAGCCTTCGACATCATTTTTGCCGAAGGCCAGCGGCGCTTTCTCGACTCCATGTCACCCTACGCGAGACAGTTTGCAGGACAGCTAGAAAAACCCGACGTCGATCGCATTACCGGACTGCCCCCCACAGTAGCGATTGAACAGCGTGTTTCACGAGGTGGAGGAAAATCCACAACGGGCACAGTCACGGAGATTTACCATTTCCTCCGTCTCCTTTATGCCAAACTTGGAATCCAGCATTGCCCAGAATCAGGTGAAGCCGTGATCTCGCAAACAACTGATTCCATCGAGCAACAGATTAAAAAACTCAGGAAGAAACATGAAAAACTTCTCGTCCTAACGCCTCTAATCCGTGCTCGAAAAGGTTTCCATACTGACGTTGCAGCGGCGGCGGCAAAAAAGGGCATCACCCAACTTCTTGTCGATGGCCAGCTTATGGATACCGAAGGATTCCAACCCCTCAAACGCTATCAGCCACATGATATCTTCGCTGTGTGTGTCGACGTAGAACAAGCCCTTGCAATGGGCAGAGGGCACTGCGCTGTTAAACTCCAAGTTTCAAACTCCAAACTCCAAACATACAGCACGCAGCGCGTGTCCCCCGTCACCGGAAAATCCTTTGATGAACCTGACCCCCACCATTTCTCATTCAACTCCCACCGGGGATGGTGCCCGACCTGCCGTGGATACGGAGTTGTTTCCTCGGTTAGTCGACGTCGGTTCGACACTCGAAACAACACCCCCTACAACTCGATCGCCGAAGCTGAAATCCATGAGTCGATTGCCTCCACAGACATCGAAACCCAAAGCCCCTGCCCCGCGTGCCATGGCGCACGACTTAGAGAGGATTCTCGTCACGTCCTCATCCACGGTGAATCCATCCAGAACATCAATGGCTTATCCGTAGTCGATGCCGTCAGTGCGTTAGAAAAATGGAAGTTTACAGATCGGGACAAACTGATCGCCCGTGATATCCTCCCAGAAATCATCCAACGCCTACACTTCCTTAGCCATGTAGGGCTTGGCTACCTTCAGTTAGACCGTTCCGCTGACACCCTTTCCGGAGGTGAGTCTCAACGCATCAGATTGGCGGCTCAGCTCGGATCCAACCTCCGCGGGGTGCTTTATGTGCTGGATGAACCAACTATCGGCCTGCACCCAAGAGATAACGTCAAGCTACTCGATACTCTTGAGGCACTACGCCAGCGTGGTAACTCGCTGCTGATAGTAGAACACGATGAGGAAACTATTTCCCGAGCCAACACCCTAATTGAACTTGGCCCGGGCGCCGGGGTTCTGGGGGGAGAATTAATAAGCTCCAAGCCTCAAATTCCAAATCCCAAGCGTGACTATCCACGACGATCGATTCCGAAAGCTACTGCAAAAACGGGATGGCTTAAACTAACAGGATGCAACGCCAATAACCTCAAGAACATCGATGCTCGTATTCCTCTAGCCCGACTCACCGTGCTCACGGGGGTTTCAGGATGTGGTAAATCATCTCTGATGCGAGGCTGTTTATCCACTGTGTTTGATCGTAAAAAATCTGACCAATCCTATCAATCCGTATCAGGGCATAAGAAGATCAAACACTGCTTTGAGGTCGACCAAACACCGATCGGAAAGACCTCGCGCTCCTGTCCGGCTACGTATGTGAAGCTATTCGACTCCATTCGTCAGCTCTTTGGTCAACTCCCTGATGCACGCGCACGCGGATTTACAGCATCCCGCTTCTCATTTAACAACAAGGAAGGCCAGTGCTCTGAGTGCAAAGGAAATGGTCGGATCAAACTTGAAATGGATTTCCTTCCCACTACCTGGGTGCACTGTGAGACGTGTAACGAAATGCGCTACAATTCCGCAACACTCGATGTGCGTTACAATGGAAAAAATATCGGTGAGGTTCTGCGTATGAATATCCGCCAGGCATCTGAATTCTTTTCAGCTGTGCCTAAGTTGCACCGCACCCTCAGCCTACTCACTGATACCGGGCTGGGTTATTTGCAACTTGGCCAACCCAGCCCGACTTTGTCAGGTGGTGAGGCTCAGAGGATCAAGCTTGTTTCAGAACTTACTAAAGGGCGTAAATCTGTGAGTAAGGGCGCCATGCAGAATAATAACCTCTACCTGATCGAGGAACCTAGTATCGGGCTTCATCAGCAGGATGTGGTAAAGCTGATCAATGTGCTGCACCGCCTCGTCAACGAAGGCCATACCGTCGTTGTCATCGAACACCACAGCGCCATCATGGCGGAGGCCGATTACGTCATCGACATCGGCCCCGAAGCTGGTGAAAAAGGAGGGCAGATCGTTGTGCAGGGGAAACCTGAACACGTGGCTAAGTCGAAGAACTCACGCACGGCCCCCTTCCTGTTCAAAGAACTAAACACCTAACACATGAACTATTTACGCGCACAAATACGGCAATGCGATGTACTACCCACCTTGCACGTCACGGCATCTTCGATTTTATCACGATAATTTGCATGACCACTAACGACACAACCACTAACGACAAAAAAGGCGTCTTCGCCGCCATTGCTGCATTTTCGCTCTGGGGTGTGCTGCCTATATTCTGGAAAGCTCTAGATGGCGTCCCCGTGCTCGATGTCACGGCACACCGGGTGGCATGGACCCTGGTTATTTTAATTCTATTTCTCGTCTTCAAAGGCACGGTGAAGCAGACAGCTTCCGCATTTAAATCACCCAAGGTCGTTGCCACGCATACTTTGGCAGCAGCTCTTCTAGCATGCAATTGGCTAATCTATGTCTGGGCCACACTGAATGACCGCATCCTCGAAGGAGCGTTAGGATATTACATCAATCCATTTCTCTATATTCTGTTAGGAAGAATATTTCTCGGAGAACGGCATTCACGATTACAGCTCGCTGCGATCGCAGTGGCTGCGGCTGGGGTGGCGCTACAGTTCCCTGCCGTCGAGGGTGTGCCATGGGCTGCTATTGGTTTGGCTATATCATTTGCCGGCTATGGAATGATTAGAAAAAAATCACCTCTTGGATCTTTTTCTGGGCTGACCATGGAAGCGATAATTCTCCTACCACTTGCTCTGATTTATTTGTTTATTCAGCCAAGCGGTAATAGTGCCATGTTTGGATCAGATACCACCTCGACGCTCCTGTTGATCGGAACAGGTGCCGCCACGGCCGCGCCCTTGTTGTTTTTCGCCCGAGGAGCACGGTCAATCAGTCTTTCTCTATTAGGTATTCTCCAATTCATAGGGCCGACAGGTCAATTTTTGATCGGATGGCTTCATTACGGAGAACCTCTACCACCACTCCGGCTAGCCTCCTTTGTCTTCATCTGGGTAGCGGTGATCATCTATGCGCTGAGTTTAAGACGGCAGAGCACGAACTGAAATACGCCCCCTCCCCACCCGTCGAACAGATTCATTTTTGACATCGTCCCTATCATTCGGTAAGATACAGGCGTCATGGACTGTAAACAACTGGCTTTAGCCGTAATGGCCCTGCTCTGCCTGAATAGTAATGCAGAGCTTCGTCGATTTCAGAATGCTGAGGAAACAAAAAGTTTTTTTGCTGAACTCACTGGATACGATGCTCAGACCAAACGCGTCACCGTGCGGCTAAAAACTGGGCGCACAAAGGTTTTTACCATCGATATCTTAAGTGAAGATGACAAAAAATACGTCTTGGCGAATGGTAAACGTTTAGCGATCGGAAATGATATCCGAGTGTCAGTAGACGACTATAAGGAAAAAACTAAAAAAGCATACGAACCCCTAATCGAAAACCGAGTCTACCCAAGCGGATATTCGATAACACTCAGTAACCGAGCTAAGAAAACCCACACTGATATTACCATCAACTACACTCTTTACTATGCGGTTCAAGGTTACGTCAAACCTGAGCGCAAGCGCGAGGAGAAGTCGGGCACACTGACGTGTGAAAAAATCACCGCTCAGGGAACGGTCACACTAAAAACAGAAACGGTAGATATCATTTCAGGCAAACTCGACCCCACCTACAAGCAGGTGCCCAGAACGAATGCTGATGGCCAACGATACACGGCCTCCGTAATCGATAAGCCAGGCGGCCGACGTAAGGACCTTTTACTCGGCTGTAAGGTGGACATCCTGGTCGATGGAAAAGTTGTTAAAACCCTAACTGAAGGCACGATCGCCATCGAGGATGCCAACGAAAGATAGAGTCCCGTTCACGAGGGTCCCGTTCACGATACTCCTAGAAGCCCTCCAACCACTACCGGAGACGAGAGCATAAAATCGGATGCATTCATCCGGCGTGATCCATCAGGCTGCAGGGATGTAATTTCTAGAGATCCCTCTCCACATGCCACGCAGAAGACACCATCCGTAGAGAGCACTTCACCCGGTTTCCCGGTGTGTTCACTGACTTTGACTTGTGGGAAGATTTTCAATCGGCGAGTTCGACCTTTTTTATCGGTAAAACTCGTAGAGGTTCCGGGCCAAGGGTCATAAGCTCGGATACGACGTTCAAGAGCTGCGGCAGACTGGGTCCAATCGATCTCTCCATGCTCTCGCAATAATTTGGGAATATAGCTAACAAGATTTTCGTCCTGTGGTTCACGTGTGGCACTTCCATTCGCAAATTGAGTCATGACTTCGGTAAGGGCTTCAGGGGCAATATCAGCCAAGCGATCATGAAGCTCCCCAGCAGTTTCTTGTTCACCTATAGCGGCTTCCTTTTTCAGAATAATATCACCTGCGTCCAGAGCTTTGACCACATGCATTACGGTGATGCCTGTATGGCTATCTCCAGCATCGATAGCAGCCTGAATACATGCGGCTCCACGATATTTCGGTAGTAGTGATGCATGCAGATTGATACATGCGGTGGATGGGATATCGAGTAATTCCTGGGACAGGATTTGCCCGTAGGCCATGACTACGATCACGTCGGGCTTCAATTCGGCCAGTTCTAAAATAAATGATTTTTCGCGGGCACGCTCTGGCTGCATCACGGGGATGTCGTTCGCGAGAGCCAGTTCCTTGATGGCAGGAGCGGTCAGGATTTGCTTCCGCCCCACAGGCTTATCCGGCTGGGTGATCAGCGCAACCACTTCGACCTCATCCATTTCCATTAAAAATGAAAAAGAAGGCAGGGCAATATCACCTGTGCCCATGAATACGATACGTTGCTTCGACATGCTGTGTCTTTAAACGCGAAGTGGTTAATTCCAAACTCCAAATTACATAAAAACGGGTCGCCCGATTAATCGGCGCCCCGCAAGACAGGGCCGGGAATTTTTTCCATATCAATCATCTCTTAGACAATGTAAGATAGGTTGGTTCGCTTTTTCCAGAGAGAAATTCGCACCTTTTAGTATCTTACCGGTGTTTACCACCCTAGTTACCACACATTTAGCCTCTCAATTCATCCATTATGCCTCAGATACCACGCCCAGCATTCATCTTCCCCCTGCTCTTTCTGTTGGCAGTGATCGCGGGATACTACATCATAGGGACAAAACCCTCGGACAAAAAGAAGGTGACGACTGAAAAGGAGACCAGTAGTCATCCGAGGACAACACAATTACCTGAAAATAAGTCTCTCTCTCGCACAACACGGCGGCAGGAAAGAACCGTGGCTGATCAAACAACGCCTCCCTTTGCCCTCGAGAACGAAAGAATAGCCCGCTTCAAAAGCGAGGCTGATTACCAAAAGTTCCTCGCTAGCCTGAAGCGACGTGGCCTCAATTTACTGGGGAAATCTGATCGGCTCATGGCTGTGCGCTTCGGCTTTGGCTTCGGTGATGGTTTCGATCCCAATGACATCGACGACGCCGACCTTTCCTATAACTACCTGGTGAGCATACCTGCACCGCCGAGTGTACAAGCACAGGCTGGTGCAACGGGATTCGGAAGAAATGCGCTCTCATGGCTAGGGATTGACGGTGATAATTCAGCATGGGGTAAGGGCATCACTGTTGCGGTACTTGATTCGGGGGTAAATGACCACATTGCACTCAACGGAGGAAATGGCAATATCACCACGGTCACACTCACTGAACTTGCTGATGGAAGTGAACAGCTCGGGCATGGGACGGCAGTGGCCTCCATCATCTCAGGTGACCACGTTCTCACCCCAGGAATTGCTCCAGCCTCCGATATTCTTTCCATTAGAATCACCGATTCGGAAGGCGCCTCGGATTCATTTACCCTCGCGCAGGGTATCTTGGAAGCCGCCGACGCAGGTTCCAAGATCATCAATATCTCCATGGGGTCCTATGGAAACAGCTCTGTGGTGCTCGAAGCTGTTCAGTACGCTCAAGAAAAGGGTGCCGTGATCGTGGCATCCTCAGGAAACGAAGGACTTGATAACATGGCTTACCCAGCCGCCTACGATGGCGTCATCTCCGTAGGAGCGGTCGAGGCCAACGGCGAGCACCTCGATTTTTCCAACAGTGGCGAATCTCTCGATGTTGTTGCACCGGGATACCAAGTCAACGCAGCATGGGGAGATGAGCAGCTCACCTCATTTTCAGGGACGTCAGCTAGCGCCCCCTTCATCAGTGGAGCTATCGCAGCTGCGATGTCAGAGAACCCTCACATAACCGCTCAGCAGGCGGCTGATCTCGTTTTGGGAGTCACCAATGACGCTGGCTACCCAGGGGACGACACCGCCTATGGCAGCGGTATTCTCGCCATGGACCGAGTGATGGAGAATGGAACTCCGGGCATCTATGATGCCGCTATCACGAGTCAGGTACTGGTTCTTCCCAATGAACCTACATCACTGCCGCAGGTTCTGGTGACGGTACAAAATCAAGGAACCGAAACACTCATCAATAGCCCTATCAGTATCACCAGTCCTACGGGCACTCAGACGCTTAATATAAGCAGCTTGGCACCTGGGCAGATCCAAACATTCCCTGTCCCTGTGAGGCTCCCTCCAGGCGATGCATCAATCTCGGTAAATTCATCGGTGCAAATCACCGAAACTGACAAAGATCCGAGTAACAACAGTCAGAGTTCCAGCTTCACGGAGGAGCAACCGTAAGGGTGTTTCGATAAACGCCAGCTGAGAAGATTGCCTTCATTTGAAGAAGCGCAGATTCGCAGAGTAACTCTCATTTTTAAATTGAGGAAAGTCGTCGACACTTATTCACGGCCACATCGGCCTTGAACAAATTCCACCTTATTTGCTAACCAGTAAAAAGCCCGACCAACTATGGTCTCGGAGTCATAATGGTCTTAGTGTAGTGGTAGCTGTGCTTTTTAACAAGCTCCTCCTGCCTAATTCCGGACTTCTTGGCCAGAGTTAGACCTCGATCGGTCAATACAGTGATGCTGACTTCTGCACCGACGATTACACCATTCTTAATTTTATCAGCGTTAGGTCCAGTGGCTTCAATTTCATTACCTTTTAATCTGAATTCCGTGTAATTACTGGCTCCATCTTGGCGCATACTAACACGCTCTATATTGGTCTCGGTGCCACCTGTGGGGGTATATTCCACAAGAAAAGTGATTGTCATCTCATAGATGTTTTCTACGAGAAAATTGGATGCTGAAAGGTCGTCTCCTTTAAAATTGTCGTAAGCTAATTTCAGATCATCCACAGCCAGAAGACCGGGTTTATTTACGCCAAACGTCTCATCAGGGTTCACAAGACGACGGTATAAGGAGAACACGGCAAATTCATCGATATCCTTAATCTGGTCCTTAAAAACAAGACGGTAGCTAACAGCAGAAACATCTCCGCCGTTATCGACACCATTCACTCCGATTTGTCCGTTGTAACGATCGGTAGCACCGGTAAAAAATATCAAATGACTGGTGTTGGTGATTTCCTTATTTGTAGGACCCTGCTGGGTATTTGTCTCAGGCCCCGCATAGAGCCATTCATAGGCATTTCCGTCTCTTCGTGAGATCATACTTTCCAGATCCTTAGAAATCGTTTCCAGAGCTTCCTTAGCCTGGCGTGAGGCTCGAACTTCGTTACGGCTATCGCGGTAGGTGTCCATCGAGATCGCTGTCAGGTAGACAAGCACACCGATAAGAACCACGGTAATCGACATGGCCACAAGGAGTTCAACGAGTGTAAATCCTGAGGATTTAGAAAATTTAGCTGAGAATCGATTTATTTTCATCTGGTTACGAAAGTTAGACATCATAGTGAAATGGGATTTGATAAATTAATTTAGCGGCGCACTGCCATGTTCCTTGTAAAGACAGGTTTGTCGTCGTCGGAAGGCTTATATTTTGCAGCATAACCATATAGACTACTTTTCAAGGCAAAGAATTCCGCTTGAAAGGCAATGACTGCCTCCGGATAATTAGTATACGTTTTAGCAGCATTCGGTGTATGAGGATCTAAAATGCTAGTGTCATTGGTAGAGATAACAAGTTCCCCATTCGCGTTAAAGATGAGCTGTTTCATTCGCACGTAAAAGACACGTCCCTCTACTACACCGGGAGCGAGTTCATCCTTAACAGTGGCAGTATCTGAAAGAAGTCTAACCACAGATTGAAGCACATAGTCCTTTCCAGGGACTTGCTTTGTACGATCAGTCTGTGGGTTCAACGTACCATCATCACGAACGTTAGAAGGATCTCCTCTGAATTGATAAAGCAGAACAATCGCATCAGGTGTAGTTGCACCGGACGCCGCGATCATCGTGAAGGATTTTTCAAAAGCTGTGGTGGTTTCCCCAAATCTTCGAATACTAAGTTCACTCTCTAGTGTGGTTGCAAGTCGGTTTGCTTCCTTCGCCGAGATTGATTTTCGGATGCCTTGCACAGCGGGCCCAAAGGCCGCCAAGAAAGCAGTGACCATGATGGTGATAATCCCCATCGCTATGACGGTTTCAACGAGGGTGAAACCTCTGCGCTTACAAACTTTTTTGATTTTCATATTATACTAATTAGACTGTTTAAAATTTATCACCTGCTTTGATACCACTGGGAATATCCATTTGGTCAGGATGCCTGAAGACAGACGTGGTGCCTTTTCTCCAAATAATCAGACCTCCGAAATTTTTGACATTACCACCACTCACTTTAGGATTGTCGGCGCCCTTGGGCTTGCTTCCTACACCAATGACAAAGCTGGCACCTGGAGTCGAAACATTGCCTTCGCCGTTGAATTCGTAATAGAAATAAGGTCCTGATAGATTGGTATTAGCCGAAGTCTGATCCACGCCGCCGTATATGTCTTCGTCTGCTGCAGGAATCTTATCTATTCCGGCCCCTGAAACCTCGTGGTTTTCACGGCTGAATTCTTGACTAAAGTAAACTCCCTCGGGAAGAAAAGAACCTCTACTATTTGCTATCCACTTACCGCTCCCACTACCATCATCGTAATAATAAACTACTAACATGTATCTCAAGTAACGTTCATGATCGTTTACGTCGGCGTTGATCAATATACGAGTCGAGCCACCTTTACCTATGGCTACTGCACGAGCTTCAGCAAAAACAGCTTCGGCTACCGGTAAACCTGCACTCACGCCACTTGCCTTGGAGAGGTTTTTCAAACCTAAAGCTCCAACGGTAAGCATGACAGTGATAATCGTGATAACTACCAGCATCTCCACAAGAGTGAATCCGGCGGCTACCTGAAAGCGTGTTCTGAGGCAGCGTTTTTCGAGGCTGAACGAGTAATTTTTCATGGTTGATGGATAGGCTACGGAGTTTCCGCAGGGATGGAAGCTCCTTTTTCAAACCTATAGCCTATTTCCAATCTTTGTGCAAGCATTCAATGTAAATACATCCACTAACTTGAACACAAAAAGGCCCTAGGGAATCAAGCTATGTATGAGCACTGGCGTATTTGGTCTGATTTTATCAGTCCTGAATGGCAATATCGCTGATTCCGGCAGCAGCGAGGCAGTTCAGGACGTCGATGTAGCGCTGCTGTTTCACTTCATTGTGAACTCTAAGCATAACACGTGGAGTGCTCGACGGACCCATACCCACGATGGAGCCAAGGCGCCCCTTTAGATTGGGGAGCTGACGACTCTCAGAGTCTGAGTCAAAAACCTCGGCAGCTTCACCTGGATTAACAACAACTTCCCCACTTTGACGGAGCTCTATGAGCATCGCGGGAATAGGAGGAATTTTATCGGGAGAGGTAACTCCTGGCACCGGACTTTGCAAGTCCTGCTCACGCGGCTGGATCGTTGTGGTCACCAGAAAATAGATCAACAGGAGGAAACAGACGTCTATGAGTGAAGAAATATCTAACGTTGGTTCGTCTGGGGTGAGTGAGTCTTCTTGATTATGCAGGCGTTTTCTTTTCATGGTTCCAACCTTGAAACGCATGTGAAAGGGAATTAATTAGAGATTTCTGAATGAGGATTAGTCGATATCAACCACCTCGTTTTTTTCGTCTTCTTTACGACCGAAGAACTTGGACAAATCGAATCCAAAATAACGTGCGCATGCGAGTAGAACAGCTGTAGCTGTAGCTTCATCTAGGTTTCCGATGATGGGGAAATTATCAGGGATAAATTCAATCACTCCCATGGTGGGATTGAGCAAGTATACGACACAAAAAGCTGCGATCAGAGAAACAATAATACCTTTCATTCCGCCAACCTACCCCTCTTCCAAAAATACGCAAATGCAGAAAACAAGATGATTCCATAGACAGGAAGCACAACCCAACCCATGCTAGATGGTCGGAATCGCGTGTGGCGAAAGTATGATCGAAAAAAATTCAGCATCCCCCACTCTGTCAGAAGGAATGCTGAATTGTTCGAAATTCTCCGTGTTTACGCCTTGGGAAGGGCTACTTCTTAGCGGCCTTTTTAGCGGCCTTCTTGGCTGCTTTTTTTGCGGCAGGAGCAGCAGCGGGTGTGACCTCGATGAGATCACTAACAGACTTCTTAGCCTTCTTGAGGGGCTCTTCCATTTCTTCTTCGAAACCGCCACCGTGTCCTAGGATGAATGCGAGATCGTCCATAGCCAAGGTGCTGGCGAAGCCCTCGTCACCTAACACGTTGGTAACAAGTTGAGTCTTCTGGTGCTGTAGAATACGGATTTTTTCCTCCACCGTTTCACGGGTAAGCAAGCGATAGGCAATCACCTTGTTTTTCTGGCCAATACGGTGCGTCCGGTCAATCGCCTGATTCTCCACAGCGGGGTTCCACCATGGATCGTAAAGAATAACGTAAGAGGCTGATGTTAGGTTAAGACCTGAACCACCTGCCTTGAGCGAGAGCATGAAGACGGATGCGTCCTTGGTTGTTTGGAAACTCTCGATCACTCCCTTACGGTCTTTTGTCTGGCCTGTAAGGTAATGGAACGGTCGACTCTCTACCTCAAGGCGAGCCTTGATGATATCGAGCATGGAAACAAACTGAGAGAAAACGAGTACCTTGTGACCTTCCTCGCGGAGCTGGTCGAGCAGGTAGAAGAGTGCTGTCATCTTGGCGCTTTCCTCCTTGAGGAATTTTGGATCAATCAAGCCAGGGTGACAACAGATCTGACGCAGACGCATCAGGCCCTGAAGAATAGCAAAGGAGTTCTTCTTCACCGCTTCATCAGAATCAAATCCTAACAAGGCTTTCTGAATACGCTTCAGCTCAGCCTTATACATCTCGGCTTGAACGCCTTCCATTTCGGCAAAGACTTCCTCCTCGGTTCTCGGTGGAAGATCCTTGGCTACCTGGAGCTTGGTCCGGCGAAGAAGGAATGGGCGCAGACGTGAGGCAAGTCGGCTCTGAGCGCCGGGGTCCTTACGTTTATCAAAGCGTTTCTTGAAGTAGGCTCGGCTACCGAGCACTCCGGGCATGGCGAAGGACATCAACGACCACATATCCATCAGACGGTTCTCAATAGGAGTACCTGTGAGAACAAGGCGGTTCTTCGAGTTGAGTTCGCGAGCTGCCTTGGCGGCTTTGGAGTCAGGGTTCTTGATCTGCTGACCTTCGTCGAGGATCGTGGTCAACCACTTCACCTTGGCGAGCTCCTCACCACAGAGGCGAAGTTGAGCGTAGTTAAGAACAAACATATCCACTTCTGTTTCCAGAATCTTGAGATCAAGATCGTCACGGGTGCGAAGGATTTTCACGCGCAATTCGGGAGCGAATTTCTCACACTCAGAATGCCAAACGTCGATCACGGACTTCGGACAGACCACCAATGACGGTGATACTTTGGCCATGGAGCCTTTTTCCTTGGCTTCCTCGGCGCGCAGCCAGAGAAGGTAGGTGATTGACTGAACTGTTTTACCCAGACCCATGTCATCTGCAAGCAAACCACCAAAACGGTTGGTTGCGAGGTAACAGAGGAAATGGAAACCATCTACCTGGTAAGGACGAAGTGTCGCCTGCAGGTTTTCTGGAACAGGAGGTGTAACTTCGATCTGGATATCGCGAGCGCGATCCTTGATACGCTTCCACGCCTTCGGATCAAATACCTCGGCGGCTTTGGGATCGGCAAGCTGCAGTGCGTGCATCCGGTGAGTTTCGCCGGTGAGGTCGAATGGATCGAGGCCCAGACGAGTAACCGCATCGCGCTGATCGGCGTCGAGTTTGATCTCAAGTCGCATCCAGCCACCGTCGTCCATACGAACGTAACCACCACGGGCGGCAACGAGTGAGCGTATTTGTGCGTTGGAAAGAGTGACACCCTCGACATCGATAACGATACGCAGATCAAACCAGTCGATTTCCTGATTCACCACCTCAAAGCGGATGGCAGCGGTAACCGGATCAGCTAACAGAGTCTGAAGCTTACCGTCCATTTGCGTGATCAGGGACTCAGGAAGAGCCTTGGCCCACTCGGAGAACTTCTCTGGGAAAAGCTTGGTGATACGTGATTTAAAGGCATCGAGTTTCTCATCATAGGTAAGACCCATCTGAGCAAGCAGAGCAGGAACTGGATAGAGATCTTCACGGGCGAAGCGGAGGAGTTGTTTTCCTTTAACAGGCTTCTGCTCAACAAGTTCCCACTGGTCTTTGATGCGTTTCTCTTCGCGACGCTCCTTTTTCTCAAGAGCGCGAACATCGATGACAAGGTGCTCCGTTTCCGCAGCGGTTAGTCCCTGCTCAATCTTCATCTTGAAGCGTGGGTAGAGATCGAGATCGGTAACACGCTTACGTAGTGATGCAGGAAGGCTAGATCCTATTTTGCGAAGGAACTCAACACCCTCCAAGCTATCGATCACATCCTTAGGGATATGGTAGCGAGGCTGAATATCGGTCTCAGTCAACCAGCGTGGCGGACCAGGGAAGACGGTTTCATCGGATTGATAGAGAACCTCACGGCCGGGGAGAAGTCTGACCGAGTGGGTTACGTGTTCCTTGGTGGCAGTAACTAGCTGGAGCGCAAAGCAGTTAGGCACGTAGGGATCGTCCTCGCAAATCCATCTCAGCGGTTCATCGACGACCTGGAACTCGCGTTCGTCGAGATTGACAACGTATCCTTTCAGTGCTGGCTGACGGAAGATACGGTTCATGAATTGGCAGGATTGCTCTTGGTCCAGATCAAGGCGAGGATCGCCTTCTTTCTGCTGGAATGAGAGGAACTGCTCCCAGATAATCTGGCTAGCAGAGTCCATCCGCAGAGCGGAGTCCTCAAAGAGGTTGACGAAGCGATCGATGTCTCCTTTTTCGCGTAGTGGAAGCCACGTGCTTTCACCGCCCTCCTCTACTTCACCTTCGCAATACTCGACTCGAGCTTCGTTGATAGTGGAAAGAATACGGAATTTAACATAAATCGGTTTATCAATCGGTGGGCGTTCGTTGACGCTCTCGATACGCTCATACCAAGCGGCTACTTCGCGCTCGCGCTCCCACTCGTGCATTTTCTTCTGCACGGATTCGAGGTCGGTGATCGCATTAAGAAACTCAGCATAGGGAAGCTTCTTCTTGTAGAATGCGTAAGCAATGTAGTTCCAGAATTCAAGGATATCGCCAGGAGGCATCGGCCAGAGTTCCAGTGGCTCGTAGCTGACAATTTCCCAGCGTGGATTCAGTCGGACCAGATCGTGATCGTGAATTTCGCCTTCGATAACGTATCGACGGTAGCGCTTCTCGAGTTTATTAACAAAGTCAGCCTCTTTATCATCGAGTTCACGGCCAAGTTTTTCCTCGATGACATCAATGATGGGTGTGTCGTCAAACTCGTTTGGGCTTTCCGGCAGATCCTCACCACGGTGCATACGCTCCATCATGGTGGCATACATACAGGCACCGGCTACGACTTGGTCTTCTGCTGTGCAGCTTCCGAACCAGCGGTTTCCTTGAAGGCGGAGACTCGTCCGGAATACTCCGGTGGAATCTTCCACTCTACCTTGGATGAATAAATGGTTACCAAAAATTTGGGTAACGGCGCCTTCTTCTTGCAGTGCATCGCCGCGATCGCGGGATTTTTCTGGAAAGCTATTGAGAAAGTTCAGTGTTGCTCTATCTGGATTCATTCCTTGGAACTGGGTGCAATGTTGAAATTGTGGTGGTAAACCCCGCGCATTAGATCCCTCATTTAGGATATATGACAATGTGTAAAAACCGGGCGCGCCATCACCCCCGAAATATTATCGGAGATAGGCGACCCGGAACTTGGGGGCGGTATTATATAGCTGGTTTTCCACTTCATGCAATAAAAAGCAGCAAAAACATAATAAGCTTTTTTCGGACGACCGTTTCACCCCCGAGCCTGATCCGTGAGCCAGGCAAGATAGCCCGCCGAACCATCGACAACTGGCATCGCAATGATTTCGGGTTCAGCGCAGGGATGAAGAGCTGATAGTTCCCGGCTCATCACGGGAAAAGCCTGCCGAGTTGTCTTGATCACGGCCATCACTTCCTGCTCCTGACACAGCTTTCCATCCCACTGATAGATCGATTCAACAGCAGGCAAAATATTGATGCATGCCGCGTATTGCCTTTCCACAAGATGTGTGCCAATCTGTCGCGCCTTCTCGCTACTGGGAAAGGTGCATAATACCACGAGTGCTTCTGTCATAGCCGCCACTCTAAGAACTTTTCCCATCCTCTGCAACGAAATCCCACCGATCATGAAATCAGGATTCCTAGACAAACTCATTGCTCGCCTCGATCAGGTAGAGCCTGAGGAAGTACAACGCCTAGTCATGCGCTTGGTTCGAGAGAAGGGCTTCCTGGAGAGCGTTTTCGAGGCATTGCAAGAAGGTGTCATGATTCTGGATCCCGATGGCCAGATCACCTTTGTCAATCAATCCGCATCCCGCATTTTCGGAGTGGATCCTGTAAAGAGCATCGGCCAGAGCCTCTCTATGACTGTGCGAGGGCTGGATTGGAAAAAGCTCGCCGACCCCGGCCGTATCGTCAGCAGGGACATGGAAATCCTCTACCCCGATCAACGTTTTCTCAATTTCTACCTCTCTCCCCTCAGCAGCGGAGGGAGTAGTGATAGCAAAGGTGACGATCATCTACTCGGCTATGTCCTACTAGTCCGCGATATCACCCGCTCCCGAAAACAGGCAGAGGAGAATGTTGAAAGTGAGAAACTCAATGCCCTCACACTGCTTGCCGCTGGAGTTGCTCACGAAATTGGAAATCCACTCAACTCGCTCGACATTCATCTACAACTTCTAGAGAGAAAACTCAAAAAACTCCCCGAGGATGATCAACAAAGCCTCACTCAGCACCTGAAAACCGCCCAAGGGGAAATCAGGCGACTGGATACCATCCTGAAACAATTCCTCCAGGCCATCCGCCCTACCCTGCCTGAGCGTGACCCACATCAGCTTCATGATCTGCTGCGTGAAACCCTAACCTTAATAGAACCCGAACTTGAAGAGCGTCATGTCAAAGTGGGGCTCGATCTCGCAGAAAACACTCCCCTGCTCCAACTCGATGGCAACCAAATCAAACAGGCTCTCTACAACCTTCTCACAAATGCATTCCAAGCCCTACCAGCTAGCGGGGGTCAGATTGATATACTAACAGGTGTCACCGACTACGAAGTGACGCTCACCATCCGCGACCATGGCTCGGGGATATCTCCTGAGGTGATGGGGTCCATTTTTGAACCCTACAATAGCACAAAAAAATCTGGCACCGGACTGGGACTACTCATCGTCCGCCGTATCGTCCGCGAGCACGGCGGAGAGATCGAACTCGACAGCAAAGCTGGGGAAGGAACCACCGTCACCATCTCTATCCCGAGGCAAAACCGCAATGTCAGGTTACTCGAAGATCACAACGACTCGGTCATTGAAATCGAAACCGCCCCCCACTCTTAAGCTTTATGACTTCCGCCACTTTACTCATCGTCGACGATGAAAAATCCACTCGCGATGGCCTCCGTATGGCCCTTGAGGATGAGTTTGATTGTTACGTCGCCTCCGACATCAAAGAGGCGATGGGACTGCTAAAAGGCGAACCGATCGACCTCATGCTAACCGACCTCCGACTAGCAGGCGATAGCGGCATGGACTTACTCGATCAGGCTCTGGCCCTCCCCCGCCCTCCCGTGTCAATCATGATGACCGCATACGGTTCCGTCGATACCGCCGTGGAGGCGATGCGCCGAGGAGCGTGGAACTTTGTCACCAAACCACTCAATCTCGATGAGGTGGAGCTTTTGCTGAAACGAGCATTACGCAGCAGGTCACTGGAAAAAGACAACGTCCGGCTTGAGCATGAAGTTCAGAACCTGCGCGAGAAAACGGGCTCCAGTAAACATGGCCTGGAAAAACTTATTGGCAATTCTCTAGCCATGCAGCAAGTTGGCGAGCTTGTCAGTCAGGTGGCTCCGACCCGTGCCACGGTCTTAATCGAAGGTGAAAGTGGCACAGGCAAGGAACTCGTCGCACACGCCATCCACCAACTTAGCGGCAGACCAGCGGACAAACTACTCGTCGTCAACTGCGCTGCACTATCTCCACAACTTCTTGAAAGCGAGCTCTTCGGTCACGAAAAAGGAGCCTTCACTGGAGCAACCCAGAAGAGAGTTGGCCGATTCGAACAGGCCGACGGAGGCACCATTTTTCTCGATGAGATCGGAGAGATCGATCAGGCGACCCAAGTCAAACTCCTCCGCGTGTTAGGTGAGCGCACCATTGAACGTGTCGGATCGAACAAACCGGTCAACGTCGATGTCCGAGTCATTACAGCCACTAACAAAAACCTCCGTAATCTCGTCAGCAAGGGGAAATTCCGAGAAGATCTCTTTTTCCGCCTCAACGTCGTTCGGGTTTTGATGCCCACACTTCGCGAACGCGCCGAGGATGTCATTCTACTCTCCCAGGCTTTCCTTCGCGAATTCTCTCTTGAAAATGGTAAAGAGATCAAATCGCTGAGTGACGACGCGCTCGCATTACTGAGATCTTACCCGTGGCCAGGTAATGTCCGGGAGTTAAGGACAGCTATCGAACATGGTGTGGTTATGAGCAATGATCCCACGATCGACACCCGCCATCTCCCCTACTTCCTGAGTTCCAGCGAAGATCAACCGCCCTTGATCGCACCATCTCAAACTCAGTCATATGCCGAAATGGGCGAAAAGGACGAAAACTCGCTTGCCTCCGAGGGGGAATTCAACTTGCATGTGCTGGAAATGCACACCATACGACTTGCACTTCAACACACAGACAACAATCGCACCGATGCCGCGCGCCTCCTTGGAATTAGTCGCCGCACTCTCCAACGCAAACTCAAGGAGCTCGAAAGCAAACCATAAAACCTCCTTTTAAAGCCTCACAAACATCATCCAAGCTACCTACTCCTTCTTCACTTCCCCCATTTCCTTCCCCATCTATTACGACCTATGAGCATTTCCAATTCTACAGGCACGACTGCTTACGACCCTGCAAAAATCATCCGCCGAGCCATTTTCTTTGTTATCCTTGTCGGCCTAGCTGCTGTTTCCATCTTCTTCAATTTCAAAGGCCTATCCTCCCCTCGCGGTATGGAGCAAGCCCAGATCGGAAGAGAAATTGCCCGCGGTAATGGCTACTCGACTAAGGTGATACGACCTGTTGCTCTCTGGCAAATGAATGATGCGAACAAGGAAATGCCCAGTCTCGAAAACCTCCCTGATACCTACCACGCGCCACTTAATCCATGTGTTTACGCAGCGGTGTTAAAAGCAACCGACGCTGGAGACAACAAACGCTGGAGGATGCCGCAAAAATCAAACATCTACCAACTCGACCGGGTCATCGCCGCCACCTGTGTCATATTTTTCCTCATATCGATCGGCATCAACTACCTACTCGTCTCGAGAATTTTCGATACAACCATCGCATCAGTCACCGCGATACTCATGCTCTTTTGTGAGCTGATGTGGAAACTCTCGCAATCCGGCATGCCACAAATGCTGATGCTCATGTTGTTCTCATGCGCCATGTTCTTTCTCTGGCGAGGTGTTGAGAACTCGGAGGAAAATAAATCGGCTCTTGGCCCCATACTCGTTTCGGGTGTCTTCATGTGCCTACTTGTGTTGGCTCATTGGCTAACGCTCTGGATGTATATCGGATTTGTTATCTTTGCGGCCGTCTATTTCAAACCACGTGGTGTCATCGCGGCGGCGCTCATGGGCATGCTCGCGCTATTTGTCCTGCCGGTGGTCTATTTCCTATACATTGGCCCCACAGGGAGCCCATTTGGCACTGCCTACTATGCGATTCACGATGGCTTGGGATCCTCCGAGGATGCCATCATGCGCTCCCTCTCACCCGCCGGTGAAGAGTTGGGATTAAAAGGACTTCTCCTTAATATTCTGGGGACAACATTACGCCAAATCTCAGATCTCCACAGGAACTTCGGTGCTATACTCGTTGCGCCGCTCTTTTTCATCGCTCTTCTGCACCCGTTTAAGCGGGCTTCCCTCGCTTCATTCCGCTGGCTTATTCTACTGATGTGGGTCTTCGCTGGCATCGGCATGTCTATCTATGGACTTCGTGACGGCGCTACAGACTCAAACCAAATCCATATTCTGTTCGCACCACTTATGTCCGCTTACGGACTGGCAATGGTCTCCATTCTATGGGGAAGGCTCAATATCCCACAATCCATGGATGCCTTGCGTTATGCCCATTTAGTTCTGATCGTAGCCATCAGTGCCGGCCCAATGCTACTTTCCCTGCCTCAAAGTTTACAAAGAGGTCTTCAAGCTGAAGGTTTTGGTGGATTCCCACACTGGCCTCCTTACTTCCCCAAAGCATATAACAGAACTCTCGCCGACAATACCACAAGTAAGGACATCATCATCAGTGATACCCCGTGGGCTGTGGCATGGTATGCCGACCGCATGTCAGTATGGCTCCCTCAGAACCTCGAACAGATCGAAAAAATTGAAAAGCTCGCTACCAATCAGCAGACACCAGTTAGTGGCATTCTAATTTCCCCCTACTCGTTCAACGACAAACCCATACTCAGTACCGGCGCCCCGAAATCCACCTACGGCGAACTCTACCCGCTCGTTTATGGTGCATGGGCAAGATTTGGCAACGCACCTAACTTTATCGACCTGCACCCTCAGTTCAAATCCCTATCCCAGCGATACCAGCACAAGCAGCCACTCTTCAGCTACGGGTATATCATGTATTACTCTAACCGTCCCGTTGTAGAGTCTGTCGAGTAATTTCCGCCCCACTTTTTTATGCCACCAGCAAAGAAAGACAGCTCTTCAAAGAAGGACAAAGCACCCAGCTTCGAAGAGGCGTTGGAAGAACTTGAAAGCATGGTCGAGACCATGGAATCAGGACAATTACCACTGGAAAAACTTATCTCTAGCTACGAGCGCGGCGCAGCACTCATCAGCCACTGCGAATCCGTACTGGGCGATGCCCGAAAAAGACTTGATCTGATCACACTCAAACCTAAATCGTCAACTGACGACAACACACAAGAATCAACCCAAGAGGCCGCTCGAGAGAGCACCTCACCCTCTAACGACAGTAATGACGACGAAATCAGGCTCTTTTAAACTTCCCGAACTTCTCTCACAAATCAAAGGACCCGATGATGTCAAGGCTTTGCCCGATGACAAACTCGATGACCTTTGTGAAGAAATTCGGCACACTCTTATCCACTCCCTAGCTAGAACGGGAGGTCACCTTGGACCGAACCTTGGCGTGGTTGAACTCACCGTGGCGCTTCACCGTGTCTTTGATAGCCCGGAGGACAAATTTCTCTTTGACGTTTCCCACCAGGGATACGTCCATAAAATGCTTACAGGCAGAGCTGATAGTATCCATACCATCCGTACACCGGGTGGACTGAATGGCTTTTTACTGCGCACGGAATCTAAACACGATTGTTATGGTGCAGGTCACGCTGGAACAGCTCTCTCGGCAGCATTAGGAATGGCATCTGCACGCGACCTCAAAGGGGCAAACAATAACGTCGTTGCGGTTGCCGGTGATGCGGCATTCACGTGTGGCCCTACGCTGGAGGCGATGAATAATGTCGAGGAAACGACCAAGAAATTGATTGTAGTTCTCAACGACAACGAATGGTCAATCGATCGTAACGTTGGTGCTATGGCAAAGTATTTCAATGCTTTGCAAACTCATCCAACATTTTCATCGGTTCGTCACAAGGCGGCTGAATTTGTCGGTAAAATTGGTGGTGAGACCGTGCGTAAATTCGCCCACAAGGTGGAACGCAACACGAAGAACCTGATTCTTCCCAACGTCCTGTTTGAAAAATTTGGAATGCGTTATTACGGCCCGATCGACGGTCATGATCTCCCGCTTCTCATAAAGACCTTCGAGCATCTCAAAATACAGGACGAACCTGTCATCCTGCACATCATCACAGAAAAAGGGCGCGGTTATGACCCAGCTCTTGCCAACCCTGGAAAGTTCCACGGTCTTGGCACTTACAAGGTCGAGGACGGCTCCACTGCCGCCGCAGGTAATCCTACTTACTCCGAGCTTTTTGGCCGTGCTGTCACTGACTTTGCCAAAAAGGATAAATCGATTACAGCGATTACAGCGGCTATGCCAGGCGGAACCAAACTGGAGATTTTTAAAGAAGAAATCCCCGAGCGCTACTTTGACGTCGGCATCGCCGAGGAACATGCCGCCCTGTTTGCCTGTGGCCATGCTACTCAAGGCCTCAAACCATTCCTCGCAGTTTACTCCACCTTCATGCAGCGCGCGATCGATATGATCATGCACGACATGGCACTACAAAAACTACCTGTTAGAATGTGTATGGATCGAGGAGGACTCTCAGGAGACGATGGTCCTACCCACCATGGCCTCTTCGATATCGCCTACTTGCGTGCCATTCCTGGACTCATCCACATGCAGCCCAAGGATGAAGATGAATTTATCGATATGCTCTGGACCATGGCTAACCACGAAGATGGCCCCAGTGCGATCCGCTACCCGCGTGGTGCAGGTATTGGCGCCACTCCTAAGGACGAACCTGTCCTTCTAGAAATAGGCAAAGGAGAAGTTCTTCAAGACGGCAATGATGTCGCTATCATCAGCCTAGGCCACATGTATGAAGTCGCTCTGGAGACTAAAGAAAAGCTGGAAGCCCTCGGGCACTCAGTGGCCCTGATCAACCCACGCTTTATCAAACCGCTCGATGCGGACCTCATCCGCAGCTACGCTGAAAAATGCCAGGTGGTGATCACCATGGAAGATCACGTGTTGCACAACGGCTTTGGTGCCAGTGTTATCGAACTGCTCAGTGATGCTAAAATCACCACACCGGTCGAACGCATCGGCTGGCCAGATGAATTTGTTGATCACGGCAAAGTGGAACAACTCCGGGAACAGCACGGCATGACGGCCGAGAATGCCGTTCACCTTGTCACCCCACACCTTAAATAGAACAAGGGAGCCTCTATCAATAATGAGGCCATATTTAGCCTCTTTTAGGGAAATAATTTGAATTTTCCAACGTATCATCCAACCTAACGCGGTCTCTCACTACTTACGGATTTTACTCACTGCTGCCTAAATTCACAGCCCCCATGCTGAAACCCCTCATCTACTCGAGTGCTATTGTCGCGCTAGTCCTGAATTCCTGCGAAAACAAGAAGCAGGAAACGGCCACAGAATCCACTGATTCCTCGGCCACTACCGAGCTTTCACCTCAGCCTAAAAGAGCGATTACATTGGTGAATGCAAATCAGCCCGTTTCCTTTAACGAGCATATTCAGCCGATCCTTTCCTCTTATTGCTACCACTGCCACGGCCCGGACAGTGGATCCCGTCAGCCCGAGAAAAACCCTCTGCGTCTCGACAAGGAAGCTGACGCATTCGCAGCGCGTGAAAACGGTCAGCCTGTCATCATCAAAGGCAATCCGGACGAATCCTACCTGATCGAACTGATCGAGTCTGATGACAAGGAGAAAATCATGCCTCCCCATCCGACTAAAAATCCGCATGGAAAAATCATGAAACCCGGCGAAATCGCCCTGATCCGCCGCTGGATCAAAGAAGGCGCCATCTTCGAGGATCACTGGGCCTACATTCCGCCTAAAAAACAAGACCTTCCCGAAGTTGAAAATAAAGACTGGGCCAAGGAAAACCCAATTGACCGGCTCATTGCTGCGCAATTTGAAAAAGCCGGACTTGAGCCAAGCCCACAGGAAAAACCCTCCCGTCTCTATCGCAGACTTTTTTTCGACCTAACTGGCCTCCCTCCCACCTCCGAAGAGCTCGAAAAACTACTTGCCGACACGCGCGAGTTCGATGTCGTTTACCGCGAAACCGTCGATAAACTACTCAAAACCAACGCCTACGCCGAGCACTGGTCGCGACACTGGCTCGATGTCGCCCGCTATGCCGACACCCATGGTATTCATATTGATAACTACCGCTCGATCTGGCCCTACCGCGACTGGGTGATCAATTCATTCCGCGCCAACATGCCATTCGATCAGTTCACTCGTGAACAAATGGCTGGCGACATGATGGCCAACGCTACACTCGATCAGATTGTCGCCACCGGATTCAACCGATGCCTACCCACCACGGGAGAAGGTGGTGCAATTGACGCTGAGTACAATGCCATCTACGCGCAGGATCGCGCAGATACAACCGCTGCCGCGTGGCTGGGACTCACCACGGGATGTGCAGCCTGCCACGACCACAAATTTGATGCCATCTCCACAAAAGAAAACTATCAATTTACCGCGTTTTTCAGGAATACGCCGATGACAGCACTCGATCGCAATAGCGCTCTTCATCCACCTAACATCAAAGTGCAAAGCGAGGAAGACATCGCCAAGTCCGATTCACTCGCCAAACAAATTACCGACACCGAGAAAGCACTCGCTGACCACCGCAAAGCAGCCGAGCAAAACTTCAAAACATGGCTCAAGGACCAGCAAACGGTTTCGAATAATCACAAAGGCCTTCCCGGGCTTGTCCTCGATCTACCACTCAACAAGAGCCAAGATAACGGCGTTACCGACAGCTCCGGTGTCACACACAAAACCGAGAAACCGATCAAATGGATCGATGGCCCCATCGCTAAGGCCGCTCACCTTGAAAACAATGCTATCATCATTCAGTCCGCTCCATCGTTCGAGAGCAACGAAGCATTTTCCTACGGTGCCTGGCTCAACCTTCCTAACCGGGGAATCGCTGGACTCATTGCCAAAATCGACATCGACAATGATCAACGCGGATTTGACCTCTGGGTCAATGGCAACAAGATCTATGCTCACATCATCAGCCAATTCCCCGAGGACTCCCTGAAGGTCATCATGAAAGATGCGTTCCCCCACAAGAAGTGGTTCCATGCCATGGTCACCTACGACGGCAGTCGAAAAGCCTCGGGTTTGAAAATCTACATCGACGGCAAGTCCGTTAAACTTGGCATCATCAGGGATACTCTCAAAGGAAGCATCAAGAACGATACCCCCCTCACCATCGGCCGCCGCCACAAGGACCCCCACGCCCGATACATGAAGGTCACTGGACTACAGATCTACAATCGCACCCTGACGCCCGCGGAATGCATTAGCCTTGGTAATGACTCCCTTATCAACCAGCTCATAGCCATGCCGTCACCCGACGCTAAACAGCTGCAGAAAATCAAAGACCATTACTTCAGCTCAGTTGATGCCAAACACATCGATCTCAACAAAAAACTTGTAGCTCTTAATAAGGAGAAAAAGGCCCACGAAGACAAGGTACCCATCACGTTAGTGATGAAGGAAAATGCAGACAAAAAACCTTTTGCCAACATCCTCATCCGTGGCAACTACGCCGACAAGGGAGAGGAAGTTACTCCAGATACTCCCGCTTCATTACCTCCGATGGGTGATCTCCCGAAGAACCGCCTTGGTCTGGCTCAATGGCTCACCAAACCCGAAAACCCACTTCCTGCACGTATCACTGTCAACCGCTACTGGTATTACCTCTTTGGCCGTGGCATCGTGGAAACCACCGGCGACTTCGGCGTCATGGGTTCTCGTCCCACCCATCCCAAGCTACTCGACTGGCTCGCCGTTGACTTTGTTGAGAATAAATGGGATTTCCACCACCTGCTGCGCACCATGGTCACCTCATCAACCTATCGTCAGAGCTCCGTAATTTCGCCCAAACAACTCGAACTTGATCCAGAGAACATCCTCCTCGCACGCGGCCCACGCTACCGGTTGGATGCCGAACAAATCCGCGACCTTGCGCTAACAGCCTCTGGATTACTGAACAACACTATTGGAGGGCCATCAGTAAAACCTTACCAGCCGGACGGCATCTGGTCAGCCGTAGCCATGCCTCAGTCCAACACGAAAAATTACAAGCGCGATACGGGCGAAAAACTTTACCGTCGTTCGCTCTACACATTCTGGAAACGCACTGCCCCCCACCCCGCCATGGAAATCCTCAACGCTCCCGTTAGAGAAATCTCCTGCGTCCGCCGCGAGCTGACCAACACACCGCTCCAAGCCTTTGTCCTCATGAACGACCCCCAGTTTGTGGAAGCCTCACGTCGCCTCGCAGAACGTGTGATGACAGAAGCCAAAAGCACGGATGATCGTATCAACCTAGTGGCAGCCGCACTGCTCGCACGTCCCATGAGTAACGATGAACTTGATGTCGTTAAACTGACCTTCAACCGAGCCAAGGAAAAATTTACCGCCGCACCGGAAGACGCGCAAAAACTCATCACCGTCGGAGAATCCAAACCTGACGCAAACCTACCCGCACCCGAACTCGCCGCCTGGACGATTATCGCTAACCAGATCCTCAATCTGGATGAAGCCCTGAAAAAATAATACTGCCATGAACCCGACCGATCTCAGAAAAACCCTTGATCTGCACGATACCGCGCTCACCCGCCGGCAGTTCTTCCGAAATAATGCCATGGGGTTAGGTGGTGCTGCACTGGCATCGTTACTGCCCCAAGAGCTGATGGGTGCCATTTCGGAGGGGAAAACCGACACCTCCCACTTCCCAGCTCGCGCCAAGAGGGTCATCTACATATCCCTCATCGGCGCGCCTTCCCAGTTCGAGACATTTGATTACAAGCCGAACCTAAAAAAAGAGTTCAACAAGGATATCAAGGATTTCTTGGTCAAGTCCGGACAACGGCTCACAGGCATGACCTCGAAACAGACTAAGTTTCCCGTCGCCCCCTCGTTTGTCGATTTCAAGCAATATGGCGAAGGTGGCACCTACATCTCGGATCTTCTGCCCTATCATGGAAAAATGGCAGACGACATCTGTGTGATCAAATCCATGCACACAGATGCCATTAACCACGAACCGGCAAACCAGCTCATGTACACCGGAAGCATGGTTGCAGGTCGCGCCTCGATGGGATCATGGCTCTCGTATGGACTTGGATCGCTCAATAAAGACCTCCCCACCTTCTGCGTGCTCCACGCTCAACACTCAAGTAACGGAGGCGTTCAGGCGATCTCCTCACGCCTCTGGGGCTCCACCTTCCTTCCCGGCAAACACGCTGGTGTAAATCTCCGTACTCAGGGCGACCCCGTGCTCTACCTCAAGGACGCGCCAGGCATCGACCGCAAACTTCGCAGGGAAATGCTCGATGGATTATCCGTCCTCAACCAGAAGAGCCTGGAAAATGTCGGTGACCCAGACATCCAGACCCGCATCCAACAGTATGAAATGGCATACCGCATGCAGATGTCCGTCCCAGAGCTCACCGACATGTCAGAAGAGAGCGATGAGACTTACGAGCTCTATGGCCCCGACTCAAAAAAGCCGGGCACATTCGCCTATTCAGCGCTCATGGCACGTCGCCTCGCTGAGCGTGGTGTCCGTTTCACCCAGATATTCCATCGTGGATGGGATCAGCATGGTAATCTTCCTAAAAACATCAGCGCACAATGCAAGGACGTGGATCAAGGTGCCTACGCACTCATCCAAGACCTGAAACGTCGCGGTTTATTAGATGACACGCTCGTTATCTTTGGTGGCGAGTTTGGTCGTACTGTCTACTCGCAAGGCAACCTCACCGACAAAAACTACGGTCGCGACCACCATCCACGTGCATTCTCAATGTGGATGGCAGGGGCTGGCGTCAAAGGCGGTATGACCTATGGCGATACAGACGAATACTCATTCAACATCACCACGCCGGACCAGAAAGTCCACGTCCGTGATCTCCACGCCACGATTCTCGAACGTTGCGGCATGAATCATCACAAGCTGACATTCAAGCACCAAGGCCTCGATTTCCGCCTCACAGGTGTGGAGCCAGCCCGAGTGGTCACTGATATTCTTGATCGCTCTCACATGGCCAAGCATTAGCTATTTGATTAGCCCGCGTATCCCAGCCCATTCCCTCCAAGTAATGGGCTTGATTTCCCCTTGATACGTAGGATGTTTCCATGAAATATCAGCATCAGATTTACGTATCAATGCGCAAAGGATTTTGAAGCCTATCCTTACGCCTACTTTTACCCCTACGCTTACCATGTGCATTTCCAGAAAACATGTTGCAGTCACCGCCATCGGTCTATTTTCCTTGGTTCTCGTTGCTTGTGATAAAAAACAGCCCTCAAGCAGCACCCAACCTGAGGCGGAAACACCTGCGCAGGACATAGACCCAGAACCAAAGAACTTCACCTTGGTCGCGGTTAACCAACCCGTTTCGTTCAACGGACACATCCAACCGATCCTCTCGGAATATTGCTATCACTGCCACGGCCCAGACGGTGGATCTCGCCAGCCCGAGAAAAACCCTCTACGCCTCGACAAGGAAGCTGACGTATTCGCAGCGCGTGAAAATGGTCAACCTGTCATTATCAAAGGCAACCCAGACAAATCCTACCTGATCGAATTGATCGAGTCTGACGACAAAGAGAAAATCATGCCCCCCCATCCGAATAAAAGTCCGCATGGAAAAATCATGGAACCGGAGGAAATTGCCCTGATCCGCCGCTGGATCAAAGAAGGTGCGGTCTTCGAGGATCATTGGGCTTACATTCAACCTAAAAAACAAGAGCTCCCCGAAGTTGCAAATAAAGATTGGGCCAAGGAGAATCCCATCGACCGTTTCATAGCCGTTGAGTTTGAAAAATCCGGCCTCGAACCCAGCCCACAGGAAAAACCCGCCCGACTCTACCGTCGACTCTTTTTCGATCTGACAGGCCTCCCTCCCACCTCCGAAGAACTTGAGAAGCTGCTCACTGATAAACGCGAATTCGATATCATTTACGCCGAGGTGGTCGACCAGTTGCTCAAGACTGACGCCTACGCCGAGCACTGGTCACGCCACTGGCTCGATGTCGCCCGCTATGGTGACACCCACGGCATCCATAATGATAATTACCGCTCAATCTGGCCCTACCGCGACTGGGTAATCAATTCCTTCCGCGCCAATATGCCCTTCGACCAATTCACCCGTGAGCAGGTAGCAGGTGATATGATGCCTAACGCCACGCTCGATCAGATCATCGCCACGGGATTCAATCGCTGCCTACCCACCACAGGAGAAGGTGGTGCGATTGCTGACGAATACAATGCCATCTACGCGCAAGACCGCACAGATACGACCTCCGCCGCCTGGCTCGGCCTCACCACCGGATGCGCGGCATGCCACGACCACAAATTTGATGCTATTTCCACCAAGGAAAACTATCAGTTTACTGCCTTTTTCCGAAATACACCGATGGCTGCGCTCGACCGAAACAGTGCCACCCACCCACCTAACATCAAGGTGCAACGCGACGAGGATAAAGCCAAGTCCGATTCGCTCGCTGAACAAATTACCAGTGCTGAGAAAGCACTCACCGACCACCGCAAGTCCGCCGAAGCTCAATTCAAAACTTGGCATCAGGAGCAGCAAACCAACCCAGCACAAAACAAAGCACTTCCGGGACTGGCCTTTGCCATGCCGCTTAACGATCCGAAGAAAGGCATCACAGACACTACGGGCACCACCCACAAAACAGAAGCACCCGTCAAGTGGGTTGACGGCCCCACGGCAAAGGCAGCTCATCTCGAAGACAACGCCATCACCATTCAGAATTCACCCTCCTTCGAAGCCGATCAATCATTCTCATACGGTGCATGGCTCAATCTCCCCCACCGTAGAAATGGCGGACTCATCGCCAAGATGGGAACAGCCAATGGGTTTCGTGGATTTGATCTCTGGCTCAATGGCAACAAGCTCGCGGCCCACCTAATAAGCACATTCCCCAATGATACCATCAAAGTAACCACCAAGGGGCTTTTCCCGCGCAAAACCTGGTTCCACGCCATGGTCACTTATGATGGCAGTCGCAAAGCCAAGGGATTGAAGATCTATATCAACGGAAAATCATCACCTCTCCAAGTGGACAACGACACACTTAAGGGAAGCATTAAAAACGATCTACCCCTCACCGTCGGTCGTCGCCAGAACTCACCTCACGTCCTCTACATGCAGATCACCGGACTCCAGATCTACAACCGCACACTCACTCCCGCAGAGTGTGCCACCCTCGGCAGCGGCTCGCTCATCAAGAACCTGATCGCGCTTAAATCACCTGATGCCAAACAACTCCAAAAAATCCGCGATCACTACTTCGGCACTGTCGATACCAACCACAAGGCACTAAGCAAAAACCTGACCACTCTGAAGCAGGAAAAAGATACCCTCGATAAGAAGGCACCCATCACTCTGGTGATGAAGGAAAATGCAGACAAAAAACCCTTCGCTCACGTCCTCATACGTGGCAATTACTCCAACAAAGCAAAGGAACAACTCTCACCGGATACCCCCGCCTCCCTCCCCCCCATGGGAGACTTGCCTCGCAACCGTCTCGGTCTCGCCCAGTGGCTGACGAAGCCCGAGAATCCGCTCCCCGCCCGTATCACTGTAAACCGTTACTGGTATTACCTCTTCGGCCGTGGCATCGTGGAAACCACGGGTGATTTTGGTGTCATGGGCTCGCGGCCGACCCATCCCAAATTACTCGACTGGCTCGCCGTGGACTTCGTCGAAAACAAATGGGATCTGCACAGCCTGTTGCGCACCATCGTCACGTCCTCAACCTACCAGCAGAGCTCCGTCATCACCGCCAAGCACCTCAAGATTGACCCGCAGAACATCCTGCTCTCACGAGGTCCTCGATACCGCCTCGATGCCGAGCAAATCCGAGACCTTGCGCTAAAGGCATCGGGTTTACTCGAGGGGAAAATCGGCGGCCCATCCGTTAAACCTTACCAACCAAAAGGCATCTGGTCTTCTGTTGCGATGAAGGGTTCAAATACTCGATTATACAAGGCTGACCAAGGTGAAAATCTCTACCGTCGGTCGATGTACACATTCTGGAAACGCACCGCACCTCACCCTGCTATGGACATCCTCAACGCTCCAGTGCGTGAAATTTCATGTGTCCGCCGAGAGCTAACAAATACTCCGCTCCAGGCATTTGTCATCATGAACGACCCCCAATTCGTTGAAGCCTCACGGCGTCTCGCAGAGAGAGTCATGCAAAAAGCAAAAACGCCTGAGGAGCGTATCAATGCTATAGCGATGGCACTACTCTCACGCACAATGAGTAATAACGAGTTCAAGGTCATCAAACTCACTTTTGATCGCGCTATGGAAAGATTTACCGCTAGCCCAGAGGCCGCGCAGAAACTTATCACTGTAGGCGAGTCCAAGCCAAATCCTAGTTTACCCGCTTCTGAGCTCGCCGCATGGTCGATTGTTGCCAATCAGATCCTCAACATGGACGAAACCCTGAACAAGTAACACCGCCATGAATTACACAGACATCGCCAAAACCGTCGATCTGCACGATACCGCGTTCACCCGCCGGCAATTCTTCCGCAAGAATGCCATGGGGCTCGGTGGTGCTGCACTTGCTTCGCTGCTGCCAAAAGAACTCATGGGCGCCATCTCCGAAGGCACACCCGGTAAATCCCACTTCCCTGCCCGGGCAAAGCGAGTGATTTACATCTCATTGATCGGTGCGCCATCGCAGTTTGAAACATTTGATTATAAGCCAAACCTGCAGAAGGAGTTCAAGAAGGACATCAAAGACTTCCTCGTCAAATCAGGCCAGCGCCTGACAGGAATGACGGCCAAGCAATCCAAGTTTCCTGTCGCTCCTTCGTTCACAAAATTCAAGCAATACGGTGAGAGCGGCACATGGGTATCCGACATCCTGCCATGGACCGGCAAAATGGCGGACGATATCTGCGTGATCAAGTCAATGCACACAGATGCGATCAACCACGAACCAGCCAACCAACTCATGTACACCGGTAGCATGGTTGCAGGTCGCCCTTCCATGGGATCTTGGCTTTCCTATGGTCTTGGATCACTCAACCAAGATCTCCCCTCATTCTGCGTATTACACGCCCAGCACTCTAGCCCTTATTCAAATGTGCAGGCGATATCTGCCCGGCTCTGGGGTTCCACTTTCCTCCCTGGCAAGTATGCCGGAGTCAACCTTCGTACACAAGGCGATCCCGTACTTTACCTCAAAGACGCCCCAGGCATCGACCGCAAGCTCCGCCGCGAGATGCTCGACGGATTATCAGCACTCAACCAAAAAACGCTGAATGAAGTGGGCGACCCAGAAATCCAGAACCGTATCCAGCAATACGAAATGGCGTATCGCATGCAGATGTCTGTTCCTGAACTTACTGACATGTCAGAGGAGACGGAGGAAACCTATGAACTCTACGGCCCGGACTCAAAAAAACCCGGCACATTCGCTTACACAGCACTCATGGCACGTCGCCTCGCCGAGCGCGGGGTGCGGTTTACCCAGATTTTCCACCGTGGGTGGGACCAACACGGCAATCTCCCACGTGATATTGCATCGCAGTGCAAGGATGTAGATCAGGGTGCCTATGCACTGGTTCAGGATCTTAAACGTCGTGGATTATTAGACGACACCCTAGTCATCTTCGGCGGTGAGTTTGGTCGTACCGTCTACTCCCAGGGAAACCTAACGGAAACCAACTACGGCCGAGACCACCACCCGCGCGCGTTCTCTCTCTGGATGGCAGGCGCAGGTGTCAAAGGCGGCATGACCTATGGGGATACCGATGAATATTCATTCAATATCACCACGCCCGACCAGAAAGTCCACGTCCGTGACCTCCACGCCACTATTCTGGAACGTTGCGGCATGAATCACCACAAACTGACCTTCAAGCATCAAGGCCTCGACTTCCGACTCACAGGCGTCGAACCCGCACGTGTAGTCACAGATATCCTCGACCACTCCCACATGGCTAAGCATTAATCATCTATCAGATCACTCATCGCCTTTTCCTCATTTTGAAACACACAGCTTCTATCACACTGCTATCCGTCGCTACAGCCTTGAGCTGTCTGATTTCGTGTGAAAAAAAACAACCCGCTTCCCACCAGAGCAACGACTCTGCACCTCCTGAATCCATTCAGGAACCGGTCTCTTTTAACCAACAAATCCAACCCATTCTCTCCGAGGCTTGCTACCACTGTCACGGACCTGATTCCGGAGGCCGTGAACCAGGTGGTTCTATCGCTAAGAATGGAGGCAAACCACTGCGTATCGATCAGGCCAAGTATGCCTTTGAGAAACGCGAGAACGGCAAGCCCGTCATCATCCCCGGTGACCCCGACAACTCCCTGCTCGTGCAGCTCATGGAGAGTAAAGACCCTGACTTGGTCATGCCCATCCATCCGTCGCGGTCGCCTCACGGAGCCATTTTGGAACCTGCTAAAATTGCACTCGTCCGGAGGTGGGTCAAAGAGGGGGCTCAATACGAGCCTCACTGGGCATACATTGCACCGAAAAAGCAGAGTCTTCCTGAAGTAACGAACATCGATTGGGCGAAGGACAATCCGATCGACCGCTTTATCGCCGCTCGTTTTGAAAAAGCCAGACTTACACCCAATCCAGAGGAGAGGCCGTCCCGACTCTATCGTCGCCTCTACTTCGATCTCACCGGACTCCCCCCGGCACCCGAGGAACTGGATCAATTGCTAAACGACAACCGCGAGTTTGACATCGTTTACCTCGAAACGGTCGATCGTCTTCTTGATACTCAAGCCTATGCCGAGCACTGGACGCGCCACTGGCTCGATGTGGCTCGTTATGCGGATACTCATGGCTACCAGTTGGACAACTACCGCTCAATTTGGCCCTATCGAGATTGGGTTTTAGGGGCATTCAGAAAAAACATGCCCTTCGATCAATTTACCCGCGAACAGATCGCCGGAGACATGATGCCCAGCCCCGAGCTCGACCAAATCATCGCCACAGGATTCAGTCGATGTATGCCGACCAATGGAGAGGGCGGCTCGATTCCAGAAGAATACCATGTCCTCTATGCACAAGACCGCGTTAATACAACTTCCGCCGTTTGGCTAGGCCTGACTACTGGATGCGCCGCGTGCCATGACCATAAGTTCGATGCCATATCCACGAAAGAGAACTATCAGCTCACAGCATTTTTCAGGAATACTCCAATGTCGGCACTTGATAAGCATGCAGAGGATCATCCGCCCAATGTGAGACTGATGAATGAGGCGGATCGATTAGAGTCCGAAAAAATAAACCCACAAATATCTCAGTTAGAAAAACACCTCGCAGATCACAACAAGGCAAACAAGAGCGCCTTTCAGAAGTGGCTTAAAACAGAACAGGTCGCCCACAAATCATCCAAGGCTAAGGATGAGAGCACCATCAGCAAACTCCTCAAACTCCCGAAACCCGGCCCAAGACAGCTCACACTAATCCGCACGCACTACTTCGACAAGGTCGATCCCAGAGGCATCTCTATCAATCAACAGCTCAAGCCTCTCAAAAAGAAACGACAAGAAATCAATGGCCGCTCCCCCTCCACCTTGGTCATGCAGGAGAATACTGACCAGGAACCCTTCGCCCATATTCTCGAGCGCGGCAGCTACACAGAGAGAAGGGAGAGGGTCACCCCTGACACTCCCGCCACCCTCCCTTCCATGGGCGACTTACCACGTAACCGACTCGGACTCGCCAAATGGCTCACGATGCCAGAAAACCCACTACCTGCACGTGTTACCGTAAACCGATACTGGTATTATATTTTTGGCAAAGGCATCGTCGCCACAACCGGCGATTTTGGAGTGATGGGTAATCGCCCAACGCACCCAAAACTTCTAGACTGGCTTGCTGCTGATTTCATGGAACATGAATGGGACCTCCATCACCTACTCCGCACCATCGTCACCTCAGCCACTTACCGTCAAAGTTCACAAATCAGCGAGGGAAAAAATGAGACCGATGCACAGAACACATGGCTAAGTCGTGCCCCGCGTCACCGTCTGGAAGCCGAACAAATCAGAGACCTCGCCTTACATACTTCAGGTTTGCTCCACAACCAGCTTGGAGGACCACCTGTGAAGCCTTATCAACCAAAGGGAATCTGGTCAATTCTCGCTATGAAAAAATCTAACACAAAAATTTATAAACAAGACGTCGGCGAGAAACTATACCGTCGCTCACTCTACACTTTTATAAAACGGACGGCTTCACCTCCATCCATGGAAATACTCGACGCACCAGTTAGAAACGTCACCTGCGTGCAAAGAGAAATAACAAACACCCCGCTACAGGCGCTTGTTATTATGAATGATCCTCAGTTCGTTGAGGCATCCAGAAATATTGCACAGCGCGCCATGAAACAGGCAAATCCACCTAAAGAAATCATTAATAACATAGCCCGATTACTACTTTCCCGAACCATGAGGGATACAGAGTTCAAAGTCATACAGGCCACTTATAACAGCGCTCTCAAAGAATTCACCTCCGCCCCAGAAGAAGCAAAAAAACTCATCAACGTGGGAAGCTCGACACCTGACTCCGAACTTTCCATAGTCGAACTCGCAGCCTGGACGATTGTCGCTAACCAGATTCTCAATATGGATGAGGCTCTGAATAAATAAACCCCATGAACCAACAGGACATAGCCAAAGCCGTCGGATTACACGATACCGTGATCAACCGGCGACAGTTTTTCTCCAAGAGCGCGATGGGTTTGGGTAGCGCGGCTCTAGCCTCTCTGATGCCACGCGAACTCATGGGCGCCGTCTCAGGAACCTCACCAGGCACAGCCCATTTCCCCGCCCGCGCCAAACGCGTCATCTATATATCACTCATTGGTGCACCCTCGCAATTTGAGACCTTCGATTACAAACCACAGGTCCAGAAAGACTTTAAGAAAGACATCAAGGGGTTCCTTGAAGAATCAGGGCAGCGGCTTACAGGCATGACCGCTAAACAGTCGGCCTTCCCTGTTGCCCGTTCATTTACCGACTTCAAGCAGTATGGAGAAGGTGGCACCTGGATTTCCGACATCCTACCGTGGCATGGTAAAATGGCAGATGACATTTGTGTGATCAAATCCATGCATACCGATGCGATCAATCACGTTCCAGCTAACCATCTGATGTGCACCGGCAGCATGATCCCCGGCAGAGCCTCTATGGGATCATGGCTATCCTACGGCTTGGGATCACTCAACGAAGATTTACCTAGTTTCTGTGTATTACACGCCCAGCACTCCAGTCCCACCGCGAACGTTCAAGCCCTTTCGTCAAGCTTCTGGAACTCCGGCTTCTTGCCCGGAAAACATGCCGGAGTGAATCTCAGGACTCAAGGTGACCCCGTTCTCTTTCTCAAAGACGCGCCAGGCATCAGCCGGAAAATGCGTCGTCAAATGTTAGACGGACTATCAAGCCTCAATCAGGAAACTCTCAATAATGTCGGTGACCGCGAGATCCAAACTCGCATCCAGCAGTACGAAATGGCCTATCGCATGCAAATGTCCGTGCCCGAGCTGACCGATATGTCCAAGGAAACTGAGGAAACCTACAATCTCTACGGTCCCTATGCCAAAACAACCGGCAGCTTCGCCTACTGCGCTATGCAAGCTCGCCGCCTAGCAGAACGAGGTGTTCGGTTCACACAAATATTCCATCGCGGATGGGATCAGCACGGCAATCTTCCTCGCGATCTTTCCTCGCAATGCAAGGACGTCGATCAGGCATGTTACGGACTTATCCAGGACCTCAAACGCCGAGGCATGCTCGATGACACCCTCGTTATCTTCGGTGGCGAATTCGGCCGCACGGTTTACTCTCAAGGCAAACTGACCGAAACCAATTATGGTCGTGATCACCACCCGCGTGCCTTCTCCATGTGGATGGCAGGTGCTGGCGTTAAAGGAGGCATGAGCTACGGAGAAACAGACGAATACTCGTTTAATATCATCACGCCGGATCAGAAAGTCCACGTCCGAGACCTCCATGCGACCATCCTAGAACGCTGTGGCATGGATCATCACAAACTGAACTTTAAATTTCAGGGTCTCGATCAAAAATTAACAGGTGTAGAACCAGCCCGTGTGGCCACTGACATCCTCGACCGCTCGCATATGGGAAGTCATTAGTCAGGGGTCACCCGTCTACTGTCCGCCCAGCTTCTTTTTTCGTTTCGACACGCCACAGCCGCAACGACCACCACAGCAATTCGCCTCGCGTTTCTTTATCCAGCTACGGATAAAAACAGCAACCACCACCAGCACAATAATAGGTGCTGCGTAGGTTTGCCAATTAGTCCAGTCCATGTGTTAATCAGTGTAGCTTCGATTTAAAATAAAGAAAGTCAGTCAGACCATTAATCGGCCTATTTGATACACGGCAAAAGCTGCCAGCCATGCCACTACGGTCATCCCGACTAACTGGCCAATAGCCCACTTCCATGAACCAGTCTCACGCCGAACTACCACGGTGGTAGGTAAGCATTGCAATGCGTAGACAAAGAATATCAGCAGGCTTAGCGTCGTCAGGGGAGTGTAGACTTTGCTCCCATCTGGCCAGGTGGCATTTCCTAATTTCCCACGGAGTCTTTCCAGAAATTTTTCTTCATCGTCACCCTCTTCCACCGAGTAGGAAATAGCCAGATTGGCATTAAACACTTCACGAGCTGCAAAGGCTGCGATGAGTGCGGTGCCGGTTCGCCAATCGTATCCCAATGGTTTAACCACTGGCTCAATGGCGTGTCCCATCTGCCCCATGTAACTTTGCTCGAGAGCAAGAGATGCATCGTCGGCAGCAGGTGAACCCTCTGCCGGTTTTGGATAAGTTTGTAACGCCCAGAGCAAGATGCAGAGCCCTAAAATCACTGTGCCTGCTTTTCGGATAAACGACCAGCCACGCTCCACCAAGTGACGGAAAATATACGATATGTCGGGAATACTGTAGGATGGCAGCTCCATCAGGAAATGGGAAGCCTCCTCGTTGCCTTTCACTTTGGGAGCAAGTAACCACGCCGCCAGCAGAGCACTAGCCGTTCCTAACACATAAATACCACCAAGCACCAATGCCTGTATCACCGCACCCTGCCCGGCCAGCAACATTCCGATCAACAATGAATAGACAGGTAACCGCGCTGTGCAGCTCATCCACGGAGCGATGAGAATGGTCAATAACCGCTCCTTGGCATTATTCATACTACGTGTCGCCATGATGCCGGGAATCGCACAGGCATATGAACTTAGTAGCGGCAGAAATGCCCTACCGCTTAGACCGACCTTGCTCATCAGTCCATCCATTAACAGCGCGGCGCGCGCCATATAACCCGTCGTTTCCATTAAACCGATAAAAAACAACAGCAGAAGTATTTGAGGCAGGAATATCACCACGCTACCGACTCCGGCAATAATCCCATCCACCACGAGGTCTTTGACGTCACCATCAGGCATCGTGTTCGAAACACTTTGGCTAACGGCATCGATAGCCAATTCTACCCAGCCCATCGGATACTCGGATAGACTAAAAATAGTCCAGAAAACTGCAAACATCAGGCCAATAAATACAACCCACCCGCACAATGGATGGAGGACGACCTGATCGATCTTATCGCTCGTAGTGAGTCCACCTACTGCACCGTCCGAGCCTTGTCGGCGTGCAGCCACTTTACAGATCGATTGCACCCACTTCGTACGAGAACGCGAAATTTCTTCCTCCGGCGAGGAACCAGCCCTGATACACTTGGCGGTACAGTCCATGGCGTCTTGACGGACGCCTCGGTCGATACCAGGTTGCTCAGTTGTGCGGTATTCTGTATCTGCTAACAGGTGGATTGCATGAGCCTCGGGATTACCTGTTCCGTGTTCCTCAAGTTTGGATATCAGATGACTGATGGCCGACTCTGTATGTTTTCCAGCCTGCCACTTACGCGATGCCGACTGCGGAAAAGGTCGTCTGAGAGCATGTTTCAGATCAAGAACACCTTTTCCTTTGTTTGCTTGGCAGGGAACCACTGGCAGGCCCAACTCTTCGGAAAGCAGTTCCACGTTGATGCGGAGGCCACTCTTTTCGGCTAAATCGACTTTATTGAGAGCGACAACAACCGGCAGTCCGAGATCAATCACCTGAAGAACCAGGTAGAGATGGCGTTCAAGATTCGACGCGTCGACAACACAAACCACAGCCGAAGGTAATTCACTCCCCTCCTGATCACCCAAGAGCACATCGCGGGTGATTCGCTCATCCGGTGCTTGTGGACTAAGCGAGTAACAGCCAGGAAGATCTAACAATTCAAACTTATGTCCGTGCGGAGTATGAAATACACCCGACACCCGAGTCACGGTGACTCCTGGATAATTCCCCGTTTTTTGGTTAGCGCCAGTAACGGCATTAAACAGAGTCGTCTTTCCACTGTTTGGATTACCGACAAGAGCAATGGTTTCCATAAAAACAGTATCGGGTATTAGAATCGGTTGGCAGGTTATCTTCCTAACGAGAAGTTAAACTATTTCGACAAGAACCTGATCACCCAGCTTACGACTAAGAGCTAGACGAGTGCCGCAGACAGAACAGATCATGTTGCGACCATTAGAGAGCTTACTAATTTCCAACTCTTCACAGAATCCGATTTCACGAAGTCTCTGGCACTCAACGCCATCAAGCTGGCGGATACGCAGCTTACAGCCTGCCCTCGCCTTACTAAGGGTCATGGCGCTGTCTACTTTAAGGTCGCTGGCGATGTCGGAAATCATCTTCACGCACAATAAAGCGCAATTGAGACTCTGTTGCAATAAGAATCTTCAATTAAAGAGTTTTTATTCTCCTATTAAGGGGTTATTCCCCGTAAATCAAGCAATTTGAGCCTTATTTTCCTTTTCAGTGAGATGATACCCGCTAAGTATCAGCATTGAAAACACCTTGAAAACTGACACTCAAACGACTTATGATCACCACAAATGCTAAAATCACACCGGTTCTCGATCCCCAATTCGTTCCCGCAGTGCTTTGGAACAGGGCCTTCGAGCAAAAAGTTACTTCAGCCCCAGGGGCGCACGACGTTGAAATCGCACTAGGCCGCACAGATGGCACGGTTTTCCGTCGTTCCGTCCGCGTTCTTTCCCACGAAGGAGAAAACGTTGCCCTCAACATCAAATATGTCGAACGCCTCATCAAGTTCATGTTGTGGGCCCAGGGTGGTAGCCAGATCTTTATCGCAGGTAATGATGCCATCGCAGCCGCTCTCGCAGAAATGTATTCTGAACATGGCAGCCACAAATTTGATTGGGAAATCATCGGCAACGGCATGTTCGGTGAATACATCAAGGTGATTGCCACCACTCTCGAGGAAATCCCAGCTCAGAACAACGCTGCCGCTCCTCTCGGTCGCCATCTCGACGGCAACCGCATCGGTTTTGACCTCGGTGGATCTGATAGAAAATGCGCTGCTGTCATCAATGGCGAAGTTGTCTTTTCAGAGGAAATCCCATGGGACCCCTACTTCCAGACGGACCCTAACTATCAGTATGAGGGCATCGTCCACTCACTCAAGCTAGCCGCCGAACACCTCCCCAGCGTTGATGCCATCGGAGGATCATCCGCAGGTATCTACATTAACAATGATGTTCGGGTCGCATCTCTCTTTCGTGGCATCACCGATAAACAAGTCTTTGCAGACGTTGTGCGTCCGATGTTCAAAAACATCATGGCTAAAGAATTCCCCGGCGTCCCATTTGATGTGATCAACGATGGCGAAGTCACCGCACTCGCCGGGTCAATCAGCCTCGATACCAATGCCGTGCTAGGTGTCGCCATGGGAACCTCGGAGGCCGCTGGCTGGGTCGACCCACAAGGAAACGTCACTGCACAAATCAACGAGCTTGCATTTGCCCCTGTCGACTACCGTGAAAATGGCCCTATCGACGAATGGTCGGGTGATGAAGGATGTGGTGTTCAGTTTTTCTGTCAGCAAGGTGTCGCTCGTCTCGCACCCGCCGCGGGATTCGACTTCGGTGACATGCCATTCCCAGAGCAACTTATCGAAGTCCAAAATGCCATGGCCGAGGGCGACGAACGTGCAGCCAAGATCTATCAAACCATCGGCACATGCTTTGGATACGCCATCGCGCACTACGCAGACTTCTATGAAATCGGAACATTGATTATCATGGGTCGGGCTACCTCAGGCCCTGGCGGACAAATCATGATCGACTCCGCCAAGGAAGTGCTCCAAGCTGAGTTCCCTGCTTTGTCAGAGCAGATCAACATTACCCAGCCGGATGAGAAGATGAAGCGTCACGGGCAAGCCGTAGCTGCAGCGTCACTCCCCGCGATTTCCTAAATATGCAAGACTCTATAAAAGCCAAAATGGTTTTTGATGAAAGGTCCCACCTCGGGGCCTTTCGTTTACACATGTGGCACCGTTACCGAACCTGGTTGATGGCGCGCACATTTCTCAGCGTGGCTCTCATCCTAGCAGGAATCATCCTCTTAATGAGTCGCGGCCCCAATCCTATGCCAGTCCTCATGTTAATGGTCGGCACCTTTGCTCTATTACGACCCATGATTTGGAAAATCATGCATGGCCGCAACCTACGCAAACTCCCAGGCTACGGGCAAACGGTCGTCTACATCTTTTCGCCCGAGGGACTTGAAATCAATGGAGAAGACCGACAAGCCCGAGTCAATTGGCCCGACCTCTTTGAAGCCGTCACCACTAAACATGGCCTGATCCTCTACCATGGTAAAAAGTCGTATACTTGGGTGCCTAAAGAAGCTTTTGACTCACCAGAAGACATGGCAACGGTTACTGAGTGGGCAAAACAGAAATAATCATCGTCCTGATTACGTAGTCAGTGGATGAAACGCTTTTTGTTCTTCCTGATTCTCAGTCTCCCCGCTGTTACAGCGCCTTCTGCTATTGCCGAGCCCCCACCGTGGACCAATGACTCCCAGCGGCAGCTCGGTGTGCCCCAAGGGAAGGTGACTCGGTATGAAATAAAGAGTCAGGTTTTTAAAGGCACGCTACGCCAGTATTACATCTACGTTCCTGCTCAGTACGATGGCAAATCGCCTGCCGCAGTGATGATATTTCAAGACGGTCACACCTATGTCGAAGAGAAAGGCCAATTCCGAACTCCGATCGTATTTGACAACCTGATCGCAAAAAAGGAAATGCCCGTCACCATCGGAATATTTATCAATCCGGGACTTCACGTTGATAAAATCGATGGTCGCCAAGGCTGGGGAACGCACAAAAACAAAAGCAACCGCAGTGTTGAATACGATAGCCTTGGCGGTAAATACGCTGAGTTCCTCGAAAAAGAAATACTCCCAGCCGTAGCCAAAAAATACAACCTAACGACCAAGCCAGAGCAACGAGCCATCTGCGGTCTCAGCTCCGGAGGAATCTGCGCTTTTACCGCTGCCTGGGAGCGACCCGATCTATTTCGCAAAGTGCTCAGCCACATTGGTTCGTTTGCAAACATCCGCGGTGGGCATGTCTACCCAGCCCTGATCCGCAAAGAAGAAATCCGCCCACTCCGAGTCTACCTTCAAGATGGAAAAAATGATCTCGATAACGCCTACGGTAATTGGTGGTTAGGAAACCAACAAATGCACCGCGCCCTCGAATATCGAAAATACCAACACATGTGGGTGCCTACCGAGGGTGGTCACAGCGGCAAGGACGGAGGTCGCGTTTTTCCTGATGCACTACGTTGGCTCTGGAAAAATTAGGTTTTTTTTGCCTTCAAGCTACGCGCGTAATTGTGGCACGGGTTCTCGATCCACCGGTGGAACATCGCGGCAGCAAACACAGAAAATAAGGTCGCAAGTAACACCCCTGGAAGTTGATATGGCCAAGTCGGGGGGAGGTTTTTCATGTGCGACATCACGGCACCACCAAAGGTGATGTGGATCAAGAAAAACGAGTATGACAACCTTCCAAGGTGATCGATTTTTAAATTCTCAGTCCATCGCACAGTCATCTGTGGAACGTAAGCAACAATGAGCGCGGTCGCCAAGGCCGTCCATGCTGCTGGTTTGCTGACTGCTTCGTAGTGACCGTAAAAGGCACACGCCAAAAGAACTCCAAACAGCCAAGTTGGTAGCGATTTATGCTGCTTCAAAAAGACCGCCATCCCCATCCCATACAAGGCGGTGTAGCTAAGGATCGAAGGCCCTTTGTCTACAGTCAATGGCGCTAAAGCCCACACAAGAACCAGCCCCACCCTAACCCAGGACTTTGAATGAACTAACAACGGGAAACAAATTAATATCAACAAAACAAACTGAACTTCTACACCCAATGTCCAAAAAACAGCCACATACCATTTTTCACCGACAAAATCGGCATAGAGCAGGAAATTCGCCAACGTTCTCGACCATGTGATATCCTCAAGATGCTGCCCATAACCAAACAGTGGATTACCACAGGCGTAAAAGATGATTTCTATCAGAGCGATAATTGCAAATGCCGGGTATAGACGAAAAAATCGACTCACCAGGAATCGTCCTGAGTCGCGATAGGTAAACTTCGACCACACCAGAACCAGAGGTGTGATGTAACCCGAGATACAGAAAAAGACGTTTACTCCGAGGTAACCAAAGATGAACAACTTACTGATCTGGCTGCCATCGTACCAATTAAAGTGAAACAGACACACACCCAAGGCAGCAAGAATCCTGAGAGCATCAAGATTGGAGAAGCGAGTTTTTTTCTGCGGCATGAAAATCGATGATTAGATTATTAATGGAAACTTGCAATTCCCCCCAGTGGCTTTTTATCAATCACCGGAACTTCACAGCCTTTCGAGGGAAAACCAACTACGAGTAATAAAAACGGCTTCTCCTCAATAGGGCGGTCTAGGATCTCGTTGAGAAACTTCATCGGACTCGGTGTGTGGGTTAACGTTGCCAGCCCAGCTTGATGCAATGCCGCAATGAGAAATCCTGTGGCGATGCCGACCGATTCCTTTGGATAATACGTCTTCGATTCAACTCCCCGATGATCGGTCGTTTTAGATTTCTGAAAAATCGCGATCAGGGCAGGTGCCGTTTCCAGAAACGGCTTGCTGGCGTCCGTTCCGAGATGACTCAACACATCCAACCACTCCTCCGGAGCCCGACCACCGTAAAACTCCCTTTCCTCCTCTTCCGCCGCTTCACGGATCTGTTTCTTTACAGCCCTGTCCATCACAACTGCAAAATACCATGGCTGAAGGTTGGCTCCATTCGGTGCCGTGCCTGCCGCCATGATGCAATCCTCCAGAACCCCCTCAGGAATCGGATCAGCAGAAAAATCGCGAACCGTCCTCCTGGATTTGATTTCCTGATAAAAAGCATTAGCCGAAGCCTGCATCTCGCTGTCTGATTGAATGCTAAAATCAAGAGGTTGCGTTTTACCAGACGATGGGGTCATAGAGGTATGATGCGGCTCAATTCCTTACAATACAACGAGAATCCACCGCAAGAACAGGCACTGAATCACCTCTTCAAATGGTGCTCCCTCTTCCAAAGTCAGGCTTATCCTGAACCGTCATCGACTTATCGTATTGGATAAAAGGGATAATACGTTTTTCTTTTTGAAAAGGAGCGAAAGATTTCAAGGTATTACCCATCTGACATGATATTTTCTCCTTCTTCCGGCTCATTTCGCCAGTTTGCTATCGCCGCAGCATTCTCATTTTTCTCCCTTACAGGATTATACGCCGCCGTGGATGGTAAGGCTCACTACAATACGTATTGCGGTGCTTGCCACGCTCCCGATGGTAAAGGTGCTGGCGAAGGTGCATTCCCTCCTCTGGCGAACAGCCCGTGGCTGAATGGAAACCCAGACCGAGCTATTCAGATTGTGCTTCATGGACTAGAGGGAGAAATTCACGTTCCCACAGCCAAAAACCCCAAGGCTAGCTTCAATCTAGCGATGCCCCCACAAGGAGGCACTCTCACAGATCCCCAAATAGTCGCTATTCTCAACTACACCCGCAATAGCTGGGGAAATAAAAACAAGCCCATCACGCTGAAAGATGTCGTAAAAAACCGACGCGCTACAGAGGAGCGGAAGGTCATGTGGAAATCCGAGGAAATCCTCAAGCTCTACCCGATCGGTGGTAAAAAATCTCCACCCATCCAAAACATGCTCTCAAAGGTCTACCACGGGACATGGAAAACTAGACCCAATTTTTCCAAACTCAAAGCCGTCGCTGTCGAAGAGGAACACGACGGACTGATCAGTCTGGCCAAAGCAGGAAAGAGCGACGGTTTTGGTATCGTCTGGGAAGGCGAACTACCCGTGCCAAGCAAGGGAAGCTATACATTCACAATCGACTCCGACGATGGTTCAGCCGTTTTTATCGACGGCAAGCTAGTAGCTGAGGTCAAGGGCATCGGACCGACAGGTCGGACCAAAACTGGAAAAATTAATCTTACCAAAGGCCTTCATGATATTCGTGTAGAATATTTTGAAAACAAAGGCCTCGAAGGCATAAGTCTCTCGTGGAAAGGACCTGGCCTCAAAGGGGAACAAGCGCTTTCCTCAACTAAACCCACGAAAAACGGAGCTAAGCCCAAGAAAAAAGGCCCTCGCTATCCGTCAATCCCTCTCGACCCACCAAAGGGAGGAACCGCTTTTTATAGAGGTTTCATCGATGGTTCAACACCTCGCGCCATTGGAGTGGGATATGATGGAGGCATCAATCTCGCATTCAGCTCCGATCACATGAGCATTCCACTCGTCTGGCAAGGTCGCTTCTATGATGGTGGTCGACACTGGACAAACCGTGGTCAAGGAAATGAACCACCGCCTGGAGAAAAGGTCATCAAGCTTACAACGCAACATGCTTGGGGAGTTCTGGACTCACCATCTGCAAAATGGAGTGACTCAAACAAAGCTGAGCTTAAACCGCGTTTCCGTGGCTATAAGTTAAGAGCAAAAGACCGTCCCGTTTTCAACTATGAAATTGGTTCCCTGAAAATCAGCGACTTCCCTGTCCCGCAGTTCGACGCAAAAGGCACCGCCTTGGCCATCACTCGGACCATCACCATCACCACACCATCAGCAGGTGCCTCCAAAAAATTACACCTCCTCATTTGCAACGGACTCGATGTTAAACCAGCTGACAGTAAAAACACCTATCGCCTAGGAGACGGCATGCAGGTTGAAATTGATTCCACGTCATCACACGCTCCACTCATTCGTAATAAAGAACTCATCCTTCCACTTAATCTCAAACCAGGAAAGAACCTGATCACTCTCCGCTATCAGTGGAAATAACACCCATCTAACAATGCGCTCACTATTACTATCCATCGCCCTGCTAACACCCGTCCTGGCAGCTCCCACTCAGGACGATTTCTACCAACGCGAGGAAATCCCTCTCCCCAAGGGTGAGGTGATGGAAATCGGATCTATTGCACTGATGCCCGATAAAAAAGTCGCCGTCACCACACGCCGTGGCGACCTCTGGATCTGTGAGGGCGCTTACGAAAAGGATCTCTCTAAAGTCAAATGGACCCTCGCCCACCGAGGTCTGCATGAACCTCTTGGCATGTTCTACAAAAACGGCTCATTCTACCTCACCCAGCGACCCGAGGTATCCAAACTTACCGACAGCAACGGTAATGGTAAAATCGACTCCTTTGAAACCATCTGTTCGGATTGGGGCATCAATGGTGACTACCACGAGTATGCCTTTGGATCCACGCCCGACAAGGAGGGTAATGTCTGGGTTGTTCTCTGCCTGACCGGATCATTCCACGCTCGTTCACCATGGCGTGGTTGGTGCATGCGCATCACTCCCGAAGGGGAAATGATACCCTCCTGTTCAGGAGTTCGTTCCCCAGGAGGAATTGGATTTAATGCCAAGGGCGATACCTTTTACACGGACAATCAAGGCGTCTGGAACGGTTCATCATCTTTGAAGTGGCTCAAACCTGGATCCTTCCAAGGCAATCCTACTGGAAACATTTTCTACAAGGATCAGACCGAGATCAAGCCATTGAAATACCAACCCAACGATAACTCACGCATTGAGATCGAGCGCAAACGTATCCCTCAGTTCATCCCTCCTGCCGTGGTCCTTCCTCATGGCAAGGTCGGTCAGTCTCCCACCGCCGTGATCCATGACCAGACAGCAGGGAAATTTGGCCCGTTTCCCAAGCAGGTATTTGTCGGCGAGCAAACTCACTCCGAGGTTCAGCGAGTCTATCTAGAAAAAGTCAAAGGCATCTATCAGGGCGCGGTCTTCAAGTGCCTCTCCGGTTTCCGCGCCGGCATCATCCCGATGCGACTCAGCGACGACGGCACTCTCTTTGTCGGTGGCAGCAATCGAGGTTGGGGAAGCAAAGGAGGTAACCCGTTTACTTTCGAACGCGTTCGCTGGAATAAAAAAACTCCATTCGAGATCCTAGAAATGCGAGCCAAGAAAGACGGCTTCGAACTCACGTTCACGGAACCCGTCGATCCCAAGACTGTGATCCCAGCCTCATTCTCCATGAAAGCATGGACCTACATCTACCGCTCGAAGTATGGCAGCCCAGAAGTCGACCCAGCTACTCCCGTCATCAAATCAGCCAAGGTTTCCAGCGATGGAAAATCGGTCCGACTCGTCATCGACGGACTCGTCAAAGGTCACGTCCACCACCTTCACAGCCCTGGTGTTCGTTCCAAAAATAACAGCGAACTCTGGCACAAGGATGCGTATTACACGCTCAATGAGATTCCGGACTAAATCGGCTCCCATAAAGGAACCGTTCCGCACCCTGAAAAGCTCTTAGGAGGACACACACATGTGTCAGGATACGGAACGGATATATCAATCGGCCGGTCTCGCGCAGCTTCTCGCTTCAATGAGAGAAACGCAACGAGTCGGCATTGTCTTAGATCATTATTACCAGGCTATTACCAGGCAATCTGGATACCAGCGGTAACAAACCACGCGGTGCCGAGCTGTGGACCGTCAAGGTCTTGGTAAATAGGCGCACCGCCTTCGATGGCAAAACGCGTACCATTCTCAGTGCTCCAGAGATTCAGGCCAAGCGATAGATCGAGACGGGAGCCGCCACGGGCATCGGGATCGGCTACTGCCGCTGCTGGCTGCCCTGCGAGAGGCCCCATTGGGATAACCGGCATCTGGTTTACGTGGCCATCAACATTTTCCCATGTGCTACCCGTAAGGCGCAGTGAGACTGCCGACCAGGCATTCAGCCTGCGACTCACCCAGCCTGTTAGTGCTGCGCTGTCGCCAAGCGTGTAGCCGTTGTCGTTTTCATCGAGATGAATAACAGCCGAGAGCTGACTACCGTATGACCAATCGTTCGATTCCCGAAGCCAGGTGAATGATGGCTTCAGATCCCAGGTGCCTGAGCCTAACTGCATCGGGTAGCCCATATGCCTGCCATTTGGCATTTTCTCATCAATCGAACCCGTCGGAGCAGACACCCCAAGACCAAGGTGGGCACTACTCCCGGAATTTTTGTAGAGACCGTAGTAAGCTGCGAGCGTGGTATCACCCCAACCCAATGATCGCATGGTGGCTTTTACACCCATCCCGTTGATCATCCCCATACTGGTATCGATGTAGTTCGACATCAGCATCAGAGTCAGTTTATCCGTGGGAGCATACATGACGCCTAACATGTGCATCTCCATCTGCATATCCGTGGCGTTCATCATGTAGCCATTGCGTGCCGCAGTGTCCGAGATTTTCGAACTACCCTCATAATTGCTCTCCATGTTCATAAACATGTAACGATAAGAAGCCATCAGACCGCCCTTGCGGTGAATGTGGTCGCCCATGACACCTATCGGCGCATGGGTAGAATAGTCGTGACCGCCAGCATCACAGCCGCAGTCGTCGACACAGGTGCAGTCGGCTTTCTTACAATCGGAACAAACAACAGAAGACACGCCAGCTTTCAGCGATGGTGAAAGGGCAACGATAAGAGTTGCGAAGAGAGGTAAATATTTTTTCATCAGTAAATTGAGATTAGTTTTTTTAATTAGAAATGGGAAAAGGGGAAAAGCTCCACGTTCCTCGGCAAGAATGAGGCAAACGTGAATAGTTAAAGGCATACCTCGCAATGAGGTAGATGGGGCCCGCATCAAAGTGGGGCGTAAGGGTCACGGAAGGAAATAATGGCCCCAAGATGCGAGGGGTTTTTGCTGAGTCATCAAGGCGAAGTCCAGTTTGTATATCGGGATATTCAAGCTGGACGACAACGAAGATGCGCAGCAAAAAGACAAGTAGATTGGGATTATTATTTCCTTCCGTGACCCTAAATAATATCAAACCACTAGCTGAGGCGGTGGCGATGGAGGAGTCTCCTGAGACTAGGCATCAAATCAACCCGATCGATGGCTCGAGATTGAAAACCTTCCTTCGGTGAGAAAAAGACAAAACCCGTATTCTGGGATGCAGGAAGGTATTTTGCCGTTGATTTACTCTCGGGAACAGGCGCTTGCTCCTCTTTTTCCTGACGCTCCTCCTGAATAGCACAGCACATTGGGCACGGCGCATCACCGCTAAAAGTGCTGTCGAGGGCTTCAGAAACCCCCATTTCATGAGCCCTGTCCTGCACCATCGTGAACCACGCCCATGATTGAGCCACCATCAAATGCCCGTCGAGCACACCGATGGCGGCGACGATACATAAGCATTTTCCGATCCAGTTGGGCATAACCGCCCCTCATTTGCCTCTAAGGCGAATCACAGTCAAGCCGTTCTTTTTCTTACCCTTGTGTCCTATGAAATAGTTGACGAAGTCCCGTGTCTGGCTATGTGTTTCGCCATGCAAGAGCCTACGCCAAACAGCGAAGACACCATCGACGGGGGAAACCCAGCCCCCGATACTTCACAGAACACTGCCAACGAAGAGGTTGAGGGGCAATCATCCCCTGCCGCTGAGGTGGAAGTTGCAGCTGTCGAGGAAGAGGAAGAAATCGATCCCTGGGAAGCCCTAGAGCTCGAAGCCGCCAAGTGGAAAGACCAAGCAGTGCGCACCGCCGCCGAGCTCGATAACTTCCGCAAACGGATGACGCGTGAGAAACTCGACGCCGTCCGCTACGGCAACCAAAGCCTGCTCGAGGAACTGCTGCCCGTGCTGGACAACTTTAACATGGGAATGCAAGCCGCCGCACAGGAACAAGGATCGATGCTCTACATGGGTATGGACATGGTTAACAAACAGCTCGGCGAGTTTCTTAGCTCCCAGAACGTTACAGAAATTGCCACCGAAGATGGTGGCGAGTTCGACCCCAACGTGCACGAAGCACTCAGCCAAGAGGTCAGCGAAGACATCGAGGAAGGAAAAATCATCCGTGTCGTCCGCAAAGGATACCGCATCGGTGAGCGACTCCTCCGTCCAGCCAATGTCATTGTCGCCCTCGGCGAAGAATCCCAGCCAGAAAGCGAATAAGCCATGTCATCCAAACGCGACTACTACGACGTCCTAGGAGCCTCCAAAGACGCCACCGCAGCTGAGCTAAAAAAAGCTTACCGCAAGCTGGCGATCAAATATCATCCCGACAAAAACCCGGACGATCACGAGGCTGAGGAAAAATTTAAAGAACTCGGTGAGGCCTATGAAGCTCTCAGTGATGAGGATAAACGCGCCGCCTATGATCGCTATGGACACGCTGCCTTTGAAAACGGCGGTGGTGGTGGCGGAAGAGGAGGATTTGGTGGTGGTGGTTTCCACGATGCTTCCGACATCTTTTCCCAAGTCTTCGGTGGCGCCTTTGGAGGCGGCGGCGGGGGTGGTGGTGGCGGCTTTGAAGACCTCTTTGGCGGCGGCGGACGTAGACGCCGTGACCCGTCCGGAAGGAAACCTGGCAGCGACCTGCGCTATGATCTTGAGATCTCGCTCGAAGAAGCCGCCGAAGGCGTGCAAAAGGAACTCGAGATTGAAAAACTCGAAGCTTGCTCCACCTGTAGCAGCTCTGGATCAAAAAGTGGTAGCGGTAGAAATACCTGCTCCACCTGTAATGGCCACGGTGCCGTTACCAGACAGCATGGAATCTTTGTCCAGCAATCCGAGTGTCCAGCATGCCACGGCGCAGGACAAACTATCTCAGACCCCTGCCCCGATTGCCGAGGCGAAGGACGCAAAAACGAGGAAACACGTATCAAGATCAACATCCCCGCAGGTGTCGACGATGGCACCCGCCTTCGCTCCACAGGCAACGGCGACGCCGGCCTCCGCGGGGGACAACCCGGTGACCTCTATGTTTTCCTCCACATCAAACGCCACGATATCTTCGAGCGCGAAGATAACGACCTCTTCTGCGAGGTGCCCATGCCCTTCGCAACAGCCACCATCGGTGGTGAGTTAGAAGTCCCTACACTCGAAGGCAGATCATCCATTAAAATTCCAGCCGGCACGCAAGGAGGAACAACTTTCCGACTTCGCAATCGTGGCATCAAGGACCTACGCTCTGGCGGAAAAGGCGACCTGCACGTGGAAGTCCACGTCGAAGTCCCCACCAAGCTCAACGGCGAACAAAAAGAAAAACTCACCGAGTTTTCTGAGTCTATTGGGGCTAAGAACAACCCGATGCAAGAGTCGTTCTTCGAAAAGGCCAAACGCTTTTTCGGATCTTAATCGAGCACTCTAACAACCACCTCCACCATGAACCGCTACTACCTCCCCGCCGGTGAATGGAAAGATGACGCCCTTGAACTAACAAGTGATGAGGCGAAACACTGCGCTCGTGTCATGCGAGCGCGTGAGGGTGATGAAATCGAGATCTTCGACGGAGCCGGAACATCGGCCGTCTGCAAGATCGAGACCGTGTCCCGTGATCTTGTACATTGTCAGATCCTCAGCCAAAAATCACACCCACAGGTCGAGCACCCGATCACCCTATGTCAGGCCATACCTAAAGGCGGCAACATGGAACTCATTGTTCAGAAAAGTGTGGAACTCGGTGTCAGTGCCATTCAGCCGCTGATCACAGCCCATACGATAGCGCGCCCAGAATCGATGGGAAAAAAACGGGAGAAATGGCAACGCATCGCACTGGAGGCGTGCAAACAATGCGGTCAAAACTATCTCCCCGAAGTGAGCGAGCCCCTACAGTTCAACCAGTGGATTGATGCCAGCCCGACCTTTGGCACATCACTAATTGCCGCACTGGACGAAAAAGCCGTGCATTTGAAAACTCAATTCACTTCTACACCGGTTGAAGGGAATATCTCCCTCTTAGTCGGCCCCGAGGGCGATTTTTCACCCGAGGAATACCAATCGGCCTACGACGCGGGATTTCAGCCCATCAGCTTCGGCTCCATCGTCATGCGCGTTGAGACAGCGACCCTGTATGGCCTTAGCATCATCCAGCACGAGTTATCGGCACCTTAAGGCGCTTCGCTCATTTCCGACCCAAGTTTTTCCTCGGCCTTCTTGAAAAAGCGCAATCATGTGCTAGATTGCTTGAATTCACCTGATTTAATCTGGCCATCACTGATACACGTATAAATCACTTATATCCGTATATTTATGAATAAACGATTATTTGACACGACATACTATATAGACCAGGATTTCGTTTCCCCCCTGACGAAACTCTACAAACAATCTGATGGGATCATATTTTACACAATCTGTGCTGGCAGTAGCCCTGACAGCTTTTTCCTCCTCCGCGTATGCGTGGGAACCTGGCGTCGGTAACGAATCCGATACGTCAGGATTCGCTGTAAACACGCAGTCGCGCAATGATGTCGTTTCATTTTGGCACTGTGTTTACATGAAATCCGAGGAATACAAGGCACGATCAGGAGATATTACCGGAGTCTCTACATCATCATGCTCAGTTGGAAGCACTTCTACGGCCCTAAGAAATGATGTTTTACGTAGGGTGAACTACTACCGAGCCATGGCTGGAATTCATACCGATGTTAATTTCACAACATCAGCCAACGTCGTCAACGGAGGAGACACCCCAGCGGGAGCTCAACCTCCCAGCTTGACGACAAAGCTGGCTGCCGCCCAAGCTGCAGCACTCATGCGCTTGGCAAATTCCAGCACATCAGACAATCCTCACAACCCACCTACTAATTGGAGCTGCGATGATTCAATCGCAAGAAATGGTGCCTATCACTCTAATTTAGTCCGTGGAGCCTATGGCCCCATAGCCGTTGATTTATATATTAGTGAAGATTTTGGAGGAATAGGAGGAACTGCTAATGATGGTGCCGTTCACAGAAAATTACTGCTCCAGCTTGCGATTCAAGAACTTGCCAGTGGTGATGTAGCCGACTCAAGTAGCAGTGCGAATGCTATCTACGTATCTGGCAATCTCATATCCCCTACCCCTAGTGCAGACTTTGTAACCTGGCCAAACTCAGGATGCATTCCATACCAAATTACACCAGATCGCTGGTCAGTGAGATACCGTGGTGCAGATTTCACCAGTGCCACCATCGTTATGAAGGATGAAGAAGATAACGTGATCAATACCACCACCATAGATCACAGCTCCATTTTGACATTAACTGATGATTACTTTGTATGGAAGCCTGACAGCTCAGCGATTCCATCTACGGCAAGTGAGGATCAAACTTTCACCATCACGATTTCTAATATTCAAGGTAGCGGAGTACCATCTTCTCTATCTTACTCAGTGACTGTCATCGATCCAGATCGGCTCAATGATGATCTACATTTGAGCGGCAGTAGCACCCCTCCAACTTCAGGTGGAAATTACTTTTTTACTCCTGTTGAAGCCGCTGAGAACTATCGATTAAAAATTTCTTCGTTACTTCCTGCGATGTGGACAGAAAGCGCCAGTAGTGCCAGCACAATTATTAACCAAACGGCGCTGGATGACAGCGAAATAAGATCTACTAATTCTTTTCAAAGCTCCCCACGTTCATTACGCATCGCATTTGAGGCTAACACCGAAACCTTTACCGCGATTGAACTCGATAGAACCTTCATACCAAATGCTGGAGCCCAAGTTAATTTCTATAGTCGCAGAGGCCTCATGCTGAATACAACAACTTGGGCGTTACAAATTAAAGGAGGTTCGGGAATCTGGACTGACTTTCATACCATTACAGACCCAGCGAACTCTGGCCTTACTGAAAACAACTTCACGTTGAAAAACATCGATATACCCAGTAGCTATAATGGCATTAGCTCAAGCCTGCGTATCGTGTTGCGAAAATCAGCACTCCACTCATCATACTTTACAGGATTTTCATCGGTGGCTGGAGTTTTTACCGATGACATCTCACTAACCAATTGTGATGAGTTAACTGACATTAACATCCATACTTACTCATCGCTCCCCATAGATAATGTAACATTTGATGCCACAACCACGGGGAGCTCACTTGTCAATGGCGACACTTATTTACTCAGCCTAGGAGTCACAGTTGGTTGCAAAGATTTCGGCTACGGACAAGCTGTGGAGGTCGCGCCAACAAACAGCCTAACAGGATACGACCTCTGGTATCACGGAAGCTACCCCATCATCGGAAATTTCGATGACGATTACGACAATGATGGGATTGGAAACGGCCTAGAGTATACCTTCGGACTAACCCCTCTAGACAGTGCAGACGCCAACGATCTACTCAAACCGCAGATGGTAGGCGACAGCCTTCAACTATCTCACAGCATCATCTCTGGCGAAACCGTTGAAGCTGAGTATTCCTACACCCTCGAAGCCGGAAGCTGGAACTCGGTCACCGTTACCAACTCAGGGGGAGTGGCCACCGCCAGCTTTGCAGTGCCTACAGGGAAAACTGAGTGTTTCATCCGCTGGAAAGCAATCGAACCGTAAAGCCTGTCGATCAAGCGACTACCTCCTACTCACCGAGGCCTTATAAACATCGATCGCTCTGACGATCGCTGTTGCCAAGGTCACCTGGTAGGCACTGGAGTGGACTTTCCCCGATTCAGATCGATTCGAAAGAAATCCTCCCTCGAACAAGATGGCCGGGATCTTAATCCCTGTCAGGACGTTAAATCGGGCCCGTTTAATTCCCCGGTCCTCAATCTTAAAGTTATTTCCATACTTAGGATTATTCAGATAGAGCAAGGTGCGACTATGCACGGCTGTGGCTAAGGCAATACTCGCAGAGTCCATGATGTTGCCTGGCACCATGTTATAATCTCTCGAACTAACACCCCGACCCATATGAGGCACGCCGACAGGAGAAATCGTAAATGTCTCGATCCCATTGGCGCGTGAGTTTCCTGAATTAAAATGAATACTTACAAAAACAGCACCTGGGTATTTGTTAGCAATCCGCACCCGATTGGATAGACTGATAAACACATCACTATCACGGGTCATCACCACCTTATAACCCCTTTTTTTAAGTAGATCCCTAACCAGACGAGCCATCTTGAGCGTATAGGTTTTTTCGTGACTATAAAATCCACGGCTACCAGGGTCCTTGCCACCATGACCTGCATCTACCACGACGGTGTTGAAGGCACGTGCATTCCTAATATAGGTGGGCCGCATCACAGGATCGACAAGCTTTACCAAATCTGTGCGGGAGAGTAGGTAGCGGCCTTTATAAGAAACAACCGGATGGCTCAGAATAAAAAGAACACCATTCATGCGGCATCGCTGCGTGCCAGGTCTTACCTCCATCTTTACCTTGGCATTCTCCATGGTTATCACTGAACCAAAGCTCATTTTGGTAAAAAAGTAGAAGGACTTTACACTCCGGAGAGTCACGTAATCACCGCCCTTGTATTTGACAGCCTCCCACTTAAAGGCTGCCCCAAGGGAACGGGTCCCTGAGCTCAATAAAACAAAAATACAGACTGAAATGGAGAGGGATAGATTTAGAATAGCTCGGTGATACTTCATCATCGGTTGATTCAAAGGTTAGGATTAACGTAGGTTCGGCAACCTTAATCGATATGAACAAAATGACAACTGTTTTCCATGAATCACAGCTCAGCCACATTATGCGCCACCACAATACCCCTCAGTGAAATATCCCCAACTTCAAAACTTCAAAACTTCAAAACTTCAAAACTTCAAAACTTCAAAACTTCAAAACTTCAAAACTTCAAAACTTCAAAACTTCAAAACTTCAAA
>JASJLI010000032.1:0-20794 GCA_037620805.1 Akkermansiaceae bacterium
CGGATGGGCAAAGGAGTTGCCGATCGCCAACGCCTGGTTCGCCGACACCTCCCATAGGTGGCGACCAGTACCAAAGTTCCGTGCATCCCCAGGGTTCAGTTTAAAGTGCATCAGTGATGCGATGGAGGTGATCGGCACGAGAGGAAACTCATTGGTCACCACACGCGTCTGCCCTGGCCATAACGAGCCACCGAGGGAAACGGCACTACCGATGTAGCTGCGATTCGTCCCCGGCTCAAAGTCCGGGCTGACAGAGTTACCGGCACCGGTATCGAGCTGCACATGGTACTGCGACATCCCGCGCATTCGCTTCGTCGCCTCACCATACATGGCACGCTGGTTCGCGGGGTTAGCATGGATAAAGTTACGGCAGCGGAAATCATCATCCTGATAACTGATACCCGGATTGCGTAGATCCTCGCCTGACTTCATCACAAACTGGAAATTGGCAAACGGAATCCGCTGGGTGCTGTTGGAAAAACGCACCCGTTTCCCCGCAGCATCCTCGGCTAGGTAGATCGGCTTTGCATCCTCCACCGGGTTTGCCGCGAGTTCGTTATAGCGCTGACCATTTCCCGTCTGCGCATTTCTAACCGTCCAATACATCTGATACTGCCCCCCGTGTTCAGTGCGCGAGTCACTGAGCCGCATCGCCAGATCCACATTAGAACCTGAGGGAAGACCGGTTAACCCCTGAAGATCAACTTCAAATCCGCCATCCGCGTCTGGCGACTGGTAACCGGGATAGAGCTCCGCATGCTTGAAATCGACTGCATTTATAAAACCTGAAACGGCTGAGTAGATGCGGGTTTCCCCCGGTTTAAGAACGATCGGTCTGTTATGAAACTCTTGCCCCGGCCCCTCCATCGGATAGATATTCAGCTCAAACTTTCCGTTTTCACGGCGAAGCTGCTGCCAATTCGTGCGGACCACACCATTGACGTAACTCTTATACTGCAATGCTCCAGGGCCAATCTGAATCCACAGCCGTGGCGAGTGCAGGGTCACGTTGTAGGGGTTCCAGAGCACGACCACAGGATTGATACCAAGTTTGTAATCATAGTTCACCCCATCGGCCGACCTCACACGGCGGGTGGAAAACACCATCATCAGTCGGGTGACAATCGGCGTGCGGCCAATACCAAAATAGTCGAGATTTTGACGATGCCAGTTAAAGTTAATGTTAGGGTTCGATTTACTTCCCCATACACCTTTTCCATTGAAAGGCATCGGTGTGCTGTCCGCCGCCGTTTCCTCACCGCCACCCCGATAGAGCTGGTAATACTGGTGCAGTTTATACCAGGAGGTGAAATTGATGTTCTGTGGATACACCGCAGACGGCATATGCCCCTGTGCCGACCGAATAGGGACGATATTCCCACCAAAGTTGCTAGATCCATAGGTGCCAAACTCATCAGGCAACTTTTCATTTTCTAACAACAGGTTCAGATCCTTTTTAAGTCCGCCGTGGCGCACGTTACTCAGCACGCCGAGCGACTGAGTGGTGAGAGCATGGTAACGTTTTTTGACTTCCTTACTCAGTGCTTGATCATCTTCGCCCAGCCCGTAGCTGTTGAGACTAACCGATTTTTCATACGCTTCCTCCGTGTCGGGGGCAGCCGCCATGCCATCGAGCCAACCGACCCGACTTTTACTCCAGTGGGAGCGACCGTGCATGCGTTGGAAGTCGTCGTCCCTCTCTGCTTGATCGGTAATGAGCGCCTTCTGGTTCTCTCCGGTGACCCACCAGGCATAACGGCCGTTGTCGACCGTTACCGCGGGCGCCTGCACCGTGCCAAGCCCCGCAGAATCATCTGGCAGGGTGAGCATTTTCACCAGATCAGGGGCTGTGCCGGTGGTCGCAAGGGACATATCTTGCAGAGCCGAGGCATCAGGGTGGGAAACAAGCCAGCGACGGAACCTCGACTGACGTCCTTTCTGATAGGTCGATGTGATCTCTGGGCTATTCAACCAATCGTCCCAGGCATTCCATGTGCCCATCCAGTGCGGGTGAGTCACTCCGTCGGCCTCATCAGATTCCGTTGAATTGTCCAAAATAGCGGCCCGACCCGTGACACGCTGGTCCGGCCCTACTTCCTTTTGCAATTCGCCAATCGCAAGAATCAGAGACATGCGGGCATTGGCCTGGGCTTCAGCTATCGCCCCGCCATTCCTGCTGGAACGAAGCTCAATCGTGCTCAGGCTGAGCATCGCCAAAGCGATTATCACCAGCAGCACCATCACCGAAATCGTCGCAATCAGCGCGAAACCGGGGGTGTTGTCTAGCGACCTACTTTTGTTAACACATTGCATTCACGCTAAATAACCACATTTCAGGTCAAGAATCTATAGACCCACCCCACGTTCGCATGCGTAATATCCACATTTTAAAATAAATGCCGACGGGCGTAAAACACACACCCTCCTCAGTCATCATCAATGAATCAAACCCTAACTTTCAGCGATGTGCATATCGCGTACATGAATGTGCATCAGCATATCTTGCATTGTGAAATTTTTTGAGTTGTCCTACGTAGGAAGTTCTAGCATCCTAATCACAACAGTTTTTTATCCAATTACACCATTATGCCTAATCCATGGACCGGGGTCGGAAACCCTTACACACGCCAAGAAATGCTCGATCGTCTCCACGATACACTTTCCAAAGGAGAATCCATCATCGCCGCTGGCGCAGGAACGGGAATCTCTGCCAAGTTTATCGAAAAAGGCGGTGCTGACCTGGTCATCATCTACAACTCAGGTCGCTACCGCATGGCAGGTGCCGGATCCACTGCGGGCCTCATGTCCTACGGCGATGCCAATGCCATTGCCATGGAGATCGGTGAGTTTGAAGTGCTTCCCGTGGTTGAAGAAATCCCCGTGATCTGTGGCGTTCATGCCACCGACCCGCGCCGCCGCATGTGGCATTTCCTCGGACAAGTAAAAGACATGGGATTCAGTGGGGTGAACAATTTCCCCACCCACACCATCGTCGATGGACACTTCCGTCAGACGCTTGAGGAAACTGGCATGAGCGTGCAGAAGGAGGTCGATATGATCGCCCTGGCTCATAAAATGGATCTGTTTACCATGCCTTATGTGGTCACCCCTCAGGAAGCTAAAGACATGGCAGAGGCCGGTGCCGATGTCATCATCGCCCACGTCGGTTGTACCGTCGGAGGCTCGATCGGCGTGACCGACGCCACCGTTGGCATGGACGACGCCGTCGCTGCCACGCAATCAATTTGCGATGCCGCCCACTCAGTGAACAAAGACGTCATGATCCTCAGCCACGGCGGCCCGATCCTCAAACCTGAAGACGCCGCCTATGTCAATGAGCACACGGATGCTGTTGGCTTCGTCGGTGCATCATCGTTAGAGCGCATGGCTGTCGAGCAACCACTCACTGAACTGACCCAGCAGTTCAAAGCCATTCCTGTGAAACGTATTAAGTAAAACAATGATCATTGCAGTTCTAGGCACTCTCGATTCCAAAGGCCACGAACACGCCTTCGTAGCCGATCTCATCCGCGAACGTGGCCACACCGCGCTCCTGATCGACCTCGGCACGGGTTCTGAGCCTCAGGTCACCCCAGACATCACTCGTTTCGAGGTGGCAGAGTCAGCAGGGCTTGATCTACAAGTATTGATCGATAAACAGGATCGTGGCGAATGTGTGGTTGCTATGTCCGAGGCCGCACCCGTTCTTTTAGCCAAGCTAGCATCCGAAGGAAAAATCGACGGCGTCATCTCACTCGGTGGCGGTGGTGGAACAGCTCTCGGAACGGCCGCTATGCGTGCCCTTCCCATCGGCTTCCCCAAACTCATGGTCTCTACCCTGGCGAGTGGCAACACGGCTCACTACTTGGGAACCAAGGACATCACCATGATGCCATCCATCGTCGATGTCGCCGGACTCAATTCCATTTCAAAAACAATCTTCACCCGCGCAGCAGGAGCCATCTGCGGAATGGTGGAGGCGAAGATCGATCAATCCGAAAGCAAACCACTCATCGTTGCCAGCATGTTTGGTAATACCACCGACTGCATTAACATCGCCGCCAAAGTGCTCGAAGAAGCAGGCTATGAAGTACTCATCTTCCACGCCACAGGCACAGGAGGAAAGACGATGGAAGCCCTCATTGAAAGCGGCATGGTCAAAGGTGTGTTAGACATCACCACCACCGAGTGGGCAGACGAACTTGTCGGGGCAACGCTCTCCGCCGGCCCCACCCGCATGGATGCCATGACCAAAGCCAAGGTTCCAGCTGTCGTCTCCCCAGGCTGCCTTGATATGGCAAACTTTGGCGAGCGCGATTCCGTGCCGGAAAAATTCGAAGGCCGTAATTTCTACATCCACAACCCGCAAGTCACCCTGATGCGCACCAACGCTGAAGAGTGTGCCGAGCTTGGAAAAATCATCGCAGAAAAGGCCAACGCCAACCCTGCACCGACCGTAATTCTCAATCCGTTGAAAACCGTCAGTGTGATTTCTGCCGAAGGCCAACCGTTCTACGACCCTGAGGCCGACAAAGCCCTATTCAGCTCGATCCACCAACATGCCAAGGTGGAAGTCATCGACTTCGATGAAGAAATCAACAGCGAAGTCTTCGCTAAGGCTGCAGCACATAAGTTGCTTGAATTAATCGGGTCCTAAGCTGGGCTCGTTGCTGAGAGGTGGATTTCGCATATCATCATGTGGAGAATCCCCTCTAAGATCCCCATTATCTCTTCGTATCCCCTCCCAACCTGTTTAATCATGCGCATACTCCTAACACTTCTACTTTCTTCCCTGCCTCTCACTGCTCAGCAAGCCAAACCCATCTTTGACGGGAAAACATTGAAAGGGTGGAATGTTCACAAGGGAGATGAAAAATTCTGGACCGTCAAAGACGGCATGATCGTTGGTGGATCACTTACCGAAAAAGTAACCCACAACACATTCCTATCCAGTCAAAAGAGCTACCAAAATTACGAGCTGACCTTCAAAGTCCGCATGGTCAATGGTTCCGGATTTGTTAATTCCGGCATGCAGGTCCGCAGTCAGAGGAAGGGTGCCTCAATGATCGGCTACCAAGTCGATATCGGCAAAGGCTACTGGGGTATGATGTATGATGAACATCGCCGCAACAAAATGATCGGTCTCCCCGTCGATAAAGCAGCCACCGCCAAAACGGTTCATGACTGGAAGTGGAACGATTATAAAATCATTTGCAACGGCCCTCGCATCCAATCCTGGATCAATGGGGTCGCGGCGTTGGATTACACCGAAAAGGACAAAAAAATCCCTCTCGATGGAGTGCTCGGATTACAGGCACATGGTGGAGGAAAATTCCTCGTGCAAATGAAGGATGTCATCATCAAAGAATTACCTTCAACACCAGGAGCTCCTACATGGGCAAAACCAAAAGCATCCAAGCAAACATCCAAGCAGGAACAAAAACGCCGAGAGAAGGCAGCCCAGATGAAAATCAAAAAAACGGCTTCAACACCAGCCGAAGAGCTGGCGGGCTTCACCCTTCCCGAAGGTTTTACCGCTGAACTCGTCTCCAGCGAACAACAAGGCGTCGGTAAACCCATCACTGTCACCTGGGATTCCGCTGGACGTATGTGGACCATGACCGCCTTTGAATACCCCATCGACGCCAACGAAAACGCTGCCTCTGCCGAACAGATCTATGCCCGTGGAGGAAAAGACAAGGTTCTCGTATTTGACAACCCTTACGGCAAAGGCCCTCACACTCCCCGTGAGTTCGCTAAAGGCCTCGTTATCCCGCTCGGCCTTGCACCCTATAAAGGTGGCGCCTTCGTGCAATATGGCCACGACGTCCGCTACTACTACGATAAAAATAAAGACGGCAAAGCCGATGGCTACGACGTCGTCCTAACAGGATTCGGAATTCAAGACTCCCACCTTTTCCCTCACCAGTTCGAGCGCACACCCGGCGGCTGGTTTTACCTCGCTCAAGGACTCTTTAACAGCTCCAAGGTCACTCGCCCCGGAGGAAAACCCTTTGCCGACGGCACAAAAGAAATTCCCTTCGTTCAAACGAAACTCGCCCGTTTCCGCCCCGATGGATCTGAATTCGAACCACTCACCGCCGGCCCAAACAATATCTGGGGGCTCTCCCAAACCCGCGACGGTCGCGTATTCATTCAGGAAGCTAATGACGTCGGAATTCCAGTTGCCGAGTACGAACCCGGCACGCATTACTCATCGGGCCGCCGCGACAAACTCCAGCCCTACGCCCCTCAGCTTCCAGCTTCACTCAAAGGCCGCCAAATGGGTGGCACCGGACTCAGTGGTCTTGCCCTCGTTGAAGACAAAAACAGCCCGTTTCGCCTCGGTCACACCGGTGATGTCTTTGTCCTTGTTAACCCTATCACAAGTCGCTTGCAAATCGTCAACGTCAACACCAATGACAAAGACCAGTACCAGTATAAAAAGCAGGACGACTTCATGCTTTCCCAAGACAAGTGGTTCCGCCCCATCGCCGCCCACTTCGGCCCCGATGGCTGCCTCTACGTCGTCGATTGGTATAACAAAGTCATCTCCCACAACGAGGTCCCACGTGCACACCCCGACCGTGATAAAACCCGAGGTCGGATCTGGCGTATCCGCCACGTCAGTCAAAAAAGCGTCACCCCTCCCAATCTAACCAAGCTCCCAAGCGCAAAAGTCGCCAGCTACCTCGGCGGCGACAACGCCCTCTTATCACGCCTCGCCTGGCACGAACTGGCCGACCGAAATGATGCTGCAGCGGCTACCAGTCTGGAAAAAATCATCCTAGACTCCACCGCCAGTGTTTCACGTCGCTGCGCCGCGCTCTGGGCACTCGAAGGCATGAAAAAACTCAATGCCTCCACGCTAATCAATCTTGCCAAATCCAAAGAAATTTCATTGCGATACCAAGCCCTCCGCGCCGCCTCTGAACTCAGTCTCGAAGAGCGCGATTTTCTACTGATTGCTAAAAACTCAGATTTTAAATCCCACCGCCGGACCCGTGCAGCTTTAGCCAACGCAGTGCGCCACCACAAACAACCTACCCCTGCTATCATCGCTCTCGCTGCAAGCCTTGGCGACCCACCCGTAGCCACCGGAGTCTGGGACAAATATGACCGCGACTTCCAACGCTACCTTGCACGATGGGCGATGGAAAAACATCGCCCAGTCACAGTGAAAATGTTAGAATCAAACTATGCCTCGGACCTGACCAGTGAGCAATTCCTACTCGCTATCCAATCTCTCTCGCCCGACGAAGCCAGCGCCCAACTCATCAGCATCATCCCCCGCCTGAAACGCCCACTCAGCAAGGCAGAAATGACTCTATTAGGCAGCCAGATCAATAACCCGAAAGTCAAAGAAGGCCTCAGAAAACTCCTAGCAGATCCCACGCGTCAGCTGAGCTTGCTAAAAACCATCGAGCAGATGGATGCCAAGCTCGCAGCAGATCAAGAACTCGCAACGATGGTCGGCAACGCCTGCCTCGCCGTTCTTAAAAATCAACCGTCCAAAGAGAATCAGCTTCTCGTCCTCCGACTGGCCGCAAAGTTTCGCATCAAATCACTCGAAGTTCCTGTCAAAAAGTGGCTACTCACGGAAAATCGAACCGTCGCTGAAATCCAATCAGGACTTCACGCGCTGTCGGAAATGCGCAGTCAATCACGTGACTTGTTTGAAAAACTCTATCAACACAGTGACGCTCAAATCAAACGCCTGGCAATCATTGCCCTGGCATCGCTTGATGACGTATCCATCGTCAACTATTTTGCCAGCGCCTGGGATCAACTCCCTGGAGATCATCGCCAACTCGTCATTGCAGGCCTGACATCCAATCGAGCCAAAGCCGAAGCCCTTGCAAAAGCCTCCACTGTCGGTCAATTCAAAGGACTCACCTCAGATTCCTTGGGTAACATCATCGCCGCACTCGGAGCCAACCACCCAAGTGTAAAATCCATCCTCAAAAACACACCCGGTTTGCTTCAGCCGGTCATCCGACTCACTGGAAATCCCGCTGATAAGGTCGACCATAAAATCAATCTAAAGGGAGCCTTCACCGTCGAAGCCTGGGTCAGGCTCGATCCCGGCATCGGACCAGATGATTCAATTCTCAGTCATGGAAAAGGCGGAGCAGACCTCAACTTTGCCGGTGGTAAGTTCCGTTTCTATGCCGGCGCGAAACACGGAGATCGAGTCATCGCCAAACGCGCCATGCAACCCAACCTCTGGATGCACTGTGCCGTCACCCGCAATGCCAAGGGGCAATTTAAAATCTACCTCGATGGAGAGTTGGACACGGCTCAAAGTAACGCGATCACCTTAGATTTTACCGATCTCAGCATCGGCAACAGCACCGCCGCAGGAGGCAGTGGATTTGCCATGCGTGAGTTCCGAGTATGGAGTTATGAACGCAGTGCCACCCAGATCCAGACAGATCACCTCACCGACTACTCGGAAACTAAGCTCAAAGGATTAAGCCATCGTATTTCAGGTGGCACCGCCGGACTGAAGTTCGCCGGCAAAGGGCATATTGCTCTTGTTGGTGGCTCGCCAAAACTCATCACGCCTGCCGCCGCGAAATCGGCTCAGGAAAAATTCCAGAAGTACTTAACCATGGCCAATGCCCGTGGCGATGCGGCCAAAGGCAAAACCCACTTTGCTACCTGTATGGCCTGTCATAAGGCCGGTGACGCAGGAGGAGTGATCGGCCCCGATCTATCAGGTGCTGGTGCCATGTCTACGGAAGCCCTCCTTCACAACATCCTCACCCCCAACGCCAAGATGGAAAGCGGCTACTACCGCCACGATCTCATCCTTAAAAACGGCAGCAAAGTCAGTGGCTCCATGGTGGAAGAAAACAAGACCACCATCAGCATTCAACCTGTCGGAGGCAGCGTTCAGGTGGTCTCAAAAAAGAACATCACCAAACATAACATCGCCAAATCCTCTCTCATGCCTGAAGGGCTCATCGATCATTTATCACCGGCACAAGTCGCAGATCTCTTTACCTACCTGCGAACACTCAAGTAAACTTTTCCATAGCCTCTTGATTGTCTAGTTATGCTGGCTGCTAACAAACTACTCGGTCTGATCGAGTTAATTCTACCTAACTGAAAACCGGTCACTTAATCCTCTTGGGATTAACGATCAGATTTTCGACGGCAAATCCTTTGTGTTTCATTTTCTTGAGAGGCACGGTAAAATCCTCTACCTGATCGCTGGGATCTTTTGAGAGTAGCCAGAGGTATTTTCGGTTCGGTGTGCCGACCACCGCTCGGGTATGCTGCTCGTTCAAATCAAGAATCCAATAATCACCTGCAAACAACGAGGCGGGGAAACGATTGAATCTTACTTTGAGTTCTGCCTCATCTACGGGAGATTGACCGACCAAAGAGGCCGCGCCAGAAATGCGTGTTCTTTTGCCATCCACCTTGACCCCTTCATTGAGCACAGAAAGACTTTTGCTGCCTGGTATTTCTCCATACGTCGCACGTGCAGCCACAACGTTATGTTCAAAGAAATTGGGCAAGCGCGCTACCTCATGCCACTGCCCTTGGTATCTCTGGGGATCAAGATTTTTGACAGTTTCCAATGGGGCATGTGAATTTGAACAAGAAGCAAGTGTGAGCGCCCCGCAAATCAGGATTCCAGCTTTCAGTATTGGAGGCATCTTCATGGCAAAAAATGAAACATGTTAGTCTTCGCTGTGACCTAGTGACTTCATAGCTTTGTCCATCGCGTAGCGGAGGGTCCACGCATTTTTACGGGCGTCTTTCTCATTACTCACCGCTTGGAGAGTCTTGTTTAACGTCGCCATTGTGGCTTTGTCGAGTTCCTCAGGTTTGAGAGCCACAACGGCACGCAGGGCTATTTTATAGACTTTGGCACAGTCGGCCTCTTTGCCATCGTTAAACAGATCGACTCCTACGCTGATTGCATCGCTGAGAATCTCAGCACTCTGACTGGCCGCGCTTGAACTCTGGCTCGCAGATGGCTTGATTGCCGCGGGGATCAACACTTCATCAATGATGTGGATCACACCATTGCTTGCCATGACATCGGTGGCGATCACCTTCGATTTGTTGACGTAGAGAGCGGCATTTTTGAATTTAATAGTAAGCTTCTTTTTGTTTAATGCCGTGGCCTCGCTGAGCGTGACCGCTTTGCTTCCTTCCACTTTGCCAGAGACAACATGGTAGGTGAGGATCTCAACGAGCATCGCTTTGTTTTCGGGCTTGAGAAGGGTGGCTATGGTTCCCTTCGGCAGGCGCATAAAAGCCTCATCGGTAGGAGCAAAAACAGTAAACGGTCCTTCTCCATTGAGAGCATCAGTGAGACCGGCTGCTTTCACGGCCTTTTCTAAAATGGTGAATTTACCTGCTGAGGATGCTGTTTCCAAGATGGTGCCAGCGTTAAGACTGACCATGGATACGCAGAGCACTCCTGCGGCAGTGATAGTTTTGATGTAGCGTTTCATTGTATTTGATAGGTTGAGTTGATTTGGGTTGGGTTAGTTTTTCCCGGTGTTGGTTATTTGTAGGCTTTGATCTCATCGACCTCTAACTGGAATGATCCGGATTTTTTGTCGTAGAGCATGAATCCCAAGCTTGTGATATTCTTAGTGTCCAATTTGACTGATGGGATTTTGCGCCCAAACGAAGTGGCATAAAATGAGGACAACGGAACTTTGATCGTAGTCCATTCTCCCTTTGTGGTTTGAATAGGACTCCAAAAAGCTAACATCCGACCACCTCGAGCCCGACTCGTGAAGTAATACTTGCGGCCATCTCCCTTTACCCGAAGTTGGATTCCTTTGTAAGCGGACAGATCATAGCTTGAACCACGCGAGCGAATGGATGAGAAACCACCGTTGTTTTTTAGGGAGATGTCGCCCTTAAAAAGAAGCGTCGATCCCTCGGTGACGAAGCTATCCCCCTGGGAAATTCCTCCCATCACGCTATCGTTTACCGTTTGCCAGCGCATACTGGACTCGGCAGTGGTGAAGTCGGCTATCAATTTTGTGTCCCCTGTTTGGTCTGAGGGAGACTGGGCGAATGACCCTATGGCTAGAAGCCCCGTCATGATTGTGGTAGTGAGAGTTGTTTTCATCATTATTCTGTGGGTTTTGGTTTACGTTTTGTGGATATATTATCCCAAATATATTGCTATATTAGCAGAACCCCACCCCTTGTCAACTTTTTGTCTATGTTTTTTGGTTTCGTCAATTTATTGTGCATTTTCAAGAAACCTTCAGATGCTAGTTCCTTATAAACCGGTGATTCGTGATCATCATAGAATCGATAAATCACAGCCGTTGAAAGCTTGGAACTAGTAGGCAAAGCATGATTCACGTGATAGTCTGGCTTCATTGCAACGTATCCAATCTATGAAAATGAAAGCCTACCTACTCGTACAGCTTTTTACCTGCGCTCTACTTCTACCTGCATCAGCCCAAGCTGTGGATGCAAAGCCTCCCAACATCATCCTCGTGATGGCAGACGACCAAGGATATGGCGATACAGGCTATACAGGACACCCATTCCTAAAAACTCCCCATCTCGACGCCATGGCTAAGGAGTCGATCGTATTTAATCGTTTCTATGCAGGCGCACCTGTCTGTTCCCCTACTCGCGCGAGCGTGATGACCGGTCGCACCCCGATGCGAACCAACGTGCTCAACCACGGTCATTACCTTCGTCCTCAAGAAAAGACGATCGCTGAGGCACTCAAAAAATCAGGCTATCTTACCGCCCACTTTGGAAAATGGCATATCGGATCAGTCCAGAAAGACAGTCCTACCAGTCCAGGCGGCCAGGGTTTTGACGAATGGTTGACTGGACTCAACTTCTTCGACATCGATCCCTATCTCAGCCGAAACGGAACCTACAAACATCTCAAGGGACAGGGCACTGTTCTCACTATGGATGCTGCTCTTAAGTTTCTGAAAAAGAATGCCCAAGGCGACAAGCCACTCTTCACCGTCATTTGGTTCCCGTCACCGCATTCTCCACATAGGGAAAGTATGCCGCCAAAGTCACTCTACATGGGAAACAAAAACAGAGGATACTTTGACGAAATAGCATTACTCGACGATCAGGTTGGTCGGCTCAGAAAGTCCCTTCGCGATCTTAAAATCCACGAAAACACCATCGTCTGGTATTGCTCTGATAATGGTGGCCTCGTCAAAGAATCTTCTGGAGGAAGAGATAAAAAAGGCTCTATCTACGAAGGAGGTCTACGCGTTCCCGCTCTCATCGAATGGCCAGCCAAGTTTAAACATAAAACCATCGCTACTCCCGCTTCGACATCTGACATCTACCCCACTCTTCTCGCTATCGCAGGAGTCAAGGTCGACAAACAACCGCTCCTCGACGGCATTGATCTCGCTCCTATCATCGACGGATCAACCTCGCAACGCAGTAACCCCATTGGTTTCTGGCACAGTTACACAGGTGGTCAGTCAACAAAAAGTAACCAGATCATCAAATCCCTCATGGAAGCGCAGCAGGCAGGAAAACCCAATCCATTTCCTGAACGCGTGCTTAAAAACGTCAATGAGTTTCCCAAACGTGAACTTCTCGAAAATGGATCACACGCCGGTCACGCAGCACTGCTAAGCTGGCCTTATAAAATTCACTCCATCGGCAACAAGAAAAAGGGCACTCAATATGAACTCTACAATCTTGCGGAAGACCCAATGGAAAAAAACGATCTCGCAAAAACGAACCCCGTCATTCTCAAGAAAATGAAAACTGCCATCCAAACCTGGCAAACTTCTGTGCTCAAGAGTTTGGAAGGAAACGATTACATCAATAAATAACATTGATGCTGCGCACACTACACCTCTTTACTAATCTCGATAATAACCAACCATCCTAATTATACTCCACTATGAAAACAGCACTCATCCTCCTCGCCTCATTCCTCTTCTGTTCAGCCATCTCCGCTGAGCCTAAAGACAAAGTCGCACCACTCCGCCACGTGGTCATGTTCAAGTTCAAAGACACCGCAACCAAGGAACAAATCGCAGCTATCGAAAAAGGCTTCTCAGCTTTACCCAAAAAAATAGAAACCATCACAGGCTACGAGTGGGGCACAAATGTCAGCAAGGAAAACAAAGCCCAAGGGTTCACCCATTGTTTCATTGTTAGTTTCAAAAATCAAAAAGGACTCGATGTTTACACCCCGCACGCAGCCCACCAGGCATTTGTTAAAGAACTGCTTCCCATCCTCGATAAAGTTCTGGTGCTCGATTTCATCGCTCAATCCTAAATCTCAACCCTACTTACAATCATGATAAAAACCATCCTCACAGCCAGTATCTGCCTCTCCGTTGCCGCTAGCGCCACCGCCGTGGTGCCTCAGATCAAAACCTTAGAAATCGGCGCCCAAGCTCCGGACTTCTCCCTACAAGGCACGGACGGGAAAACTTACACGCTGGGATCCTTCAAAAAAGCCAAGTATCTGGTCGCGATCTTCACCTGCAACCACTGCCCGGATGCGATTGCAGCAAGGGATAAAATCAATCAGTTCTCCGTCGATTACAAAAGTAAAGGCGTCGAAGTCGCTGCCATTTCAAGCGCCTCTCCCAAGGGGCTACAGCTCTGGGAAAACGGCCATTCAAAATACAACGATACCTTCGAAGCGATGAAACTCGTCACCAAGGAACACAAGCTGACACATCCCTATCTGTACGATGGAGATACCCAGAAAACATCCATCGCCTACGGTGCCGTCGCGACGCCCCACGTGTTTATTTTTGGCCCTGATAGAAAACTCCTCTACCAGGGGCAATTCGACAATGGTCAGCGCAATCCAGGGCCAGCCAAAAAGAAGACCACCATCAATACCATCGACGCCCTGCTAGCGGGCAAACCGGTGCCTGAGACAAAAACCCGCGTTTTCGGCTGCTCCACCAAGTGGTACTGGAAAGAAAAACTCGTCATCGCCGAAAAAAAAGAATGGGAGTCTCGCCCGGTATCGGTCGAGGCGATGGACGCAAAGCTCGCCAAAACCATCGCCGCGAACAACACCCAGAAATACCGCCTCGTCAACGTCTGGTCCACCAGCTGTGGCCCGTGTATCCAAGAGTTCCCAGCCTTGGTCAGAGCCTACCAATTCTACACCCAGCGTCCGTTCGAACTCATCACCATTTCCACCGACCCCAAAGCAGACAACACAAAGGTGCTCAAGTTCCTCAAGGATCAGCACCTTCCAGTTTCAAAATGGACGCAGAAAAGTGTCGATAAAGAAGGGCGTAAGACAAACAACTACCATTTCCAAGGAGACGACCTGGATGACCTCGCCAAAGCCATCGACCCGAAGTGGCAAGGCCCCCTACCCCACTCATTCATCATCGCCCCCGGAGGCAAGATCGTATGGCGCAAAACAGGCGCTGTGGAAATCCACGAGCTCCGTGGCGCTATCCTCGACGCCATCCATGGTAACAGCAAAAAAGCTACCGACTGAAAAAACCTTGATTCCATGCCTTTTAAAAACCATCCCCATAGTAAGTTAATCAGCTCACTTGCTTTACTGATATGCATAGGAACTCCTAACACATATGGGAAGACCGATAGAGTCACCCTCCAAAAAACCAACATCATCATCATTTTCACGGATGACCAGGGCTACAATGATCTTGGCTGCTTCGGCTCGCCCAAGATCAAAACACCTCACATTGATGGCCTGGCAAGCGATGGAATCAAGTTCACCAGCTTCTACGCACAACCGATTTGCGGACCATCGCGTGCCGCGCTCATGATCGGGTCCTACCCATTGCGTATCGCAGAAGTCGGCAACATCAAGAGAGTTCACCCCATGGTTCATCCCAAGGAGGTGATGCTTCCGCAATTACTGAAACAAGCCGGATACGCGACGGGATGCATCGGCAAGTGGGACCTGAACGGGCACTCCGCCCGATTCAAACGAGATGATATTTTTCCCGACCATTTTGGTTTCGATCATTGGTACGGGACAGGCACCAGCAACGACTCCGGAAAAATTGATCTGTGGCTCAATCGCAACATCGTCGAACCCAAGGTGGGCATGAACAAGGTGGTGCAGAAATATCATCGCGTAGCGGTCAAGTTTATCGAAAAAAACAAAGACAATCCCTTCTTCCTCTATCTCGCGCACACCATGCCCCACACCCAACTAGGGGCCTCGGAAAAATTCAAAGGAAAATCCGCACGTGGCCTGTACGGTGACGTGATCGAGGAAATCGATTGGAGCACTGGCCAAATCATCAAAACCCTTAAGAAGCTGAATCTGGATAAAAAAACGCTCGTCATCTTCACCAGCGATAACGGACCATGGTTAGTACGAGGACAACACGGAGGCTCTGCCACACCACTACGGGCTGGGAAAACAACCACATGGGAAGGAGGCCTTCGGGTTCCATGCGTGATGTGGGCTCCAGGACTCATCCCGCAAGGCCAGGTCTGCGATGAAATAACAAGCACCCTGGATATCTTGCCAACCCTGTGCCAGTTGGCAAAGGTTAAAGCTCCAACTGACCGAGTCCTCGACGGCAAAAGTATTCTCCCCATCATGACGGGCAAACAGACTCATTTCACCGATGAGCGAGTCTATTATTACTACCTGATGACACACCTCCAGGCCGTTCGAAAAGGCCCGTGGAAACTCGTCTTAAAACGACCTCACGCACCCAAATGGTTAGGCTTTTTAGGCAAAGCCTCGGAGTGGAAAAAACACGATATCATGGAGATCCTCAACCACCAACTCTACAACCTCGAAGCCGATGTCGGGGAGACCACCAACTTGGCCGACAAACACCCTGAAAAAGTCAAGGAACTGCTCCAGTCAGCCGCCCATGCTCAAGACGATATTGGCGACTATGATCGCATCGGAAAAAATGCCCGGTTCTTCGATCAATCCCCACCACGATCAGGCATCAAACAATGGTCAAAAAAATCGCAACCCTCAAGATAGCCTATCCCTCAACTCATAAAGAAAATCATGAAAGCCACCATCATCGCACTGCTCTGTCTCGGCCACCTCGCCCAGGCGAAGGAGGCCCCCAAGACGCACGTCCAGTTTCAGAAAATCGAGCTCCTCGATAAGTATGTCACCGAAGGCGCATCGATTGGTGATGTCAATGCCGATGGAAAACCCGATGTCATCGCCGGCCCACTTTGGTGGGAAGGACCTGACTTCAAAAAGTCCCACGCCTACGCCCCAGTCAAAATCTATCCCATCAAAGGGCCCGGCATGTCGGCTTACTCGAGCAATTTCTTCACCTTTCCAGATCTCATTACCAAGGACAAGTGGACTGACATTCTCAAAGTCGGCGTCCCTGGACAACCAGCCCAACTAGCCATTAACCCCGGCGAAAAACCACTCCCTGTTGATAACACCCAGCATCAGTGCGCGCACTCTAAAGCCCAGGATCACATCTGCAACGAATCGCCCCAATACGTGCAAGCTCTCCTCGGAGAGAAAAAACAACTGCTCTCCTTCAGCCGAAATCACATTACTCTCTCAGTCCCGACAGCCGACCCCAAAAAACCTTGGGAAGTGCTCAACATTGGTTCAGGCGTCTCGATGGCGATCCACGGACTTGGCATCGGTGATATCAATGGCGACAAGCTCCCCGACATCCTCGAAAAACGTGGCTGGTGGCAGCAACCTAAAAACTGGGATCGTAAGACTCATTGGAAATTTCATCCCTTCCCATTCGCGCCCAAGCAAGGTGGAGCTCAGATGTTTGCCTACGATATCAATGGAGACGGCCTCAACGACGTCGTCACCGCCCTCAACGCCCACTCTTGGGGCATGGCTTGGTATGAACAAATCAAAGACGGTGAGAAGATTTCCTTCAAACAGCATACCATCATGACCGACAAACCAGAGGGTAACCCCTACGGTGTTTGTTTTAGTCAACCCCACGCCATGTCCTGCATCGACATCGATGGCGATGGCATCAAGGACATCGTTACTGGTAAATGTTTCTACGCCCATAACGGTCGTGACCCCGGAGCAGACCAACCCGCCGTACTTTACTGGTTCCGCACCACCCGCCATAAGGACGGAACCACAGAACTCATTCCCTATCAAATCGACGACAACTCCGGCGTCGGTCGTCAGATCTCCACTGGTGACCTCAATGGTGATGGCAAAATGGACATTGTCGTGGGAAACAAAAAAGGCGTGTTCGCCTTTATCCAGAAGTAGCTGATCCCGAATAGGGAGGGTGGACAACGCATGATCTGTTCCCAGCCCGACGGAGGAGGAGGGCTGCACTCTAGCATAGCACGAGTGGACGAGTGCAGTCCTGTCCACTATCTACCCTTGTGGAGTATCCATGCATGAGTGGACCTAGGTTGCCAGTGGACAGGAGTGTCCACCCTCCCTACAAAACTACCTCTCTCATCGTCACTGCATGTGCATTTTACATATCAAGTTGTGGATATCTCACGATAAAAACAACGTATAAACATAATCTCTCCTACCATTATGAAATTCCATTTCATCCTCACACTTACTGTTTCTAGCCTCATCAGCAGTCAGACAGCTAATTCCCAAGTCCAGACTCAAGAAAACCCAAACGTCATTATCATCAACGCCGATGACCTCGGTTATGGCGATCTTAGTTGTTATGGTGCAACGAAACTAAAAACACCCAACATCGATCAACTCGCCAAGGAAGGTCGGCGATTTACAGATGCCCACTCAGCTTCGGCTGTTTGTTCACCGTCCCGCTACGGATTACTCACCGGCAGATATCCACTTAGAAAAAACTTCTGGGGACCTATTCCGACCACACAAGCACTCACGATTGATCCATCCCATCTCACCTTGGCATCGTTACTCAAGGGATCAGGATACGACACCGCCTGTATCGGAAAATGGCACTTAGGATTTGGTCATAAAAAGCCCGATTGGAATGGGGAGCTTAAACCAGGACCACTTGAGTTGGGCTTTGATTACTATTTCGGAATTCCAAGCGTCAATAGCGGTCCACCATTTGTCTACGTGGAAAACCACCACGTCCTCGGAGCCGATCCAGCCGATCCAATCGTCTACGGCAAGAAGTCTGTTACCAAAAAATACCCTGAAAAGGGTGCCGGAAATATTGGCGGAGGAAAGAAAGCTCACCAACTCTATGTCGATGAATTGATCGGGACGACGTTGAAAAACAAAGCTGTCGAATGGATTAAAACTCGTAAGACATCGAAGCCATTCTTCCTCTACCTCGCCACCACCAACATCCACCACCCATTCACTCCAGCTAAACAATTTGTCGGAACCAGCGAATGCGGACTCTACGGCGACTTCGTGCATGAGCTCGACTGGATGGTCGGTGAAGTTCTCGCCGCATTGGAAGAAATGAAGATGACCGATAACACTTTGGTCATTTTCACCAGCGACAACGGAGGTATGCTGCACGTCACCGGACAAAAAGCACGCAAGGCTGGACACGCCATGAACGGAGACCTTCTCGGATATAAGTTTGGTGCATGGGAAGGCGGCCATCGAGTTCCGATGATTGCTCGTTGGCCCGGGAAAATTCCTGCAAGCACTACATCGAATCACCTCATTAGTCAGATCGACCTCGCAGCGACTCTCGCCGCCATCGTTGATCGCCCTCTTAAAAAAGGAGAAGCAATCGATAGCGTCAATCAGCTCCAGAACCTGACTGGCATGCTCAAGATGCCCGTTCGCAAAACACTCATCATTTCCCCCAACAGCCCGAAACACCTGACCGTCCGACACGGAAAGTGGGTTTACATCCCCAGCCGCGATGAGGGTGGGTTTCAGGGTGAAAAACTAGGCGATCACCTGTTTGCCGGTGCCGCGGCACTCCCGTTCTCCAAAAAAACCAACTCAGATGTAGTTGATGGAAAAATCCGATCCGATGCCCCGCCAGCCCAACTCTACAATCTCGATGCTGATCCGACTCAAACTACCAATGTCTACGCTCAACACCCCGAGATCGTGACCGAACTTAAAGCGATTCTCATAAACTACCGCACCAAGATCCCCGCAACCAAACCTGTCGGCTGGATCAACTTGAAACAAAAGAAATAGCCAAATGTGGATTTGGCATATGAGAATGTGCGTATATTTCCTTTGTCGCATCGTAACTAGATAACTAGCTTCACACCATGACCAGACACTTCGGAGTATTCCAATTCAAGACAGACGTTAGCGACGAGCAAATCGACCATTGTTTCGCTACCATGCAAGCAATGGTTGGCAAGATCCCTGGACTGCTGTCCATGGAGCACGGCCCCTACAAATCCGATGAGGGACTCAATGAGGAATTCACCCATGGGTTTATCATGACATTCGACTCCCCTGAGTCACGTGATGCCTACCTGCCACACCCGATCCATGAGGAAGTTAAGGAAGTAGTCGTCCCCTGCCTCGAACGCGTCGTCGTTTTTGATTTTGACGTCAACTAATAACACTTACTTCCATGAAACTCACTGCACTTCTCATATTATCTCTATCGATCACCTCGCTCTCCGCCAAGGAGCCAGCCAAAGAGACCTCAATTTTTGATGGCAAAACTCTCAACGGATGGAAAACCGTCAACCCCGCATTCGCCAAGATGTGGTCGGTGAAGGATGGCATCATCGTCTCCGGTGACGGACAAACAAAAATCCCCGCCAACACCTACCTCGCCACCACCAAAGAATACGGCGACTTCGAATTCCGCTGCCTGTTCCGCATCACCGGCGACCACAAAACCGGCCTGATCAACTCTGGCATCCAATACCGCTCGATCATCAAAGGGACAAAAATCATCGGCTACCAAGCCGACATCGGCAAAGACTGGTGGGGCGGCATCTATGACGAACATCGCCGTGGCAAACTCGTCAAGGGCGACATCTCCACCCTCCAACATGTCCTCAACCCAGAGGGCTGGAACTCTTATATTATCCGCTGCAAAGGCAATCACCACCAGCTCTACATCAATGGTGTGCTCACCGCCGACTACATCGAGAAAGACGAAAAAATCGCCACCAAGGGCGTCATCGCCGTGCAAATCCACTCCGGCGGCAAAGCTAAAGTCGAATTCAAAGGCATCACCGTCACGGATCTTTAAGTCTCAAGTTACAAACTCCAAAATTCAACTAAGACAGGCTACTTCAACATATCCTCCGCAGTGGACAAGAGTGTCCACTCTCCCTATCCCCTCCGCTTCGCGGACTTAGGGAGGAGGGACACTCCTGCCTGCCTGCCATAGCTTCATGCGAAGGCTGGGTCCCTCGGCAACCCAAGTCTTCTTTCGCGCATTTCGTCTTCTTTCGTGGTTAAAAATTGAAGCCTAAACCCAAGAAAAATTCGCCCAATTCGCCCAATTCGCAAAATTCAGCCTCCCCTTCGTAGCCTCGGCGAAGTAGGGCGGTCAAAAAAAATCATCTCATGCATAAATTCACCACCCTTCTCGCGGTCAGCCTGATCGCCAGCCCTGTCACCTACGCCAAGAAAACCCAGTCCGGGCGCACGGAAGCAAACACCCCTGAAGAGCAACTCGCAGGCTTCACCGTACCCGATGGATTTATCATCGAACTCGTCGCCAGTGAAAAGGATGGCGTGGTCAATCCGATCGATCTCACCTTCGATGATGCCGGTCGACTCTGGACACAAACGGCACGGATGTATCCGCTCGATCCCGTCAAAAACATCAAATGGGGCGCATTAATTAAGCTTATGGATAATCCTGCCGAGCAGGACAAGAACCCAGAATTCAAACGCATCAAAGATCTCTATCAGGGAAAAACCAAGGGAGATGACGAGATCCTGATCCTCTCAAACCTC
>JASJLI010000033.1:0-6324 GCA_037620805.1 Akkermansiaceae bacterium
CAGGCCCGCGAGGTTAGAGACGAAGCCGTGGAAAAACTCCGTGATAAGTACGAAACAAAAATCAAAACCAAAGAAGGACAGGTTGACCGTGCCGAGAACACCCTGGCCAAAGAAGAAGCGGAAGCCAGCAGTGCCACCTGGGACATTGGAGCCAAAATATTCGGCGGCTTATTAGGTAAACTCCTCGGAGGACGTCGCAGTTCGTCATCAAGCACGGTAAGCAGTGCTGGCCGAGCTTACAAGCAACGCCGTGATGTAAAAATTGCCGAAAAGAAAATCGAACAACTCGAAGAGCTCATCGATGAACTCGAAGCTGAACTAGCTGAGGAGATCAAGGAGTTAGAACTCGAGTTCAACCCCGCCACGGTCAAACTTGAGAACGAGGTCATCAAGCCCTACAAGAAGGACATCGACGTCCGCACGGTAGCGCTAGCTTGGCTACCTTATGACCGGGATGGAGAGAAGGCTTGGTAACATAATCATTTCTCCTTGGCTGGAGCCGCCCCTGACGCATCCAGGGCGAGTTGAAACACATGAGCGAGAACAGGTAATTGAATCAACCAGCCCATCCAGGCCCATCCGAGATGGATATGCTGGATCGCAGCGGCGATAGCATCGACCCCTTGCCTTCTTTCCCCCGTGATACTGATGTATGTTATCCTAGCGAGTGTTTCGCCAGAATAGCTATCGGCATCCATTACTTTGAGATTAAGAGGAGCCTGCTGGACAAACCAGTTTCCAATTTCAGAACACACAGAACAGTTCGACGCATAGTAGAGTGATGCCAGCTCCAACTCCGGCTGCACAGGTAACAACCGAAACCGCCAACGGGGAACCGTCTTCTTATAATGTTTCCACCTGTCACCGTAACGGCTCACCAGATCTTCATTTTCTGACCATCTGGCAATGCCTTCCGAATAGATCACTGAGACCAGTGCGAGTAGAATACAAATCCAGTTTTGAATAAAAAGGCCTTCCAACAAAAGCACCCAAAACATGGAAAACTGCATGGGGTTAGCGATATAGCTATAAACTCCAGATACAACAAGGCACTTGGGAGGATCAAAAGGAATCGGTGTCCCTTTCCCTTCTCTAGAAAATTCAATCACCGCGGCCAACGCAGGGAGCCCAACGATGAAGATCACCGTGATAAAACCCCATACCCTCCAATGGAAAATAGAAGAAACAGAGGAGACACGGTGAATAATTTCCTGAATCGATTCACCGCTGCCGATCACAGGTAGTAGAATCATCACAATAGAAACAAATGCCACGGAGATAAGACTAGCTCTCAGACCCGGCCATACATCAGCAACCACCCATCGAGCTAACAGCATCCCGGGGATCAAGCTGAAAACGATTAATACCCCTTCACCTAGAAGCCACCACTCTCCCAACACAAGAACTGGCTGCATCATAGGCATCAACACGACATCAAAAACGAATAGAATAACAATAGCTCCAAGTAGCCCAGTGTATCTCATGATCAAAACGGAAGCTACTCCCCATAAAACGACCCATCCAAGGTAGAGACTGGCGGGCATACCAAACACAGACCACTGGCTCATGCCAAACTCCCACCATTGAAAATGTTGTGCCAATGCATTGAGCATGGCGAGACTGGCCGCCTGCCAAGTAGCAGCCATCGCTATTGCCGCAAGTTCACGACGCGATGGCCGAAGTAAAAGAACAAAAAAAGCAGCAAGACAAACTGGCCAATAGAGAGCGATGCACTCGATGACGAATTCACGCTTCATTCATCCTTAAATGTCTGACTGATAAAATACTCCCCCGCTTTTTTCACGCCATAGCGCTCGACAGGTTTAAAATACCACGCGGGGTCTAACAATCGATCATATTCCATCGTCATCGTCACAAGGGACTGCCCACCACCGAAGTCTTCCACCTGCCATTCGATAGATTTCCAGTCGAGCCAATGCGCGATGTGGCTTCCGTCTTTAACACGTTCCAGTCGGATTCCCGAGGAATCACTGCGCACCACTTTAACCACGAGATCGCCGGGCTCACCCTCTCCCCCCGCCATGTGAATCGTCCACTGCGAACCGACTTCCATACCTTGGCCTTCGATGGAGACGGGCTGAGGAAATCCTAGATTTAGAAACGGCGGAAGTTCACTCTCCTCAAACGATGGGCCTGCTGCCAGTTTTTTGAGAGCCTGCTCTGGACTCATCACAACCACTGAGGAAACCTGCACCTTTTCCTCACGATCAAATGATAACCAGTCGGTAACGCCTTCAAAACTCATCAATGCCATTGTACCTAACACCGTGCAGCGCAGATGATCGTTACGCCACGAAAAATCATTTTTCCGACGACTGCGGTCAACTAGCCAACCAACAATGAAGCCTACTAGAAAAAACAACGGCGCCGCCATTAGAATGCAGATGATCCCCTCAATGAGAAGCACACCAAAAAGCAACAAAGATAAACTCATTCCCTTCATGATCATCCCTGTTGCTGATTTAGGTCGCGGTGTCAGGGATAAAAATATGGCAAGAAGGAGAGGCAGACCAATAAACATTAATGCCGACTGCTCACGCTGCCCAAGCACCAGCACACGATAAAGTATCGACACGGCAGCTACAGCCAAACAAGTCACCACCCAAGGCCAACTTCTACGTGTAGGCTGTAAACCCGGTGCCGGAGAGCTGATCTCAAGCGTAGCGTAGGGATCATCATCTGTTTCCCCCTCATCCATATCAATAGATGGCTCATTCTTATCCTGCATGCCCCTCTTATGAACGAACTTAACTGCAGCCGTCAATATAATTTTCGTTATTTACTGAAAGTATAATATTTACAACCATTCATTCACTAGCTGCACAAGGTCGCGCTGAAGCCAACAGGTATCGCCATTCAGTAGTTTCGCGTAATACCAATCACCGCGTTGCTCGAGGACTGAGAACTCAGTTCCCGCGTGAAGGGGTGACTCGAAGGCGTTGGCATAGATTAGACCATTACCTAAACGGGCAACGACCTCACGCTCAACAATAACAGCATCAACAGGATTGTCCCAGCGTTGATGACTCGCTAACAAAGACAGTCCAAAGATAATGCTCAAAGTAGCGGCGCTTGCCATTGACCAGTAAATCCAGCGACGTTTCCCTATCTTGCGATAAAACAGCAAGGCTCCCAGACCCCATAGGGCTGCGTGGGCAAAACCAAAACAAACGGCGCGCATGGCAAACGGCCAGCGATGCCAGAAGCTGAGGACATGACGGATCTGTTGGCTGCGTGTCGCCGGTAATTCATCAATGGTCAGACTGCGGGCGTAACGAAGATTGTGCAGAACATCCTCTTGCAAGGGATCGAGATCAAGAGCTCGTTGGTAATGCAATACGGCCCATCCATGTTCCTCTGCGGAGAAATAGGCATTACCAAGATTCGCGTGAAGCTCCGCCGTGTGGAGGCCTCGCTCGTCGATGAGGTATTGGTATTTTAAAATGGATTCCTGATAGAGGTCTTGTGACTTGGAAGGATTCACTAAGGCTTGGACATTGGCTTGTTCAAACAACTGATTTGCTTCGTCAAAGATGCTCTGATTTCCCTGCTCGACGGCAGCCAAACACGTTGTCCAAAGACTTAGAAAAATAATGATGATCCGGCTCATGATAGTGCTTGGTTAATTGTTTGGATGGACTGCTTAGCTTTCTTGATCAACTCAGACACATCAGACTCATCAGACTTGGGTGAATCATCATCGGGTCGATACGTCTGGCTTTCACAATTAAAATAAACCTCACGTATCGGCTCAATATCCGCACGCCCATCAACGACGTCCTCCAACTCCTCGAATGTGTGAGCATGGCGGACGAGATTCAGTTTATCTGCGAAGTAGTTTCTCACAATATCATCGAGTCGACCTAGATTCTGCTCCGGCTTGGTGTCGCTATTAGACACTGAGAGAGACCGTGAGAGATTTTGCACCTGTTTACTAAATCGCTTCATCGCCACCATGGCACGTGCCTTAACCGGGTCTTTTCGCATCAAACGTTGTTTGGCCGTTGCTAGATAAAAAACGAGGAAACCAATGGGAGGAAAAACGAGCAGGAGTATGAGCCACTCAAGGCCAGAAAGTGCGCCTCCCTGAATGGAATCAACCGCCGCAAAGTTCGCTCGGATTCCCTCGGGGTTTTTATCGATATGATTCTTAAGGGGGCCCGCCCCGCTCATGGTGGCATCAAAGGCTGTTACCATCTCGGATGCTTTGACCGTTATCGAAATAGGTGCTGACTCCGCCACACCGTAGGTTTTGGTTATTGGGTCGAAGTAAGGAAGCCTTACCGATGGGATCGCCGTGGCATCCTGTGCGAGCGGTCGCAGTGTGTGGATGTAGGTTTTTTTTCCCTTTTCGATTCGGCCTGACGACTGCCTAGCTGGTAGGGCAAACTGTCTTGTAAACGCAGCCTGTTTTCCTAGGTCAGGCAACTCGAACACCTCGGGAAATCCATACCCCTCAACAACGATGGTTAACGTAATCGGATCACCAGCTCTCAACACGGTAGGTGTGGCTGTCACAGTAAGTTTGCATGCCCCCACCTGGCCAACAAAGTCGTGAGGTTTACCTGCGTCAGGCAGAGGAAGAACTCGCACGGTACGCGACTTTGAAGCGGCGTAGTATTTTTTGAAGGTCTCACCCTCAGTTTCAGTAAAGAAATTGTTATTAAAGTAACTTGGGTAGTTCGTCTTCCAGCCTTGCCCTTTATTCCGGCCGCCCGCAGGAGCGACATACGAGGTTAGTAGTGTGCTCGGACGCAAAGAAAACTCACCCGTTTTGACGGGGATGACTATTTTTGAGAATTCAACAGTGTGGAAATTCTTCTCACCCTCTTTCAAATAGGCGTATCTACCAATCACGCGTGTGTTGGCCACGGGGAAACCGATGGCCGCCTTGTCGTCGCCTGGGATCCAGTTATGCGGGCTTCTGATTTTAAAGGCGTAATCGTAAAAGAGAGGAAGGTTAAACTTAACGGCCCGGAATCCATTGAGTTGTAGTGGCGACTTCCACTTGTAGTCGACGAGGAAAGGTTCACCGATGTAGAAATCGCGTTCGGGAATCGCACGCTGAACTTCCATACCAGGATAACCCTCGGCTTGTTTGACATCGATAAAGCTTTCCTCATCCGTCGATAACACCTGATCGCCAATCTCGACGCTTATGGGTGGTATCATCACCGACCCCGAGCTCAGTGGCATCATCCGATATCGGAGCACCACCGTGGAGATATCGCCACGCTTGATTAACTCCTGCTTGAGAAACTTGATAGCCAACTCATCGTCGCCCTCGATTTCATCGGCGGTGACTTTCTCCGCCGAACTGATGAGAATTTCATAAAGAAATTCTTCACCGACAAAAAATGACTTCGCCGACATGGCGACGTGAAGCTTTGCATTAGGCGCAGAAAGACCGATAGCCGCGCTCAACAATAGCGCGGCGCTCGCTGCGAGTAGTTTGTAAATATTCATCATGCTTGTTGTCATTTTCTACCAATCTTTTTTTTACCAATCCTTATCAACCGGTTTCCCCTTCTTCTTTCCTCCCTGTGATTGCCTAGCTTCCTGCATGGACGCATTCTTTTTAATCACATCTTCAGGTGAATCATTGGGTGGCGGTAAATCAATCGATTCAAGGTTCATCTTGGTGGCCTCCATCGGTTCCGAATCTCCTTCTTCACCTTCGCCATCGCTTTCCTGATCTCCTTCTTCGCCCTCTTCATCACCCTCACCTTCTTCACTATCGCCTTCCTCGTCACCGTCCTCTCCTTCGCCCTCCTGCGCATCGGCGCTATCCGGGTCACGTGGCAGTGCTTCCAAAGCGGCACGAAGTTCATTTAAAGCGAACTCTTCTTCGAAATAAGCATCGTGCGGATGGTGAAGCATGTATGCTATCGCGGTCGATTCATAGCCAAGCGCCTTGGTGAGATACGCTTTGGTATCGACTAGCGGGCTGACTTCCGGCGGCAGGTCTTTAAAGAATTTTTCATTGGTGGAATCGGTTAGTTTCACCGCTTCATTTGTCATTTCAAGAATTGACGATTCAGCTCGTTGCATCACCTCCCTCCAGTCGAGTCTCGGTTGATCATCGGTGAGAGCCTTATCAGTAGCTTTCAGGATGCGTGATTGCGTTTCCACAGCAACCTCTATCAACTCCTTCAATTCCGCCAACGCCTCCTTCATCTCTTTGCGGCGTTTTTCATCCTCAGCAATTTCTTTCTGCAACTTGCGCCGTGCAATCTTGGCAAGCTCCATGTTGACGGCAGCATCATGATCCAGGGAGCCCTGAAGTATCACCCGACGATACAT
>JASJLI010000034.1:0-12776 GCA_037620805.1 Akkermansiaceae bacterium
CGAAAACAAAACTCTCGTTCATGCCGATCCCGTGATCATCAGAGGAAAGCGTGCGATCGAAATCGATTACGATGGCAAAATTGCCAAAGATGACGTCTTTGCCGATGTCGTTTTCCAATACAATGACAGCTATCAGGATAACATTCTCTGTTTTGCTAACTCCATTCCAAACGCCGACGGGGGAACTCACCTCACCGGTTTCCGTGGAGCTCTGACCAGATCGATTAACCAATACGCTAAGGCGAACAAGATTCTTAAGGATAAAGATCCAGCTCTCTCCGGCGATGACGTCCGTGAGGGCATCGTTTGTGTGCTGAGTGTAAAAATGCCTAACCCGCGTTTCAGTTCGCAGACCAAGGATAAACTCGTCAACGCCGAAATCGAAGGCGTTGTTAGTTCCATTGTCTATGAAGGCTTGCAAGATTACTTTGAGGAAAATCCCAACCTTGCAAAAACAATCATTGATAAGGCGATCAACGCAGCTCGTGCTCGTGATGCTGCCCGTAAAGCCCGCGAAACCGTGCGCAAGTCCGTTATGTCAGGTGGTGGACTACCCGGTAAACTGGCCGACTGCTCAGAACGCGATCCTGCTAAATCCGAAATCTATATAGTGGAGGGCGACTCCGCAGGTGGCTCGGCTAAGTCAGGCCGCAACCGGATTAACCAAGCGATTCTCCCTCTGCGTGGAAAAGTCATTAACGTTGAAAAAGCCCGTCTCCACAGAGCCCTTCAAAACAAGGAAATCCAGGCCATGATTACCGCGATTGGTGCAGGCATTGGAGATGGCGACCAAGAAGGTGCATTCAATATTGAGAAAGTTCGCTACCACAAAATCATCATCATGACCGATGCTGATATCGATGGAGCCCACATTAGAACGCTGCTGCTCACCTTCTTCTGTCGTCATATGGAAGAGATGGTCAGAGCTGGTTACCTCTACATCGCTCAACCGCCACTTTATAAGGTGACACGTAAAAAGCGTGAAGAATACATCGCCGACGATGATGCTTTGAATGAAATTCTCATTACCCTCGGATCCGAGGATGTTCGGCTCCGTAAGTATGGCACCGATGAAGAAGTCGACCGTGATTTGCTCAAGAGCGTGCTCGACACCCTTGCCCAGTTGACCCGATTCACCTCCACCCTCGAAGGTCACGGAGGGAATTTTCAGGAACTTCTTTCCCAGGGGAAAGATGGTCATCTGCCTGAATACATGGTCCGTATTCGTGTTGGTAACGAGGAGGAAATTATGTATTTCGATACCGAAAAGGTGCTGCTTGAATTTGCTCATGAAAACCGCGACTTACGTCTTTTTGATGAGGAACTCACCGAAGAGGAAGAAGCCGGATACAAGGAGAAATACGATGGTGTTCAGCGCCGCGCAGTGAAACGTGACCTCCACGAGTCCGCCGCTATTGCAAAAGTGCTTGCCCGATTAAATGAGTTTGGCCTCAAGACCGAACCCTTCTTCTCAGAGGATAAACCACTTTACGAAATTATTGAAAGCGACGGTAAAGACGCTGAATCGCTACCCGTGTTCAACCTCTTTGAGATCCTTGATCGGGTTCTTGAAATAGGCCGACGTGGCATGCGCATCCAGCGATTCAAAGGTCTGGGCGAAATGAATGCTAAGGAACTTTTCTCGACCACCATGGATCCTGAAAAACGTCAATTCCTTCAAGTTCGCCTCGATGATGAAAATGCACTGGAAGCCGACAAAATGTTCGATGTTCTCATGGGAGACATCGTCGAACCACGAAAACGCTTCATCGAAGATAACGCCCTTAACGTCCAAAATCTCGACGTCTAACTGAACCAGTAATAAATTCAGTAACCAACTTTTATCATGTCTAACGATTCTATTAAGCCCATCAATGTGGCAGACGAAATGTCGAAGTCCTTTTTGGATTATTCGATGTCGGTCATTATCTCGCGTGCACTTCCTGATGCTCGTGATGGCCTAAAACCCTCACAGCGCCGCATCTTGTATGCGATGCATAACGACCTCTCGCTTTCACCGAGTAAACCACACCTAAAAAGTGCCCGTATTGTCGGTGACACCATGGGTAAATATCACCCACACGGTGATAGCGCGATCTACACCACACTCGTCAACATGGCTCAGCCATGGACGATGCGTGAAATCCTTATCGACGGTCAAGGAAACTTCGGTTCCGTTGAAGGAGACGCCGCCGCTGCCATGCGATACACCGAGGCCCGCCTGACTCACATGGGCACGGCCATGATGATCGACCTCGAAAAGGACACTTGCGATTTCCAACCAACATACGATGAAACCCGCAACGAACCTTGTGTTTTACCAGCAGCTATTCCCAACCTGCTAGTCAACGGTGGCACAGGTATCGCCGTCGGTATGGCCACCAACATCCCATCCCACAATATGGGGGAGGTGATCGATGGTGTTTGCGCTAGAATCGATAATCCACAGCTTACCATTGATGAACTCAAGCAGTATATCAAAGGCCCCGATTTCGCCGGTAAATGCGAAATCCGCGGATTCAAAGGAATCGACAGCTATTTCCACACCGGTCGCGGTAGTATTAAGATGCGCGGAACCATGGAAATCGAGGAGAAGTCCTCGGGTGCTGCCGTCATCACCATCACCGATGTTCCACACGGGGTAAACCGTGCGGTGCTTCAGCAGCGTATTGCCGAATTGGTGCGTGAGAAAATCCTTCTCGATATCTCGGGAATGCGTGACCTCTCCGATGACCAAACTCGCATTGAAATCACCCTCAAGCGTGATGCTCGTCCACAGGTTGTTGTTAACCAGATCTTCAAACTCACTTCGATGGAAACATCGTTTGGTGTTAACATGCTCGCCATTCATGAGCGTCGTCCTAAGCAGCTCTCCGTCATGGATGCGCTGGATTGCTTCATCGAACACCGCCGCGAAGTCATTATCCGCCGGACACGTTTCCTTCTGCAAAAAGCCGAGGACCGCGCCGAGAACTTGGAGGCTTTCCTTCTCGCCCTTGGCCACCTCGATGACTTCATCAAGATCATCCGCGATTCCAAGAACCGCGATGAAGCCCGTGAGCGACTCAAGGCATATACCTTCCCCGTTACTACTGCCGAGCAGTTAGGTATTCTCATTCGCTCCCAACCAAGTGTGGTAGGTGAGAAATACGTCTTCACTGATCGCCAGGTCAACGCCATCCTAGAACTCCGTCTCTACCAACTCACTGGTATGGAGCGGGACAAGGTGAAGAAGGAATACGACAACATTCTAGAGGAAATCAAAGACTACATGGACATCCTTGCCAAGGAAGCTCGTGTTCTTGCCATCATCAAGGATGAGCTTTTACTGATTAAGGAAAAGCACGCCACTCCACGCCGCTGTCCTATCCTTCCTGACGAAGGTGAGATCGCCATCGAGGACCTCATTGCCAACGATGGCATGATTGTCACCATATCTAACAAAGGCTACATCAAGCGCACCGCATCTGCTGAATACCGTGTCCAGGCACGTGGAGGTAAAGGTGTTCGTGGCATGGAAACCCGTAAGACAAACAAGACGGAGGACGAAGAGGATGATTTCGTCGAACAGCTTTTCTCAGCCCAAGCACATGATTATCTCATGTTCTTCACCAACACAGGTCGGGTCTATGTCGAACGTGTTTACGGTATCCCCGAAGGCTCACGCGCCTCGAAGGGCCGTAGTATCAAGAATGTGCTGAACCTTACTTCGGAGGAACATATTGCAGCCACTCTACGACTCGAACGCAAAACCAACGAAGAGGGAGACGATATCACCTTCGGAGTTGAAAACGGCTTTGTCCTCTTTGCTACACGCAATGGTAAGGTGAAGAAAACCTCATTGGTCGACTTCAAGAACTACCGTAAAGACGGAATCATCGCGATTAAACTCGTTGATGATAACGAACTGATCGACGTTCGCCTCACCACAGGCTCTAACGAAGCTATCCTCGTTACACGAAAAGGTCTCAGCCTTCGCTTCAACGAAGAACAGTCCCGACCAATGGGCCGCGCCACAGCAGGTGTGCAGGGAATTAAACCCGTAAAAGGTGACTACGTAATCGGACTCGCACTCGTGGATGAAGAAGGAACGCTACTCGTCGCCTCAGAAAACGGTATCGGAAAACGATCACCATTCGCCGATTACCGTGCCCAAACACGTGGCGGTAAGGGAATCATCACGATGAAATGCACGGAGAAAACCGGTGAAGTAGTTGGCGCTACCACCGTGTATTCCGAAGACGAACTCATGCTGATGACCTCCACAGGTCAATCAATCCGTATCCGCTGCGCCGATGTGCGCGAGGCCGGCCGTAACACTCAAGGAGTCAAACTTGTAGGTCTCAATAAGGGTGAGAAGCTCATGGATATCGCCCGTGTCGTCCCAGACGATGAGGATGAAATCGATGAATCTGACGACACTGAGGAATCAGCCCAAGGCGAAGAAAGCGAAGAAGGTGCAGAAACACCAGCACCCGATGAGCCAGAGGCACCTGCAGAAGAATCAGAATCAGAAGAGCCAGACGACACTGCCGAAGAGGAGTAAAATTCATGCTCGAACAAGATTCACTGAATTTCGAGCCGGAGGAGCCGGAGGCAGAGCTAACACCCAATCGAGAATTTCTCGGCTGGGACGCTCCACTGCTCGATTCAGTGACAGAGTGGCTTCTTGCTGAAAATCGACGAGACCAGCTGTCGAGTACCATGGTGATCGTGCCCACTTCAAATAGTGGCCGACGCCTCCGCCTAGTTCTCTCTGATAACGGGGGAGTGCTATCGCCGCACGTTTTGCCTCCAAGCCGACTTTTTGAGGTCGATGGAGTAGCGACCCGACAAGAAAGTCTCTGGGCCTGGGTCAATGTGATTCGCCAACTTGATATCGAAGAGTATCCCCACCTATTTCCAAACCACGAACCTGGTTCGATGGCGAGCTTTAGTGCCGCCTTGGCACTCACTAGGCAAATGGTCACCTTGCGCGACATGCTTGCCGATGGTGATGCCTCTTTTCAAAATGCCCAGTATCACAGTCCGGAAAAGGAGCGTTGGGAAGAACTAGGGCGAATAGAAAGCCAGATGCTAAAGTGTCTGGGTAAATGGTCGCTTCGAGACTCGGTTCTCGCCAAACGCGATCAAGCCAAGTCCCCAGAGCTGCCACCCGGAGTCACCCGGATCGTAGTAGCCTGTGTGCCGGACCCCACACTTCTTGCACTGCGTGCGCTGCAGAGTTTTCTAACCAGTGGTCTGCCTGTAACTGTTTTGATCCATGCTCCTAGCACGGAAAATGAATCATTTGATCCATGGGGGATACCGCTTAGTGACAGCTGGACGAAACGAAACATCGATATCCCGGACTGGCAGCAGCGACTCCATGTAGTCGACTCCTCAACGGAAGCCGCCGAACTTTCCGTGAGCGTGTTGAGTGAGGAAAAAACCGCATCTGAAAATACCGCCTTAGCACTCTGTGATCCTACTTTTGCACCAGCTCTCGATAAGGCCTTCGAAGAGGCGGCTTGGCCTCTGTTTAACCCCGATGGGAAGAGTCTGTCCGATTCAGGGTTAATCGCCCTACTTCGGGTGATGCGTGAGCTGACGGGGCCCGGCGCATCATTCGCCGCTCTGCGTGAGTTTGTTCGCCTGCCGGGGGCTGAGTTGTTTTTACCCGAGAAAACAAGCCGACAGTGGGCAGCTAAGTTGATGGACCAGCTTCATCTGGCACACCTACCTGAGACGCTTAATGATGCCTTGTATCTGGCCTCGGAGAATGAAAAGAAAGTTCTCAATTCCATAGCAGGTAAACTTGCTGAATTGAAATCAACTAAGCTTAGTGCCGCCTTGCGTAACTGGTTGCTGTATTGGTTGGAACAGACCGATTCCAGCGTTGCCGAGGCTACTGAAACAGGCTTGGCTGAAGCCCTTGAAGCATTGGAACGCATCGAGTCAATTGGCGAATCACCAAACCCTCAAGAGGTCTTCGAGATGTTTGCAGAGAGTGTTAGCTCGGCACGTATTTCCGCTGAGCGTGGTGATACAGTGCTCGATCTTCAAGGGTGGTTAGAAGTTTCGTATGACCCCGCACCGCATCTTATTTTGGCGGGGATGCATGAGGAGTGTGTCCCTGACGGCACAGCGGATGACATGTTTGTGCCCGATTCCTTGCGTGAAAAACTTGATCTTCGGGACTCCCGAGGACGCTTTGCAAGAGATGCCTTTTTGCTACAAGCCGCTTTAAAATCCAGATCGAAAAATGGCCGCGTCGATGCTCTTGTTGCTCGTTTCAACGACGCGGGTGAAGCGCGTAAGCCATCGCGCTTATTGATGAGGCAGAGCGGTAAGGAACTCGCCGCAATTGTGTGCCATCTCTTTGCCGAATCAACATCAGATAAGTCGACCGGTGGCGCATGGCAGCGTGATTGGACCCTCAAAGTTCCTGAGGTGAATAACCCCTACGTAGGATCGGCGGATGATCCTCCCAATCGTTTATCACCCTCGGCCATCAAAGATTACCTGAATTGCCCGTTTCGATTTTTCCTGAAAAGAATCGTTAAAATGAATTCCTTCGAATCCGGTAAACGTGAGATGAATGCCATGGATTTTGGTAATCTTTGCCACGCCGTCGTGGAAGCATTCGGAGCCGATCCCACCATGCGCGACTCTACAGATCCGGAGGGGATTTATGCCAATCTTTCCTCTCTGCTAGATGAAAAAATGAAGCGTCAGTTTGGGGGGCAAATCAATTTGCCACTGATGGTTCAGCTTGAAAGTGCACGTGAACGATTACGAGCATTTGCTCTAGCCCAAGCGGCCGAAAGAGCCGATGGCTGGCAAATTGTGGAGACCGAATTACGCGTTGGACAGGACGATATACATTGGCAAATTGCTGGGCATCCCTTGGGTATGATCATCGATCGGATCGATCGCCACGAAGACGGGAAGCGTTGGCGCGTATGGGATTACAAGACATCTGGCAAAGCCAAAAAACCAGACGAGCAACATCAAATCACATGGCGAGAGTCCGAAAATCGCCCCTTGTTAGCCGAGTTGATTCCTGCGCAAGGGCGTAAAAAAGAACGGCGCTGGGCCGACGTGCAATTGCCGCTCTATGCCGCCTTTGTACAGCAACATTTTAAAACGGGGAATTTGCCAGAGGTTGGGTATATCAACCTGCCTCGTGCGGTAAGTGATGTCGGATTTTCCCCATGGTATGGTTTTGATGAAACCACGCTTGATCACGCCATGACCTGGGCCGAGGCCGTGATAGAAAAGATCAAAGCAGGGGAGTTCGATCAGGCCGCCATCTACCCAGCCAAAGAACGAGAATGGGATGATTTTGAGGAACTTGCACCCGATGGAATATCCAATGCCTTTGATCTCGTAAAAGAAATTTGAATCATCCTCTTAAATCAGCATAATCATTTCTATGACCCCGAGTTCAGAAAATCAAAAAAAGCACGATCCACATGAACTTGACGGAGTGAAAGGTCGTGGTTCAAAAGCCGCTTCGTTTCCATGGATCCGGGTCTCGTTCTTTGTTCTGGTATGCGGGCTGATCGTGATAGCTCAAGGCCCGTTGCCTGGGAAAATTTGGCGCAAACTTAAAAGCCTCAATCAGGATAAAAAAGAAGAGGTTATCGGTGAAAAGCCGAGCCCTCCAACGGTTATACCAACACCTCCTGTAGTTCCGACGCCACCCGTTGTCGTTACGCCTACTCCCGCTCCCACACCTCCTGAGGTAAAACCGCCCACCAACCATACTTCAACCTCTGGTGGTGACGTCCGCAAGATGTCTAAAGGGATGACTCTAAAAACCAAGGTCACTCTTGTTAAAGGAGGTTCCGCCTCAGTAGAACGTAAAAAGGACGGCAGCTACACGGCTGAATACGAACTTAAAGTCACCCTACCCAAGGCGACCACTTCCCTTGAAGGACTTCAGAAAAACACGCCCAAGCTAGGAACCATCCTTCCAGGACTCAGCGGAATGCTGCCAAAAGCCGAGGTGTCAGGGTTTTTCTATCAGCTCTACGAAAACAAAACGAATCGGCTGAAGAAAAACTCCACGAAGCTCAATGAGCTGATGACGCGGCATAATTTTTTCGACTGCGAAACGATGCTCAATCTAAAGCATCCTACGACAGGTAGAAGGGCTCTACTCGTCCAAGCTGAAATGGATGTTGTTTCCGATGGATCCGACGGAGATCGGTTACCCGTGATGCCCGATAAAATCGTCAACTCGAGCTACTACCAACCGATGACAAGTTACGGCTGGAGAAAAACCGGAAAAACACCGAATCCACTCATCGCAGGTTGGAAAAAACGGATCAAAAATGCCGAGGCTGAAATATCGCGCGCAGGCACTAAAGCCGACAGAAAAAGCTGGCTACGCGCTCGTATTACCAGAATCAAGCGAGAGATCCAGGACATGGAAGCCAGGAGCTACCTCATTGCCGATTACGATCCGTTTATCGTAATGCCTATCAACATGCTCACAACACGAGGGGATAAATACGCTGCGAGGGTGGGCGACTACGCCGTGGTCATTCACGGTGGCGAAATCTACCCCACCATCGTTGGTGATGCCGGACCTAGCTTCAAAGTGGGTGAGGCCTCGTTGCGGATGTGCAAACAAATCAACTCGCGCGCCAGTTCATATTCCCGACCTGTTAGTGATCTTACCGTGACCTATATCGTCTTTCCTGGATCGGCGGATAAATTTCAAGCACCCGATTACACCAAGTGGCACACGAAATGTTCATCACTGCTCACGGAAGTTGGCGGCTTAGGCCCTAGTGCCACTCTGCATAGTTGGCCGAACACCCTCCCCGTCATTGAGGAGCCCGCCAGTAGCCCGTAGCCAGCAACCCGTAGCAGAACGACGGCCCAGACTTGCCAAAACTCCCTTTTAGTCCTTATAATCCCCCCATGAAACTGCCTTTCATTTTATCCATCGCTCTCTGTGTTGCGCTTTCCTCCTGTAGTAACTTTTTTAAACCTGCGGGTTGGCCTTTAGATGTGACTGCTAATGACGAATCGGTTAGTCATCTCGTTGAACATGTCAAATTTACCGGATCCAATATTAAGTTAACCAAACAGGAGAAGGCACTCCTCACGTTTCTTGATAACGAAGAGAATATTGCCGCATCAGCAGGTAAGAAAAATCAACCAGGGTCACACCAGTGGTCGGCTGCCGAGATCTACCGTGTAGAGCCCGGTAAACACGTTTCCGTTCTCTGCGAAAACGGCTACCAGCAAACGGCCGTCTATTTCCACTACGATGCGGAGAAAAAGACATGGTTCCGAGTTAAACACCTTGGGGAGAATCACGACAAAGGAGTTCCTGCAGTGGTTGTAAAATAGAGATCAATCCCTGTTCAAAGATGCGAGCAGGCTACCCGCAATTGACAGGGTAATTCCAAGCATTTGAGGTGTGCTGGGGAGCACTCCGATCATCACTAGCGATAGTACGATCGTGGCTACTGGGCCCGCGGATGAAATGACTGCGTAGGACGTCGATGGTATCTTGGATAAGCCATACGACAGAATATAGGTGGGAACCACGGTTCCAAATATTCCGATAACAACTCCGTAAACAAGAGCCTTTTCAGAAGTAAACAAACTTCCGACATCTCCATCGACAATGCCGAAGTTGATCAGGATAAAGGCACAGGAAAAGCACATCACGATACTGGTGTAGCGTGATGCCCGATGCGCATGATGATCGGTTTAGCAATTAAGATGTAGCTCGCGTAGATGGTGGCACTCAAAAAAATGAGACCACTGCCAATCATGATCCATTGAGGATGATCACCTATCTGAATTTCTTCACGAATCACCAGATAGAGTCCAAACCAAGACATCACTGATGCCAATACCAAGGTTCGCGACGGCGGTCGTTTTTGAAATACCGCCGACCCAATCAAAACCAAGCTCGGATAACTAAACAAAATCACCCGCTCCAGCCCGATACTGATGAACTGTAATCCGATGAAATTGATCAATGAACAAAGGAAGTACCCGATGAACGAGAGCGCCATGATTGCGAACCAATCTTTGCTACGGATTGTAAAAAGTTCGCGGCCCAATAATAGCATCGGAACCAGATAGCAGGGCAGGGCAACCGCCATCCTAAGCGCCAACACACCCGTTGGAGTGAGCCCCTCGGCATACATCATTTTGACAAAAATGCCTTTAGACGAAAACATGAATGCACCAAGCATCACAATCGCAGGCATAACGAAGCGATTGGGCGAATTTTGGGAGCTGGATATTGAGCTGGTATTGATTTGAGCTGAGTTCATAAACACAAAAAACCCGCATCGAATGAATCGAGGCGGGTTGGTAAGAGTTGAGATAGATATAATTTATCCGATCACGCAAGTAAACCTTCCCGCTGAACTGAGCCAGAGGAGGAGGTTGAGAAGAGAAACTTGTGATGTGCGTGTCATCGGAGCCGGATAAATACGCGGGATTTTCGTAAGGCCAATAGGTAATGTTATGAGGGTAAAGCAAAAAACTAACCACGACCCAACATCCAGAAAGCAACGAGCATACATGATACTCCTAGAACGATAAGGGAAGTTGCGAGCTGTTTTGATAGCCTTGTATGCTTCGGTAAACGGTCATCCACAACGCTGCGACCCATCCATAGTTGATCTCCAAGTAATGCAGCAGCCCCACCTGCAATCAATGCGGCTCCAATCAAGAGTGTTGTAGAGGCACTTGTGTATTTCCACCATCCTTTCGTAAATTTTAGAGCAATGGCGACTCCGACAGCACCACCTAGTAAAAACTGCATGATCCATGCGAGCCAGCTGAATTTTCCCATATGCGGCTATACTCTGTGTTATCGAGCGCGTGAACAAGATAGTATTTACAGGGTGTGGGAAAAAAGGATTGCCATCGTAGAAAATGCTCGCTAGCTTCCGCCTCCCCAAGACCTAGGTCATTTTTGATCGATATTTACCCGGACAGGTGGCAGAGTGGTCGAATGCGCACGCCTGGAAAGCGTGTGAGGCAGCAATGTCTCCGAGGGTTCGAATCCCTCCCTGTCCGCCATGACCCCAGCCCTCCTCGTGAGGGCTGGGGTCATGGCGTTTAAGGGGGATGAGAACGAGGTTCGAGCGCACAACGAAGCGCCGTGCATCACGGCTTATTTAAATCATCAAACTTCCGGAGGAGGAAGTTTGCTAGTCAGCACAGCCTGAGCGGGCGAAGGCAATCCCTCCCTGTCCGCCATCTTTACAAGGGCCTCTATCTTTTGCGATTAGAGGGTTTTTTGTGTTCCGTATGAACTACAGGACACACCTTTTATCACTCCCCTTGTTCCTAGCTGCCCTGCTCCCAACACACGCACTTGCCTATTTACAACCTTGCGCTCAGCTTTCGCGTGCTAAGCTTTGTGAAAATAACCTTACTAATTTAACATCGTAATGTATAAATTACAAGGTGATTGAAAGGCGCACTTTTTTCAAAAGTGGCAGGATTGTTGGAGCGATTTCCTGCTGTGGTGCTCATTGGGCCTCGTCAGGTGGGTAAAACGACTCTGGCTAAAAGGTGCGAGAAGAACACGAAAGGTGTGTATCTCGACCTAGAGAGTAGACGTGATTTGCGAAAATTGGCTGATCCTGAGGATTATTTATCGAGGCATGGAGACCAGTTGGTGATTCTCGATGAGGTTCAGCGAATGCCTGAGTTGTTTTTGTCGTTGCGAGGCTTGATTGATGAGGCGCGTGGTCGGGGGCGCGGCAAAGGAAGTTTTTTGCTTCTCGGGTCGGGCTCTCTGGAATTGATCCAGCAGAGTAGCGAGACACTCGCGGGACGTATTGCTTATGCTGAAATGCATGGACTTGATGTAATGGAAGTGGGCGGCGAGCACACGGATAGGCTTTGGCTAAGAGGAGGGTTTCCGGATAGCTTTTTGAGTAAGAGCGATACGGAGAGTTCGGAATACTTGGACTTTTTAATCCGCTCCTATCTTGAGCGGGAAGTGGCGCTTTATGGTGGGCGGATTCCGTCGGGGCAGTTGCGTCATTTATGGACGATGCTTGCTCATGGGCAGGGAGGGCTGACCAATGTATCCGCGCTTGCTCGTAACCTTGATCTGGATGGGAGAACGATTAATTTTTATCTGGGACTGTTGGAGAATCTGCTTTTGTTGCGCAGGCTGAAGCCTTGGTATAAGAATACGGGTAAACGTTTGGTCAAATCACCGAAGCTCTACATCCGAGACTCTGGTATTGTCCATGAATTATTAGGAATTTCAGGGATGGAAAACTTGCTTGGCCACCCTGTAGTAGGCGGGAGTTGGGAAGGGTTTGTTATTGAGAATATCATGTCTTGTGCGCCTGCGGGAACAGAACCTTATTTTTACCGCACCAGTGCCGGAGCGGAAGTTGATTTGGTATTACAGTTTAGCGGTGGTGGGGCGTGGGTCATCGAAATCAAACGCGGATTATCACCGAAGCTATCCCCCGGCTTCTATAATGCCGTAGAGGATTTGAAACCTGCGAAGACTTTTGTCGTTTATGGAGGGGATGATCGGTTTAAAGTGAATACCGGTGTAGAAATGATCTCACTGCCGCTTCTTCTCGATGAGTTTCTTGGGAAAGGTGAAAATTCCTTATTTCTCGCCGCACACAGCTACTTGCCTATTTACAAAATGGTCCTGATCCATTAGCAAAAGTGCATGTCTGATTCTCGCCGCCCCTTCTCCTCACAAGTTTTTGATGGTCCTGATCGCGCACCGAGTCGTGCGATGATGCATGCCGTCGGTTTTAACAACG
>JASJLI010000035.1:0-9070 GCA_037620805.1 Akkermansiaceae bacterium
GGAAGTAACGCAGGCTGGGCTCGGCGGAGCTCATCCAGAATTCATTTTCGGCAATACGCATGATCACACCGTCCTGCAGGACAAAACCGTCCGGGTCACACCAGCACGTGTATTGGGCTGCCCCCACCGCACATTGGGCGATGTCGCGCACCATGACCGTTTGTAAAAACTGGAGGCAATCTGCCCCTGTAATCCGGTATTTAAACAACGGCGAGGTATCCAACACGGCGACGGAATCACGGATAGCATAATACTCAGCCGTTGTGGAATATTGGTATCGGGGTGCGACTAGATAGCCGGACCAGTGTTTCCAGATTCCCGTTTCGTTGTAGGGAGTTAGACAATCGTGAAATGGTGTTTTTTCAGGCATGTAATTGTTGATGGCAAAGTTGTAAAACGGTGACGTGTTTGTCAACTTCCAGTTTCCTATCATGCCTCCAGGGCAATCAAGCTAGGGATTTTTTTACCGCGAAATACGCCAAATACGCGAAAAATAGGGTGTTTTAGAAGCATTTCACAGTTCTTACCAAAGACCATAATGAGAATTATGCTGAAGTATCAGGATATGAAAATTTGGCGTATTTCGCGGTCTAATCAAAACATTCTTTGTTATTTTCTCCCTAGCTTGGTCGCCCTGATCACGCCTCCGCCACGTTGCAAATGTCAGGTTTAAAGAAAGCGCCTAACACGAATAATCTACAAGCAACAGCCGACCCGTCCGCGTGATGATGTGATGGTTTATCGGGTCACTGGAAAAGTGACCCCGTGATAATTCAGGCGCTTAAAGCGAGCGTCCCAGCTGAAGATACATATTTCCCGGCGGGTTGGTCGCACTACGACGGTGGAAGCACTAATGAGTTTCCACTTCTTGAGGGTTGGGTTCATATAATGGTAGCTAATGGCCATGTTCGTAGGTTTAGTCACACCCCGAACTGAATGCACTTTGATATTTCCAGGTTTGAGTTCTAAAGCCTTGCCACCAAGGCGAACGGCCACATCCATCTTGGACAGGTTGATAAAGAGAGAATCACCGCCTTTGAAGCCCGCTAAATCCTTAACGCTAGTGTGAAAAACTAGGCTTGAATCCTTTTTCTTCTCTATGGGAACCAGGATGATCATCGCCTTCCTGACGTCCTCGGATATCTTCGCCTGTGCAAGTGTCTCATACATCAGCTCGGATGGGTTCTCCGGGTTAGGCACCTCCTTGACGATCCTGATGATACCACTTTTGGGAATCTTCACCGGCTGGCTGGGCGAGCGCTTAGATAGTCTCACTTTTGTTAAATCCTTGCCCGTCATCACAGTCACAGGATTCTCTATGTCGTCGGGGATTCCCGTCGACACAATCCAGGCGAGACGGCCTGTTTTCTTTCTTCCTTCGTTCTGCCCGTCAGCCCCTTGGGCATGGAGATGGAGGTGGGATACAAAAACTAATAGTAATGCGATAGAGAGTGGAAAATGTTTCATGGAAGCAAGCAAGCGGCAAATCAGATCTAGACCTCATCCTTACTGAGCCAGCGGAAGCTCTGGATTTGGAATCTACGCCCGAAGCGACGATTTATATTTGTGAGCGCGCTGTTGTCAACGAAGTTCCCTTGCGTATCAAGTGTCCGTGCTGCCACATGGTCCTCGTTTGTGGGGTCGCTGTATTCCGGAACACGCTGGACGATGGCCTCGCACCATGCCCGAGCGATCACATTGCCGTTTCTATCTAGCGTCTCACCGTAAGCGCGGATGCGGAAAGTATCGTCGCGTACTGTGAGGGTGTTACCCAGCGGCTTGAGGATGTCAGACTGGATCACATAGCCGGGGACGCCGGCGAGGCGCGAACCTACGGCTGCCTCAGGGGTGTTGAAGGCGTGGTTGCCGAGATCACTCTCTGTGATCATGTAGCTGGAGTTGCTCTTGAAGAGGTAGTTGATCGATCCTGATTCCGGATTGTCGTCATCGTAGTCGATGGCACTTTGCAGCGCGCCCATGGTGCCGAGTTCGTCGTCGGATAGGCGGCGGTTGATGAACTCTGAATAGTTAAGGAAAGGGCCTCGCATTTTCACCTGCTTGACACATTGCTCGGCGAGATTGCGCAGCTGGTCATCGTCAAGGAAACGGACACCGCTCCAGGCATTGCGACCGTCAGGGAGCGTCACACCGTCCGATGGGTCATCCATTTCCTGGTCAGTAATCGCTATGTTGAGTCTGGATAGCGCGATTCTCTTTCCTGATGGAACCTCGATCGTCTTTAGGCTGCCGTTGACATCCCGGTAAACGAGCTTGCGCTCCTGGATGCCGGCAAAGAGAGCCTGCCATGCATCCACCGAGGTGCTATTGACGTTGAACGAGCCGTCAACCATAAGGTGCCTCGCCGCCTTGAGATAGCCATCCTGTGCCTGGAGTTCCACTTTTAACTCGATTTTTCTATCGGCTGTTTGGTAATGGCGGTAGCGACTGTTAGACAGTTCCTCATCATCAACGAGGCGATCTAGGTTTTCGCTGAGGCTCAGCGCACTACTTGCTCCCGGCCGAGTCTGATCTGCAAGCGAGGAGACAAAGTAGTCGTCCCACAAGGTATCGTTGAGCAGAAATACATGGTCCCAGAAATCAGAGAACGCCTTGGTGTCTGTTGGGCTGTATCCTTGGTTGAGGTCACCTCGATGGATTGGATCCATACTGACTGAGTTATTAAAAAACTGGTAAACATCATCACGTGAAAGAGTGGGGTGCATAAACGAATTACCAATGCCAGGTCCGGTAATTCCACTCTGGTATGCCAGCGCCTTTACCTCCGACCCATAGAGAGATCTGTCATGGGTAGCATTCCGACCTCCGGTGTACTCTTTCCACTCCGGATTGATCGAAGAGAAATTCGTCCACCCAGGTTTGATTCTCATGCCAGAGAAGCCTGCTAAACTTGAGATAGGTGAGCTAGGAAGTTCCAAAACCGGAGCGGCACTGACTTTTTCAAAGGGCGCGGCTCCCGATCCGAGGAAAGCACTTGGTCCGTTGTGGAAAACTACTTTCGGCATCTCAAAATCGGTCATAGGTCCAAAGTTCACAACGTATGGATTATTGATTCTTTGGGTGTGGGCGATGTCATCCTGCTCGGAGATGTAAAGACCATGTCCAAAGTAAAAAGAAGGAGCCTGGATCCAGTTCCGCGAACGCCAATCTTCTCTCCAGCCGGGAATACTCTCGTAGTTATATTCAGACAGCCCCTTGGTGGTCAGCTGCGTGTAACCCACTGGAGCGGGGAAATTATCAAATATCCAAGGGGCAGGCTCATTGGGTGCTGTTATGGGAGCAAAAGTTTGGCCGACATTAAACCAGTCAATTTGATAGTTAAAAGCCATACGTTTTCTCGTCCCAGCACCTTCGGGTGCCCAATCCTGAACCACATCGAGTGATCCCGGAGTGTTGCCATGGTTGACATTGCCTCCCCAGATAGAGTTGCTGAACGTCAGGGCTAGAGCCGGTATCTGACTCTTCGTATAAGGACCACCAGGAACGCCAACTTTCTGACCACCGTAGGCCTGTGGATCGAAGCCTGGATACATGCTGTCGCCAAATACACCTCCATTGATGGAATCGTTTGAAAACACCTTGAGCTCACCAGGCTTGAAGATGTGTTTGCTTCCATTCCTCGTGCGAAGCTGAGACCACGTGTTTCTAACATAAATGTGAAAATCTCTAGAATGAGCACCATTAAGATAAAGGCTAGCGGCCATAGGAAGTGCCTTGTAAGCAGAACTAAGCACGGCAAGTGCCCCGTCTGGGATATGCAGCTCGGTATTATATGGGTTCCAATAGGTATAGACGGGTGTGTAAACGAGGTAAAGACGATACTGCTTCTCACCACTACTGTTGTTGCCTGCATACTCGGTCAGCAAGCTGTGTATAAAGGTCAGTTTGGCAAGCACAGGAACACGCATATAGGTGTTCCTGCCGTCCCAATCCGTGCTGCTATTCGTGAAGCAATTGGTAGAGGAAACAACATCGGTCCAAGGATTGGAACCCGTCCAGTTGAGTGCCGCTGCGCCGCTTGTCCCTCCATTCGTCCACGCTGGAGATTCTGCTTCACTATCCTGCCGGTACATTCGGTAGAAATGCCGCATACCAGTCCAAGAAGCAAAATGCCGATTCGGGGTCTTTGGGTTTTTGGCACTCAGCTCTGGACTCATCGGCCTGATAGACGGCTCCCTGATGTCATTTGTCTTATATTGATAATGTCTCGGAAGACTGCTGTTAGGTTTCTCAAATAATAGACTCAGATCCTTCTTCAGGTGACCAGAGCGCACACTGGCTATGACTCCCTGGCTATGTGCCGTGAGGTCGAAAAATCGTCCCCGCACAGCTTCGCTGTCGGCTCCTGCGGGGTCGAGCGTGCCCCTAGTGACCAGTCGGCCTGAATTCCAGCTTGCAGAGTTTAGAAAATCGAACCCGTCTAGCGATCCCACGCCGACTTCAGCCGTGTCCCCCTGAGAGGTTTCCCATTCCGAGGTAACGAGGTTCCGCGGGTTCTTGCTCAGTGTTACCTTCGCCCTGTGGTTCTCCGGCCCTATCCACCATGCGTGCCTTCCCTTCTCGCCTACGTCCACCAAGTAGGCCTTGGTCACCTGATCGGGATGCGTATTTGCCTTGTCCCCAAGTGAACCCTCGCCAACCATCACCGCCAACCTGCCAGCATCAATGCCAGCAAGTGTCCGGGGAGCATCAAATTTTCCCTCAAAGCCCTCAGGCAGCGAAAGAAGCCAGCGTCTGAACATCTGACTGCGTCCCTTGGTGGTATAGGTGTCCCCAATTTTAAGAGAACTGCCACTATCCGGCCGGCGGTAGTTGGCATTCAGCCAGTTTCCCCACGAATCATAGCTGGCAAGCCATCTCGACTGGGCGACGCCATCGATGGCTTCTGTATTCTCATCTTGGTCCAGAACTGCGGACTCCGCGCTTATCCGCATGTCGGGTCCCATTTCCTTCTGCAGTTCACCGATCGCGAGCATCATTGCCACCCTTGCATTCGCCTGAGCCTCTGCCATCGCTTCACCATTCTTACTAGCACGCAGCTCAATGGTGCTCAGGCTCAACATCGCCAGCGCAATCATGACAAGCAAGACCATCACCGAAATTGTGGCGATCAAAGCAAATCCCGATTTCAAGCCAGGTTTCAAATCGGATTTCGACCTGAGTTTAAAACGACGACTAATGGAGTGAGTAGGTTGGGGAAGTTTTCTCATAAGAAGCACGTTGCGGTTCATGAATATAATGTAACTACACCGCACAATACAACACCTTAAAAAAACGGCAATTTATTCCTCATGACCCACTTGTCCATTTAAAGGGCAGGCAACCACCTCTCCCCTAATGAATGTGGCTTGCTTTACGAGTTGAGCGACCTAAACTCGTAACATCGATTTTAAGCTACCGGCATGTTACTAACAATACCGATTCCATCCTACTTCCCAAGGAAACGTGGTGACACTTACGGAGCTTCAGCACCAAGAAGATAAAACCTCTAACGACAACACATCCCAAGACGCTCAGACCATGACAAAAAAAACTCTCTTGATGATCGCCGCCGCGGGTCTCGCTGTCCTAGGCGGCACCTATTTACTTCTCCGCCCGAACGCAAATGATGGGGGGAAGCAAGACAAAGAAACCACCACTGACCAACAGCCTACGCAGTGGACCGGACCACTGCCCAAGGAAGTGGCTGAGAAGTTTGGCCAGGCGGGCACAACCGCCGAGCGGCTGAAGTGGGTTCGTGACCCCACGCGTGTGACCCCCCTCGTGGAGGCCTTTTACGGGGAAGGCGGCCTTGGGAGTCAGGAAGAGGTCGTGGACCTGAAACCGATGAAAGCAGTGAATACACCGGACTTCGCCTACCAACGGTTCCAGGTGAAGCTGAAAGGCGGCTCGAGTCGACTGCTGGCCGTGATTCCGGGAGCGGATGGGGCCAAAGTGGACTTCGAGTGCTACGCCCGGCATGGGTCGGCGTCGTGGCCGGCCCTGCTGGCGGGTAAGGCCACTGAGGCCGAGGTCGTGCGCGTGACCATCAAGCCGACCGTGCACTACAAACACACCTTTGCCGATGAAGATACCTGGCGAGCATTCATCGCGAACAGCCCCGACCTCGAAGATCCAATTTACCTCTACGTCCGCCGTGGCTCCAAGGAGGAAAAACGGCTTATCAACTTCAGATCCCGAAGTCCGGTGCGAGCCTCCCTCGCGATCCGATCGATCAACGACAGCCACCAGCAACGGCAATTCGAAGTGACCGCTATCCACGGCCGCGGATGGGTGATCGTCCAGCCAGGAGGCAGCCCGGAATCCTAAGCATTCTAATGGCCCGCCATCAGTCTAAAGTCACGCGTTCCCGGTAGAGCGACGGATCGACAACCTTGATCATCGCTTGGACATCGAGGTGACCACCGAACCCTTGGTTAAGTTCCTCGGCGACCTGTTCCGGATTGCTGATCACATCGGCGTGTTTGATTTGAACCCATGGGATGCGGCGCTCGGCGAGCATGTGCTGCACGGAATCGAGCTGGGACGTGTAGGTCTCCTTGAGTTTGTCGGTTTCCAGATTGGCGCCTTTTTTGCCCTGCTTACTGAGCATGGTGTGTTGTGATGCGACGACTTCATCGAGGTCGCGATCCATAAAGACGATTCGGTAGCGTGCGATCTGCCCACTGATAAATTCGGGTAATTTGGGAAGCAGTTGCGCCACGATCTTGACGACCTTGCCTTTTGCATCCCCGACCCATGAGGCATCCGATGCAAGTTGGATGGCCTTGTCAAATTCGTAGTATCCTTTGGGATTGGATTCGTCTGCTTGGCGGTTGCCGTCACTCAGTGGCTCGATGCCGCCGGCAGCGAGCATCTGCATCATCACCGAGGTGCCGGTGCGTGGCAAACCCGAGACAATGGTGATGACCTCCTCGGGTTTGGATGACGGATAAATCCCCGTCGGTCCTGGGGCGAGTTGGAGTGCTGAATTTTCCGCGAACGATTTCTGTTGGGCGATCGTTCGGTCCTCCTTCCGTTTCTGTTGGACGCGGCGAAGTTCTGCGCTGTGTTTCTCCGCGAGTTCTGGTTGATCGAGATGGTTGCGGAAGATCATCGCAAGGTAGCGGTGAGCGGCGCCGGTCATGGGTGCAAGCTTGAGACAGGTTTCAAAGGCTTGAACCGCCTGCTCGAAATGCTTCAAACGGACGAGAGTGACTCCTAAACGCAGGTGGGCGCGGGGCATGTCGTGCATGAGCTCGACGGCGGTCAACGCGTGGTCGAGTGCTTCGTCGTTACGCTTGAGGCGCTGTAGTGCGGCTGCAAGCCCTTCGTGTGCGGAGGCATTATCACTATCGATGTCCAGTGCCTTCTGAAAGGCACGAATGGCCGATTCATTGCGGCGCATACGGAGATAGGTCTGGCCAAGTTGCAGGTGCAAACCGGGCAGACGTGGCTCGGCTTTTTCGGCTTTGGCCAGATGCTCCAGTGACTTTTCAAGATTTCCTTCGATAGCCTCCAATCGGCCTAACATCATGTTTACGGTCGGGACCGACCGTATATCAAAACCCCGGATTTGTTCGATCGCGGTCTCCAATTGTCGTTTGCGGTTACTCAAAGATTCTTCATTAATCTTCACTGCGGGACGCTCAATTTCGACCGGTTCCCGGTCTTCGTCCTTCGCGGCGACCTGCTCGGCCTCGACACGCTGCTGGTATGCTTTCTCCATCTTCTCCTCTGCGTTGGCGATGATCTTCTCAGGTTTCTCTTCGATCGCCTTGATCGCTGCATCGATTCGCTCCGCCTTGCTTTCGTTGATTTTCTCCATCTCACCGAGTAGTCGCTCGGCTAGGGGTCGGACTTCATCAAAACGGCGCTGACGCATGTAGACCCTGATCAGTGCCACACCGAAGCGCGGCTGGTCAGGCTCCGTTTCGAACAGCTCCTCGAGTCGCTTGGCGGCCTCGTCGTAGAGCCCCCCTTCCATGTAGGACCGAGCGACGTTGAATTTCGCCTCGCGCGCCGCGTTTTTCGCAGCTTTTTCGTCATCCTTGTCCGGTTCTTCGATGTAACCCAGCTCGATCAGCTGCTTGAGTGCCTCGCGTGCTGCGAATGGGTCCTCTTGCACATCTCTGGGGTGCATGCCAGACTCGCCGGGCACGTCTTCCCAGCTCTCGATCGGCTCGGGTGGAGACCACCCGGGCGCGCCGATGGCTTGGGTTAGCGTCTTGCCGTCCATGTCCTTTGCTGCAGGTAAACCGAGTAAGTTGAGTACGGTCGGGGCAATGTCCAGCAGGTTAGCGCCGACGATGGTCTCGCCCTGCTTGACGCCAGGTCCGGCCATCGCGATAACACCTTGATCCCGGTGCCACACCGCTGGTCCCGCTGGCTCTTTGGGCGTTTCCTTGGGCCGTAGGTGATCGCTGTGGTAGCCGTGGTCTGAGCAGAGCACGATGGTGGTGTCTTCACCGGCCAGCGCCATCATCCGGCCTAGCATCAGGTCGTGAAACTTGTAAACACCGGCGATGATATCCTGATAGATTTCAAAATCCGCCTCGCTAATGTGCTCCATCCGCGGTGGGTGGTACTCCATGAAACCGTGCCCGAAGTGGTCGATTGCGTCCAGGTAAACACCCATGAAATCCCAGTCGGTATTCTCCATGAGGTGCGTCGCCGCGTTGTGCGTGTTGATCATCTCAGAGAACAACTTGGCGAAGGATTGCAGCCGGCGATCCTTGCTTTGATCGATTTTTGCTGCGTTCGGGATGAAGGGAAGGATCTCAGCCTCGGTGAGCTCGCCCGGATGCAGACGCAGGTCACTAAGCGCCTCACGCATCGACTCTGGGTGCACGCTCTGCGGAGGCAGTTCGGGCAACTCGGTGGACTGCGGGTCTTTTTTATCGATAGGAACCGAACGGAACATTTCCGAGACGCAGACGCCTTTGATCGGCTCGGCTGGGTGACCGACGAACCAGCTCACGACGTTGGAGGTCATGCCCTCTTGGGTGCAGATATTCCACAGCGCCTTGCACTTGCGGGTGGTGCTGGACGATGGGCGGATGCCCTTGCCGTC
>JASJLI010000036.1:0-26515 GCA_037620805.1 Akkermansiaceae bacterium
AAACCGCCACCACCGCGAGGAAGATCGTGGAGTAATCTACCGAATGAATAAAGCAGCAAAATCCCAATCTGAGATAGCTCAAGCCATAGGCTTCAGCCAGGGCACTGTGAGTAAGGAACTGAAACGCAATAAGGGCAAAAAAGGTTATCGACCTAAGCAGGCCCATCAAAGAGCGGCTCAAAGGAATAAAGGTAAGAACCGTCGTGAGCGAGTGATTCAGGGCAAGATAGTCGGCTGGGTAAGTTGGTGTATCTTCCCACCAAATTAGCAGCGTGAACAGCTATCCTACTTCTGCTAGAAATTATTCTTTAGAACTTTGAATTTGCGGTTGTAAGAGTGGAGACAAATCAGGGTAATGCCAAAATCGCGCAACCTCAAGCATGGATACGCATAGTATTTAGGTAAGAACTTTTTTGTCTATAAGAAAGCCTCACTCAGCCAGCTTCTCAAGACAGCGGGAGACGGCAAAAAAGCCAAAGGTTGCAGTCATGTGGGTGATGCTACCGAAGCCTGAGGCACAGTTGAGGCGGGTATCAGCCTTGGCCGACTTTTTGGGCCGCTCGATAGAGACCTCTCCGTCACATTGCTGGTAAACGGGGGTCTCGGAGGAGAAAATACAGTCGATGTAGAACTTCCTTCCTTTGATTTTTTTGACGAGGTCCGTGCCCACTGGGAAGCCATATTTGTTACGTAAGTTCGTGCGGACATGGTTCATCAGGCCGTCGTTGTAGCAGCGGGAAATGTCGTCGATTTTGATCTTGGATGGGTCGCGTAGACCTCCGGCGCCGCCACAGCTGATGACTGGTATGTCGCGCTTGCGGCAGCCAGCGAGCAGCAGAGCCTTGGACTGGACTTGATCGATGGCGTCGATGACGTAGTCATACCCTTGGTCGAGGATTTCATCGGCATTTCGGTTGCTGAAAAAAGCCTCGTGCGTGGTGACCTTGCAGTCGGGATTGATCGCCTCAACGCGACTGGCCATGGCGGCAGTTTTTTGTTTGCCAATTTCCCCGTCCATCGCATGAAGCTGTCGGTTGATATTGGTGATGCAGATTTCATCCAGATCGATCATCGTGATATGGCCGATCCCTGATCTTGCGAGTGCTTCAACAATCCATGATCCAACTCCACCGATACCGACTACACAGACGTGGGCTTGAAGAAAATTCCCCATCGCCTTTTTCCCATAAAGCCTCTCAATACCGCCAAATCTCATCGCTCTATTTAATGATATTTTGCTGCTGGGCGAGGCACACGCACGCATGGATTTTAAAATCAATGAGTAGTCCCTCGGATTGTTTGCTGGCAAGCCATGATGCCAGATTCTCCATAGGGACATGGTGAACGGTGATGTCCTCGTGTTCGTTGCCACCGCCCTCGGTTTCGTGAATTAGATCGGTGGCGGCGAAAAAGTGGGTCGTCTCATTGGTCATACCTGCGGAGGTAGGACTGCTTAGTAAAAGGGTTATTTTGTTAGCTCGGTAGCCAGTTTCCTCGAGTAATTCACGCCCTGCAGTTTCTGACAATGACTCATCTACAAACTCCGGTTCATCACCTACAAGTCCGGCTGGGATTTCGATGACGCGAGCTTGGAGGGGGACTCTAAATTGTTCCACCAGCACCACTTGTCCGTCATCGGTTACGGGAAGAATTCCCACAACACCTGTCGAATTGGGTCTGGCGGCAAACTCCCAGGTGTCTTGGGCATAGAGGCCGAGGTATTTACCTTCGGCGAGTGTTTTAATTTCCATGGCTATTGATTATTGATCGTCTTGTTTCTCAGCATGTTCGGCAATGAAATTGCGAGCCTCTTCGATCTGCTTTAGTCCTTTGTCGGCTTCGAGGAAGGCTTCAAGGAATTTTTTATAGAATAGGGTAGCCTTGGTGGCCTTGTTTTCACGGCGGTAACTACGGGCGATACCGAGGTAGGCGTGACCTGACTGACGTCTTTGCAATAATGATGCCTCGAAGTATTTTCTGGCTTGTTCTGGATGGCCGGCGTGGAGGGCGAGCCAGCCGAGGGATTCTTCAACTGGTGTGATCAGCAGTGGTGGCTCGGTGTAACCAGAGCGGTTATAATCGCGGATGGCAATGCTGGCCCAGGTTTTTTTGAATGGCTTGTTAGGTGTGGAATTAGGTGTAGAATTGTCAATCCATGCACGGGCTTCACTGAGTAGGATTTCACATGAAGTATAGGCCTGTGCCCATGATTGGGACTCAAAGGATGTGCCGGGGTTAGCCTCTTTGAGGACCGTGAGGTGTCTGTTGAGTCCAAGCTTCTCTCTGCGGATGATCTCAGCATTGTTGGTTTCCTCGGGGTGGGTGAAGGCGTGGCGGAGTCGACAATACGAACGCAGAAAAAGAATGTAGTGGCTGGCAGCGGAGGTTTTCGGCACGGCATCAGGGAGTAGTGACGCGGCGGCGAGATCGTAATTTCCTGCCCGCATGTGCACGAGGGCAGTGACGGTGGATGAGAGGTAATAAGTCTGGTGGGCGCCAACGGCTTTGATCCGGTTTGCAGGTACCTTAACCTCGCGCAGCTTAGCGGCGGCTTGTAGGGCCTCCGTGTATTTCCCCTGATCGGAAGCGGCGAAGGCGATGAAGTGGAGGTTGTGCAAATAGTTGTTGTTATCGACCGCTGGGATGGCCTCGGCCTTGAGGTAGGCAATTTCCACTTTGTGACAATCCCGGTAGGCTTGGCAGGCTTTTTCATACTCACCAGCGAGGTAGTAAATGTGGCCAGGCATGTGGACCAGATGGCCTGCGCCGGGAGCGGCATTTGGAAGGGCGAGGGCAGCAGCGCGGGCTTGCTCGAAATCAGGACCTTGTTCTAACACATGAATGTAGTAATGATTAAGTCCGGTGTGCTGCGGGTGCTTTTTAAGTGCTTCTTGGAGAAGTTTGACAGCTTCGGCAGTGCCCGGCTTAGCCTCGCCTTTTCCCGTGCTGCTAGTCTTGTAGCCATCTCGCAACCAAAGACTGAGAAATGCAATGGCATCGACGTCGTCGGGGAATTTTTTGATGATCCTGCGTAAACTGGGTATTGTGGCTCGGCTGCCTTTTTTGACCAAGCTGTTGACCATCTCAATATAGAGCTGCTCATGCTCGGTGAGTTTCAACGTGGAGTCAGCAGCAAGGTCTTTGGCTTTTTGAAGAGCAATTTGTCGCTCCACAGTCGACTCGGCATTCTTTCCAGGCAGGGACATGCAGATTCCCCAGTAGGCCATGGCACAATCAGGGTCTTCCTTGGCGGCCTGAAGGAAACAGCGGTAGGCTTCAAACTCCCAGAAGGAATGAAGTAAGTTGAGTCCCTGATCAAACCACTCCTGTGCGGATTCTGATTGGGTTGTGACCTTGAGGTGGCTGTTGCCAATGTCATCGCGTTTCTTGGGCGCGGGGAGTTTTTTGAGATACGGCGCGTAGATCCGTCCTAGGTCACAACAGCGGCAAGTGCTTTTATCTTGAGCTGTGGCAGGCAATGCCAGGGCTAGAATGAAGAGGAGAACTCGCATGAGTGACGATAGTTACTTGGTATTTGGAGTTTGAAACTTGTCGAAGACCCCGCACCTTGCGTCGGGGGAGTTTATTACCTACTCCGTCTCAGGCCGCGTATCACGAGTGAGAAGTTCTTCTAACGCATCAACCGCAGGTTTGTTCTCATAGAGGATCTGATAGACAGCATCGATCAGTGGCGTGCGCACGTCGGCCTTACATCCTGCATCATGGATGGATTTTGTGTTAGGAACGCCCTCTGCGACCATTCCAAGATTGGCAATGATGTCGTCGAGTTGGCCTCCTTTTCCAAGAGCTTTACCGACACGGTTGTTGCGTGAGTGGGGGGAGTAACAGGTGGCCATGAGATCACCGACACCTGAGAGTCCGATAAAGGTTTCCATACGACCACCGAGAACGGTGCCGAGTCGGGTCATTTCAGCCAGCCCACGAGTAACAAGAGCGGCAATGGCGTTATCGCCCAAACCAATGCCATCAGCAATACCGGCTGCGATGCCAAAGACGTTTTTCATAGCTGCACCTAGTTCAATGCCCGCGACGTCATCACTAGTATAGCAGCGGAAAAAATTCGTGGTGAAGGTTTCCTGCAGCTCTTGAGCCAGTGCGTGATCCGTGCTGCCGATCACCGCGCAAGTTGCGAGAGTGCGGGACACCTCCTCGGCGTGGTTAGGCCCAGAGAGGACCGCGAGAGGGTTGTCCGGCAGGTGGCTATGGACGATCTCACTCATCCGCTGACCATCACTGGAGATGCCCTTGGCGCAGGAAACAAGAATAGTTTCCCTGGGAAGGTTGATCTCTGCTAGTGCTTTGGCCGTAGCACCCGTGGCGGAGGTGGGAACGACAAAGAGCACGAGCGGATACTCCGCAGCAGCCGCGATGTTGTTACTGGCGATGATGTTAGCTGCGAGCGTTTCGCCCGGGATGTAATGGTGATTGGTGTGATGGTGGTTGATTTCATCCACCGTTTTTTGATTCCGGCCAATGAGACACACTTCGTCAACCTTGTTGGCAAGAAGGCAGGCGAGGGCGGTGCCCCATGATCCGGTTCCTAGAATGGCTGCGCGTTTAATCATTTGTTCTTTTTGGAAAATTTGTGTTCGGTGCCATCTTTTAAAGACTTGATGTTAGATCGGTGCCTCCAGACGGCAAGTAATGCGATGACGATAGAAAAAACGAAGAGTGGCTTGTTCCACGTGCCAGTCTCGATTTTACCATGATACCAAGAACCGTAAATTGTTAAGATGGGTAGGCTCAGGGCTGCTCCTATACTGGCGACTGAGACGTATTTGGTGGTGAAAAAAAGCAAGATCCAAACGACGACGAGTATGACGATGCCTGCTGGCATGAGGGCGATTAATACCCCAGCGGAAGTAGCAATCCCTTTTCCACCCTTGAAACCAATCCAAGGAGAATAGTTATGGCCAAGGATAGCGGCTAAACCAGTAACGATCTGAAGTGTCTGCGCCTGAAGTTGTGGCAGGTCTACGGCGTAAGATGAAAGTGCGCCAATGATCATGGGATTGGTGTGACCTTCGTAGTTAAATAAACTGATTCCGATGAGTGTTGGAATCAGCCCTTTTAATAAATCAAGGATCAGACAGCCGATGCCGTAGGGTTTTCCAACGACCCGAAGAACATTGGTGGCCCCGATGTTGCCGGAGCCATGTTCGCGGATGTTAACGCCCTTCGCTTTGGCGATGAGTAACCCAAAGGGGATGGAGCCTGCGAGGAAGGCGATGAGTGGAGGAGTCCAGAGTGGCATAGTGACGGTGCTTTGTAAGGCTGTACAGATAGGAGTGAGTGAACGGTCTCATGATGATAGTTTGAGAATCAGAAAATCCAATCGGGAATTTCAGGTGATTGTCTTTGGCCGACCATTCTGGAGGAGCAATTATTCTGCTTGATCGTTCAATATTCCTTATATAGAAAAAAATAGAATTCGCTCAAATTTGAAATAATCCAAACCCGTCAGCGTATTACGTGCGAATGGGGAGCCTTTCCCGCACCACAATCCAGCATCAGGACACCACAGACACCGCAATGCCCGATAACCAAACAGTAACCAACTACTCCGTACCGAACCTGGAGCGCTCTTTCATCATCATGGAGCACCTTAGCCAGTCAAGCGAAGGCTGCACCCTCACCGAGCTCGTGAAGTTCACCGGGTTTCCACAGAACTCAATCTTTCGGATCTGCCGTACACTCGGTGAGCTCGGCTACGTCACGCGTAACCACGAAAACAAACGCTTCCTACTCACCCAGCGTATTCTTAATCTCGCCGTGGGCGCCGTCTCTCCCGGGAAAAACATCGTCCCCATCGCCGCACCCTACCTCAAGGAAATTGCCCAGAAAACAGGGGAGACCTGCTGCTTAGGTACCATCGTCGATACCAAAGGAGTGGTTCTAGCCGTCGAGGACGGTAGCCACCCATTCCGATTTCATATCGATCTGGGCATCTCTTTTCACCTACATACCTCCGCCCCAGGCAAGGCCATGCTCGCCACCCTCCAAGATCGTCAATCACTCGTCAATCGCCTCGAGTTCCCTTCTTTCACCAAACGCACCATCACCACCCCCACCGCCTTTCTCGATCACCTTGAGGACGTCGAACAATGCGGCTATGGTACTGACCGCGAAGAGGAATTTGCAGGACAACATTGCATCGGCGCTGCCATCCAAACCCGCTCCGGCGTCTCCGCTTGCTCGATCTGGATCACAGCACCTTCATCCCGACTCAAGGTGGCCGATTTCCCACGCGTCGGAAAGCTCATCCGTAACGCCTGCCTCGATATTGAAGGTAAACTAGAATACCAGTAATCATCCGATAATGCCTCATAAATTGTCATCCTTCTGCCACCTAGTATGGGTCGCGACCGTTGTCTTTTCTACGCCGTTTTCCACCGCAGAAAAAGATAAATCAACCGCGACCAAGGTGCCCAAGGTGTCCGCGCCCTACTGGGCGTATCAGGCACCGCAGAGACCCGCCGTGCCGAAAGTGCCGGGAAATACCAGCGCCAACCCGATCGATGCCTTCATCGCGGAGCAACTGCGCAGCCAGTCGATCACCCCGAACGCAGCCGCCAATCCACGCCAACTCATCCGTCGACTGAGCTACGATCTCACCGGCCTGCCACCCACGGCCGCACAATATCAATCGTTTCTGAAAAAAACATCCAACGCAGAAATCCCCGCCGCAGATTGGTCCCAAACGGTCAGTGAATTTCTCACATCTCCCCACTATGGCGAAAAACTCGCGTCCCTCTGGCTCGATACCGTTCGTTACGCAGAAACCAACGGCTACGAACGCGACAGCGTCAAACCCCACATCTGGCGCTACCGCGATTACGTGATCGACGCGTTTAACCAGGATCTCCCCTACGATCAATTTCTCACCGAACAACTTGCCGGCGACGAAATTCCCAACGCCACATTTCGCTCCAACGTCGCTTCTGGCTATCTCGCCCTGATGCTGCGCGACGATGAACCAGCCGACCCGGAACAGGCCCATGCTGACATGATCAGCGACATCGCCGATGTGACCGGCGAGGCCATTCTTGGAACTACCATGAACTGCGCCAAGTGCCACGACCACAAAGGCGACCCGATCCTGCAGTCCGATTACTTCGCGCTACGCGCGTTTTTCGAGCCAATCAAAAGCGCTAAACTTAAAACCTCCCACCACCACTGGCAGGACCCCGCTCAGCTTGCCCAATGGAAAAAGGACCAGCAAGATACTCAGTCCCAGATCAACCAGCTATGGAGTAGCGTCGATCCCACCCGTCTCAGTGCCTTATCGCCTCCAAGTTCCACCCCGCCCGCGGAGCCCGTCTCACCGGTCATTCCTCTTAGTGGCAAAAAAAACAGGCAACCCTGGCAGCTCAGCTACACGGAACCCAAAAAACTCAACTGGGACCTGCCCTCCTATCAGGGCGACGCATTTAAAGTCGTCGCCCTGCCCATGCACCACGGGAAAAAATCCGCGCCATACACAGGCGATTCCACACCATGGGATCCCAAAAACAACACACTCTACCTACGTAAGGATTTCCGCCTTGAGAGTATCCCCGATCGATTGATCGTCTACTCCATCGGCAACACCGAATCATGGACCGTCTCCATCAACGGCGTCCAGCTCTATCAAGGACCTGCACAAAAAGCAGGATCTCACCATATCTACCCGCTTAGCAAAGCTGATCTTGGTAACCTCACCACCGGCAAAAACACCCTGACTATCGTCGTCCGCTCACCCAAGCGCCAGCTCAAACACTTCAACGCCGGAGTCTACCAGAATCTCATCGAGCCCATCAGTCCGCAACTCTATGCCCGTCTGTTCCCCGAGCACATCAAGGCCACCTACGGAAAAGCCTTCTATATCCAATACCTCTCGCTCAGCCAAAAATTCAACACCACCCGCCAGTCGCTCGCCGCCAAGGGCACCCCGTATCTAAAACATGACGAAATAAAAAATAGCCCCAAATCACACATCCACGGACGAGGTAGCGTTCATGCCCTCGGTGATGAGGTCTTCCCCGGCATCCCCATCGTCATGGCGACCTCACCCGATGCCGCACGACTGGCCATCAAGGGCGACTACCAGAAAACCGGCACCCACGGCAGACGCCTCGCCCTTGCTCGCTGGATCGCCAGTCAGGAAAACCCACTCACCGCACGCGTCATGGTTAACCGTCTCTGGCAACACTGCTTCGGCACCGGCATCGTCGCCACCGCCAACGACTTTGGGGTATTCGGCGAAGGTGTGAGCAATCAAGCCCTACTCGACTGGTTGGCATGCGAGTTCATGGAATCCGGATGGAGTATCAAACACATGCTCCAACTGATGCTCACCAGCGAGACCTACCGTCGCTCGTCCGCCCCCAACAAAGCGACAGCAAAAACGGACCCGCTCAATCACCTCCACTGGAAACACAGCTCCCGCCGACTCACGGCCGAGGAAATCCGCGACACCTTCCTCAATCTCTCCAGCGAGCTCCGTCTGCAAAAACCATCCCAACCCTACATCCGCCCACCGATGCCAGCCGCCGTGCTCGCTACATCCTCGAAACCCAAGCAAGTCTGGCCTGCCACCAAAGGTCCTGAGGTGAATTGCCGAAGCGTCTACATTCATGTCAAACGCTCGATCCAGCTCCCGCTACTCAGCGCCTTCGACGCACCAGCACGCGACACCTCGTGCCCGTCACGTTTTGCCACCACCGTGCCCACCCAGACCCTGAGCATGCTCAATAGCAAGTTCGTCAACGATCGTGCTGCTCTCTTCGCTGCCAACCTTGAGAAACAACACTCTAACGATGTCGCAAAACAGCTCGTTAGTGGTTTTCAACTCGCCACGGGTCGCCCACCCACAGAAGGGGAGCTCAGCGAACTTACGACACTCCGCCAGGATCTTCTCACCACCCACCAACTTCCACCCTCATCCGCCCTCGCAAGGATCTGCCTCCTTTTTCTCAACCTCAACGAAACCCTTTACCTGGACTAAGGCTATGAACACTCAACACCACGACTTCTGCGGACGCACCAACCGCCGCGAATTTCTCCACAACGTAGGTGGAGGTTTTACCAAACTCGCCCTGACTGGACTGCTCGCCAAAGAGGGGTTCTTCAACGAGGTCCTCAAAGCCTCTCCAAGCACGAGCCCTTCCGGCAACCCACTTGCGGCCCGCCCTCCCCATTTCGCACCCAAGGCCAAAAGCGTTATCTTCCTCTTCATGTACGGCGGCCCGAGCCACATCGATACCTTCGACTACAAACCTAACATGATCGGGATGGACGGGAAAACCATCGACGTCAAAACCTTTGGCCGAGGTGGTAAAAAAACCCAAGGACGCATCGTTGAACCACGCTGGAAATTTAAACAATACGGGCAATGCGGTAAATACGTTTCCGACCTCTTCCCGCACGTCGGCGAATGTGTTGATGACATCGCTTTTATCCACTCCATGCAGGCCGACTCCCCAATCCACGGTTCCGCCATGTTGATGATGAACTCCGGCTCTATCATTAGCGGTAAACCATCACTCGGCTCATGGGTTAACTACGGTCTAGGAAGCTCTAACGAGAACCTCCCAGGCTACGTGGTGATGCTCGATCAAACAGGTGGCCCCATCTCCGGCGCCAAAAACTGGACCTCTGGCTTTATGCCCGCCTCCTATCAAGGCACCGTCTTCCGCTCCAAAGGAGACCCCATCCTCGACCTGAAACACGTCAATAACATGGGTCAAGACGAACAATACCGACTCATCAAATCGCTCAACCACCTCAACACCACCCACCAAGAAAAACGCTGGGATAACTCAAACCTTGCCGCGCGAATCTCCTCCTATGAGCTCGCCTACAAAATGCAATCAACCGCGCCGGAAGCAATCGAACTCGCACAAGAACCCGACCACATCAAGTCCCTCTACGGACTTGATCAACCTCAAACCGAGGACTTCGGGAAAAAATGCCTGCTCGCCCGCCGCCTAGTTGAACGCGGCGTGCGCTTCATCCAGCTTTACTCCGGAGGTGCCCATAACGACGATAACTGGGACGCCCACGGCGACCTCGAAAACAACCACAATAAACACGCTGGTGCCACCGATAAACCCGTAGCGGGACTCCTTAAAGACCTCAAGCAACGTGGCCTACTCGATGAAACTCTCGTCGTCTGGGGCGGTGAATTTGGCCGGCAACCTACCGCCGAATACGCGAAGGGCTCGGGCCGCGATCACAATGCATACGGCTTCACCATGTGGATGGCGGGCGGTGGAATCAAAGGGGGGATTAGTATCGGCCAAACCGACGAACTCGGTGCCTCCGCGGTGGAACGCCCGCTTGAGGTAAAAAACCTCCACGCCACCATTCTCCAGCAGTTAGGTATAGATCCTAACAGTCTTTCCTTTCCTCATGCCGGACTCGATGAAAAACTCGTCGGTGTCGAAGGCGCCAAACCGATCCGCGAGATCATCGCCTAAACTTGAGCTTCAACTTAGAACTTTCCCTATGAAAAGAACCGTCCTCATCACCGGTGCCACGCGTGGCCTCGGCCGTGCTATTGCCGTCTCCTTCGCCAACGCTGGCTATCAAGTCGCCCTCAACTACGCCCATAACGAAGACAACGCCCGCGAAGCCCTCGCCGAAGTCCAAGACAAAGCAGCAAACGGCGGCACAGGAGAAATCTTCAAAGCCGATGTCCTCACCCAGGATGGCGTCAAGGGTCTCATTGCGGACGTTACCGAAGCCTTTGGTTCACCCGATACCGTGGTTATCAATGCCACCCCGCCGCAGTATGAAAAGTCGATCGCCGACTACACCCAGAGCGATTTCGACTCCATGGCCGCAGCCTTCATGATGAGCCCCCACTACCTCACCCAGGCGGTTGCTCCTGCGATGAAGAAAAACCACTTTGGCCGTATCATCCACATCACCAGCGAGGTGTTCACCGATGGCACTCCAAACTTCTCCGCCTACGTCAGTGCCAAAGGTGCCCAGATCGGTTACCTCCGCAGCTCAGCCAAGGAACTAGCTCCCGATGGCATCACCATCAACGCCGTCGCCCCAGGGTGGATCCCCGTCGAGCGTCACGAATCGGAACCCCAGGAAAACAAGGACAACTACCTCGCCACCATCCCCGCAGCTCGATGGGGCACCCGCGAAGACATCGCCCACGCCGTGCTATTCTTCGCCGACCATGACTCAGGCTTTCTCACTGGCCAAAGCCTCGAAGTCAACGGCGGAAGAAACGTCAAAGGCTAAATCACGCTTACATAAAACATCAAAACGACCACTCATCTCCTCAATCTATCCCATCACTATGCTCAAATTAAATCTAAAATATGGTTTCCTCATCCTTGCCGCCACGACGCTCGTTTCCAACCTGCAAGCCACTGGCCACAAAGTCCTGATGATTACCAAAGGTGGGTTGTCAGTGGTCGAAGCCGATGGAAAAGTCAGCTGGCAAACGAAATGGAGTGGTGCCCACGATCTTCGTGTCGACAAAGAAGGCTACTTCTACGCTCAGCGTAAAGGCACACGCGAAATTTGTAAGATCGATCCCAAAACAAAAAAAGTTGTCTGGTCATACGATGCCTCAGCCAGCAATGGCAACCAGGGGAAAAGAATCGAAGCCCATGCCTTCCAACCCCTTGGTGACGGCAAAATGATGATCGCAGAAAGCGGTAGCGGTCGGATTATTGAAATCGATCAAAACGGAAAGCTTCTGCATGAAATCAAACTCAAGCGCGACCACCCGAGTGCCCATTCCGACACCCGCCTGGCGAGAAAACTCAAAAACGGAAACTATCTCGTAGCCCAGGAAATCGACGGCTGCGTGCGAGAATATGATGGCAAGAGCGGCAAGGTTGTTTGGGAATTCAAAATCCCCATGGATCCCAAGCGAAAGCCCGCCGGTGGCCACGGACTAACCGCATACGGCAGCAAAGTATTCGCCGCCATCCGACTCAAAAATGGCAACACCTTGATCGGCGCCGGCAACAATCACACGGTGTTAGAAGTCAATCCAAAGAAAGAAATCGTCTGGAAGCTCGACCAACATGAACTAGACGGTATTGCCCTAGGCTGGGTGACCACCGTCGCCGTGTTGAAAAATGGAAATTACCTGATAGGCAACTGCCATGCCGGCCCTGATAACCCACAGCTGATCGAAGTGAATCGCAAAACCAAAAAAGTTGTCTGGACCTTAAATGATTTCGCCCTCGTGGGAAATAACTCCTCTAATTTTGTACTGCTAGAATAGGTCAGGCTGGCACAGTGCGAGCGGGTGAGCACAGCGCACGATCTTTCTGACACAAATGCGGAGGAGCATTTTGCACTCCAGCACAGCCTGAGCGGGCGAAGGCAGAGCACGATCAAAAATTAAGTTTCCGGAGGAGGAAACTTGCTATTTAGCACAGTGCTAGCGGGCTAGCACAATCCTTCCCTGCCCACCAGGCCTACAACGAACACCCCGAGCACGTGGCCTTTGTCAAAGGGCGCTGGATTCCGGAAGTGGAAGAGTTTCTGGAGATCGACTACGAGCCGATCTAAACAACCCCTTATCTCCTCCTCGCCGGGCCTGAGGCGGCTGAGATCGACCAGGGCACCAACTTCGGCCCCGAGATGTCGGCATTGGCCAACAGCTGGAAAAAAGGCTTCGCGGCACAGGCCGGAGATGACGTGCCGTTCTTTTACACCACCCCTGCGGGGTCCAAGGTGAGCAAGCCCACAGGAATCAAGGGCAAGGCTCAAGCTCTCGAGGGCGGCAACTGGTCACCGATTGAAAAGCTGATTGAGCAAGAAGTCGGTAAATAAATAAAGAAGGAAATGAAAAACATAACCATGAAACAGATATTGATAACAGTCGCACTGATAGCGGCAATCCAGACGGGATCAGGAATTGGCCACGCCGAAGAGTCGTTCTACAAGGAACCATTGCTCTTTAACTTCACCCACCCCGTGGAAACACTTCCCAAGCAAAGCATCGAACGTTTCGGGCCTGTGGGCATGAGCATTACGCTGAAACTCCCTGCCTTCCAGATGGTTGTCGGCAAGATCGAGCAGGGGTCACCGGCAGAGGCATGTGGCAAGCTGAAGGAAGGTCAGAAGATCGAAAGCATCAACGGGCAGGTGCTGAAAGACATCGACCCCCGGATCCAACTTGCCAGGATCATCACCGACGCCGAGGCCAGTGACGGTAAGGTCGTGTTTAAGATTGAGGGCGTTGTGTAAGAATCACGATAGATCGGTTCCTCTACTACATATGCACCGTTTCTCTGCCTGTTCCTTCTCCGAGCCCTTTCCGGGAGAACATGACCCATGCGGCGAGAACTCCGGCGATGAATCCAAAGAGATGTCCTTGCCACGATATACCGGGTTGACCGGGGAATACTCCGTTTAACATGCCTCCGTAGAGCAGCAGAATACCGACAGATACGACGATCCATACAACCGACTTCTCGAAGATTCCGCGAGCCAGAAGAAACCCAAGGTAACCAAAGATCAGACCGCTTGCGCCGACATGGTTGGTGCCACCCGGACCGAGAACCCAGAGAGCCGTTCCTCCGACCAGCATGATGAACAGCGTTGCCGTGATAAAGACTTTGCGCCCGCCGATGAGCACCATGCCACCGAGCACTAAAAACGGAACTGTGTTAGAGATAAGGTGGCCGAAGCCTAGGTGCAAAAAGGGGGAAGTCAGCACGCCAGGCAATCCGACGACCCTACGAGGATGAATGCCGAAACGATCAAAATAGCCAAGGAAAATAGTATCAAGAACTTCTAGGCCCCAGGCAATTGCGACCGCGCCGAACAAAAGGAAAAGGTTATCCTTCACGGCGATCAAAAATTGATTGCGCCGATGATCGGTTGGTAGGGCGGTCGGGCTGTTCATCGTTTTAAAACATACTCGATCACAGTCATCTGCCGACTAGAAAGTCTCCGCGTTTTTTTGATTCCCCCCTGTTCAGCTCTAAAGGAGGCCCATCTAGCTCATCTAGAAGTTGCGCATCAATCATCTACAATCAGCCTCAGAAAGTGTCTCGCTGAATCTAGGTCAACCGACGCAGTGCGATTGCCAGCCATATCAGGTTCGGATAGTTCCACGCCTACTGTCGTCCAGTTCTGCAGGTCGGTGCTGGTTTCTACCGTGTAAGTGATCCCCGGACTTGCCCCGTAGAAGGAGATGCTGAGAGTATCATCGCCGAGTATCGGCATAGGCAGGCTCCCCTTCAGATTGAGAGTCGGATTTAGATTCAGGGCATACGCCATCAAGAGGGTCACGCCGTCGCCGTTAGCTTCCTGGTTCAGGTCCAAGTCTGGATCTAACCCGTAGCCCACGAGCCACAATGCGACGCCTTTGGTAGCTCCTCCGATCTGAGAACTCGGCTGCCATGCGGCGGCGGTATCCCACGTTTCGATCAGTCCGCCATCATCGATGATGACCAGCGAATAACCAGCGCCGTCGGTCGTCGGATGCCAAGTATCATAATAATGAAAGTCGTGGATGTCGCCGCCGATCGCGTCCGCTAATTTGATCGGCTCGTCCGAGTTTTTTAATTTGTTAGAGTCGTCGATCGGATCGCGATACTCCGGAGCAATCGTCAGGCCGATGGTGTTGTAGCGTTCGGCAAACGCGGAGGCATTGCGAGGCACAACCATGCGCTCGCCGGCGGCCAAGGTAGTGCTCGGAAGCGTATAGTCGATTCCGTTAGTAAAGCGAACTCCTGTCAGATCGACCGGAGAACCGCTGATGTTGCGCAACTCAATAAATTCAAAGTCGTCATTGTCCACAAACCCAGCCGCCGCTTCGGCGGGCGATGGATCTGCTGGGTTATACATCACCTCGGTAATCCGCAGGCCTGCTACTTGTGGACCGATCGGCGAGCCGGCGGTAAATTCGTGAGGATCCGACCAGTGGCTCCAGATGCCGGCCGTGTCTTTCATACGCACACGCACGCGATAGACGTCACCTACGTCAATCTTATTGCCGGGAATGTTGATGTCGCTGGCATACGCGGTGATTTCACTGCTTTTCCAGTCTTCGTTAATTTCATATTTACGAGGAACATTGGGGTCGAAACCAGGAGCGCTTGCGTCCGTGATTTCAGCGATTCGCCACTGCATCGCCGCAAACGTCTCTGTGACGGGGCTCGAAAATGCGCCCGTTGAGAACGTCAGCCCATTGGTAGGGTACGACGGGAGACCGGTGTAGCTAACCGTAGGCTTTTGTGGGACTAGGGCCGAGTCGGTGAGGATCGAGGCATCGATCGTGGCGCAGCGATCAATGACATACTGTTTGGTAGACGCCACTTTGCCAGGGAACGTACTGGCGTTTGTTCCGTTACCTCTCCAGATGACCCCATCCGCTTCGGCGATCGAGTTGACGCCCGGGGTGTCGATGAAATTCGCCGTCTCGTCCAGCATCATGCCGACTTGATCGGGATTAAACAACAGGTCGCGAACCTCCCGCATGCGATTGCGATAGTCTTGGGCAAACTCGGGAATCGCAAGTATTTGACTGGCGAACGGGCCCGGTTGCGACGTATCGGTTGGTTGCTGCCAAGTGATATCGAGATCCCAGCTCATGATCTGCCATAAGCCCGTCTCGGGGTTGTTGTAGAAGAAGTAGTTTTTGCCGGCCCCGGTGTCGTAATGGTGAATCGCCGTCGCGATCGCACGGTAGCTGTAATAATCGTCCAGGTCGAAATTGTCTTTCCACCACTGGGCGGTCTTGCTGCCGGTTTTGTATTGCAAAAAGGCATTCAGGTCCGACTTGTCGTCGGGTTGCGTGGCGCCCTGGTTATTGAGCTCGCCGGTGTTGCTTTCCATTTTATATAAATTGCCGTCGGGCTGGTTGTGCTCGTCAAGCAGTCGACCGTCGGGCTGCTCGATCACCAGATAGAGTCCCTGAAAATCCGTATTATTCGGTCCCGAGCCGACTTGGTTGGAATTCTCATCCGCACTTTCCACGATGCGGAAGTGAGACATATTGGTGTTGGGCGCAAAATTGCCCGACAGATTAAAAAGCTTGAAGCCGACCTGTTCAAACAGACCCTGCTGTCCCGGTTGTCCCCAGCCATTGGCCAGCGACGAGAAGTTCACCTTATCCCATTTCTTCTTGTATGGATCGCCATAATCATTTCGGGCTTGGAAGTAATTTCCCCGGTTAAAATCAAACTTCCACATTCTCTTATTCCATCGATACCGGTGAACTCCGCCACGTGATCGATAATTGATGTGGTCATAGACCACGCCGTCATAGACAAACGCTCCTTGCCACTGATAGTCGCTGCCCGCGTAGCCTTCAGTCAGGCTCGTATTAGGGATATACATCGCGTCTTCGTGATCCGATCGCGTCGTGATCAACTGATAGACCGGCGGCTTGCTCAGTTGTGCACCACTGTAAGTTTTCGGCTGCGTGCTTTCCCAGTCCGGAACCCCATCGTAAACAAAGTAGGCAAAGTTGGGCGAAGGGTCGTCCGCATAGGGGCCGGTCATCGTTGCGCCGAGCGTATCTGAGGACGTAATTATGTAGCGAATCAGGTGTCGATGCTGTTGCAGCGACGCTGGCAAGACGACCGTGTAAATGTCATCGCCCGAGATGATGTCGCCATTGGTGCCATCGTCGTGCATCGTCAAGCTGGTCCATTGGGTCACGTAACGCGGATCGCTGAGCTCGATATAATCGCCCGGATCGACGTCTTGATACGATAGATAAACCTGGGCGACGCCATCTGGATCGGTCACCTTGGCGGTAATCGTTACCGCCTCGCCGCTTACCGGCGAGGTCGGGCCATGCACGACCTGCCGCATCACGGGGGCGGCGTTGGCTGCATAGGCCGAATTGATCGCACCAGGAGTGGGGGCGCCGTTTGAAGAGCGCCAGTTTCCACCCTTCGAATTGGAAAGCGTTGGGTTGATCAGCTCGATCGAATTGCCCGGCGCATCGCCCACGGTTGGCCACGGGAAGCCAAGTTGATAATCAACCGAGTCCTGTGTTTGACCTAGGTCATTGCGAAGCACGATCGTTTCGCCGTCCGTGTTCAATCCCCCAACATACGGACCGATCGAGCTCACGTTAAATTTGGTAACCATTTGGCCCGGATTTTGAGAAATCACCAGATACGCACCCGGAGCCAGCGTGGACTCGGCGGGAATCGTATATTCGACCGCATCTTCGATGGTCCAGCCTGAAATATCGACGGCCCCGCCACCGGCATTGTGAAGCTCGATGAATTCGACGAGTTCGGTTTTGATGTCGGGATCGAAATGAATCTCGTTGATCACGATCGAGACCGGCGTGACTGCGGGCGTCGTAAAGGATAACGCAGGGCTCGCCACAACGGTTCCGGCACTGTTGGTTGCCTCGGACCGATAGTAGTAGGTCGTCAACGGTAGCAAGCCACTGACCAACTCATTGAAGGTGCCCGACTGCGGGCCGACCACCACCGAATTGTCCCAGGTGCCAGCTCCGGCATCGTCGTCTCCGTAATAGAGCGTTACGATCGGTGTCTCGCCGCCAGTTGCAGTCACTTGCCCACGCAGTTGAGCCGAATTGGCGCCGAGGTTGGTTGCCGCCAGATTGATGATCGCGGGGGGAGTGGTAGGAGGCGTTTCGGGTGTTGTAAACGAGGCGGTCGACGCGGCCCATGTGTCGCCGGCGGAGTTGGTTGCCAAAGAGCGATAGTAATACTGGGTCTCTGATGTTAGACTCAATAGCTGCTGCAGATAGGTGCCAATGATCGAGGGTCCGAGGTTGATCACATTGTCCCAACTGCCGACATTTGTGCCGCCGTCGTTGTCACCCCAATAGACCAGCACACCGGGCAAATTGCCGCCGGTGGCCACGAGGTCTGCGCCGATGACCGCTGCGTCAGAGGCAACCCCCGTCGCCGCAAGATTGTTAATAGTTGGCGGGGTCACGAGCGTAAAGGTCGAAGAAAACTGGCTGAGAGGCGTCAACGCCATGCCACCAGTCATTGCGGAAGTGGCCAATGCGAGGGTGTGGTCACCTGCGGTCAAACCGCTCGGTAGATCGAACGTAACCGTATCGGCATCGACGATAGTAACACCGGTCGCCGTCGGATTACCATCGATCAGCAAGTCCGTGGCCTGCACCGTGCCGGGCGTCACATCGAGCGAGAAATTAAACGTTGCCGTCGTCGGTGTCGAGGACACCACCTGGCCGTCGGTTGGGCTCGAACTAACCACGTGCATCGACACGACGTTATCCGTAATCGCGACTTCATCCAATCCGACGCGAGTGTCGGGATTAGTTGACGAGAGGATCTCGATGGCGACGTACCGAGCGGAAATGCCGCCCAATGAGAGCACGTTCTCTGCCCCGTTCCCCACGGAGGAATTCCGCTTCGTCAGGTTTCCACTGCTGTGCAGGGTCCAGCCGCCGCTTGCGAAATCGTAATCACCGTATTCCGTTCCAGCGGCAACAGGAGCCGGCACGGCCACGGTGGGAGCAGTGGCGTAATACAACTTGTATGAACTCACGCCTTCGTCGTTGCCCTGGTCGCGCCTATTCCAGATATACATCTTATCCAGATTGGCGACCGTGCTACCGAGGTCAAAAGTGATCCAACCAATTTTGCTATTGGCCGTGGCGCCCGGGTTGAGCTGGGTACTTGCCCCCCATCCGTCCTGCCAATCATTGCCCGTGGTGACCCACGTCGAGGGGTCGTTCGGGTCCGCCGAAGTATTGATGCCCGAGGTGCTGTAGGCATCCGAAAGATCTCCATCGTTCCAGCCGTTTCCGCCGTTGTGGCCGGACGCGGAGATAATGGGTACGACTCCCGCGTTGGCAGTGAAGGCAAAGCCGAAGAAAGTGGCGACAGTGATTCCGAAGATGCTTATTAACGATTTCATGTAAATTCAGCGGGTTTAGTCCTGCCGCTTGGACGGCGACGGATTGAAGGTTTGAGGCATTGGCCAGTGCCTGACCATGGATGCATAAAAGTTCTGTCCCTTAATACTGTCAATGATCATGCATTTCTTTACTCCCCCCTTTTAGGGGGGGCTTGATCCGTGTTATTCCAAATCAAAGATAACCCCCTATCTCCTCCTCGCATGATACTCTCGACCACCTCACCCAAAAAGCAAATTCCTAGCAGTATTTGCGAAATCCAGCTTGGGCCAGGGTATGTGGTTACCCACAACCAGCGTGTTTAACCACACGGTGAAAGGTGATCTCGGCAGGGATCAGACGGTGAGCCTTGAGGCGGGCTGGAACATCGCGGAGTATCCGAGGCGGGACTACTTAACGGTGTTAGGTGTTATTTTCCAGTGTTCCGTGTCGACATCCCTGAATCTAAGTGTATAAGAATTTTTTGCGCGTAAAAACGTGTTAATATCTATTTTCTTTGAATAACTAAGCCATTTCCGAAAATCAATGAAATCAACAACTTCGAAACTGAAACTCATTTGTGCATTTCCTATGCGCGCAATGTTTGCCGTATTGGCTGCTATTTTTGTTCTGGCCATTGGTGCCCGAGCAGACGGGTCTGATCAGGATGTTTATAATTATCCTTATACAGGTGCGGTACAAACCTTTACGGTACCAGCTGGTATAACAAGTATCAGTGTTGATGCTTATGGCGCATCTGGAACAACGGGTGCCGATCAAACAGGAAAAGGTGGTAGAGTCCAAGCAAATTTAACGGTAACTCCAGGTGATACGCTAAATATTTATGTTGGTGGTAGTAGAGTATACCAAGGCTATGTAGTATCTCAAGGTGGCTGGAATGGTGGCGGGAATGGACCGAGCAGCAGCAATTATGGAGGGGTAGGATTTCCTGGTGGTGGTGCTACAGACATTAGGATTGGTGGGACTGCCTTAAGTAATAGAGTGATTGTAGCTGGTGGAGGTGGTGGACCAGCGAATGGAAGCGGAGCCGGAGGAGATGGAGGTGGTCTTGTTGGACAAAGCGGCACAAATGGTGGTGGTGGAGGTGGGTCTCAAACGACAGGTGGAGCACGAGCATCTGGTCACTCAAGTTATTTGGGTGGTTCAGGTGTTTTAGGGCAAGGAGGAGCTGGTAATGCTAATTCTGGAGGCGGAGGTGGAGGTTATTATGGCGGCGGCGGTGGTAGTTTTACTCTTAGTAATGGTCTCAGTGGCGGTGGTGGAAGCAGTTATACTGACCCAATACTAAGTTCTTCTGTTGTTCATACTCAAGGAGTACAAACTGGTTCGGGTCAATTAACAATTACAGTAACTCAGGGCGATGGCCCCGATGCCATACGGCCAGTTATAACGGTTACAAGCGGCGTAGATACAGTGTTACAGGGTTCTACTTGGACCGATGCTGGAGCCACCGCTGATACCGGAGAAACAGTTGATGTTGTTTCAAACACAGTAGATACAACTACTGCTGGTGTTTATACAGTTACCTATTCAGCAACTGATGCGGCAGGGAATGTTGGAACGGCAACAAGGACCGTAACGGTTAATGTAGATACATTGAATGCGAACGGGACAGCGGTTCAGTGGGCGCACACAACAGCCAACAACGACGGTATACATTATGATTTGGCACAACCACTAGAATTAAGGGCCCCCCCAGGATACACGGTTGTGCTAAAGAATGCCAGCCGGAATTACGAGTATAACACGGGTTTAGAGTTTGTGTCTGATGTCGATGCCTTATTGGTGTCAACGGGCGAAATGAATGGGCGAGGATATGGGGGACTCCTCTACAGGTATGAAAATGGCGACTGGGACCACTCGACGAACAGTTATGTGGCGTTTGCGAGACCACTACCAGACACGACGGCGCCAGTGATTACCTCTGGTGGGATGGGAATAGGTCTTTTTGAGAATTCTGGAACAGGGCAATCAGTTTATACAATCGCCGCCTCGGACGCTATCGGAGTGGTTAGCTATGCTATTGGTGGAACGGATGCAGCCTCGTTAACTTTAACAGGAAATGTTGTGAGCTTAACCGCTGATCCGGATTATGAAGTGCAGAACAGTTACAGCTTTACCGTCACTGCGAGTGATGCGGCGGGTAATACAAGTGATCCGACAACAGTAACATTCTCGATAACGGATGTTGATGAAATACCACCAGTGATTACCTCTGGTGGGTTAGGAATAGGTCTTTTTGAGAATTCTGGATCAGGGCAATCGGTTTATACAATCGCCGCCTCGGACGCTAACGGAGTGGTTAACTATGCCATTGGTGGAACGGATGCAGCCTCGTTAACTTTAACAGGAAATGTTGTGAGCTTAATCGCTGATCCGGATTATGAAACGAAGAACAGTTACAGCTTTACCGTCACTGCGAGTGATGAGGTGGGTAATACAAGTGATCCGACAACAGTAACATTCTCGATAACGGATGTTGATGAAGTGGCACCAGTGATTACGGTTACCTCCGGTGATTCCACGGTGGAACGGGCTATAGGACCTTCTACTGTTGTTTCTGGAGGAGGAAGAATTTGGATGGATAGAAATTTAGGAGCATCTCAAGTAGCTACTAGTACAACAGATGCTGCTGCTTATGGTGATTTATTTCAGTGGGGAAGACTTGCCGATGGACATGAAGATCCAAATTCAAATACTACAAATACATTAGGGAGTAGTAGTAGTACTCCGTCTCATGGCGATTTTATTACAACACAATCAGACTGGCTTGCGACACCAAATGTTAATCTTTGGCAAGGTGCAGATGGTGGAGTGAATAATGTATGTCCTCCAGGTTTTCGTTTGCCAACAAAAGCCGAGTGGGAGACTGAAATAGCCAGTTGGAGCAGTTCGGATGCGGCTGGTGCTTTAGCATCTTCATTAAAATTAACATTAGCTCCCTACCGTTCAAATTACGATGGTAGTACTACAGGACAAAACAATGGTTATGGCATGTACTGGTCTAGTACTGTTAATGGGAGTCACACAGATCGTTTAAGATTTACATCGAGTTCAGCACTCGTAAGTGCAAGTCACAGAGGAGCTGGTCATTCAGTACGATGTATAAAAGATGAAAATATAATACTTGGTTGGACGGATCCCGGAGCAACCGCTGATGGTGGTGAAACAGTTACTGCTTCAGGAACAGTAGATACAAATACTGTTGGAACATATACGATTACCTACACTGCGACAGATGCAGCAGGAAATACTGGCACAGCAACAAGAACGGTTACTGTCGTCGCAGACACGACCGCCCCAGTGATCACAGTAGCTAGTGCTGCCAAAAGATTGGCTGATTTGGTTGGCGGATCCTTAACAGATGATGGGAACGGGAATTATACTTTAGTAAGTAATATTGATCTGACTGAAGATCTTATTATTGAAAGTAATGAAACATTATTCATTAACACTAATATCCAACTTAATATATCCGCGAAGGTTCATAATAAGGGAATTGTTTTCCTTACTGGCAACACGAACAATCAAACGACAGTCAACAATTATGGAGTATTTGTGAATGAGGGATTAATTAAGAGCTCTAATCAATATGAGTATTTTTACAACAAATCTGGTGGAAAATTTTATAACTTGAATCTAAATCAAGGGGATGCGATTACACAGGAGTTGTATCATTTCTCCAGTCGATCTGGTTCGGTAATTTTTGATGTAAAATCAACATTCAACTTTGGAAGATTTAATACAATCTCTGGCGATTATACAGGTGATTATGTAGGAGGGATTCCATATGAAGTGGCTCTACTTGATGGAAATACAGTAGAGCAGGGTGCGACTTGGGCAGATCCTGGAGCAACCGCTGATACAGGCGAAACGGTGACTGCTTCAGGAACAGTGGATACGAGTGTTGTTGGAACTTACACGATTACCTACACTGCGACAGACGCAGCGGGAAATGCTGGAACAGTTACAAGAACGGTGACGGTTGGTGATGGTAACTTTGTGCCGGTTGGAATAGACGCTTCGATTGAGATGCCCAAAGGTGTGGTGGCCTCTGGTTCTCTCGTGGCGACTGATGTCGATCAAAATTCGGTTCTGACATTCGCCCTCGATGAGCCTGTCGCTGGACTGACTTTGGCCACAAATGGGGATTACACCTTCGATGGGAATAACCAGGCATATGGCGACCTTTGGGAAGGTGATTCCCGAGAGGTTGTTGCCAATTGGACTGTCACAGATCAGCACGGAGCCAGTGACTCTCGCAAGTTGACTATCACCGTGCAGGGAATTGGGGTGGATACAGCTGCCCCAGTGATCACGGTAGCTGTCGCTGCCAATAGATTGGCTGATTTGGTTGGCGGATCTTTAACAGATGATGGGAACGGAAATTATACTTTAGTAAGTAATATTGATTTGACCGAAGATCTTATTATTGAAAGTAATGAAACATTATTCATTAACACTAATATCAAACTTAATATATCCGCAAATGTTCATAATAAGGGAATTGTTTTCCTTACGGGCAACACTGATAATCAAACGACAATCAACAATTATGGAGTATTTGTGAATGAGGGACTCATTCAGAGCTCTAATAAATACGAGTATTTTTACAACAAATCTGGTGGAAAATTTTATAACTTAAATCTAAATCAAAAAGATGGAGTCGCAAACCAGTTGTATAATTTCTCCGGTCAATCTGGTTCGGCAATTTTTGATGTAAAATCAGCATTAAAATTTTGCCGATACAATTACAACTCTGGTTCCTATACAGGCGATTATACTGGAGGGATTCCACATGAAGTGGCTCTACTTGATGGAAATAAAATAGAGCAGGGTGCGACTTGGGCAGATCCTGGAGCAACCGCTGATACCGGTGAAACAGTTACTCCTTCTGGCACAGTGGATACGAGTGTTGTTGGAACTTACACGATTACCTACACTGCTACAGACGCAGCGGGAAATGCTGGAACAGTAGAAAGAACGGTTACTGTCGGGGATATAACCGCACCAGTGATCACGGTTACAAGTGGCACTGACACGGTTGAAACTGGGGTCACTTGGGCGGATGCTGGAGCAACCGCTGATACCGGTGAAGTGGTTACCGCTTCAGGCACAGTAGATACGTCTACTAGTGGAACTTACACGATTACCTACACTGCGACAGACGCAGCGGGAAATGTTGGAACAGCGACTAGAACCATCACGGTTGGTGATGGTAACTTTGCGCCGGTTGGAGTAGATGCTTCGGTTGAGAGGTCCAAAGGCCTGGTGGCCTCCGGAAAAACCTTGGTCTTGGATATGGAGATAGGTTTTCGGCCAGTAAAGGCGACGATCACACTTCCTGATGAGTCTGAATGGAAAGATGGACCCACGATCGACTTGGATATGCCGCTTAATCCCGGAAATTTCAAATTGAGCTCGCCACAATTTTCTCCGGAGCTTGTGGATTACCTGAAAAATCAGTTAGATGTTTTTGGTGAATTTGAAATGCGGGGGGATTTGATGTTTATGCCGTCTTTTGAATTGGAGAATGAAATTAATATTGGTGCCTTAGAGAGATTTTATTTAAGGACCCTTAGCGGGTTAGATTTATCTATTGATTCATTCGGTGGTTATATTGATTACCCAGACCCTGAACTACGAAACCTCTTTGAGGATTCAGGATTCTCCACCTTCGATAGCAATGTATTTGTAGATGACCGGGCTAGACTCGAGGATGTGACTTCGAGTATCACCTCTGGTTCTCTCGCGGCGACTGATGTCGATCAAAATTCGGTTCTGACATTCACCCTCGATGCGCCTGTCGCTGGACTGACTCTGGCGACAAATGGGACTTACACCTTCGATGGGAACAACCAGGCGTATGCCGACCTTTGGCAAGGTGATTCCCGGGATATTGTTGCCGATTGGACTGTCACCGATCAGCACGGGGCCACTGACTCTCGTAAGTTGACTATCACCGTAAATGGAATCGGGGTGAATCCAGATCCCGCACCAGTGATTACGGTTACAAGTGGCACGGATACAGTAGAGCAGGGTGCTACTTGGACGGATGCTGGAGCAACCGCTGATGGTGGTGAAACAGTTACTCCTTCAGGAGCAGTGGATACGAGTGCTGCGGGAACTTACACGATTACCTACACTGCTACAGATGCCGCAGGAAATGTGGGGACAGTTACAAGGACGGTTAATGTAGTGGATACAACAGCGCCAGTAATCACGGTTACCTCCGGTGCTGACACAGTAGAACAAGGTTCTACTTGGACTGATGCTGGAGCAACCGCGGATGGGGGTGAAGCGGTTACCGCTTCAGGAGCAGTAGATATCAATACCTTAGGAACTTATACAATTACCTACACTGCTACAGATGCTGCAGGAAATGTTGGCACAGTAACAAGAACGGTAACTGTAACCGTTGTGAATCAACCGTTAGCTTACACCACTAATGATGGTAAAGTCACCATAGCCAATTTTGATAAAACAGTAGTCGGCGAGCTAATTATACCGTCTGTCATTGAAGGTAATCCTGTGACCAGCATCGGGGATGGTGCCTTCAAAGGCTGCACTGGCCTGACAAGTATCACGATTCCTGATAGCGTTACCAGCATCGGGGCAGGTGCCTTCGAAGGCTGCACAGGCCTGACGAGCATCACGATTCCTGATAGCGTCATCAGCATCGGGACTGCTGCATTCAACGGCTGCACTAGCCTGACGGGCATCACGATTGGTAATAGCGTCACCAGCATCGGGACTGCTGCCTTCTACGGCTGCACAGGCCTGACGAGCATCACGATTCCTGATAGCGTCACCAGCATCGGGGAAAGTGCCTTCGGCGGCTGCACAGGCCTGACGAGCATCACGATTGGTGATAGCGTCACCAGCATCGGGGAAGGTACCTTCTACGGCTTAACTAACCTGACGAGCATCACGATTGGTAATGGCGTCACCAGCATCGGGAGAAGTGCCTTCAACGGCTTAACTAACCTGACAAGCATCACGATTGGTGATAGCGTCACCAGCATCGGGGACTACGCCTTCGCTGGCTTAACTAACCTGACGAGCATCACGATTCCTGATGGTGTTACCAGCATCGGGGCTTATACCTTCTTTGACTGCACTAGCCTGACGGGCATCACGATTGGTGATAGCGTCACCAGCATCGGGGATTGGGCCTTCGCCGACTGCACAGGCCTGACGAGCATCACGATTGGTGATAGCGTCACCAGCATCGGGCATGGCGCCTTCTACTGCTGCACCAGCCTGACGAGCATCACGATTGGTAATGGCGTCACCAGCATCGGGGGGGGTGCCTTCTTCAGCTGCACCAGCCTGACGGAGATCATATTTCAAGGTGCCGCCCCCACCGTTGGCACTGATGTTTTCACGGGTGTAGCAGCCGGGGCTAACGCTTTAGTGGTTAATGAGTCTCTTAGCTCTTTTGGTGAGAATGGCGATAACTGGAATGGCCTTGCCTTAAAAACGATCACGCCCTTGACATGGACCACGACTGGCGGAGAAGTCACCATAGCCAATTTTGATAAAACAGTAGTCGGCGAGCTAATTATACCGTCTGTCATTGAAGGTAATCCTGTGACCAGCATCGGGGATGGTGCCTTCAAAGGCTGCACTGGCCTG
>JASJLI010000037.1:0-5717 GCA_037620805.1 Akkermansiaceae bacterium
TGGCTGAAGCCTATGGCTTGAGCTATCTCAGATTGGGATTTTGCTGCTTTATTCATTCGGTAGATTACTCCACGATCTTCCTCGCGGTGGTGGCGGTTTTGGTTTTGCATTGTCTTTGTCTTTGTAGTAAAAAACAACGCTTACAGTAATTCCTCTACCTCCGCTCCTAACTTTTATTCCTTAACATATTGAATCCGCCAAAGCCCATTTTAGAAGAATTTTAGAAAATTAAAACGGATGATTTAACTATGCCCTCAAGATCAGCTTGTGGAGCGACTTGACTTTCGTCTCAGGCGGGGGAATGAATAGGGGCACAGGATAACTATGAAAACTTTAGTCTACTCAATAGGAACTTTGATGTGCATGTGCACTGCATCGATCCACGCCCAGAAAGTCGCGGTCGACCCCGCGATCGGAGCGTCCGCTCAAGCCGCCGTTCAGAAGCTTGGATTCGAGATGATGAAAGGGAATTTCAAATACGGCCAAGAGCGTATGTATCCTCGTTGGAAGAGGCGACTGGCGAAGCGTGTCGGTAGTCTGGAAAAACTTGAAGCACAGCTCGCGGCAGCGAGTCAGCAGAGAGTGGACATGAGACTGGCCGTAACGGCTTTTCGTGCAGCTCCTCCCACGGCATTTTTTAATGTGTGGAAATCGAAAAAAATCAACCCTGTCACCGGCGTGCCAGTGGAGGACGCTTTGGGGAAAGTAATCATCGTAGAACATTGGTTAGCCGTGGTTCCAACCACGACCCGAGTGAGAGTCCCTGATGCAAAACTAGTGGGGAAAAACTACGTGCTCGAGGAGCAGAGCTATACGATCGCGATTTCAGAAAAGGGGAGTAATATCTGGTCTTTTCTGACGGGTATGAAACCAACTATTCAGGAATTACGCAGCCTGTTTCCCTCACTCCCACGCGGCGAAAAAGAACTGGGGTTACCCAAGTCAAGCGCTCGGGAAATTAAATAATTTACACCCTTACATTACCCTATTTTTATGGCCAAAAATAAAAAGCTAGAACGCAAAGCCAAGCTAGTTCGCAAATTTAAGAAACTCTACGAGCGCGCCCAGAGCGACTGGTGCGAGGTCCGAGGTTCCGTGATTCACGGACGAGGCGTGTATGCTACCCAAGATATCCCCAAGGAAACCGAGGTTATCGAATATGTCGGTGAACCTATCGATAAGGAGATTAGCGAAGATCGTGCTTGGGATCAGTTTGCCCGTCACGAGGAGAGTGGTGATGCCGCTGTCTACATATTTACTTTGGATGAACAGTGGGATATCGATGGCAATGTGCCATGGAATACAGCTCGCCTGATCAACCATTCCTGCGATCCTAACTGCGAAGCCTGGATCATTGGACGTAGGGTTTACATTTATTCCCTCCGTGATGTCAAAGAGGGGGAGGAACTAACCTTCGACTACGGCTTCGATATCGAATGTTATGAAGACCACCCCTGCCTCTGCGGAAGTGATAATTGCATCGGCTACATCGTGGTTCAAGAACAGTGGCCGGAGCTGAAAAAGAGATTGGCTGAAAAAAAGAGGAGCAAGGCGACCGCTTAATTTTGACCGCCTAATTTTAAAACGAAGATGAATTATTCAGAAAAACTCGCTCAGCGAATCAATACCGTAGGCTCACGACTTTGTGTGGGTATCGACCCGAGACCCCAACTCTCTGGTGGCATTGATACAGTGCCCGAATTCCTCCGTCGCCTCGTCGGAGAAACAGCCGAATACGCGGCTGCGTATAAACCTAACATGGCCTACTTCGAAGCCATGGGGTTACGTGGTATTGAGATTCTTGAAGAAATGCTCAATGAAATGCCTGATGAAGTCCCCGTGATTCTCGACGCCAAGCGATCAGACATTGGTGAAACTCAGAAGTATTACGCGAAGTCTTATTTTGAAAATTGGAACGTCGATGCCGTGACGCTGAATCCATTCCTAGGTTATGATTCCATCGAACCTTTCCTCGATTGGGAAGGAAAGGGGATCTACCTGCTCGCAGTGACTTCCAATGCTGGTAGTGCCGATTTCCAACGTCAGAAACTTGCCGATGGCCGATACGTTTTTGAACTCGTGCAAGAACTTGGTAAACGTGCTGCAGAAGAAGGTCGAGCAACAGACGTCGGCTACGTGGTAGGTCTTACCAATGCCAGTGAAGAGGTGCTCGACCGAATCGTTGATAGTCCACTTCTCATCCCAGGCCTCGGAGCCCAGGGTGGTGACCTCGCCAGCCTGCAGGGGCGAAACCGAACCGCACCAGACACCGTCAACGTATCCCGCGGTATCAGCTACGCTGAGCCAGAAAAATCATTCGCCCAAAAAGCCAAACAGTGGAGTGAGCAGTTAGCGGTTTAATCGCGCTGTTGCTTGATTTGCTGAGCCATCCACTTACTGAACTTCTCCCCACCTGTTTCACCGAGGTGATATCCGTCTGAGAAGTCTTCTTCGGTCATGCCGTCAATGTTACTCGCATCGAGCACTTTCATACCGTGTTTTTCGGCAAGTGCGGTGGCGGCAAAGTTACAGTCCCATACCTCAGGCTGTGGCATGGGGACGAACCAGACTTCCACATTGTGTTTCTTACAGAACTCGATGAAACGTTCCATCCGATGGTAAGTTTCCTCGAACTCACCAGAAGTGAGGCCTTTTTCCTTGGCTCGGCGTTCCTTGGCGTCACTGATGAGCTGGTTGTTTTTCCTCACCCCAGCTCGGTAGTCGGATACGACAGAATAAAGAATTCCTAACTGATGCTCAGGCTGATCCCCCTCAAGCGCGCTGATGTTGCAGAGAATCGATTGAGAAGTCTGGTGGAAGCCCATCTTCTCCGTTTTCCACAAATTGGGTAGGTCTTTAGTGGACACAAAATGGCGTGATAAACGGCGAAGTTTAATCGGTTCTTGATCATGGATATGACAGCCAACAAATCCGACCACGAGGACGTCAGGATGGCTGCCTTCAGTTTCAAAATATCGACGGTAAAGATACTCCCAATCGAGCATGGCTGTTCCTACAGGCGTGATCTTAGTCGATTCGATTTCAGGGCCGTCTATGGCCGCAAGTTCTTTATAGACGATATCCTCATTGAGTCCGTGCATCATCAAAGAGTTCCCAAAGAAAACAACACGTGGTTTTCCTGATTTCTCAGCCCGTTGTTCAAGATCTGTAATGACGTCGGGAAAGGCGTGAATGTTCTCACGATCATAATCAAGCGTCGGAGCAATGATGCGTGCGATGATTTCCAATACCATGATAAAGGCCACCACCACAGCAACAACACGCAACTCCTTGCCGAACGACGGAGCATGGGAGTCCGTCGGTAGAGCATCGTAATCGTGAAATTTATCAGCCATAATGTTAGAATTGGAAATAGATAAACTGGCCGAACACAGGCGGTGGGAAGACGATCAACATGAAGACGATATAGCAGTATGCAGCGGCGCGCCATCCCCAACGGACGGTTTCGAGTCGGCGTAGGGAGCCGGACTTATTGAGCCACACTTCATAAACCATCAGTGGCGTGCAGAAGAAGGCGATCATACCCAAGCCGTAACGTGAGAGCGATGTCATCTCCTGCTGAGTTAAAATAAGTCGCAGCATCTCCCAGGCCTGATCGAAGCTATCTGCGCGGAAGAACAACCAAGTTAGGCAGATGAGATGGAAAAAGAAAAACGTCGCCACAACCCGACCCCACAGTTTGGGCAGAGTGAACTTATCACCCAACGCCCGGTAAATGCAAAGGATGATGCCGTGTAGGCCACCCCAGACGATAAATGTCCACCCCGCGCCGTGCCAGAGGCCGCCGAGAAGCATGGTGATCATCAGGTTTCGGTAAACTTTGAATGAACTGCCACGATTGCCTCCGAGTGGAATGTAGAGGTAGTCGCGTAGCCACGACGACAGGGAAATATGCCACCTCTGCCAGAAATCGGATGGATTACGCGCCAGGTAGGGCATCCTGAAGTTAGTCATCAAGTCGATTCCCAACCACTTGGATACCCCACGTGCAATCGATGAATAGCCCGCAAAATCACCATAAATTTGGAAAGCAAAACAGTAGATCCCGACCAGTGCGTCCGTGCCGTTGATCTCTCCTTTTTCTGCACCGAAAATACCATCGGTGATAAAGCCCAAGTTATCACCGATCACCACCTTGAGCAAAAGCCCCATCAGGATCAAGTTGAGCCCTTCAGAGAAATCACTCGTCCGCTTTCTACGAGGATGTGTGATCTGCGGCAGCAGTGTAGATGATCGCTCAATGGGACCTGCCACTAGCTGTGGAAAATAAGCGACATAGAGTGCAAAATCGGGTAACGAGTGGGTGGCTTTAGTTTTCCCTCGATACACATCAATCGTATAAGACATCGTCTGGAAGGTATAGAACGAGATGCCTACGGGCAGAACAATGTTGAGGATGTTCATGTTCACGTGGAAGCCAAGCCAAGTCAGCGCCTCGGCGGCACTTTCCGTGAAAAATCCATAGTATTTGAAGAATCCTAGCAGCCCCAGAGAAACAATGGCAGAGACCACCATCAGCATTCGGTGCTGCTTTTGACTGTCGCTTTTCTCAATCCCAATTGCCGTGTAGTAATTCACCAGCGTGGTTGTCAGGATCAACGGTAGAAACCTCCAATCCCAGCAACCGTAGAAATAATAACTAGCCACCAGCAACAGCAGGTTCTGCCCACGATGGGGCAGCAGCCGATAGGCCGCCCAAAGTAGGGCGAGAAATATCCAGAAGGCATAGCTGTTGAAGAGCACGCGCGCCTTTTAAGCTGCAAACTCCAAATACCAAACTCCAAATACCAGAAAATGATGGGCGCGCGTCGATTGGGTCTACATGGGGGGGGCTTTTTCAGAGTCCCTTTCTAGGGATGAGTCTGGCAAAACCGTGTGTGAGGATGGTGACTAGAAATACAATGTTGCGCAACAGGAGGGCAGGCGACCAATAACAGCGAATGCGGAGTGGGATATCTCTATTGAAAAACATACAGACCTCACTAAGTCGCTGCCATTCTCTGTGATCGAGGAGAGTGAGAAAGCTCTGATCAGTAGGCTTCCCGGTTGCGCAGTTCAATACGGCATTCTAAGAGTTGTTTATCCAAGTGTAGACCTTCAACGTGCCGCCAATGACGCAGCCCTTCAGGTGATTACCTCCGTGCCGTTAGCTAACGGGCGGTTGGAGCTTCTTGGTTACTTGCGTGAGCAATCCGTAAGTGAGACAACACATCGATACGGCAACGTGATTCCCAAAGCTGGTGATATCCTTTTTGAATCCTAACCACTGAGCTTAAGGATTCCCCATGATTTATAATGGGCGATTGGAATTTTAAAAAAACTGAGTAGTGCACCATGAAGGAGAAGGCGAAGACTGATTATTTTAAAAACTTATGTTGATGTTGAATATTCGTTAAGTTTTTCCTTGATGGATATGGGAGGAGTGTCAACTATACACGCAGTTGAATGCTTTTTGAGCATTTTGCTAATCGATCATTATATGGGAAACAATTTCCGTTAATGATGTCAATACCCCTAACAACCAACCCAGACAAACAATGAAAACAACAATAAAAACAACCATGAAAACAACAATGATTACCGGAGCCATCGCCATTGCGCTTGCCGCTCCTGCCTACGCAGAACTTGAAGGTGAACTTAGCCTTAGTTATGACAGCCAATATAGCTACCGTGGAATGAACGACCTGCTTTCACAG
>JASJLI010000038.1:0-7944 GCA_037620805.1 Akkermansiaceae bacterium
CTGAAGTGGTCCCGTTATTGTAGCCAGTAAATTCTGGAGTTTGTTGATGATCCAGCTGATCTGCGGGGCAAGGTTTTATGCTGCGGTTTTAAGGGTTATTTCAGGTTCGTAGACAGCCCATGGAGACTGTCCTCCATGAGCCGAATGGTTTGAAGTGGCCCCAGGAAACGGAGCCAGAGCCTTGTTAATGAAAAGAGCTGGTTTTTGAGGGCGACCACCCCGAAATAAAACCAAATAAGCAAACGAAAACGACGGCATCTAAGTACCGAATTCAAAGCCCGCATCGCCAGAGAAGCGATGGAAAATCGGCTCTCCGCGAGGTAGGCATGACGAACTTTGCGGAATTTAGGTGACATTCCCTTCGCCGAGAGACTTGGAACGGGTGTTGAAAGTCCGAAATTTCCAAGCTTTATATCAGTTCGAAGGGTATGTCGTGGAAGAGTTTATTTATCAGGAGGTGGGTGCCCAGATCAATTTACGTTTTGATGCGCGAACTGGTCCAAGGTGTCCGAACTGCCAGAGTAAACTTCCTCGTAATAAGACAGGTAAGTGTGCGGTCATGGACCTGCCTATCGCTGATGGGCCGGTCGTTTACATCTGCTTCCCGACCGTTCAGGGGCAATGTAAAAAGTGTCTGCACTTTGTCACCACCCGCCCCAAAGAATTCCATCCGACACGCAATGCCACCTGGCGGCTCATGCGCATGATCAGTGCATGGGCAGTCCATGCTCCTGCGACTCAAATCGCTGCGATCTACGAGGTCTCGGACAGCACGGTGCGCCACTACGACAAAGAGGTTCTTAAGGCAGATCTCCCGCCTCCAGACCTAGACCACCTCCGCACTTTGCTCGTCGATGAAAAGGCGGTGCGACGAGGCCACAACTACGTCACCATCGTTCTTAACGGGGACACCGGTGAACTTCTCTACATGGCGGAGGGTAAAAAGCGCGAGGTTCGTTGATCGTTTTTTCGAGCAACTTGATCCGGAGCAAAAATGTCGTATTGAGGCGGTCGGGATTGACCGGGGAGCTTTTCAAAGTTCAATTCAAGCAAACCTGCCGGGAGCAGCAATCGTCTATGACCGTTTCTATCTGATGATGAATCTTAACCAGGCCGTGGATCAGGTTCGTGGCCAGCAGTGGCGTGAGGCGAGTGAGCAAGATCGCAGCGTCAACCCCCTTTCACCCCCTCTGCTCCGGTCCAAAGGCGGCTTCAACGCCCTCGCGCCAAAAGCCAACCCCCTTTCGCCCCCCTCTGCTCCGGTCCAAAGGCGCCTTCAACGCCCTCGCGCCAAAAGCAAATTCCTAGCAGTGCAGTCTTTTGTCTTGTAGTGGCTTCGTCGGCTTCCTAATCTACGCAGTAAAATTCTATTGTTTCTTTAAAAACTATCCTTTTCTCTATGACTTCTCACAAAAAACTCTTTTTATCTGCGCTACTCACTCCGGCAATTTTTGTTGGCTCGGCCGGAGCCGCTGTCATTGCTTCGACTAATTTCGATGGTCGAACCCTCACGACTGCGACTTTGGCCAATGATACCGCAACCGGTCTTAACTGGACGGTCGACGGCGTCGCAGACCCAGGGAACATGACGGTCGCTAGAGAAGACAACGCGGCCTTCCCAGGTCTGTTTAACGGCAACACACTCACCCAGAACTCTTTCGCCCCCGCGATCAACGTGGGAAACACGAACCTCGGCTGGCGGACGAGCATCGCGCTGACGGTTTTGCCTGGCAGCACCGTTACCCTAGAAGATGTCACTTTCATCTATTCGGCTATCAATGGCGCCCAAAGCCTACAGGGAGCATTCAACACGCGGCTATCTGACTTTACCATCACCCTGTTCGATCCGTCTGCGACATCTGTTGGTTCGGTCTTCGTTGACGACACACCAGGAGCTCCGACTGCTGTCTCAGCAGTGTTCTCCTCCCCGATCACATTGAGCGCACCTGGCACCTACAACCTCGAGATCTTCGGGGATGAAGCTCCAGAAACTGGCAACCACATCGCGATCGACAACCTGTCGATCAACGGAACCGTAGTTGTTCCCGAGCCTTCGGCGCTTGTTCTGTCGGGTCTCGGACTAATTGCCGTGTTTGGCCGTCGCCGTCGCCCAAGGAGCTAGAAACGGACTGGGATCAACCCCCTATCTCCTCCTCGCATGATGCTCTCGACCACCTCACCCAAAAAGCAAATTCCTAGCAATCGAAGGCCCACACGAGATCTACTACCTGCGCTTCAAGATCGAGGATTTGCTCAAATAATCAAGTAAACACAGAAGAATAGCTGCGTTTTCGAAAACGTCATTTTGCAAAGCGTATTGACTTGACCTCAGGTTCCGGAGCGGGTAGATTATTATCTGTAAAAGTGGTTTGGAAATACGACCAGAAGTGATTGTTTGCCGGACAGGCATCGCATCGCATAGCCTCCAGTTACTTGGAGGGGATCTCTCTTCTGGGACGGCAATTTAAACTAGCAAACCAAGCCGATTTTCTTGCATGAAATACTGACACACTAACCTAATAAACTAATACAATGATGAAAATAAAACACACAATCGCAGCTCTTGCTGCAACAGCCCTCGCAGCGAATGCTGCTATATCACTGACGGGCGATTCATCCACATTCGACTACCTGTATGAGATGGATGTAGATCCCACAACGCAGAACCAAGATAGCCTCGGGGCAGAGGACTGGTTCAATGGACCTGCAGGCAGCCTTACAAGTCCTACGGTCTCCGGTGGAGTGGCATCGTCTGACCTTGGAGCTGCACCGTCAGAACAACTTTGGCGTGGAGATTTCAACGCCGGTGGCGCCGGTAGTGTCTGGCGTGAATTGGTGTCCGATGGTGCTGCCTCAGACTGGACATTGGAGCTTAGCGTGCAGAAGACCGGTGGAACTCAAGGTAGCTCTGGCTGGTTTGGTATCGCTACTGCTAACTCTGTCGAGTCTAACTCAAGCGCTTTGACTATCTTGGATGACCGTATCAGACTGACAGGTGGAGCCGATTATATGGTGGGCACCGTTTTCTCAACTGGATTCCATACTATCCGTATTGCGCACGACGCAGTAGATAATGCCTATTACTACTGGATTAATGGCACGCTTCTCAATGCAGACCTGTCCACAGCGATCGCTGGCACGAACGGTTCAGCATTCGACAACAACGCCTTCATTGGTAACTATTCCAGCAGCTTTGGTTCTGGCGAATGGGATGTCGATTATTTGCGTATCGATACGGACGCTATCGCTGCCGTTCCAGAACCATCCTCCACAGCCCTTCTCGGCCTCGCTGGTCTTGCTCTGATCCTTCGTCGCCGCAAGTAATTGCGCTTCGTTTGATTTAATCAAATATCATTCAAGTCCGTTCCCTCTTGTGGGGAACGGGCTTTTCTTTTGAGTATTCCGAACGCTTTGAAATTTCATCTTGTCTTCTTTACAGTCCGTCGTTTTGGCTTATGTTTTCGCCATGGAAAACAGGAGGTTTTTTGCGTTCTCAAATTCTAAATCCATTGGTCGGATGACCTTCATGGGTTCGCTTGGTTTTCTGATCCTGTTAGGATCGCAGTGTCGGAACAAGGAGGAGGCGGCCAAGGATGAACAGAAGAAGGCAATCCAGGAATTGGTTCGCGACGAGGAGGCCGTGCTGGAGGTGACGACTCTGGCGAAGCGCGTTGCCGGAGCCATCAAAAACAAAAATGTGATCGGTCCGGAAAGTCGAGAGCTGTTCGCTGATGAGATTGATCTAACGGATATTTCAGTTTCTGAACCCAAGGGGAAAGTGGTGGATGCGGCTCATGGAATCACCAAAATAAAATGGCCAGTGGGAGCGAGTGAGAGTTTATCCATTGGAGATGCGGAAAAAGCGGGGGTTTGGAGTGGTTTGTTAGGTTCATTTGATGAAGTGACGCATGCTTCGTTTGGTTTCATATCAGGCGAATCGAGTGACGGAAAGCTACTCAAATCTGTGCTCAAGTTTGGTGCCAAAGGGGTGGATAAAAACAAGAATCAGGTCAGCCTGAAGGGCAAGGTCGCTGTTGACTGGGTCAAATCCAGCGACAGTTGGAAAATCAAAACCTGGCACACCAAGAGCATGGCAGTGATGCGTAGCAAGCAGCGGATGTTCAGGAACCGCATGACGGATCTATTCAGTTCAAAGGATCTGCAACTGGCAACACGTAGTTTTCATGAGGAGAAGCTGACCGAATTCATCAAGAAGAATGAGACGAGATTGCCGAAGACTGAGTATAATCCTTATTTTATGCCGGAGTCGGGGTATCAGCATCCAGCCGTGTCGGTGGTTGATATCAACGGGGACGGTTGGGATGATCTTTTTGTCACCTCACTCTGGGCACCTTGCCAACTCTGGGTGAACCAGGGAGGTAAGCATTTCACCGAGCAAGCGCGGGCGTATGGGCTAGATGTGTACGCCTGTTGCACCGCGGCAATCTTCGCCGACTTTGACAACGATGGTGACGCTGACTTGATCCTTGGGCGGAGTCTCGAGCGCAGCCAAATTTTCTGGAACGAGGGAGGCTACTATGTTGCCGCCCCGGTGGAGTTACCCTACCTTGTGACTTCCGTATCTGTGGCGGATGCTAACAACGATGGGATGCTCGACATCTATCTCTGCACCTATGGCCCCAGTGGCACAGCGGCTAAGAAGAACCCAGCTTGGATCAATAAATTCCTTCCTTCCGATACACACCCGTCCCTCTACTCAGCTCTCCATAGCGGGCATCGCTACTATGATCAGGCCGGACCACGAAACTACTTGCTGTTGAACCGTGGTAAGCGCAGGTTCGAAACTGTTTCGCCCGACCCGGCACTTGATCAGTATCATAACTCCTATCAAGGCTCGTGGACTGACTACGATAAAGATGGGGATGTGGATCTTTATATTTGCAATGACTTCGCGCCTGATTCCCTGCTGCGTAACGATGGTTGGGGAGAGGATGGTGTGCCGCGTTTCACTGATGTCTCCAAGGCTCTCTCAGGTGACACGATGAAGGGTTTTGGAATGGGGGTCTCCTGGGGGGATTACGACAATGATCTGAAACCGGACCTTTTTGTCACCAACATGTATTCAAAGGCGGGCAAGAGGGTGCTGTCCCGGTTTGAAAACGTCGATAACCGGTTGCACTTTTCCGCGCGAGGAAACTTGATTTTCAAACAAGACGGAGCAAAATTTAGTCAGCTTGCCGGGGAAAGTGATGCCTTCCCGGTGCACCAAGGTGGCTGGGCGTTTGGCGGGCAGTTCATCGATGTCGATAACGATGCCTGGCTGGATCTCTACGTGCCTAACGGATTCTACACCGCTCCGAAGTCGGTGGCCTCGGAGGTTGATCTCTGAAGTTGCTTCTGGCGCACGGTCGTGCGCACCGACCCAAACAAGGATCAAGACTTTGTGCTCTCCAAAGCATGGCAATCGTCCGGCAAACTCAAGTTTTTCGACAAGGACAAGGAGGGCAAAAAAGTCTCAAACTCATTCAGTGGCAACGAGCGTGACCACCTCTATCTGAACCGGGGTGGCAAGTCGTTCATGGATGTGTCAGCTCTTTCCGGTCTGGATCTTGTCACCGATGGTCGCTCCTTTGCCTATCTGGACTACGACCAGGACGGCTGGTTGGATATCGCCCTAGCCAGTGCCAACGCACCCCAACTGCAACTGATGCATAATGAAATGGCTGAATCCATTAAAGAGGTGAGAAACCATGTCAGGCTCAAACTTGTCGGCGGTAACACAAGCAGTAAACCTTCAGCCTCTCTATCTAATCGCGATGGTTATGGTGCTAAGATCACGGCTACGCTGGATAACGGGCTCACCATTTACCGCGAGCACCACTGTGGCGCGGGCATGGCGGCACAGAACTCGAATACGATTCATCTTGGCATCGGCACCGCCTCCTCAATCAGAGAACTGAAAGTCATCTGGCCATCGGGGAAAACGCAGACGATCAAGAATATCCCATCAGGAGCACTCCATGAAATTCGCGAGGAAAAAGAATAGCAATCCGTGTCTGCTCGTCCTGACGGTATGTGTGGCTCTCGCTATTTGCGGGTGTAAATCGGGCACCAGCGAGCCTGATCAGGATAACGCCTCCTTGTCTCCTGATGAGTCTCATCAAGCCATGCTGGAGCAGCTTGCTGCCATAGCGAAGGAGTCAAAAAACCAAAACGCCTACTTCGGAAACAGCCGCCAGAAACAACTTCTGAGCCAGGTCGAGCGAGCTAAGGGCAAAGCCTCGGCGGACATGTTACTGTCGCTGGGGAATGCTGAGCTGAATCTGGGCATGGAGCGGGCGGCCATCAGTCACATGGAGCAGGCACTTCTCGTGGTCAAAGAGGGTTCAAAATCTGGGATTAGAAGGAGCGATGTTCTCTACTGGCTCGGTGTGGCCAGCCTGCGTCTTGCGGAAACGGAAAACTGCTGTGCCCAGAATACACCAGACAGCTGTATTGTGCCGATCCAGGGGAGTGGGATTCATACGCGCCAAGAAGGCTCGCGTAAGGCAATCGCCTATCTTACGGAAGTGCTCGAGACTGTGGCACGCAAGTCTGAGACCCATGTCAGGGCGCGTTGGTTACTTAATCTCGCCTATATGACCTTGGGCGAGTATCCCGCAAAGATGCCCTATGCCTATCGAGTGGATCCGGCGTATTTCCAATCTCGTGTTACCTTTCCTCGATTCAAAAATATATCCAAGCAGCTAGGGCTGGGGAAATCAAGCTGCTTGACATTGAATGGCCTGTTTCGGGGGAGAAGCAATCCTTTCACGAGGTGAACGTGAATCAAACGATTACCATCAAGGAAGGGCTAGATGAGATCACTCCTATCCCAGAGGGTTGATAGTTTTTCCTATGGCGTGGTAACCATCACACGGTAAACGTGCTCTGATACTACGTCGCCGTAAATAACGGCTATGAAGCACACGGTCCTTCGCCGCCGCAAGTAATTGCGCTGCTGAAGAAATAGTTACACACACAAATTGTAAGCCCGTTGCCTTCATTGGCAGCAGGTTTTTACTTGGAAGTGCGGCGACCCCGACGCAGGAGGGCTCTCCGCTTTGTATTCTCCCTAGCGTGTGGCTTCTCTTTGCACCGTCTGGACACCCTTCACCGCTCATTCATCAATTAGCTGAACGATTCAGCGAAGCGGAAGAGGAGTTTGCCACCTCAATCCGCAGTAACGTCGAATAGAGTATAAAAAACGGAGATTCCAAGGCTACGGAGAACGCGTCATCGCCGCACCCCGAAAGCTGCGCCCTTGGTGCCTGCAGTTCGGGTAAATTCACAAATTAGTTGTCCGATTTATTTTCGATCAACTTTGGTTCCTGCTCGAATTCGACAATGGCCTTGGATTTCACCTTGTAGCGACCATTTGCACTGGGAACTTGATAGATGAAGAATTTCGCGTGCTTCTTGGGGTTGAAGTGAAAGGTATTGCGTTGAAGCCACTGTCGCTTTCCATCCACGACTACCTGTGTGGCATACGCCATGGGGTTCCAGGTTTCAAATTAAGCTGCACAAGTTTTTGTTTGCCTGAGGCCACTTCAAATTTCGTTTTGGCAAGAAGCCCATGAACTGGCAGTTTACTGAAATTGTAAAAGCTATATGCGCCAAACGGTGAATGTTTACGTTCATCTGGAATAGCCATGATCTGATACTCCGTGCCTTTTTTCGGCATAAACAGCAGCAGATAGCGCTTCGAGCCTGCGGGAATGCTAACCTGGCCAACTTTCAAATATTCCACGCTGCTATTGAGCTTATAGAATGTCGCCGAGGAACCCTCCTTGGCCACATGTGGCAAGGATCGAACCATCTCAGAAATGCTAACCTTTTCATACTCCGGATTTTTTGAAGTGCCCCCCTTCAGGTAATAGAGCTTCTCGTTTAGAGGGTTCCAGCTAGCACAAACGAAGGTGATTTTTTTCCCTTTGTCTTTAT
>JASJLI010000039.1:0-16256 GCA_037620805.1 Akkermansiaceae bacterium
GTCGGGCAGGAATGAATTCGTGCGTTGTCCACGCTCCCTATTTCAACCCGCTTCGCGGGCTAGGGAGGAGGGACACTCCGGTCCCTCGGCAACCCAAGTCTTCCTTTCGCGTCCTTTCGTCTTCTTTCGCGGTTAAAACCAAACATCCCTATTCCAATCCCAACGGGATTACGTAACAAAGCCCAGGGTTGGAACGCGCAGCGGACCTACCCTGGGATCCAGGTTTTCACACTACCAACCCCAAGGGGGTTGCGGAATCGTCCGGATAAAAGGGGATGGGCAAATCGAGCGCACTCAAAGGACACGATTGACCTGATCAAAAGGCAATGCTTGAATATCGTTACCGAGCATGCGTGGTTCTCCGTTGTAGATGAGAACGGGGGTGGTCGGGCGCTGGGTGATGGCTTGAAAACGGCTCAGTCCCTTGAGTAGTCTGGCCGAAAAAGTGCTCGCTGATTTGATCTCGATAGCCACCAATGACGAGCCATCAGGTGCCAACAGATCAACTTCGTTGCCATTCGAATCACGGAAGAAATAGAGGTCCGCCATGGTGCCCCGGTTGTATCGGGTTTTTAGAAACTCGATGACCACGAGGTTTTCGAAAATCGATCCGACCAAGGGATCGCGGGTGACCTGTTCGGGTTTGCGGATTCCGAGCAGGAAGCACAACAGCCCGACATCCGTGAAGTAATACTTCGGGGCTTTGATCGCCCGTTTGCCAAAGTTCTCGAAGTAAGGCGGAAGTTTGAATAGGATAAACGACGCCTCAAGAATGGAGATCCAGTTGCGGATTGTTTTGGCATCCACTCCCACATCGTTGGCCAGCGAGCTAAAGTCCACCAGCTGCCCAACCCTCCCTGCCACTAACTTGAGCAGTTTTTCGAACAGGGTGGCATCCCTGAGGTTGACCAATTGCCGGACGTCACGCTCGACGTAGGTCTGGTAGTAATTGGACCAGGCCACGGTGGGGCGGAGCTTTTTGTCGTAAATGCGGGGCAGGAAGCCGCGATAGGCATATTGCTCAAACGAGTCGTAACTAATCCCCGCGTTCGCGAGCTCTTCGATCGAAAACGGCAGCAGGTTGAGAATCGCCGTCCGTCCGGCGAGCGACTGGCCGATGGCTTCGCGGAGTTGCAGCTGATGCGATCCCGTCAGGATGAATTGGCCGTTAAGCCCGGCCTCATCAACAATCACCTGGATGTAACTCAGAAGCTCGGGAACCCGCTGGATCTCGTCGATGATGACCCGCGAGGGGAATTGGGCAAGATAGGCCTTGGGATCGTCGCTGGCCCACTCGCGTTCCTCCGGAGATTCGAGGTTGGTGTAGGCGCAGTCAGGGAAAGTGGCCCGAGCCAAGGTTGTCTTGCCCGATTGCCGTGGCCCCAGAATCGTGACTACCGGATATTCGTCCACAAGGGTCAGCAACTCAGAGGTAAGAGTTCGGTGAATCATGGATACACTTTTAAAGTATGTAATTAAGGAATACAAGTCCTATTTTACATAAAAGTGAGGTGCTTTTGCGGAATCGTCGTTCACATGGAATGCCGCAACCCCCTTGGGGTAGTCTATCACATGTCGAAGCATACCCCAGGTAGCGCGTGGACGCGCAACCTGGGGCTGGAGGATGAAAGCCCCTTGGGCTAGCCGGATAAATTGAATATCCAAGCCCCATAAAATGACGAAATACCCAAAGACTCAAAGAAGCTCAAAATTCGAAATCCAAGGGGGGATAAACTCCAAGTTTCAAACTCCAAATACCATGTAAGAAAGACAGGCTTCGCCTAGAAATACTTCCGTGTATTTTGCCTAAGGGCTATCTACGCTTTGCTCCGGTTGTGTTTTTCCGTGGTTCAAAATGAATGAGCAACCCAAGTCTTCCTTTCGCGTCCTTTTGTCTTTTTTCGCGGTCAAAAAATGGAAGTAGCAAGCCAAGAAAGATTTGCCTAAGGGCTATCTCCGCAAGCTCCGGTTGTATAATTCGTAAGATTAGTGCTTCCAAAATGAAGTAGCTCAAGCCCGACAGGATTGCGTCAGGAGGCGGAACCCACGCCGGATCGGCCTAAAATAGTCGGATTTATGCATGAATTTGTTGGTTTCAGTACATTCCATTCGTGTAGGTTTTGTTTAGAGTGGTATCCAGCTCTGCGAGGAATCTTGAAACAAGATCCATCGAATGATGAAAACCACGGCACGGCACCCACTTTATTAATCAACTATGTTCAACATCCCATCACCCTTGTTAGCCGAAGTATCATTCGGTCTTCACTACTGGGATTACATTGCCTTCGGGCTCTTTTTTGTGATCCTTTCCGTGATCGGCTACGTGGCCGGGCGGGGGGAACAGGCGAGCGCTGAGGAATACTTCCTGGCGGGTAAAAAACTGCCCTGGTATGTGGTCGGTGGCTCGTTTATTGCGTCGAATATTTCCAGCGACCAATTCATCGGCATGGTCGGAGCGGCGATGGTTTACGGCGTATGTGTCTCGCTTTACGAGTGGGCGAACGTCGCCACCTTCGCGATCCTGATCTGGTTCTTTGTGCCCTTCCTGCTCTCCTCCAAGGTGTTCACCACGCCGGAGTATCTTGAAAAACGCTTCAGCCCCACGGTGCGCACGGTTTTTGCGGTGGTGACGATCATCAGTAATGTGGTCGCGTTCCTGGCTGCCGTGCTCTATGGCGGCGCGCTTGCCTTGCACGAGCTGTTCGGCTGGGACCTGTGGCCATCAATTATCGGGCTTGGCATCGTCGCGGGAATCTGGGCGGTCTACGGTGGGTTGTCCTCTGTAGCATGGACGGATCTATTCACGGTCTTTGTGATGCTGGTGGGCGGTGTGGTGGTGACTTTGTTAGGCCTACATGCACTGGCACCCGAGGGTGGGGGAGTGGTCGATGGATTTAACGTCATGATGGAGCGCAACGAGGCGACCAGTGGCCAGTGGAAGGAGGCGGTGCAGAGTAATACTCAGGAACTAGCGGGGGGTGATAGTTATAATCGATTGTCGGTGATCCAACCGGCGAGTCATCCGCTGACACCTGCCGTCGGGATGTTAGGTTTTCTGCTTTCGGTGAGTCTCTGGTACAACGTGCTCAATCAATTCATGATCCAGCGCGTGCTTGGTGCCAAAGACATGTACCACGCCCGCATGGGCATCGTGTTCGCGGGTTGGCTCAAGGTCATTCTTCCTATCGTCACGATTATTCCGGGCATGATTCTTTTTGCGATGAAACCTGAGCTCCTGATGCTCGAGCCTTGGGGGGATGTCAAACCCGCCGCCGACAAAGGTTATGTGAATCTCATCCAGGAACTCATTCCCGCCGGTTTGCGCGGGCTGTTCCTCGCGGCCCTCTTCGGCGCGATCCAGTCCACGGTTAACAGCGTGCTGAACTCGACGTCGACCATTATTACCTTCGATCTCTACCGCCGACTCTGGCGACCCAATTGCTCCGACAAGGATCTCGTGAAGGTCGGCGTGTATGCATCGGTCGTGGTGCTTGCCGTGGCGATCGTGATCGGTCGGTTCATCGGCGAACTCGGTGGCGGACTCTTCGAGTATGTGCTCTCGCTCTACGTGCTGTTCGCCCCTCCCTTCGCGGCAGTATTCCTGCTGGGTATCCTGTGGCGGCGCGTCACGGCTCCGGCGGCGCTCACCACCGTCATCGTCGGTATGGCAGCCGGTCTCGGGATGAAACTTTTCCTAGCAAGCGATGCCGACTACCCACTCTGGTTGGCCTCATTTCCTAACCAGGCAACGATCCTCTATCTCATCAGCATGACGACATGTGTGGGTGTCACACTGATAACCCGACCACCAAGACCAGAACAAGTCACCGACCAGATGTGCATGAACTGGAAGAAGATGAACATTTTTGCCAACCTCGGCGACCGCTGGTATAAGAGCGTGGTCTTCTGGTGGCTCACCTACTCCGTGGTGATCGGCCTGCTGATGCTGTATTTCTCCGGAGTGTTTTTCCCAGCAAGCGGCGCGGAATAGATTTTAAAAATAAAGTTAGCATGATAACACCTAAGACCAAGCAGGAGAGCGATCTACGATGAGCGATAAAATAACACAACATGACCAGGTGATCGCCGTGGTGGGCTTGGGCCCGCTGGGGCGTGGCATCGCAGCGTGTTGTTTAGCGCGTGGGTTTGGCGTGATCGGGGTTGATCGTGAGCAGAAAAACCGCGACTTATTTATAAATTATCTCCCGGAGGCCGTGGCACAATGCCGTGAGGCGGGTGTCATCGATTCCGGTGATGCCGAGGAATGGCAGGGTCGATTGGAGTTGTCCGAAGACCTCGCATCCATCGGGCGGGCGTGTCTCGTTATCGAGTCGATAGCGGAAGACCTGCCGGCGAAAAAACAGCTGCTTCACGAGATGGAGGAAGTCGTTGGCGAGGGTGTTTTTATCGGCAGCAACACCTCGGCATTTCCAGTGACCACTTTACAAGACGGGTGCAAGCATCCCGAGCGGGTGTTTGGTATGCACTGGTCGAGCCACGGGCATGTGACACGATTCATGGAGTTGACGCCTGGCGAAATGACCTCGGCGCAGACCATGGAATTTGCCACCGCGATGGCGAAACGTCTTGGCAAGGAACCAGCGGTTTTGAAAAAAGATATCGCCGGCTTTCTCTGCAACCGCATTGCTTACGCGATGTATCGTGAGGCCATCCATCTTCTTGAATCCGGAGTCGCGGATGCCGAGGCGATCGAGTCCTCGTTCCGAAATTCGGTCGGCCTGTGGGCACCGATGTGTGGCCCTCTGCGTGTGATGGATGTCATGGGCGGTGGTGCTTTTTATGCCGAGTCGATGAAGGGTGTCCTGCCGACGATGGCAAACTCGACCGAACTGCCGGACACGCTGCAGTCGTTTATTGAGCAAGACGCCAAGGGGCCGAAAAACAACATCGGATTTTTCAATTACCAGAACGGTGACGCAGAGGAGTGGGTAGAGCGTTTCACCGCGGCGATTCTAACCACGAAAAAATATCAAGATCAGCATATTCCATGTGATGAACCGAAGGAAAGCAGTGAGCCGGGCATAACGCCGTGATTCCCTTTGGACAACTTTCCTCACGCATCTCAGGGCGGCTTGAGACCGGGGAGACCTTGCGTCGGCTTTACGCCACGGATGCATCCGAGTATCAGGAATTGCCGGCCGGTGTTGTGTTCCCCGAGAACGCAGATGACATCGGGGAGACGATCAGGTTTGCCCAACGCAACCAGTTAGGATTGATCCCGCGCGCCGCTGGAACGTCACTCGCGGGGCAGTGCGTTGGTAATGGTTTGGTGGTTGATGTCTCGAAGCATTTCACCCGCATTCTCTCGGTGGATGAAAAAACACGCCGTGTCCGCGTCGAGCCGGGAGTCGTTCGCGATGAGTTAAATCGATCTCTTGCGCCCCACGGGATGTTTTTTGGTCCGGAAACCTCGACCGCTAACCGGGCGATGATCGGTGGCATGGTAGGTAACAATTCATGTGGATCGAACTCGATTGTTTATGGCAGCACGCGCGATCATTTGGTCTCGGTAAAAGGGTTTCTTAGCGACGGCAGCGAGGTGACATTTGGTCAGCTCACTGAGACGGAGTTTGAGGAGAAATGCGCGGGACTGGACACGCTGGAGAATCGGATTTACCGGAAGCTTCGATATCTGTTAGGTAATGCCGAAAACCGCGATGCGATTACGGAGAATTTTCCACGCAGCTCCATTCCACGACGCAACACCGGCTATGCGCTCGATCTTTTAATGGATGCCGGGGTGTTTGATCCTGCGTCTGATCAGCCATTTAATTTCTGCAAACTCATCGCTGGGTCAGAAGGTACTCTGTTTTTTGCCACCGAGATCGAACTCGACTGCGATCCTCTGCCAGCTCCTCACGCGGCGCTCGTTTGTGGCCATTTTGAAACGGTCAACGAGTCCCTGCAAGCCAACCTGCTCGCCCTGCCACATGGGCCGAGCGCTTGTGAGCTGATCGACCGTCATATTCTGAAGTGCACCGAGTCGAACATCGCGCAGCAGCGTAATCGCGATTTTGTTGTCGGCGATCCCGGGGCCATCTTAGTCGTGGAAATCCGCCGCGATAACCGTGCCGAGGCTGAGCAGGAGGTTGCGGCTCTTATCGAGGATTGGAAATCCGCCGGATTTGGCTACGCCACCCCGGTGCTCTGGGGCGACGAGGGACAAAAGGTCTGGGAGCTGCGCAAGGCGGGGCAGGGGCTGATGAGTAATGTGGTTGGCGATACCAAACCGCGCGAAAATGTCGAGGACACCGCCGTCGATGTCAACGATCTGCCCAACTACATCGCTGAGTTCGACGAGATACTGAGCACCAAGTACAACATCGAGTGCGTCTATTACGCGCACGCCGGATCGGGTGAACTACACACCCGTCCGCTATTTAATTTGAAGACGCCAGAGGGACAGAAAATGTTTCGTGATGTCGCTACCGACATCGCCCACCTGGTGAAAAAATACCGTGGCTCGCTCAGTGGTGAACACGGCGACGGCCGACTGCGTGGTGAGTTCATCCCGCTGATGGTTGGCGATCATTGTTACCAGCTGATGCGCGAGGTAAAAGCCGCATTCGATCCTGAAAATATTCTTAATCCGGGCAAAATCGTCGACACCCCACCGATGGATACCTCCCTGCGCCACAGCCCAGGGCAGGCGACCCCAGAGTATGAAACCGTTTTTGATTTCAGTGACACCATGGGTGTGCTCCGTGCTGCCGAGAAATGCAATGGCTCCGGTGATTGCCGCAAGGGCCCACAGGCCGGTGGCACGATGTGTCCGAGCTACATGGCCACCCGCGAGGAAAAACACACCACCCGCGCACGTGCTAACATCCTGCGCCAGATGCTCACCAACCCGCGCGACGCTGCCAATCCCTTCGATAGCGAGGAAATCAAGGAGGTCATGGATCTTTGTATGTCGTGCAAGGCGTGCAAATCCGAGTGTCCGTCGAGTGTCGACATGACCAAGCTCAAGGCGGAGTTCCTGCAACACTATCACGATGCCAATGGAGTGCCGTTGCGCACGCGTATCATCGCGCGTTTTGCCGATAGCGCACGGCTCGCATCTTTTGCCCCATGGCTCTACAACGCGATCCTACAAACACCGCTTCTTCGCCGAATGGCTAACAAAATGTTAGGGTTCCACCCTGACCGCAGCATTCCCAAGCAGAACAAAATCACACTGCGCCGCTGGTTCCAGAATCACACGCCCCTCAGTCCACTTCGCGGTGAACGCCTCGGACGTGTGCACCTTTTCTGTGATGAGTTTACCGACAATAGTGACCTCGATGCCGGCATCGCTACCGTCGAGACGCTTGAGTTATTAGGATATGAAGTCAATCTTCCCCACCACGCGGAGAGCGGTCGGGCATCGCTCTCCAAAGGTCTCGTCCGCCGTGCTAAGCAGTTCGCGAACGAAAACGTCAGTCAGCTATCCGCCATCGTATCCGCCGAAGAACCGCTCATCGGTATCGAGCCATCAGCCATCCTCGGTTTCCGTGACGAATATCCCGCGCTGGTCGATTCTCCGCTACGCGAAACGGCGAACAAGCTCGCGCCCCACTGCCTGATGCTCGATGAGTTCATCGCCCGCGAAGCGGATGCTGGTCGGATCGATAGCTCCTGTTTCACCAACGAGTCGCGCACCATCCATGTCCATGGCCACTGCCACCAGAAGGCACTTGGATCGGTCGATCCGACGCTGCGGATGCTGTCGCTACCCGAGAACTACACCGTGCAAGAAATCCCATCCGGGTGCTGCGGTATGGCGGGATCGTTTGGTTACGAAAAGGAACACTACGAGGTCTCGATGCAGGTCGGCGCTCTGGTTCTCTTTCCTCACCTGGAAGAACTTGACGCTGAAATCCTCGTTGCCGCCCCCGGCACCAGTTGCCGCCATCAAATCCACGACGGCACTCAAAAATCAGCCCTCCACCCCGCGGAAATTTTCAGAAGTGCGCTCAGGGACAGCGGATAACCCAAGCCACAACCCATGTCTTCTTTCGCGCATTTCGTCTTCTTTCGCGGTCAAAATACGAACCCGCATCCCAAGAAACTTCCGTGTGTTCCGTGCTCTTCCGTGGTTTAAAATTGAAGTAGCAACCTAGGCTACAACCCAAGAAAATTCGCCTAATTCGCCCGATTCGCGGTTAAAAAATGATAAAAGGTAATGATAAAAGGTAGCCCTTCGTGTTAATCCATATTTTTAATGAGTGTTCTCTCTTCTTCCAATGAAAGGTAACGCCACTTACCACTTTCGAGATCGAGTTTAAAACTGCCGATGCTGATTCGTTTTAATTTTAAGACCTTTAAGGGCGTCCCAAATTTTGGGTCTTTCAGCGCCCCAAAAAGCCGGCGAATATGGCGATTTTTTCCCTCGTCAATTTCTACCCTGAGTTTTGTTTTCGCGCCACCCATGCCTATTTTTTCGATGCCCATAGTTTTCAGTAGATCGTCCCTGCTTTCCACCCCTTTCATAGCCGCTGCAATATGTTCGTCTGTTACGTGGCCCCTGACCCAGATCTCGTATACCTTGATGCAATTCCCAGGTTGGGTTAACGCGTCGCCGATTTTGCCGTTGGTTGTGAATAATAGAAGACCCTTAGATTCTAGGTCAAGGCGTCCGACGGGCATCCATCCGTCATGAAAAACCCAATCGGGCAAAAGACGATAGACTGTTTTTCGTCCAAGTTCGTCAGAGCGTGTGACCACATAACCCTTAGGCTTATTGAGTGCTAACAGTATTTTCGAATTGTTCGTTGTTCTATTCATTAGGTATTTTTGACCAGCCCTTAAATTAAGATTATTTTTTCACTGGGGGTCAGGCGTTCAAAGCGAGTGTTTCTTCTTCCCCCGTAAAAGAACTTACTACCCCTCCTTCCTCTCTCTATAACTCGTCGGGCTACAGCCATGGGCGCGCCGGAAAAAGCGCGCCAGTTCTTCAGTGGAGGAAAATGCCATCTCATAACGAATCTCCTTAATGCTCAGCCTGGTCTCCAGCAACAGGAGTTCCAGCCTCTCGATCCTGATCTGGTTGATCATCTCCTTGACGGACATCCCCGTCTGATTCCGGAATTCTCGCCTGAACATCGACATGGCGCCAGTGGCGTAGTTGCATTCTACCTCTCCCGCTTGGAGTGCATTTTGGGGTGCCTCCTTTCTGATCAAAAGAACCGCCTTTTGCACAGGCCCCGTGAAGGACAGCACCACTCCAGTGGACTCCCGTTCGCGTATTTCACTGCCCGGAACGATGACGTGACGGGGCACCTGTGACATGTCACGGAGCATCCGATCCAGGGTGGCCGCAGCTTCGTAACCGACCCGCTCACTCGGATAATCAATCGTCGACAACGGGGGGTGGCACGTCAGTGCGAGAATGTCACTGTAGCCCGCACCAAACACGGAAAAATCCTCGGGTATTCCCCATCCGGCTTTCTCGGCGAGGGTCAGGACATTGGAGGCCACCCTGTCTTTTGCAAAAATCCCACAAGGCTTTGGCAAGCGAGCCAACAGAGGGTTGAGAATCTCGGCGATTCGAGTCCTGTCTTCCACAGGAAAAATAAGATCCTCCGCCAGATGGTGGATCTGAACACGGCCACCTGACTTGCCAAACTCAGTGACCAGACCACGCTGCCAACACCTCGAATAACTCATTCCCAAGTCCCCAATATAAGCAACATCCTTCAGCCCGAGTCCGGTGAAATACCGGGCTGCCCGACGCCCGATTTCCACACTGTCCGCCACCACTCTCGGCACGCCCTTCTGCGCGTTCTCTGTGCTGAGCACCACCAAGGGCAGACCCTTACGCTTGAATTCCTCAGCCTCGTCCCCGACCGGACGGAACAGGATGGCGCCGTTGCATTCTTCATCCCCCATCTCAATGCCGCTTGTTTTCATGCCGAAGAACTCCCCCTCACAAAGCAAACGCCACGGCCGCCAGTGCTCACGCTGGTAGCGCAAGATACCCCGCAACACGGCTTCCGTAAACGTCGACCATTCCGGCAAGCGGACTCGTATCACCAGGCGCTCTTTCATTTCTGACACACCTTATTGACTAAAATGGAATATGAAAGTTCTTTTTTAATGTGGGCGGGAGATTAGTTTCCAGTTTCGACTTCATGGTGAAGTCACTGACAAACCAACAACAAAAATAACCAACAATGAAAACAAAGATACCTCTCGCCGCGCTTACTGCCGCGCTCACCGTCCCCGAGCCCTCGTCAGTAGCCCTGCTTGGACTAGGTGGTTTGGCTTTGATCCTCCGCCGCCGCAAGTAGGCCGTGGATGATGCGTCTTTAACTTGACGAACTCAAAAAAAGTATCTGGCGAACCTCGTTTTCGCCAGAGATTTTTCCTTTGCCAGCAGGGGAAGCTTGCAAGGAAAATGGTGTTTTTTACGTAGTTCAAGCGACAGGGAATGGTGCGCGGCAATCCGTTCTCGCCCCGCGGCTTTGTTATTGTAGAGTGGCAAGGGAGGCTCCAGCAGGGTATGTCTTCGCACGCCGTCAAAACCAACTCATCCCACCTCCCACCAAGTTTAATAAATTGAATCTACCCGGCAACCATAGGCACAGGCGACACGCCATCAAACCCAGTATCGCAGCGTGCTGGTTGGTGATGGCGGGGCTGGTGGGGCCGGCTTGTGCGAATCCCGAGCGCCTGGAATTCAACCGCGATATCCGCCCGATTCTTTCCGACAAGTGTTTCGCCTGCCACGGGTTCGATGCGAAAACCCGGGAGGCCAAGCTGCGTCTGGACACAGCGGAGGGCGCATACGCACTGAGGGATGGCACACAGGCGATCAAACCGGGATCTCTCGATCACAGTGAGGTTTGGAAACGCATCACCAGCACGGATGCAGAGGAAATGATGCCTCCCCCGGAGAGTAACAAGCAGCTCACGGATCGCGAAAAGGAACGGCTCAAACGCTGGATCGAGCAGGGGGCGGAGTACCAAGCTCACTGGGCATTGGTGCCACCACGCAAGCACTTACCATCAGAAGGTGCTCCGGCGACTGCCAATGATCAGCAAAACCCGATCGACCGATTCATCGATGCGCGTCTTAAGAAGAACGGCCTAACATCCTCTCCTGCGGCGGACCGCACGACGCTTATCCGCCGCGTCACGCTCGACCTAACAGGTGTCCCGCCGACTCCATCCCATCTGGATGCTTTTTTAAATGACAAGTCACCCGGTGCTTACGAGCGTCTGGTTGATCGCTTGCTATCTACGCGCGACTACGCCGAGCGTCGCGCCCAGGACTGGCTCGATCTTGCACGCTACGCCGATACGCGCGGGTTCGCTGATGACAAGATGCGCCAGATCTGGCCGTACCGCGACTGGGTGGTGCGCGCGCTGCATCGCAACATGCCATTCGACCAGTTCACCATCGAGCAGCTCGCCGGAGATATGCTACCTAACGCCACCGCCGAACAGCGATTGGCGACCGGTTTTCACCGCAACGCCCCGCAGGCCAAAGGGATGACCTACCCGGTGGAGGAATACCGGATCAAGGGTGTGACCGATCGTGTCAACACCACCGGCAAGGTCTGGCTCGGACTTACGATGGAATGTGCCGAGTGCCACGATCATAAGTTTGATCCAATCAGCCAGCGCGACTACTTCTCGATGTTTGCGTTGTTCAATAACACTAAACACCAGGGTAAGGGCTTCAAACAGGGAGGCCCGACGATGCAGTATACGCCATCTCAGAAAGGTCAGGGCAAAGGAAAAACGGTCCAGGTGCCGGTGATGGAGGAGCTTGCCCAAGCCCGGGAAACATTTATCCACCTGCGCGGAAATTTTCTCAGTCGCGGCGACCAAGTTTCGCCAGGGGCACCGGAAGTCCTGGTGGCTGACGGGAATGCACAACCGAAGAACCGACTCGAGTTCGCCCGCTGGCTGGTCGATGGAAAGAACCCACTGGTCGCGCGGGTGGTGGTGAATCGTTTCTGGCAAAGTTACTTCGGCAACGGCCTAGTGCGCACACCGGACGATTTCGGCTCGCAGGGTGCGCTACCGAGTCATCCGGAGCTACTCGACTGGTTGGCCACCGAGTTCGTGCGCAGCGGCTGGGATATGAAACACATCAACCGCCTCATTGTCACCTCAGCCAGTTACCGGCAATCAGCCCGCATTACCCCCACATCAGCTGAAAAAGACCCCAGCCAGCGCTTGCTTGCCCAGATGCCACGCGTCCGCTTGCCCGCCGAGCAAATCCGCGATCAGGCACTCGCCATCAGCGGCCTGCTGAAACCCTCCACGGGAGGACCGGCCGTCTTCCCCGTGCAACCCAAAGACTACTGGAAAGAACGTGATCTTCCGGGGCGGTGGGTTAACAGTGACAACGACGACCTCCACCGCAAGAGCCTCTACACCTACTGGCGCCGCATGGCCCTGCACCCGACCATGGAGCTGCTCGACGCTCCCGCCCGCGCGACGTGCACCGTCAAACGCAACTCAGCCAATCTCCCCACCCAGGCCCTCGTCACCCTCAACGACCCCATCTTTGTCGAAACCGCCCGACAACTCGCAAACCGACTCATCACAGAAGTTCCCAAGGATTCCAGTGCCCGCCTCGACCGTGCATTCCAGCTCTGTCTCAGTCGCCTCCCGGATCAGGAGGAACGCAAACGCCTGCTCAGCTTTATCGATACCCAACTCAGCCGCTACGCAGACCTCCCGTCGCCTGAAAAAGCCGCCTGGCAAAGCGTTGCAAGCATCCTGCTCAACCTAGACGAAACGCTTAACCGACCATGAGTCGACCATAATCTAACGCGATGTCATCTCACCCACAACGTCCCTCATCTGCGACCCTAACACGCCGGTCTTTCCTTGGGAAATCCGCCGGCGGCATTGGCTCGATGGCACTTGCCTCTCTACTTGGCGACAAACTTTCCGCCGGTCAAAGTTTGCTCGGCGCTCCCCATCATGCGCCCAAGGCCAAGCGTGTCATCTTTCTCTTTATGGCGGGAGGCCCTTCACACATCGATCTCTTTGACCCGAAGCCAAAGCTCAACGAAATGGACGGCCAGAAAATCCCGCAGGAGCTTCTCAAGGATCACCAGCAGTTCGCCCTCATCCGAGGCACCCCCAGCCTCAAAGGGTCCCCCTATACCTTCAAAAAACATGGTCAGTCCGGGAATGTCATTTCCGAACTCCTTCCTCATCTTTCCAAAGTCGCGGATGATCTCACCATCATCCGCTCCATGCACACCGATACCAACGTGCACGACCCCGGTGTCAATTTCATGAACTGCGGAACGCTGTTAGGTGATCGACCTACACTCGGCTCCTGGCTCTCCTATGGTCTGGGATCGGAAAACAGTGAGCTCCCGGCCTACACCGTACTTACCTCCGGGGTGAGTGACGGCCAACCACTGCTGCAGAGTTTCTGGGGTAACGGCTTCCTCGACTCCCGCTACGCCGGCGTCCCGTTCCGAAACAGCGGCGCCCCCGTGCTCCATCTCAATAACCCGAAACACGTCACCAACGATGATCGCCGCCGCGAGCTCAACGTCATGAAGTGGATGAACGAGCACCAGCACAACACCCTCAACGACCCCCAGATCGCAGCCCGCATCGCCTCCTACGAGCTCGCCTTCCGCATGCAGGCCAGCGTGCCGGAACTCGCCGATCTGAACAAGGAGTCGGACAAAACCATGGAGCTTTACGGAGCCGACCGCACCAAACCCTCCTTCGCACGCAACTGCCTGCTCGCTCGCCGTCTCGTCGAAAAAGGCGTGCGTTTCGTCCAGCTCTACGATCGCGGCTGGGACTCACATACGGATATGGATCGCGAACACCGCCGACAGTGCACCGCGGCCGATCAACCCATCGCCGCCCTCATCACTGATCTCAAACAACGCGGCCTGCTCGAAGACACCCTTGTCGTCTGGGGTGGCGAATTCGGTCGCACACCCGTCGCCCAAGTGATGGGCAAGACCTGGGGTCGCGATCACCACCCGCACGGCTTCACCATGTGGATGGCAGGCGGCGGCATGAAACCCGGCATCACCCACGGCGCTACCGATGCATTTGGCTACCATGCCACTGAAAACAAAGTTCACGTTCATGACCTCCATGCCACCATCATGCACCAGTTAGGCATTGACCACAAACGCCTCACATTCCGCAGCCAAGGCCGCGACTTCCGACTGACTGATGTTCACGGTCACGTTATCAAGGATCTGCTGGGATAACACGCGTCCTGCCTCAGAACGTCGTGTGGCAGCCGGAAAAAGTCGGATTTCTTCATGTATTCGACGGTTTAGTTTCATTCCATTTACGCACGAATGAAGTATCGTATGATTCCTCTGTGAGCAACAAGGCTCATCGAGATCATATCGAAACATGAAAAAACACATGAAAAACTCCAAGTTTGGCCAAGTTGCCGTTGTTGGCATCTTGCTTTGCAGCGTCAGTCTTTCAGGAGTCAGCTCAGGAGCCGTCGACTGGAAATCGATGATGACGGTGGCCGAGGTGAAACGCGACAAACAAGGTAAGCTGTTGCCACTGCAGTCGTATGACCAAACGATCCGGCGCGGCATGTCGTTTATTATAGATGATCATCTTAAATGGTTCAAGGGGGCACCGGAGACCATCGTTGACGAAAAGGGCAAGACTCAGATGCCTTGGGTCTACTACTCGAATTTACAACACAATGGCGCGCCGTTTCCTAAATCTGTCGATCGCTTTGTGTCCTACCCGGCGTTTCACCATGCGCTGATGATCCGCACCCTGATCGGTTACTCGAAATATGCCAAGAATGCTGGTGCGCTCAAGGAGGCGGTTAAACTGGCGGATTGGGATATCGCCCATAGCACGCCCTCCGATTGGGCATACGGCAGCCTTCCCTACAGCACGTTCCAGGAAAAAAAGCCCGGCGGGTTCCGCGACAAAACGGGCCTGATGCCGGACAAGGCGGCGATCATGGCACTGGCCTATCTCAAGTTGCACAAAGCCAGTGGCGAGGTCAGGTTTCTGAAAGCCGCCGAAGCCATCGGTCAGACACTCAGCAAGCGGCAGCGGCCGAATGGCACCTGGCCGTTTCGAGTCGATCCAAAAACCGAAAAGGTGATCGAAGAATACAGCAGCAGCGTGATTTACGCCGTGACGTTGTTTGAAAAACTGGATGCCGCCAACGGTAATCACCGATACAAAAAACATCGTGACCTGACATGGAAATGGCTGGTCAACGGCCCGATCAAGACCAAGGAGTTTCGCGGGTTTTACGAGGATATTCCGGCCAGCACCAAGGGTCGGACTAACTACGACTGCCTCGATACCATCCGTTATCTGCTAGCTAACAGAACCGATGAAAACGGCTATCTGGAAATGGCGAAGGACCTCAATGTCTGGATCGAAAAAACCTTCCTCGATAAAATCAAAGGCTTCGAACCAGCCGAAGGCATTCGTGAACAACTGCAGTGCAACGTCGTCATGGGTATCCACAGCCTGAACTGGGCGTCGATGTTGATGGATCTCTCAAAGGCCACCGGTGATGAAAAAATGCGCCAACGCGCCATCCAGACTGCCAACTACATCACCTACTACCTCCAGCCCGACAACCGGATTGTCGTTGGTTTCCAATACCATCAATGGTGGTATAGTTGCCACACTGGCGTTGTCCTTTATCTGTTCGATTTCACCGAGCAACCGTAAGTCCTCATAAAAATTTAGTTACTAGAATCACATCAACCCAAACGTAAAAATAACATCATGAATCACGAAGAACTTAACAACGAAAACGAGAGTCTTTTTGGAAATTTGGAACAGGGCGGCCTGTCACGCCGTGGCTTTCTGCACGGACTTGGCGGCGCGGGGGCATTCCTCGGTATGGCCGGAATGGCGGGTAACGCGGATGCTGCCAAAGAAGCACCCAAGGATGCTGATGGAAAAATCATTCCAGGATTTGAAAAAACCAAGGACGACCCGAATGCAGCCAAAGGTTGGAGGTCGGTTTCGGATCGTAAGGTCAAGGTGGGTATCGCGGGATACGGTCTCTGTAAATTTGGAGGGGCATTCTTTTATCAAAATCATCCCAATGTCGAAGTGGTGGCCGCCACCGATCTTGATCCCGGTCGCTGTGCAGCCTTGGCCAGGGCAGTAGGTGCAAAAAAAACTTACCCATCCTGCGAAGAGATGATCAAGGACAAGAGCATCGAGGCCATCTACATTGCTACCGATGCCCCGAGTCATGCGCGCCTAGCGATCATGGCACTCAATCACGGCAAACACGT
>JASJLI010000040.1:0-6945 GCA_037620805.1 Akkermansiaceae bacterium
GCCAACTGCCTTCAACTACTTGTGGCGCCAAGACATAGCAGGGGTATTTGCGGCGTAGGCTTTCTTCAGCGAGCAGGCCATTCCAACGTCTGAGATTCTTTATGTTCTTCGTCCCTCGCCCCCCCGCTCCATGCAAGGACAAAATAAGCGGGTATTTCTTTTCCGTATTGTTCTTCAAATCGATGGGGCTCATCAAACGGTAATTGAGTTTGCCGAAGGTTTTAGCTTCGTAAAGTTTACCTACATCAGGCTTTCCCGCAGCAAGTGCAGCACCGGTCAGCAGCGGCAGTTGCGCGACCAGAATCGTGATGATAAGAAGAGATTTCATGGAACAATATGGCTTTTGAATACTGCTACTGCTAGGAATTTGCTTTTTGGGTGAGGTGTTCGGAGTTGCTTTCATGAGGTGATAAGGCGGTTGCTTACTTCTTTAGTTTGGCGTTGGCGTTGGCGTTGGCGGCGGCGAAGGCGTTGTGGCCGGTGGAGCGTCCCTCGAGAACCGGGTGCTGTGCGCTTTTCTTGGGAAGAAATGCGCGGAGTTTGGCAATCACTGCTTTCTTCTCCGGGCTGTTGGCAAGGTTAGTCCATTCGTGCGGATCCTTGCTGTGGTCGTAGAGCTCCTGCGAGCCATCGCGATATTGGATGAAGCGATAGCGGGTGCTGCGTACGGAGTAGTTGTCCGGTCCAAAACTGGTGATGGCTGGGTGATCCCATTCGGCGGCTGGATCCTTTAACAGCGGTACCAGGCTCTGCCCCTCCTGCTTCTCGTCTTTTTCTAGCTTGGCAAGGTCTAGTAGGGTCGGAAAGATATCGATGAGTTCGGCGGGGCGCTCACTGCGCTGGCCGGCTTTGAAACCAGGGGCTGAAACAATCAGGGGCACACGGGTACCATCCTCCCAAAGCGAACGTTTGGCCCAGCGTTCTTTTTCTCCGAGATGAAACCCGTGATCGGAGAAAAGCACGATGATGGTGTTATGCGCATGCGGACTGGCGTCAAGAGCATCGAGTACCAGGCCGAGACAATGATCGGCAAAGGTGACTGAGGCGAGATAGGATTGTACCGCATGTTTCCACTGATCCGCACTCGTGACCCAGCTGTGCAACGGCGAGACGTGTTCCAGATTGGTCAGGTCGATGGCGTATTGGCTGAGATCCGCGCGATCATCGGCTTTGACGAGGGGGAGCTTCACCTTGTCCAGCGGGTGCATGTCAAACCATTTTTTGGGTGCGTACATGGGGACGTGTGGCCGGTAAAATCCGACACCGAGCATGAATGGCTTGTCATGTTTCTGTTTGAGTTTGTTGATGGCCCAGTTGGCGGCTTTGAGATCCGGCATCTTTTCGTCCATGTCGGGAAAGGCGCCCCAGTCCCAGGCTGGATGACCGTGTGGCTGCGAAATCTTCTTTTTGGGGCGGGGGCCAAAGCCACCGTTGGTGCCGCCGTACTCTTGGAAGTAGAGCTTGTCTTTGCCGTGAAACAGTTTGCCAACGGCCATGGTCTTATAGCCATTTTTGGCGAAGCGTTGAGGCAGGGTATCCAGTTTGTTCAAAGCGGGCGCGGCATCCAGGTGGGGACTAAGAAAATAGACGCCACTGCTATGGGGATAACGGCCGGTCATCAGACTGGCGCGCGAGGGATTGCAGACGGGCGATTGGCAATGGGCGTTGCTGAAGAGCGTGCCGCGTTTGGCAAGACGATCGATATTGGGCGTTAAAGCTTGCGGATGACCACCAAGACAACCAACCCAGTCATTGAGGTCATCAATCGAAAGCAAGAGCACATTTGGCTTGTCGGCCGCGTTGATCACTGGCGCGAGCGAAAGGGCGAAGAGAAGGCTGAGGACGATTCTGCACATATCGGTATTGCTAGAAACTTGCTTTTTAAGTGAGGTGTTCGGAGGGGCTTTCATGGGAAAAATAGGTGGTTGCGAGGGAAAGATGGGGGTGCATTAAAAGGGTAAATCGGGTGTAGTGAATGGCCACTCACAGGATGAGTCAATGGTGGAATTGTTACTGAGAGCGGTCAGTCCGGACCCTTCTCTGACCCTTCTCTGGATATTGAACCATACGAAAAAACCCCACCCCCGCGTGATCGGGAATGGGGTTGGGATATTTGTTAATTTTCCGAGGCCGGATTACTTGCGGCGACGGAGGATCAGGGCGAGTCCACCGAGGCCGAGAAGGGCGGTGGTGGATGGCTCGGGGACAGCCGTTCCTTCGAACCTCACTTCACCGAGGCCCCCCAGCCAATTCCTGCCTCCTCCCGGATTTTCGTAAGTGCCGTCAATCCCGATCCGCATCCAGCTCGCCGTTACCGAGGAAAAATTGAAAGTCTCGGCCGTGGAACCGACAGTCAGAGTTGGGGTTACCTGCCCGAGTTGTTGGTCGGCCGAAGCGACGAAATAATTTGTGCCATCAGTCGAATATTCGATATCGAAGGTTCTCGTTTGACGAGTTGTCGTGGAGAACGTGGTCTGCCAAATGTAGGCATCGGTTACATTGAAACTGCCACCCAAGTCGAATTCGACCCATTCTTCGCTGATGATGCCACTCCAAACCCATGACCTATCAGCTGTCGAGCTGGTAGCATTAGAATTATCGTAATGTATTCCGGTGAGGGAATTGTCTGGTGTTAATTCGGTGGTGGAGGTGAAGAGACCGCTGCCGTCGATCAAGAATGTTGCCAAAGAATCGGATTTCTCGCTGGATGCGTTCGCCGTGACTGGAACGATCACTGCGCCTGATACGGTAGTGGCAACCAGAGGGAGTAGAAGGAGTAGTTTTTTCATAATTATTTTATAGTTAATTAGTTGTTAGGAGTATTATTCTTTGTTCTTTGCGAGCTTACCGGATCGATCCACCGTGGATAAAACCGGACATGAGTCGCTGAGAACCAATATTTAACACACAAACCACAAGCGCCAAGAATCGTTTTTCACTTTTTTTTAAAAATCTATAATCAATTTTGGGTAGGTTTACCCATGGCAGATTGGCAACGTCTTACCGCAACCGAGCAGCTCACGGCACACCTACGCGGCGAGTTGTTGCGCGGGCGTTGGGTCGGGACGATGCCCGGCGTGCAACGGCTCGCAGCTGAGTTTAGCGTCAATTGTAAGACCGCGGAGACGACGCTGCAGGCGCTCGAGCATTGCTAGGAATTTGCTTTTTGAGCGAGGTGCACGGAGTTGCTTTCATGGGGTGATAAGGGGGTTGATTGAATAAAGAAGAGTTGGCCACAGAGGGCACAAAATTCACAGAGGAGATGATGGCGGCTTGTCTGATTGTATCGGTGAGTATTTTTATGTCTGCTTCCATGATCCTATTTTATTATACGGAATGCCCAGCAGGATATTTAAAAATGTTAGTTTGTCTATTTATGTGAATTATGTGCCTTTTGTGGCCAATATTTCTTCGACTGACTGCTAGGAATTTGCTTTTTGGGTGAGGTGGTCGAGAGCATCATGCGAGGAGGAGAAAGGGGGTTGATAGGGTGGGTAAAATCCTTGCCCCCGCTTCGGAAAACACGGATCAGCCTCACACCGGCTACATTTTCAGCCTCAGCGCTGAGCCTCTTGTTAGATGAAGCTTGATTAAGTGGCAAACTTGCGAGTCGGTCGAGGTGGCTTAGGTAGAGCCGTTCGAGGCGGGTAAGCTCCCCGCGCAGAGCCTCGTCCAGATCCAGTAGGCGATCGCGGTCGATAGGGCTACGGGTTTCCGAATCGCGCCGTGCCAACCTTTCACCGCCGACCATCACGAGGACGGCGGCGGCGAGCATGGGCAGGATGGTGGCCAGAGCGGGGCGCATTATTTATATAATGCGTATTTAATGGAGCAGGTAGCAAAGGCGAACCACACGCGTGTGGCGGATTCCGGATGGACCTTCGAGAATGGTGTCCGATTGACTGTACCAATGAGGTGGGGTCTGTCGACGGTCAATGTAGCGCCAGAGCTCAGTTTTTGCGCTTCGAACTCGGGTTGCTGGCAGGTGGAGACCCCCTGCCCCCATGAGCGTATATCCACCAGCTCCGTGCGATCCCAGGAGAAGTTTATGTCGATGAATTTGGCGTCGTCGCTGATCGTCGGTTGGATCTCGATGGTCGTGCCTGTGTCCCTCGTTTCCCAGGCCGTGGGGGTGGCTCGGGTGATCAGTCCACCGCTTAACGAAATGGGTGGTGCGTGGGCGAGCTTACTGGCATCGGTGACAGCTTGCGGCGCTTTTTTTCCTGTAGGCTGGCTCGTCGCGACACTCAGGGTTTCCGGGACTTGTGCCGGCTCGAATTCGGTAGGATAGATCACCTCGCTGATTGCTTCGCTGGTTGCCTTCTCTCCGGATCGGGTCCGGATCACTGTGAAGCTTTCCTGGATGGCCGTGCCTTTGTCCACCTCGGCAATGAGACGCTGGTAAATCTCAGCGTCGGTGAGCCCTTCTCTGTGCAATTTTGCGGCCATGGCAAGCGGCAGCGAGAACTCTTCACAGCAGAAAGAGATCTGCTTAGGGTCTTTAAAATCCGGTTCTCTCTTGACATAGGGAACTGCATCGGGATCTGCATAGGGATCTGCAGGTCGCGGGGTCTGACCGTGGAGGACGGCGATGGAGCAGACGGCGATAAGGAGGGGTTGTATAACAATGGTTTTTAGTTTCATGGTTTTTAGTTTCATAGTTTGTAGTTTCATAGCACGTGAAGATTAGCAGCCAATCGCCGCGAAAGTGTCAAAGAAGTGTCAAATTATTTATTCCTGAATGAATCCGCGTAAGATAAAGACTCCAGAAAAATCGACAACCCGCCCAGAATATGGTGAGGAATTGTTAGCAACAATCAACCAACGGATTACCAATGGCATCCCTATCACTTACAAATGAAAAAATCAATGCCCATGGCGGACTAACAATACGACTGGGCGCCTGATTTTTTAATTTGACGAAATCGGAAACTTCTTCAAAAAACCGAAGGGGTCACGCACTGACCGTATTGCGGATGCTGATATTCTAGCCTCGATGATTGGATTTTTGGTTCATGGTCATACTCATTACTAAGATATTGAACTTTTCAGACAGGATGTTGGCCAAGGTTTCAGCGAGGCTTTAGACCTCAAAAAAACACCATTCGAACATTAGCGTCAAAATAGGAAATTTAGACGTTACTGCTAGGAATTTGCTTTTTGGGTGAGGTGGTCGGAGGGGCTTTCATGAGGTGATAAGGGGGTTGATACCTTGGGCAGCAATGTGCTGGTGATCTCGATGTGCCTTACCTCAACGCGAATGTGGTGCGGTTGCTCGCTCAGCTCGTCGCTGAACGGATCCACATCCTCGGGAACCCCGGTGAGAGGCAGCGTTAGGAGGAGAAGTAAGAAACAAGCCTTCATTTGGTGGCAAGGATAGTGGCTTTTCCAAATACGAGAATTTTGCGTGAAGCATCGGTGATGCCCTTGTCGTCCTTCGGCGACAAGGTGCCGAGAAGGGTAGGCTTGGCATTGGCAACGGTGATCGCGCCAGTGATGCGCAAGGTGTAGAAATTTGGCATGACGATATCCGCCTTGCCGCGCTCGTCGCGCCATTCTGCGTAGATCGTATTACCAGTGTAGGTGACGATTTCAGGCGCGTAACGCATCAGAATGTAAGGTGCGCCGGAATGGATGGAGGCTTCTACTTCAAGAGTTTCTCCGGTATTGCGTGTCTCGAATGCTGTGGGGGTAGGTCCCGTGGCAGTATTCTTCACCGCGATCTTCTCATCAGTATCGTCGTCTTTGGGAATATGGATTGCGGCAGCTGACTCTGCAGGTTCGTATTCAGTCGGATAGAGCAATTCCCGGATCGATTGGGATGTCGCCTTTTGTCTATCGGGTACGGTGAGAATCTGGGTCTGAATGATCTTTGCTTTGCCCTGCTTGATGAGCTCGGTAACTTGGATGCGTAGTGCTGTGTCCGTGGCGGTTGCCTTTTTGTCATCCATGAGCGTACTCATGGTGGTGAGCGGCATTTCGATGTATTCAAATTGCACACGAATGTTGCGAGTGATGTCGGGCTCGGATGTAGCTGCCTTTTTCGGATTTTTAGGCTCGGCAGTTAGTGAAGCGAGGCCCGCAACGACGGCGAGGCCCCACAGGATGATTTTTAGTTTGGGTTTCATAGGTGGAGTGTAGGTTAGAGGTGTGGATGGTGAGGTGTCGAGATCGAACCAATTGTGAGTGGACTGCTAGGAATTTGCTTTTTGGGTGAGGTGGTCGGAGGGGCTTTCATGAGGTGATAAGGGGGTTGATTCTTTGTTCTTCGCGAGCTTACCGGATCGATCCACCGTGGATAAAACCGGACATGAGTCGCTGAGGCCCCTTATTTAACAAACAAACCACAAGCGCCCAGAATCACTTTTCATTTTTTTCTTGAAATCTATAATCAATTTTGGGTAGGTTTACCCATGGCAGATTGGCAACGTCTTACCGCAACCGAGCAGCTCACGGCACACCTACGCGGCGAGTTGTTGCGCGGGCGTTGGGTCGGGACGATGCCCGGCGTGCAAACGCTTGGCGCCTTTCTTGCTGATACGAAGGCAGAAAAAAGGCTCCTCGACCCACAAGGGGCCGGAGGAGCCTTCAAAGTTCTAGAACAGCGATCTAAGCCTTAGCTCAGCGTTCGTGGTTGCGGCCAAGTATGCTCTGCTTGGCGCTATCTGAGATAGAATCCGTGGATTCAATTAAGTTCATCATGCTAGCAACGTAGCGACTACGGCTGCTTTCTTTGCTAAGATTCTCAAGGACTTTTATCAACTCACCCGGGGGGGCATTGAAACCGGTCCACCCGCCGTTCCGACAGTCGGTCATATTGCTGTGGACGTAGTAAAACAGAGCTTCGTCGCGGGTGTCACCCTTTTCCATGGCCATAGTATAAGTCAGGGCGCCTTGAGGGTCTTTCGATACCCAAGCCGGAATCAGTACACGCATGTTGCCAGT
>JASJLI010000041.1:0-38831 GCA_037620805.1 Akkermansiaceae bacterium
CAACGCACCCAAGAGGCCATCGATAAGGCCAACGCAGACGCCGCTCGCCTCATCAACGAAGCCAAAGAGAGCGCCGCATCACTTTCAGAGAAGAAAGCCCAGGAAGCGATTGCTTCTGCCCAGGGTATTCTCGCCAAAGCCAAAGAAGCCGCCAAGGCTGAGCGCAAGACCATGACTACCGAGCTTAAGAAAGAGTTCGGACGTCTCGTTACCGCCACTACCGCCGCCGTCACTGGTAAGGAACTCAATGATGCCGATCAGAAGCGCATCAATGAAGAGGCCCTTAAAAGTGTCGAAGGCTAAACGCCCTGATCACCCCACACTGATCACCTACACTCTATCATGAAAGTCTCCAAGGATGCCGCCCGCTCCGCCCGTCGGATCTATCGCCTCTGTGCGCCGGAAGGTCGACTCGATGAGGACAAGATGCGCACCGCTTTCAAAAAGATAGGCGCTGCCAAGCCTCGCGACTACCGCGCGATCATGCACGCCTTGTTCCGTCTCGTTCGCCTTGATGAGGAAAGCCGTCAGGCACTCATCGAAAGCGCAACCGAGCTCGACACCCCAAGCCGTGTTCGTATTGAGGAAAGCCTCAATAACCAATACGGTGGTGGCCTTTCCTTCTCCTACAGCATCGACCCAGAACTTCTCGGCGGTGTTAAAATTCGCGTCGGTAACGACGTATGGGACGGCAGCGTCCAGTCCCGCCTTGAAAGACTAGCTAACGCATTCTAATACGGTATTTTAAGACTCTTCAATTTTTCAACTAACAACTCTCCAAACTACAAACGCTATGAGCAGTATCCTCCAGGAACTTGAACAAGAAATCGCCAACGTTTCATCGTCGGTGCAGAAAAGCAACGTCGGAACAGTCCGCACAATTGGTGACGGTGTCGCCAAGGTCGAAGGCCTCAGTGACGTCGCACTTAACGAGATGATCGAATTCCCCGGCGGCCTCGTCGGACTCGCTCTTAACTTGGAAGAAGCCGAAGTCGGTGTCGTTCTTCTCGGTGATTCACTTCACATTAAAGAGGGTGACGAGTGCAAGACCACTGGTAAGCTACTTTCTGTTCCTGTTGGTGAAAATATGCTCGGCCGCGTAGTCGATAACCTCGGCCGTCCTCTCGATGGCAAAGGTGATATCGAAGCTGCTGACCAATACCCTGTTGAAAAGATCGCTCCCGGCATCATTAAGCGGAAGTCAGTTTCCGTTCCTGTGCAAACAGGTATCATGTCCATCGATGCAATGATTCCAATCGGTCGTGGCCAACGTGAGCTTATCATTGGTGACCGTTCTACCGGAAAGACCACCATCGCCGTTGACACCATCATCGCCCAAGCCCAGCAGAACAAAGCTGCTGCTGAAGGTCGCTTGAAGGACCACAAACCACTTTATTGCATCTACGTTGCTGTTGGACAGAAACGCTCAAACATCGTCCGCACCATGCAGACACTTGAAGAAGCTGGTGCCATGGAAAACACCTGCATCGTTGCAGCATCCGCCTCTGACTCTGCCGCTAACCAATACCTCGCGCCTTACACCGGTTGCGCCATTGGTGAGTATCTGATGGATCAAGGTAAGGACGTGCTGATCGTGTTTGATGACCTTTCCAAGCACGCTGTTGCTTACCGTCAAGTTTCCCTCATTCTTGGCCGCCCGTCTGGTCGTGAGGCATTCCCCGGTGACGTATTCTACCTTCATTCCCGTCTTCTCGAACGTTCCGCCCGTCTCTCCGATGACGCAGGTGGTGGATCAATGACCGCACTTCCGATCATTGAAACCCAAGCTGGTGACGTTTCCGCCTACATTCCTACCAACGTGATTTCCATCACCGACGGTCAGATTTTCCTCGAAACAGACCTTTTCTATCAGGGTATCCGTCCTGCGATCTCCGTTGGTCTCTCCGTATCTCGTGTGGGATCGGCAGCTCAGACCAAGGCGATCAAGAAAGTATCTGGAACCACCAAGCTCGATCTTGCTCAGTTCCGCGAACTGCAGGCATTCGCCGCATTCGGTTCCGACCTCGACGAAGCTACTCAAGCCAAGATCGACCGTGGTCAGCGCATTGTAGAACTCTTCAAGCAAAACCAATACAGCCCCAAGTCTCTCGAGATGGAGGTCGCTGTCCTCTGGTCCATGCAGAACGGCCACTTTGACGACGTCGCAGTCGACCGCGTCAAGGAATGCCAGAACGCCCTTGAAGAATACCTCACCAACCGTAAGGCCGACCTTCTCTTGCTCATCGCCGCTGAGAAAGCCCTCACTGATGGTGTTACCGAAGGCCTCAATCAAGCCCTCGCCGACTTCAAAGCATCTTGGAAGTAAGTCAGCGAAGCTGACCCCTTATCTCCGATAACTGATCCCCGACACCTGTCCCCTGTAAAAAATGGCCAACCTTCGCGATATCCGCCGACGTATTAAGTCGGTAAAAAGCACCTCGCAAATCACCAAAGCGATGCAGCTCGTTGCTGCCGCCAAGATGAAGAAAGCGCAGAACCAAGCGCTCGCAGGCCGTGATTACGCGGACGAAATGAACAAGGTTCTGACCAACCTTAAGGCAAACGTTGATGAGAACGCTCACCCGTTGTTAGAAGTGCGTGAAGGTGGAAAAACACTGATGCTTGTCATCAGCACCAACAAAGGTCTCTGCGGTGGACTCAACACCAACCTTCTCAAGAAGGTCCGTGAAGAGGCTGACGAAAACACCCACTTTGTCACCGTTGGACGCAAACTGCGCACCTCACTAGCGAAGTCCGGTGAGACCCTCGTAGCCGATTTCGAAGTCAGCGATCCAGTTCCCTTCTCCGAAGCACGTCCGATTGCAAAATTTCTCACTGAGAAATTTCTCAGCGGTGAATACAATAAGGTCCAAGTAGCCTTCACCAACTTCGTCACCACTCTTCGTCAGGATCCATGGGTGACCCAACTTCTGACCATCGAGTCTGATACGCTTGCCAAAAAACGTGCCTACGAAGGTGTTGGTAAAGATAAGATCAAGGAAACCGATAAGGAAGAAGCACTTGCAAGCGACTACATCTTCGAGCCTAGCCCCGAAGCCGTTCTCGACACCTTGCTTCCACTTTACATTAACTTCCAGGTCTACCAAATGCTGGTTGAGTCTCTCGCTTCCGAGCACTCCTCTCGAATGGTTGCCATGAAGTCTGCTACCGATAACGCAGAGCAAATGGTCAAGGACCTCACTCTCGAATACAACAAAGCCCGTCAGGCCGCCATTACCTCCGAGCTTCTCGAAATCACGACCGCCCAGAAAGCTATGGAATAGCTTTAAACGCCAAGTTTAAAATTCCAAATACCAAGCTTCTTCAATTTCACTAACAATTCTCAAACCAACCACCAACTCGACTTATGTCTAACAAAGGAACCATCGTTCAAGTTATTGGCGCCGTTATCGACGCCGATTTCTCCAAAGCAGACCAGCTGCCCGCCATCTACAACGCTCTCGAAGTCACTTATGACCTTTACGGAGCAGAGTCTACACTCGTTCTCGAAGTCCAGCAGCACCTCGGTGACGGCTGGGTTCGCGCCGTTGCTATGAGCACCTCAGACGGTCTCAAGCGTGGTGTAGATATCACCGATACTGGCGCACCTATTTCCGTTCCTGTTGGAGCCGGCGTTCTTGGTCGTATTTTCAACGTTACCGGCGATCCCGTTGACGAGCGTGGACCCGTGCCACACGAGAAGAAGTATCCTATTCACCGTCCAGCCCCTGAACTTATTGACCAAGCGACATCCGCTGAGATCCTTGAGACAGGAATTAAAGTCATCGACCTCATTTGCCCATTCACTAAGGGTGGTAAAGTGGGAGCCTTCGGTGGTGCTGGTGTTGGTAAGACCGTGGTTATCATGGAGCTCATTAACAACATTGCTAAGGGGCACGGTGGTTACTCCGTCTTCGCTGGTGTGGGTGAGCGAACTCGTGAAGGTAATGACCTTTACGAGGAAATGTCCGAAGCTGGTGTTATCAACCGCGAAGACCTCTCCAAATCCAAAGTGGCCCTCGTATACGGTCAGATGAACGAGCCTCCGGGCGCCCGTCTCCGTGTTGCGCTTTCCGCACTCGCCATGGCTGAATATTTCCGTGATGAAGAAGGCCAGGACGTGCTACTCTTCGTGGATAACGTTTTCCGTTTCTCCCAAGCTGGTTCCGAGGTCTCCGCGCTTCTTGGCCGGACTCCTTCCGCTGTTGGTTACCAGCCTACCCTCGCTGAGGAAATGGCGATGCTCCAGGAGCGTATTACTTCTACTCACAAAGGATCCATTACTTCCTTCCAGGCCGTTTACGTTCCTGCAGATGACTTGACCGACCCCGCTCCCGCAAACACCTTCGCCCACCTCGACTCCACCGTCGTTCTTGAGCGTTCCCTTGCTGAGCTCGGTATCTACCCTGCTGTTGATCCACTTTCATCCGTATCTAACGCACTCTCTCCTGAGATCGTTGGTGAAGAGCACTACCGTGTTGCACGTGGCGTTCAGAACGTGCTTCAGCGCTACAAGGACCTTCAGGACATCATCGCCATTCTCGGAATGGACGAACTCTCGGATGAAGACAAACTCATCGTGTTCCGCGCTCGTAAGATTCAGCGTTTCCTCTCCCAGCCGTTCCACGTTGCTGAGATCTTCACCGGCACCAAAGGTGAATACGTCTCCATCGAGGACACTGTTAAAGGTTTCGATGAAATCCTCGAAGGAAAACACGATGCTGTTCCCGAGTCCAACTTCTACATGAAGGGCGGCCTCAACACCGTTGACCTCGGCGACAAGTAACATTATTCCTGACTCCCGCCTCCTGACACCTGTCCCCTGAAAAGCCATGCTTCACCTCGAAATCGTCACCCCTGAGAAGAAAATCTTCTCTGACACCGTCGAAGACGTTTACCTCCCCGGTGAGGAAGGTGAGATGGGTGTGCTGGAATTGCACGCCGCTCTCGTTACCTCGCTCAAGGCCGGAGAACTCCGATACCGCAAAGATGGTGAAGTTCACGAACTCGCTATCGGTAACGGTTTTGCTGAAGTCACCCAGGAAAAAGTCATCGTCCTTACCGACATGGCTGCTGGTGAGGCAGAGATCGATGAAGCCGCCATGGAGACTGCTATTAAGAGCGCTGAAGACGCACTACACGGAATCAAGCACGACGGTAATGCTGAGGAAGTCGCCCACCTTCAGGCCATGATCGGCCAGTCGATGGCTAAGCTTAACCTCAAGCGTAAGCGCAGGAAGCAGATTTAACCTTCTGTTAACTGTTTGCTAACCCAACTCTTTCAAACCCAAGGCGCCTAACGGTCCTTGGGTTTTTTATGCCCGGCCTTCGTCCATTTCAATCAGCTCAAAAACACTCATTTTCGGTGATCAAGAGTCTTGGCGAATTCTTCTGGTAGCCACCTTCGAGGTGCTGGCGGACTTTATCAATAAAGTGAGCCCAGTGAAGAGTGTCAGTAACAGAACGATCGAAAGGGGAGCGAGGATAAGTCATATCCCTATTTAGGCGGCTACTGAATTTGAGGAAAGCCCCTATTTTTCACTGTAAAAACCCGCCATTCTATGGTCAAACCCCCGCGCGGCAGTGGTCATTGATCACCGCACACTTCCACCGATCACTCAACAACCATGAACGTTTCACTCAACTGGCTTAACGACCACCTCGACCTCTCTCACATGTCCCTGCAGGAAATTGATGACCTGCTCACCTTTGCGGGTGTTGAGGTGGAGGGGATTTCTCAGACAGGCGTGCCATCTGACAAAATCGTCGTTGCTCAGATAAAATCTGCTGAGAAGCATCCAGACGCAGATAAACTCAAAGTCTGTATGGTTGACGCTGGTGAGGAAGAACTCCGACAGATCGTCTGTGGTGCCCAGAACTACTCAGTAGGCGACAAGGTACCCTGTGCGCTTCCCGGCTCCGACCTCGGTGGTGGATTTGTCATTAAGGAGGGTAAGCTGCGAGGAGTCGAATCTAAGGGTATGCTCTGTGGCGCTGATGAGATAGGTATGGTCTCCGAGGTCGATGGCTTGATGATCCTTTCCCAAGATCTTGAAATTGGTAAACCACTCCAGGAAATTTTCGACACCGATACCATCATCGAGGTCGAAGTTACTCCAAACCGCCCAGACCTCCTTTCCCACACTGGAATGGCCCGCGAACTTGGTGCTCTGGCTGGAATCGGTCGTAAGGCTATCGCAATCATCGAGGCGGACACAGCTCCCTGCGATGGTGTTATCAAACTCTCAGCACCTGAATCCTGTCCATTCTATACGGCTGTAAAAATCTCAGGCGTTACCGTTGGTGAATCACCTGTTTGGCTGAAAACCAAATTGGAAGCCATTGGCCTTCGCCCCATCAATAACATCGTTGATATCACTAACTACGCACTCCACGAGTTTGGTCACCCGCTACACGCATTCGACGCCGCCAAGGTGGACGGTGCCCTCGATATTCGTATGGCCGCCGATGGCGAAGTTTTCAAAGCTCTCGACGAAGTCGACTACACACTAACTGAAGACGACGTTGTTATCTCGGATACCTCAGGCAGTGCTCTCGCACTCGGTGGTATTATGGGAGGTCTTGATAGTGGAGTTTCTGAAGCCACCACTGACGTGATCCTCGAATCGGCTTACTTCACGCCCACAAAAATCCGCCGCAGCTCACGCCGACTTATCCTAAGCTCAGACTCATCGTATCGTTTCGAACGCGGTAGCGACTCACAAGCAGTCCTCACATCTTCAGCCTTCGCAGCCAAGCTGATCGTTGAACTCGCAGGAGGAACCATCGAAGGCCCAACTGCAACAGCTGGTGAGGCGCCGCAGTTAACAGGCGAGGTTGAACTGGACGAAACCAAACTCAATCAACTGATGGGCGGTTCTATTTCGTTGGAAGATGCTCAAGACATTCTAACCCGCCTCGGTCTAGATAAGCTCGACGGTAATCTCTGGAGTATACCAAGCTACAGACTCGACCTCCACCGCCACATCGACCTCGTTGAGGAAATTGCCCGTGTGCACGGACTCGATAAGGTCCCGTCGCGATTCGCTGGCACCTTCGCCCATGAGAGTGACGTTGATGCCGCATACGATTACCAAATGAGCCTTCGGAACTCGCTAGCTGCCCTTGGATTCTACGAGACCCAAACTATCAAGCTCATTGCTGAAACATCCCCCGATTCAACTACAGCCCAGATGGACACTGCACTGCCACTACGTCCACTTCAGGACGGTGATGTAGTCCGCGTTGCACTCCCTCTCAGTGAGGATCACTCCATCATGCGACCCTCTCTAACCCCAGGTTTGGTGGCTACGGCTGCTCGTAACATTCGCCAAGGAGTCAAGTCACTCCGGTTCTTCGAGATTGGCCGACAGTTCAGAAACGCCGGTGGTGGCAAAGCTAAAGACATTGAGTCCGATTCCGTAGCTCTCCTATTAGGTGGTGAACGTCGTCCCGGCACATGGTCGGTTAGATCCGGTTGCCAGGGACAGATTGATGCCTTTGATGTGAAGGCCGTCATCGCCGCATTGCTTCCGAACAAGGAGATTCAACTTTCCCCGCGTGAGCGTGAAGGATTCATCATCGCAGCCGATGTCCAGTGTGATGGGAAACCCATCGGAGCCTTTGCCCAACTCAGCCCGGCAAAATGCCGTGAGCTTGGCAGTGATACACCGATCTACCTAGTTGAGCTCGATGCCAAAAAATGCCAGCAGCTCTGCACAGGAACCCAGCAGGTAGATGAGCTTCCCCAATTTCCTGGTTCAAGTCGTGATGCTGCCATGGAAGCTCCAATCGATCTTGCCAATGCCGAGATTGAAAAGGTGATTAAGAAGCACAACGAGATGCTGCTTGTTTCCTCCGCTTGTTTCGATCTGTTCACCGATCCAACGGGTGAGAAGATGCCTGCCGACAAAAAATCGATCGCTTACACCTTCCATTATCGCTCCCCCGAGCGCACACTGAAGGCCAAGGAAGTGGATCAGGCTCATCAGAAGTTACTTGATCAGCTGGCCAAGGTATTGCCAATTACGTACCGATAAACGGCTTCAATAGGCCAGTAATCGGAAGGAAATACGTGTATAATACGCATTTTTTATAGAAAAATCGTTTAAAACACCCGCACAGAAGGTGGTCTTATTTTATGAAATATCTTTTTATTAGCTCTAAAACCTCTCTAAAATGGGTAATTTACAGAGAATATGATTATTAAGTGTAGAAAGTAGTTTACATTTATAAAAAAGTAAGATAAACATACTCCTGCGCGAGGGACTCCCCCAAAGGTTCCAATCGGCAAGACAAGGCAAAGGAAAAATCATCCCTCCCGAATAGCAGAAGCTGTCCTCATGGCAACCGAAGCTCCCCAACGGTTGATAATTCCCTAGCTACCAATAACTAAGGATACCAAGAGGACACAGTTGCAGCTTTTCCCTCGAAATCCCCCATAAACACCTGACAGACGTTCCCCCCAAGAACATAATTCCGTTCCCCCATCAAAAGACCCCCGCTCTTACACACTCTGTGAGAAGCGGGGTTTTTCTTTGTGGGTAATACCACTCCGCAATCAATGAGAGTTTCGGATGAATGACTTCTTTGACTGCGTTTCTCCTTGGTCATGATGCCCGCACTACTCCTTCGTCGCGCCTAGCCCAAAAATGTCATTCATCTCGGCAATCGTGCCGTTTTTTACACGCCTTGGTAGAGCCAGCATGGACATGCTCCAAAGGTGTTAAATTCCACTGTTTAGAGAACGCCATAGGACGGGCACAGCCGCAAGGTATTGTTCTGCTCTGCCTGGTTAGGCCCTATTTCTTCCGTGTTTGAGTGCCGCCATTGTTAATCATGAGTCTGCCGGTCGCGTTGCGTATGGTCAACGTCCATTCCAATTTGTCTTTGTTTCGAAGCAGCCAAGTCATCTTTCCACGATGACCATTTCCGAAATCAATTTTCCAGTCCATTCGGTCCGTTTTAGCGTTCCACCGACCCACCGCGCGGGAATTGAAGTTCATTGCCAAAGAACCAGTTGCGATAGACCTTGGCTTCCTCATCGTAGTTCATAAGCCAATGCCCTTTTTTCGCACCGTCTTGGGAGATTAAATCGCCCTGAATAAACTTCTTATCCAAAACCCATTTGATGGTCTCCTTGCCCGTAGATGTTTGTTTTTTGGGCGTCCATTCGGCCTTGTTTTCATAGATTTTGTTGATCCACTCAGCAATCAATGGAATGGCGAGTGATGAGTGATGATTTTTGAAGGGAGAAGTGGGGGGGGGGGGGGACATAAAAAAACCCGCCGCGCCTGGGGAGGCGGACGGGCTTGAGTTTTTACTTGGTATTTGGATTTTAAAACTTCTTGGCCTTCGTAGCCTTGGCGTAGTAGGTGGAGTTTATCACTCAAGTGAGCCGCGATATGAGCAGCTCGCGCTGATAGACCAGTTCCTTCGGTAGATGGTTGTTGAGGTTGAGGAATAACTCGCCTTGCGAGAGCACCTCGGTTTTCCACTCTTCCTTGTCGAATGCCATGACCTTGTCGAAGTCCTCCTCGGCGTAACCGTCAAGTTCGCTGACATCGAAGTCTTCAAAATGAGGGGTCCATCCAATGGCCGTCTCGTGACCCGGAGTCCGACCCTGACAACGCTTAGTGATCCACTCAAGAACGCGCATGTTCTCGCCAAATCCAGGCCAGAGGAAGTTACCTTCTTCATCGAGTCGGAACCAGTTGACGTGGAAGATACGGGGCACATTCTTGATTTGGTTGCGCATGGACAGCCAGTGGGAGAAGTATTCACCCATGTTGTAACCTGCGAAGGGGAGCATGGCGAAGGGGTCGCGGCGGACACCGGCTTTGAGGCCGATTGCTGCTGCGGTGACTTCTGATCCCATGGTGGCACCGATGTAGACGCCGTGTGACCAGTTGAATGCCTGGTAAACCAGCGGCATCGTGGTTGGGCGGCGACCACCGAAGACCATGGCGGAAATAGGAACTCCGTCTGGGTTCTCCCACTCAGGGTCGATGGTAGGACACTGGTGAGCGGGAGCTGTGAAGCGTGCGTTCGGGTGAGCACATGGAGTGTCAGATTCTGGTGTCCAGTCCTTGCCTTTCCAGTCGATCAAATGGGCCGGTGGCTCCTTGGTCAAACCTTCCCACCAGACATCGCCGTCGTCAGTCAGGCCGACGTTGGTGAAGATGGCGTTCTCTAGCATGGAGTCCATGGCGTTCGGGTTGGTATCGTAGGATGTTCCTGGTGCGACACCGAACCAACCCGCTTCTGGGTTGATGGCGTGCAGTGTGCCGTCCTCGTGTGGCCAGAGCCAGGCGATGTCGTCACCGATGGTGGTGACTTTCCAGCCAGCTTCCGTGTATTTTTTGGGTGGCACTAGCATGGCGAGGTTGGTCTTACCGCAGGCCGAAGGGAATGCTGCGGAGATGTAGGTCTTGGCACCTTCAGGTGATTCAAGGCCGAGGATGAGCATGTGCTCTGCCATCCAGTTATGTTCGCGGGCAATATTGGATGCGATCCGGAGTGCGAGGCACTTCTTGCCTAGTAGGGCGTTACCACCGTAGCCGGAACCGTAGGACCAGATTTCACGGGTCTCGGGGAAGTGGCAGATGTATTTATCATCGTTACATGGCCAGTCGATGTCCACCACACCTTCGGTGAGTGGCATACCTGCGGAGTGCATGCAGGGGATGAACTGGGCGTGACCGTCGCGCTTAGCGGGGGCGGCACCGCTTTGCTCGTCCTCGAGGCGTTTCAGTATACCAGCACCCATGTTGGTCATGATGCGCATGTTGGTCACCACGTAGGCACTATCGGTGATTTCCACGCCAATTTTAGCGAGAGGGGAATCGATGGGGCCCATGCAGAATGGAATGACATACATGGTACGGCCTTCCATGCAGCCGGTAAATTTCTCATGCATCGTGGCTAGCATTTCCTTAGGATCTGCCCAGTTGTTAGTAGGCCCTACCTGGTCGGCACGACGAGTGCAGATGTAGGTGCGATCCTCGACTCGGGCAACGTCACCTGGGGATGAACGTGCCAGGAATGAGTTGGGCCGTTTTTCAGGGTTAAGTCGTGTGAAGGTGCCGGCGTCGCAGAGCTCCTGGGTAAGTTGGTCCCATTCAGCCTGTGAACCGTCGCACCAGCGAACGTCTTTAGGTTGGCAGAGAGAAGTCATTTTTTCCACCCATTCAGCGAGGGCGGGGTGTGTAGTTGATGTGTTTTGACTCATGACGGAGCCTTTTTATCACACGCCTATAGGCATACAACAGTATTCCAGAATATGCGTGTGTATGGGCAAAAAATGCTGATGAAGAGCAGTATGGGTGCTTTTTTGGATGGATCGATTGTTTCTGCTTTGAGTGTGGTTAGGGTCACGGAAGGAAATAATAATCCCAATCTACTTGTCTTTTTGCTGCGGAATCCTCGTTGTCATCCAGCTTGAATATCCCGATATACAAACTGGACTCCGCCTTGATGAGCCAGCAAAAATACCGCGTATCTTAGAATTATTATTTCCTTCCGTGACCCTTAATCTGGGTATAGTTTGGAAATTGATTGTCAGAATTCCATCATATATAACACTTAAAACACAACGATTAGAGCAATGAGCGAAACAAATACTACCCATCTATACGTGATCATGTCTCCTAACTATGCCTTGGTGGCTTCCCAGTTAGATCCCAAGGATTTTGGTCGACACTATTCCACCGGCAGCTCACGATTTTTTGATGGGACCGTGGTTTTTGCAGAAATCGATAATACCTATCGTAACGACTTTTTCCGGATTGATGAGCTTTTGAAGGACGTGAAGACATCACCTGACGGCACTCCAAAGCGTACTAAATTCATCGCTACCTATCGAGTATTAGAGCACATCGACCTATCTGCATTTCAGAATCTTTATGTAGCCTCGGTGGAGGGTGAAGTGTTGCCTCTTCAGCAGGCTCCCTATGAACGCCAGCATGGTCCAGGGTTTGTCAGAACTTTTCAGGAGGTATGTCCGTTTAGCGCCGTGGTTCTCTCGCACATGACACCGCCTGACTTTGGTGAATATATTACTGACCCTGATCAGCCAAAGGGCGCACCGAAGGTTATCTTTACACAAATCGATTTGGATATTGATGATTTTCTGAAGCACATCGAGGCAAACCCTTTCCACCACAGTCCGTTGCCGAATGTGCATCCGCAGAAGTTGCGTGATCAGATTGTAGAAATTAAAGGTAATCCTAACAAGAGGACTAAAGGTGTTAGTCTTGATTCCTCGATAGATAAGATATCCTTCCTTCGTCTCCGCGGGGGATTCTGGATTGCTGCCGACGGCCCTGGCGGCGAGATGATTTTCTACCCGATCCCCGATGAGGCGACTCTGGAGAAAGATTACTATGCGTTTTACAAATCTGTAAGCGGGTAGGTTTTTTAAGATGAATAGGTGAGTATGCGATGCATTAAGTTAGTGACGTGGTTAAGTTGTCACCTACTAACCTATTTACATCTTCACCTAATCACTTTTCTTGCCCGTCTTCTTAGCCGCTTTCTTAGCCGCTTTCTTGGCTCCTTTTTTTGCTGCCTTGCGTGGCTCGAACTCGAAGCCGATCTTACCGGTGGTGGTATCAAAGGTGAGGTAGGCGGTGAAGGCGCGTTTGGTGCGTTTGGAAATGAAGCCGGGAAGGAGGTTGGTCTTGCCTTTCTCGATCAGCTGAATGCCTTGGTCGCTGGGGATCTCACACTGGAGGATGGTACGTGAGATGCGGATGCCGTCGGGATTATCCTTGGTGGTAATGGCGGGCACATACCAGGCCTTGTTGGTCTCGTAGATTTTGACTTCCTTGCCTGCCGGTGTGGTGACAGTGGCGAGGATCTGGTCATCGGTGAGCTCGTCTAGTTCGTTTTCACCATTGTCGAAGACAAAGCCGACTTTCCATTTGCCGAGTTTGCCGGTTTTGGAAACTTCTTGTTTGAGTTCGAGCGCAGCTTCGAACGGGCGGTTGAAGCGTGATTTGAAATCTTCTAATGGGCCAACGAATTTCTTTTCGAGCAGCTCGCGTGCTTCTTTCTCGTTGATCAGGCGGGATGCGATGTATTTGCTGGTCTGGAATGCGCACTCGGGGTTGTAACACTCGTAGGTGGCATCAGTGGTTTTGAGTTTGTCTGCTTGGCAGTTAGGGCAGATGGCGATGAGGTCGGGGAAGACTTTGTTTTTGAGCTCCGCGGTGTAGGCCTTGGCCTTGTTGACGATGTCAGAGGTGAATTCAATGATCTCGTGCATGAACTCAGGGCGTGTGAGCTCGCCGTGTTCCATCTGGCGTAGCTTGCTTTCCCAATCGCCTGTCATCGATGGTGATGCCAGTGCGTGGATACCGAGTTCGTCGGTGATTTCAATGAGTCGAAGTCCCTTGCGGGTGACAAGGATATCGCGGCCATCGCGCTCGATGTATTTCTGGCGGATGAGACCTTCAATGGTGGCGGCGCGGGTGGCTGGTGTACCGAGTCCACGTTCGGACATAGCTTCGCGCAGTTCCTCGTCGTCGATAAGTTTACCAGCACCCTCCATGGCGGAGAGTAGGGTGGCTTCGTTGAATCGTGCGGGGGGCTTGGTCTGTTCGTCTTTGATTTCGATGCTCTCTATCTGAGCGGATTCACCTTCGGAGACGGCGCAGAGCTCGTCTTTTCCTGCGGCGACGCCAGGCTGTCTGCCGTAAACTGCGAGCCAGCCGGGTGTGACGAGGATTTTTCCGGTTGTTAGGAAAGCATCAACAGCCTCAGTTGAGGTGACACGTGTGATCCGGCGGGTGTTGAGAAATTCGGCTGACGGGTAGAAGACGGCGAGGAAGCGTTTGGTGACGAGTTCGAAGATTTTCTCGGCGGCTTCATCCATTTTTACGAAACGACCTGTTGGGATAATCGCAAAGTGATCGGAGATCTTGGCGTTATTAAAGATGCGCTTGCTTGGGACGATGAGTTTCTCTGCGACGGCGTGTTTGGCGTGTTTGCCAAGTTCGCCACCTTGTTTGGCGATGGCGTCTACGGTTTCGTGCACATTGGGAAGGTAGTCTTCAGGTAGGTAACGGGAATCCGTTCTCGGGTAGGTAAGCATCTTATACTTCTCGTAAAGTGCCTGGGCGACCTGGAGGGTGCGTTTGGCTGAGAAGCCGTAGCGTGAGGAGGCCTCGCGCTGGAGGGTGGTGAGATCGTAAAGTTGTGGGGAAGCTTGTTTGGTAGGTTTCTGCTCCTCGTGGACGGTTCCGGTCTTGCCTTCACAGCGGGCGTGGATGGCTTCGGCGTCTTCCCTTTTCCAGATACGCTCAGGGCGTGAGTGGGGGAGCTGGGGATCGCGTTTCCAAGATTCATTGATCCAGCGGCCTGCGTAGTCTCCTTTTGCCACAGAGAAGTCGGCGTGGACTTCAGCGTAGGCCTCGGAGATGAACTCGCGGATTTCCATCTCACGGCGTGCGAGAATGGCGAGGGTGGGGGTCTGGACGCGACCAGCGGCGGTGATGTTAAAACCACCGTGGCGGGAGCGGAAGCAAGTGAGGGCACGGGTGGAGTTCAGGCCGACCAACCAGTCGGACTCAGAGCGGCACTTGGCGGCGTCACGAAGGTTGTGCATGTCCTCATCGCTGCGGAGCTGGCTCCAGGCATCGAGGATGGATCCTTGGGTCATGGACTGCATCCAGAGGCGCTTGACGGGTTTGTCGACTTTACCAAGCTCGAGAATATAGCGGAAGATGAGTTCACCTTCACGGCCCGCATCACAGGCATTAACGATGGTGTCGATGTCTTTGCGGCGTGCGAGGCGGAGGACTTGTTTGAGTCGAGTCTCGGATTGCTCGATGGGTTGGAGCTCGAAAGTCTCGGGGATGGCGGGCAGTACATCGAAGTTCCACGGGAGGTTTCTAGGTTTGCCGTTTTTGCCGATAGGGCCTTGGGGCATCTTAAGTTCGACGAGGTGACCAACGGCTGAGGTGATGACAAAACCGTCATTTTCAAAGTAGATATCGCGGCCCTTGCCTTTCTTTTCGAACTTGCCGACTTCAGGTGCTTTGGCCAAAGCACTGGATAAATCGGTGGCGACGGAGGGCTTCTCCGCTATAATAAGGGTCTTCGGCATGGAAGGGGGACTACGCGTGGAACGGCCAATTGAAAAGGGAAATTTTTCTAGAATGGCTCTTTCCTTACCTTTTCCTACTACGTAGGAAGTAAATTTGGCCTAATATTTTGTCGATTAAAGGGACTTACTCAGCAGGTTGATGAATCGGCTGCCACATCGGTTTGTCGGCGGTGGACGGACGACGGAATACCCGGTTGTCCCAGCGGCGCTTGAGGAGGGGCGCTATTTTGAGAGTCGTCTTTCTGGATATCGAGGTTCACCACGATGGCCGTGTCACAAAGCGGGCAGTTTTCCTTCACCCGTCTTTACCGACATCATGAGCAGACCCTCGCACTCGGGGCATGGGAAACTCAAATTGTAGGCGTTGGTAGACATATTGGCGTCCGATATTATGAGATCTGCTATTGGTAAAGCGATCTTAAAGTTATTGAGTGCTGAATGATCTGTGTTTTTAAGGCCGTTTCATAATGAGTGTTTTGCTAATTATCTTGAGCAATGCCGTTGAATCGGAAATATCGTAATTGAGTAGGCGCTTCGGTCATGGCCGTGTTAGCTGGGTTGATGGTTAGTTGTGGAACGCGGGATGTGCCTCCCCCTGAGGCTCGGGTGGATGGGAAGCGGGAGACCCAGCTACCGAAGGATCATGCGGCCCACGATGAATTCGCCAACGAATGGTGGTATTACGCAGGAGTGGTGAAAGACGAGTCAGGCGCTGAATACACATTTCACGTGGCCTTTTTTAAACATTGGGCGACGAATGAATGGCGCTTCGGACTACCGGCACGTTGGTTTGGTAACCCCTTGCAATTCGCCCAGGGTGTGGTCACAGATTTGGCCTCCGGTAAGCGTGTGGTCAAAGAGGTCATCGGCAGTCGGCCACTGGGAACAGTAGGCGCACGGAGCGATCGCCTGTGCGTCTGGACAGGCAACTTGGCACGTGCAAGATGGTTCAGGCTGTGCTGGCGGCGCTGGCGGGTCTCATGTGATGCGGGCCGATCTGGGAGGTGCTGTTTTGGATTTAAAATTCTCTCCCTCAAAACCTTGGGTGGTTCATGCGCAACGGGGAAAGGACCCCAGCTCGGGGAGTCATTATAGTTCCTGCACCCGTATGTCGGTGTCAGGCACTCTGAAATCTAAAGGCTCTGATAAAAAGGTGAGCGGGACAGGTTGGGTGGATCATGAATTCATGGGTCAGGATGTCGCTCGGGGATCGGATGGCTGGGATTGGTTCGCCCTTCAACTAAACGATGGAAGTGAGCTAGTTCATTACTCTTTCCGATCTGCTCGATCTACTGACGGTTCTGCTTCGAAAAGGGCATGACCGCGGGGATTGATCTGAATCTCGAGCCTTCCTTCAAAGACGGGGAGCTTTATGGTCGGGTCTCACGCGTGAGGTATTGGGAGGATGTTGTCCGCGTGACGGGGAGCCGAAATGGGCGACCGTTGTCTGGGCGTGGCTACGTGGAGCTTACTGGTTATGGTAAGCCGCTGCGTAGTGGTAAGCCGTTACGTATTTTCTAACAAAGAAGGTGAGAGGTCTACCTGGTGGTCGCTTGATAGACCTTGTGTTTCCCGTGCAGCTTCTGGAGCGGCTTCGGGTCGACCTTAAACCACTGGCTCTTGCGGGCGCGCTCTTTATTATAAGGAGGGGCAAAAATATCCACCAACTGGGTGAGTTCACTGGCCTTAAGTCGGTGGATGTTACGCGCCTTGGATGTGAGTGTGGAAACGCTGCCTTTGCTTAGGGTGGCTCTGGCAGTTTCGGCGAGAAGGACGGTTTTGTTTTCCTTTTTCTCGATGAGGTCGTAGTTCCAGACATCGACGCTGCCAGTGGCACAGAGTATGACGCCGGTCATGTCGGGGTGATCGTGGTGTTTGATCTGTTCGTTTTTTTCAAACTGGAGGAGGTTGACCTGAAAGTCGCGTTGTTTTTCAAGGTCGTAGAAATCGATGCGTTTGTTGCCAATGCCTTTCTCGGTGTTTTTAAATGCCTTGGCGAGTGCTGGATCCTTGAGGTTGAGGCGGAGTGCGAGCGCGGCAGCCTTTTTGACGTAGTCAGATTCATTCCAATCATCGAGGTGCTGTTTGGCGGTTTCTTTTTCTACCGCTTCAAGAAAAGCATTCCAGTTGATGGCTCCGTTTTCGGGCACCCGACCTTCAAAGGCGTTGGCACGCGTGGCGATGGCTGTGATGGATGGTAAAGCTAATCCCAATCCGAGAAAACCTGGGATGGATGTGCGGATGAAGTGGCGGCGGTTGTAGTCGTCCATGTCAGTTGGAATACTAGTATGAGAGACTAGGAAAACAAGGTGAAGCCGTCTTCTTTTAGGGCTTCTCAACCCAAAGCGACTTCAGATAATTCTCTCCCGTGTATTCCTCGGGCATGGCCAATGGGGTGACTTTTGCTCCCGGGGCTCCTTCGCGGACCATGCGCGAGAAATCACGTGGGTCTAGTTTCCTGCAGTTCGTGCAGCAGATAATCCAGCCGCCTGGTGCGAGGCAGGCGTGAGCTAGGGAGACGAGCCGATGGTAGTCTTTTTCGACGCGGAAGACCTTGCCTTTATCGTCGCGGGAAAACGTTGGTGGGTCGAGGATGATACCATCGAATTTGCGGCCCTGACGGGCGAAGCGTTTCAGCCAGTGGAAGGTGTCACCTTTACAGAAATAGTGGTCAGCGGGGTCGAGATCGTTAGCGGAAAAATTGTCTTTAGCCCAATCGAGATAAACTTGGGAAAGATCTAGAGTCGTAGTGGTGGCTCCCCCGAGGGCAGCGCAGACCGAGAAGGCGCCGGTGTAGGCGAAGGTATTGAGCACGGTTTTTCCTGCTGCAGAGTTCTTGCGCACGCGCTGTCGGTTTAGCCGTTGATCGAGGAAAATACCCTGGGAATATCCCGCTTGGAAGCTGATCTGGTATCGAACGCCGCTCTCCGTGGCAATAAACGGCTCGTCAGCCGCGGGGCCGGCGATGTGGGTGGGGTCTTCTTTTTCATGCTGGTCGAGTCGTTTCCAGTAGCAGGTTTTCTCCTGTGCCTCAATCCATGTGCGAATCCCGGAATCAAGGTGACTACTGCGTGTGGCGATGACCCAATGATTAGCAAAAGTATCGAGAAAAACACCAGGTAGCCCGTCGCCTTCACCATCAATGAGGCGCAAGGCGTTGGTTTTCTCGCTGAGAATGGAGGATCTCGTGGCGATTGCTTGTTTAAGGGTATTCATGATGCTGTGGGCATAGACGATTGTCCCATGACACGCGCCTCATGGCGCGAACTAGAGTTGCAATCTCATGAACTCCTCTTATCATCCAGCTCGAAATGTCCGATATCAATTCCTCTCTCGAAAGTGCGGTGGTAGCTGGCCACCTGCTTCAATCCTCCCGCGATAACATTCATGCCCTACTTGAGGGCACCACGAGCCCGATCGCTGCCCAAGCCATCACTGAACTTGTAGAAGCCGGTTCATGGGAAGAGCTAAACGATCGCTTCTATAAAACCCTCGCCTTTGGCACGGGTGGTTTGCGTGGTCGGACGATTGGTAAAGTCGTCACCTCTGCCGAGCAAGGGGGAGGTGGCCCGAATGACCGGCCCGAACATCCATGTGTGGGAACGGCATCGATGAACTTCTACAATGTCAGCCGTGCCGTGCGCGGGATGATTATTTATCTTAAACAATACCTGGCTGAGCAGGGAATCGACCGCAAACCTGCTTTTGTGTTTGGTCACGACACCCGACACTTCTCACGCGACTTTGCGGAGTTCTGCGCGAAAATCGGCACCGAGCTCGGCTGTGATGTTCACCTTTTCGATGGACCGCGTGCGACGCCACAAATTTCCTATGCGATCCGTTCGTTGAACGCGGATGCCGGAGTTGTGCTAACAGCCAGCCATAACCCAGCACACGATAATGGCTTTAAGGCCTACTTCAATCAAGGAGCTCAGCTTGTGGAACCAAATGCTACCGGCGTGATCAATGAAGTGAATGCACTCACTAGTGAAGCCTACGACCCTGTTCCTGAAAACGAGCAGGGCACGATCAACGTGCTGTCTGATGCGATGGATCGCGAATACATGGATGATTCTAAGACCCAACTCTTGCGTCCTGATCTTCTTGAAGGCGGCGGGACGAAGGTTGTATTCACGAATCTGCACGGAACTGGAGGCCATTGTATTGTTCCTCTGCTTACTGAGCTGGGTTTTGAAGTTTCTACTGTGCCTGAACAAGATATACAGGATGGACGATTCCCAACGGTAGTATCGCCGAACCCCGAAAATGCCCCAGCCTTGGCGATGGGTATTGAACTCGCTGAAAAAGAAGGCGCTGAAATTGTGATCGCAACCGATCCCGATTGTGACCGCATGGGTGTGGCAGTTAGAAATGATGAAGGTAAGATGCAGCTTCTGACCGGTAACCAGATTGGTTCGCTGATGGCATGGTATCGAACTAAGACTTTATTTGAACAAGGTGTGATTACTGATTCTAACCGGAGCCGCGCGGTGCTGATTAAAACTTTGGTCACCACTGAGCTTCAGGCCGCGATTGCCGAGAAGTATGGCGTTGGTCTTGTGGACACACTGACTGGTTTTAAGTATATCTCTGCTAAACTTCAAAAATATGAAGATGCCATTCCTGCCGATAAAAAAGGTGACTACCGTTCACTGAGCCAAGAAAAAAGCAGGGCGTTGCGTCTCGAGTATTCTCGCTACTTTATCTTTGGTGGAGAGGAAAGCTACGGCTACCTCGGAACCGATACCATTCGTGATAAAGATGGTAATGGCGCGGCCGTAATGTTTGCCGAGCTCGCAGCCTTTGCCAAGAGTGAAGGAAAGAGTCTTCTGACCTTATTGGATGACCTTTTCCGGGAATTTGGCTATCATCTGGAAGTCGGAAAAGCTCTGGTTATGGAAGGTGCCGATGGTGCTGCGCAGATCAAGGCCCTGGCCACATCGTATTCAGAAAACCCACCGACTGAGATTGATGGTGCGGCTGTTTCCCGTGTGCGCGATTTTTCAAAAGACGACTTTGAAGACGCGGAGGGTGACTCATTGCCAAAAGAGGGAATGCTGATCATCGACCTTGCTGATGGTCGCTCCTGTGCAGTTCGCCCATCCGGCACTGAGCCTAAAATCAAGTATTACCTGTTTGGAAAACACGCCCCTGCCGAGGACTTGCAAGCGAGCAAGAATAAGGTGGTGGCTGGTCTGGAGTCGCTCTGGCTAGCTCTTGAATCGGATGCCAAGCAGAGGATGGGCTAAGTCAGTAGGACGAGTTTGTAACTTGTCGACAACCCAAGGATTTCTCAACCTAAGAATGATACTTCACCAAGTTTGCCGACAAGTTGCAAACTTGTCCTACTTTGATGAGCGATAAAAAAAAGAAAGCCCTCTGGCCCATACTGGCAGCACTCTTAAGTGGAGTGATGCTGGCGATGTGTTTCCCCGACTGGAATCTTTCGGGGTTTGTCTGGGTGTGGATGTTGCCTCTTCTCACAGCCATCTGGCGTGGTGAAAAAAAACGGTATGGGTTTTGTATCGGTTACTTAGCGGGTCTTGTTTTCTGGCTCATCAATCTGAAGTGGCTGTGGACGGTGAGTGGCCTCGGCGCCATGGTAATGGCAGCCTTTCTAGCTCTCTACTTTGGATTGTGGGGGGCTGTAGCCGTTAGTGTCGGTAATCCATGGAGAAAAAGAAAAACCAAGGAAACCAAAGAGGGCGAATCATCAACCAGCAAGATCCAGCAGAAAATTGATCAAAAACAATCGAGCCAAAAAGTCGGTTTATTAGGCGGGGTTTTGGGTGAATCTACTCGATCGCTCAAGTTTGCCTTTATCAACGCCGCAGCTTGGGTTGGTTTTGAGTGGTTACGTGGTTGGGTCTTTACGGGTTTTGGCTGGAATGGTCTGGGTGTGGCTTTTCATGACATCCCTGTGCTAGCGCAGGCGGCTGATCTTGTGGGCGTGACCGGGCTTGCTTTCATGCCAGTTTTCATGAGCGCGGTGATCATCCAGACCGCCAGCAGGCTGAAGTCTGAGGCGGCATCGGGTAAACTCAGACCTCGTCTCGACTTCAGTGTGGCCGCGTTACTGTTAGCACTACAATTTTGCTATGGGGTCTGGCGGGTAAAAAACGTGAACGACTGGGAAACAGAACGCGTTCGTATTCTTCTTGTGCAGGGAAACATCCCACAGGATATAAAATGGGATCCCGCCTCGGTGGCGGATATTTTCAAAATCTACGCGGATACCACCCGAGCAGGGATGGCGTCGCTGGAAGATGAGAACCTTGAGCAGCTTCAGGCGAATGTTGACGGTGATGCTGTTGAATTAAAACAGCCGGATCTGGTGATCTGGCCGGAGAGCGCATTTCCTACGCCGCTTTATTTTGCTGACAATTTCGAGGGACACATCGTCTTTGGAGAAGCCCGTCACCTCATTGATGAAGAGATCAGACCATTGGGTAAATTTACACTCGTGGCGGGGATGAATGAATTTGAATCCGACTTCGATGGTCAGCGGGCCACGTGGAAAGAGGGCGGGCGTCAGTATAACAGCATCGCAGCGGTGGCTCCTGAAGGAGAGCTTGAAACAAGTATCACCACCTACCGTAAAATTCATCTTGTCGTCTTTGGAGAGTATATTCCGTTAGTCGATCAACTTCCCTTCCTCGGTGACTTGTTCAAGTTTTCGTCGGGGGCTGATTTTTCAGGAAATTTTGATGCGGGAACATCCACAGACCCGATGACGGTTCCTGCTGGAGGAGTTACAGTGCAGCTGATTCCCAGTGTGTGTTTCGAGGACACGGTAGGTCGCCTGACACGAAAATTTGTTCGAAGTGAGCCGCAGATCATTCTCAACGTCACCAACGATGGCTGGTTTAAGAAGAGTGAGTCAGCTGCTCAACATATGGCGAATGCCAAGTTCAGAGCCATTGAACTACGCCGCCCGATGGTGCGTAGTGCAAACACCGGAGTTAGCGGTATTGTTTCCATCACAGGAAGTCTTGTGGATCCTGTGACAGGAAAGCGGCAGGTCGTTGAGGATGAATCAGGCGACCACTTTGTACGTTCCAGCGTGTATGGACACGCTTATGCACCGAAGCATGGTCCCATGACTCTGTATGCGCTGGTAGGGGATTGGTTTTCTTATCTTATGATGGCCCTAGTTGTAGTGGCTATATTCAGAAGTAAGCTTTCCAAAGGATAAAAAATCACCCGCACGAAACAAAGTCCGAGCGGGTGAAAGGTTAGATTTATTGTCTAAATTCTATATTAGAAATTGAAACGGCCACCGAGCTCGTAATGGACTTCCTCATCAAGGGGGGAGTCGGCACCAAATACGTCATCCATAAAGACAAAGCGTGCACCGCCGAATACTTCAAAAGACTCGCTGATGTAGTAGACTAAGCCCGCAAAGATGTGAGCGTAGAAGGCGGTGTCGGCATCAGATGTATTGACCCCGGGGCATTTGGTGCTCGCATCAACAAGTGCGATACCTGCACCAGCTCCTGCATACCAGTTTAAGCTTCCAGTTAGAGCACACTCATACTTGTAGTTCAGTGTGATAGGAATGATTTCAACTTCGAAATTATGTGGTGCAAATACGTTGTCTGAAATAGTCCCCGAATTCTGACGATCTATGGTTTCATCATCTTCAGTGTATCCTACCTCAAGATAGACGGATTGTGAGCAGTTTGAGCCCGGGCATTTATACTCAGCACCAACGTGAAGAGTGTAAATTTCAGCATCCCAGTCGCCAGTGACTTCTCCCACTGATCCACCTGCGAACCATGACCAGAGGCAGGTTGGGGCTGGTGGAATAATTACCTCTTTGCCGCCTTTTGCGGAGTAGTCTTCTCCCGCTTGTGCCGTTGTGGCAAAAGCGAGACTTGTTAGTAGTGCTAGTGTTGTTTTCATAACGGAATGAATCATAGGTGAAATAGTACATTGATTCAATCATAATTACGCAGCGAATCAAACTGCCGTTTAAATTAGCAAGTAAACCCAACAAATGACCTGTCAGGCTCACAGGTAGAGACGTTGCTATAGCCTAGAAATTGATGCATCCATCGACTTCGAAATGGATTTTTCGCGTCGAACGCGATTAGCGGATCACTCCGCGTTCGCTGCCACGGATGAATTCGATCAGGCGGGCCACGTTTACGTCCTCGGCAAACTCGGATGTTGCTAACTCCTCGGTGAGTTCGGCGAGGTTATTTTTCTTGCTGAGGAAGAGTTTTTTGTAGGCTTTTTTCAGTGCACGACGCGTGTCTTTTTCGAATCCACGGCGTTGTAGTCCGATTAAGTTTAAGCTTCTAACCGCTGCCGGGTTGCCATCGACAATGGTAAACGGGGGGACGTCCTGAACGATTTTTGTACAACCTCCGATGAGGGAGTGCTCTCCGATATGGCAGAACTGATGGGCTCCTGATAGACCAGAAATAATCGCGTAGTCGCCTACATGGCAGTGCCCGCCAAGGGTGGCGTTGTTTGAGAGGATACAGTGATTGCCTACTTGGCAATCGTGACCAACGTGTGCGTAGGAGAGGATTAAATTGTGATCACCGATACGTGTGGGAATCTCCTCTGTGGTGCCACGGTGGACGGTGGTGTTCTCGCGGAAAGTGTTATGGTTTCCAATCGTGAGAGCTGTGGGTTCACCGGCATATTTAATATCCTGAGTGACTTGCCCAATCGCGGAGAACGGGAAAAAAATGTTGTTCTCGCCGATGCTCGTGTGGCCCTCGATAACAACGTGCGATTTGAGCACACTGCCTGTACCGATGTTAACATTCGCACCAACCACACTGTAGGGACCAACTACAACTCCCTCTGCGACGTTGGCAGAGGGGGCGATGATCGCCGTTGGGTGGATCAATGAATCAGACATCGGAGAGAGGGGAATTAGTTATCGAGTAGGGCGAATTTAAGCTCACCGGAGGAGGCGACTTGTCCGTTAACCATGCAGCGACAGACTGCTGAGCCTATATTACGGCGAACTTTGAGAATTTCGGCCTCGATGAAGAGGGTGTCACCAGGGAGAACCGGGCGACGCCATTTTACTTTATCGACACTCATGAAGTAGCCGATCTTTCCTTGATTCTCCGGCTTGCGGAGTAGGAGAATCGACGCGACCTGCGCCATGGCCTCGACCTGAAGTACGCCGGGCATCACCGGGTGGCCCGGGAAGTGGCCTTGGAAGTATGGTTCGTTAATCGTGACGTTCTTTACTCCGGTGCACTTATTGTCACCTTCGAAGTTGACCACGCGGTCGAGCATCAGGAAAGGATAACGGTGGGGGAGAATCTGCATCACTTCGTTGATGTCTAATACACCTTCGCCATCGGGGATGTTTAACGTTGGCACCATCGTGCGCATACGCATGTATTCCTTTTTTAAAGTGGCCGCCATCTCGGTGTTAGGTCCGTGACCTGGTTTGACACAAATAACATGGCCCATGATGCGTTTTCCGCTGAGCATGAGATCGCCGATGACATCGAGAGCCTTGTGACGGGCGAACTCGTTATCGTAGCGCATAGGCTCTTTGCTCATGACCTCGTCGCCTCTAACGACAACGGCATTTTCAAGGCTGCCTCCTTTGATCAAACCTTTGTCGAGCAATGGTTTGACATCCTCGTAGTAGACAAAGGTGCGGGCAGGGGCGATTTCCGTTTCGTAAAGTTCAGGAGTTACCTCGCTGGAGAAATACTGGGTAAAACGGCCGTCGGGCCCAACGTTCGTACAGGATACGCGGAATTTTTTATCCGGCACAATGGTGATCAATGATCCGGCCTTTGTCTCAATATGAATAGGCTCGCGGATTTCCCATACCTTGCGCGGCTGGTCCTGTGCTTCGATCCCGCATTGCTTGATAAGCTCGACATAGGGTTGGGATGATCCATCACCAATCGGAGGTTCGTTGGCATCCATCTCGATGATGGCGTTATCAACTCCCATACCACAGAGGGCCGAAAGGATATGCTCCACGGTGTGAACCTTGACAGAGCCTTCGGCTAGGGTGGTGGCTCGTTCGACGGTTTGGACCTTATCGACATCAGCATCGATAAAGGGTTGGTCGTCTAGATCGACGCGGCGAAACTTAAAACCGTGCCCAGCGGGGGCTGGTTTCAGGGTTAGGGTGACTTTTTCTCCTGTGTGGAGGGAGGTTCCTTCTAGCGTGGCGCTAGAGGCGAGTGTGTGTTCCATCTCGGCGGACATGCAGAGTCAATAGGCCATCAGAAGGCTGATGACAAGCATTTGCACGGTCATATCAAGGGAGCGTGGGCGTCTCGCCTGCCATCAACCCAAGTCTTCATTTGCTCCAATCGAAAAAAAGATCAAAAAACTTCCAAGGTTTTTAGTTCTTATGTGTCTGTTAAATAGAAAGCATGATGTCACATAATGCCGAACAATGCACAAAATAAGGCACAATCTAAGATTATGCGCCTTCAACCCAACATACCCCACACTATTGAAAAGAGCGTGAAATCTGTTGAAAAACCTAGCATCGAAGCCCTCTTCGACGCTGAGGAGTCACCGCTGCTGCGCTACGCTCACGGCATGGTGGCTCGTCGCGAAGTGGCGGAGGAAATCGTGCAGGACGCCTTTCTTAAGCTCTACAAACACTGGAAAGACATCGAATCCCCCGTGCATGGCTCTACCGGGCTACAAGAAACCTCTCACTCAATTACCTCAGAAAATATAAACGCGAAACGCTCTGTGACGACTCGGATTCTCAGGAAAGCCCCTTTCAACGAGACCCCGACGATGAGTTCGGCCGCATGGAAGCCATCGGAACTCTGCGAATCCTGATCGAAGAGCTCCCGCCTGCCGATCGCACTCTTATCTAACTCAAATACCACGAGGAACTCTCCTACGGAAACATCGGAGATCAAATGGAACTAGGGGCCGGCAACGACGGCTATAAACTCAACCACCTCCTTAAACACCTCTCCCAAGCCCTGCAGAGGCGGGGATCACATCGAGCCGAGGCTGAAACTCCAAAAACCCAAAACTCAGCAAACCCCAGTTTCCCAATCCTTCATCCCATTTCCAATCCCCACTTCCTAATCCCCACTTCCTAATCCCAATTTTCAATGAACGACCAACTCCATACCTACATCGAACCCGAGCTTGAGGCTCGTACCACGGCCCTTGTCCTCGGCGAGGCCAGTGAGTTTGAGGTGGATGAGTTGGAACGGCTCATCGAGGAAAAGCCGGAACTTGTTATCTTCCGCCGGAGGATAGAGGTCATACATGAATTGTTAGGTGATACCATGAGGCCATAGAAAGATGAAAAGTGGCAGCTGTCCAAGAGCCGACGAAATGTGTTGAAAAGAACATTTTCCAAAACGGGTCAACCGGTTGCGGCACCAACATCGAAGAAGCACTCCGCCTTGCTCGCTCCTTGGCCAAACGACAGCACACCGAGGGCGCACAGGATCGTGTTGTCCTAATCACCGATGGCGTAGCTAACCTCGGTAATACCATCCCCGAAGAGCTTTCAAAACAGATTGTAGCCATGCGCCAGGAAGGCATTGCCTTTGACGCCTGTGGCGTGGGTGCTGAAGGACTCAACGATGACATTCTCGAGGCTCTTACTAGAAAAGGAGACGGTCGCTACTACTTCCTCAATCGCGCCGAAGATGCCGTCAGTGGCTTCGCCAAACAACTTGCTGGAGCACTCACCCCTGCAGCAAAAAATGTCAAAGTGCAGGTGAAGTTTAACCCGAGACATTTCCATTCTACCAGAAAGTTTGGAGTGTTGGTATTAGGAGCGAGGGGCTGCAGTGAGTGTGGCATGGGGTAGTTGCAAGCTCAACTTGAAGGAATGCAGAAGCTTTTGCAAAAAGATGATATAGAAAAGTAATTCTGTGAATCTTGTTAATCCTAGGCAAACGACTGCGCATAGAAGGCGGCGGCTTGAAGTAATTCGTAGCGAAGCCTTTGCAGGCTTCAGTGGAAAAGGGATCAGAAAGAGATTCGTTGCATTGAACCAAGGCGAAAAGACAAAAATCCACTTGCTTTACATGTATAGCGAAAGTATTCTCCTCCCATGCTAGCTATCCGACTAAAGCCCGATCTTGAGGAGCGGCTTGCCTCTCTTGCAAAGAAGACGGGCAGGACGAAGACTTTCTATGCCCGAGAGGCTATCGAACAGCACCTTGCGGACCTGGAGGACTATTATCTTGCTGCAGAAGCCGCCAAGAACCCTGGACGTATTTATAGCTCGGAGGAGATGAAGAGTGAGTTGGGATTATAGTTTCACTGCTAAAGCCCGTAAAGAGCTCAAAAAGCTAGGGCATGAGCCAGCACGCAAGATCATTCAGTTTCTTGATGAACGTATTCAGGGCGGCAATAACCCTCGAGAGTTTGGCAAAGCTCTTAGAGGTGACCTCGGAGAATATTGGCGATACCGTATCGAGGATTACCGCATTCTCTGCGAGATCAAGGATGACTCTCTAATTATTCTTGTCGTCAAGGTGGGGCACAGGCGTGATGTCTATCTATGATCCTTTTTTGGCACTGGATACTACCTGCCCAGAGGTATCTTTGTTGCCTGCCCGGTGTCATCGTGAGTCAGGATGGTCTGGTGGGCCTAACATAATATACGGTGTAGATGCTGATATCGGTCATTTTACGGCTGTGCGGAAAGACTTTTTGGCTATAAAACTCATTGTATGCCAACGAAAACGAAGGGGCGGAGTCGCCGCATCGCGATTATTGTTAGTGCTCTGTTGAGCATTGCCATTCTGATTGTGCTAGGCTTGAGACTGGACTGGTCGGTTCTTTTGACGGAATTGGGTAAGCTTAACTGGGCTTATGTTCCGCTACTTATTTTAATAACACTCGCGACCTTCTGGGTACGAGCATTGCGTTGGAGGCATTTGTTGCCTGATGGATCTGAAATTTCCAGAGTCAGCTTATTTGAGGCGACGCTGGTGGGAACGACGGCGACGTTTATCCTTCCCTTACGCGTCGGTGAGGTGATTCGCCCTTGGGTGTTGAGTCGATGGCAACCGGTTAAATTCTCCGCCGGTTTCGCAAGCATCGTGGTTGAGCGTGCTTTTGATGCTCTTACTTTGCTAGTTTTGTTAGGTGTGGCGATTCCTCAGTTGGAATCGGTGCCGCCGATCGTTTCAGCAGGGGCAAAAATAGTGATGGTTCTCGCTGTTGCCGTTTTAGTTGTGATGATCACCGCCTACTTAGGGTCAGCTTACCTGATCCGTCTTGGAGAGCGGATGATTATGGCAATACTGGGGGAAAAGTGGCCCGTGCTGGCGGAGAGACTTGTAGGGATGGTGGAGGGTTTTTTGAAGGGGCTTCGTGGTATTTCCAGCGTGAAGGATTTGGCGTGGTCTATTTTTTGGTCGACTGTCCTTTGGGGGCTATTAGTAGCGCTCTATCAAGTTGGTTTATTGAGCTTTGGGGTCGAGGCTTCGATGTGGGTGGGAGTGACCTTGTGTGTGATGATTGCGCTTGCCGTTGCTGCACCAGGAGCACCGGGGTTTGTGGGGACCTTCCAGCTTGGTTGTGTGGTGGCCTTGGCATTGTTTGACTACCCAGAGGAGTTTGGCGTGGCCTATTCCATCGTCCTTCACGCCCTACAGGCCGTGACGGTGGTGGTTTGTGGATTTGTAATCTTACATCGACGCGGGCTGAACCTATCTGATATCAGCAAGAAGGCGGTAGAGCGTGCAAAGTAACAAACCCACCATCACGCTCAACGTGTACCGCTGTGAGCATCGCATCTTCAGAGGGTGCTTGCTCAATTTCCTCGGGTGTCATGAGCATCAGTGCTGTCGACCACGCGTCTGAGAGCGCCGCAGAGGGGCTGCGTGCCCAGATGTGTGTAGGCAAGTTGTCTAAGCGATTGATGTCTTGGTGCACGATGTGGCTTCCTTGCATGATAGTTCCCGATGCACTGAGGGCTTCATTTTTTAGATCAACGCGTAACACATCGACATCGTTTGCGCCGCTGAGATCGATCGGCCAACTTGCTTTACCGATGGCTAAATGGGTGCTGGCACCGGCAGAGAGTAGAGCTCCATCGATATCCCATCCTGATAACAATTCTTTAAGTTGATCGAGTGTGAAACCTTTTCCGATGCCCCCGAGGTCGATCACACGTCCTGGGATTTCACATGTGACGGCAGGGGTATCTGGGTGAACAATGATTTGTCCAGCAGGAGCGGGGACGGCTCCGTCCAGACCTTTTTTCTGGTGTTCGATCATGGTTCCAAGAGTTGGGTCAAAAAGCCCACCCGTATGCACGCAGGCCTCCATGGCATCAAGCAGGCACTCATGGCACTCGTCGCTGATGTGGAGAGTTTCCCCGGCGGCCATGTGGTTGATCCGATAAACATCACCACCCTCGTGGTAGCGACTGAGCTTTTGTTCCAGTTCATCGATGAGCTGAATACACTCGCAGGCGAGGCTGTCTGCTAGAGATTTATCCTCGGTGCAAATCCGCAGCGAATAAGTTGTTTTCATCGCCTCGTGATGAATGAGGTGATGAGGCGGAAATGAGGTGGGGTTCATGGTTATTCAGAGGTCATCCATTTTTTCCAATGGTCATTGCGTAAGTACATCATCACGGGAACGTTAGCGCGCAAGGTGCGAGGTTGGGCGGTGTGGGTGTTTTTTAACTGTTCACTGATCTCATCGGCATACTCAGGCATGGCAAAAACGACCGGGCAGTCGGATATCTCTGGCGCTGGCTCCGGCCAGTAACCGATGGATTGAAATTCACGTAGATACCACGGCAATGGCCAGTATTCTCTGCCAACAACGCCGATGGGTTCCAGTTCATCGGGTGAAACAACCTTGGAAAGATCCTTCATCCATTTTTGCACAGCTTCGGCATCTTTGCTCGTTGGTGTGTAGGCGTATGGATTGCGGGTATCGTTTGCAAATCTCCCGCTGGCAAATCTGGATAGCCGTTGTTGTTGGAAAAGAACTCCGGCGAGCAGCAGCACCGCCGTGATTTTGACGGGTAATTTCCACTGGTTAAACCCACGGAGGCTCAATCCGGCGAGTAGGCAGACGTGGGCCCATGGCAGACACATTAACCATGGGGTTTTGTAGGAAATGATGCTGTAAATGAGGAGGTGGAAAATTGCGGAGAAGGCTAGGAAACGGACGATGTTTTCTTGGCGGCTGTCCTTTTTTCCGGGCAGGTAGCTCCTGATCAACGCAACGGCTGCCAGAATAAAGATGAGGGTCTCATGCCACCAGATGCCACCCTTGGTAGGGACAGCTAACATCTCTAAGTAGTAGGTGAATGCTTTGTCGTGGCCGGCGGTAGTTTTATAAATGAAAAAGGTGCGAACGGCGTCCCATGCACCAGAAAGATTGCTCAACCCATCGGTGTAATACCATCCTGCGCTTGCTCCGGCAGCGAGAAAAAAAGCGATCACCGGGTTACGGTATTCACCCAATAAGCGTTTTCTGTTTTTAGCGGTATTGTGCTGATTGATTTTACTGATGTTGGAGAGGCCGAGTATGATGCCGGCCGCGGTCCAGGCGATGATACTGATGGCAAATGTCTCCTTGATTGCAAACATGAGCCCAACGAGGATCCCAATGGTAGCAAATTTGACAGTGAGTGAAAACCTTGGTCGAACAAAGAGGACACCCATGACAGCAAGTCCACAAAGGGTGAGCAGCATCTCATGAATAAACATGCGACTGTAATAAACGAGCAGGGGAGAGGTCGCTAAAAAAGCACCTGCCGCGAGCACGGAGACATCGCCGAAGCGTCGTCGCCAAAAAAGAGGAATCATCACTAACAGGGTTCCGGCGATAGCTGGGACGAGTCGCAGGCTGATTTTACTCATTTGCGGCCACATGGATTCTCCATTAACGCGGCAAAAGGGTTCGGCTGCCACGCTGAGTAGCGGACCGTGGTTATGTTCTGGATTAAACGAGTAGCCCTCGGTGGCACTCAGGCGCTGGGATGTGATTCGTGCTCCGGTGGCTTCATCAAAATGGAAGGGTCGATCCGATAAGTCGTCAAAGCGCAGGAACACCGCCATGACCATTACGCCGATCCAACAGAAAAAGAGCCAGACTTTACTTGAGGTATTCATCAATTGATTGAAAGATAGTGATCCGAAGACGTGTTTATCTTCCAATGTCTGAAATGAAAGTCCAACCGCAAGTTCCTCCAATTCACGGGGGTGGCAAAATCCTACTGGTCACTCCAGTGTGGAAGGATGCGACGCGTCTGGCTGTCTTTGGAGCCGAACTGGCTGAAACACTGGCAAACTCGGATCATGATGTTGATTGGCTGATCGCGGACGACGGCTCAGGTTCTGAGCAGAAGGCGGAACTCAAGGCCTTGCAAGCAAAGCTGGAGGTTGTTTTTCCCAGAGTATCACTTCATTTTGCCAAAGAGCACCGTGGCAAAGGATCTGTGGTGCGAGAGGCTTGGGACCTGGATTCTGAGGCCGATTGGTTGGTTTTTGTGGATGCCGATGGAAGTTTGTCTCCTGATGAGCTTATCCGGATGTTTGATACAGCCAAGGAGGGCGGTAAGACAGTGATGGCGATTCGTAAACGTACGAAGACCACAGAGGTTAATTTGAGTTTTTCACGGGCGATAGCGCATCGATTGTTTATCCTAGCGGTTAGGGTCCTTGTGGGAGTGAAGTGTGAGGACCCTCAGTGTGGTGCAAAAATGCTGCGAGGCTCCGATTACCGACCGGTAGCCCCATCACTCAAAGAAGATGGCTTGGCCTTTGATGCCGAGATGTTGACTGCACTCGCGGTTCACGGAGTGAAGTGGAAAGAGCTCCCTGTGACATGGATCGAGAAAGACGGGGGTAAAGTAAAACCCATGCGTGATGCATGGGGTATGCTAGCTGCACTCTGGAGAATTCGTAACCGCCAGAGAAGCGGGGAGTTTGGAAGAGTTTAGAGTTAAGGGTGGCGCTTATGCGTATTTACTAAAAACCCCAGTCACCATTAGGTAACTGGGGTTCGTGATTTTATTTGTATCGTTATATATCGAATGGGTAGCCTTACTCAGGTTTGCCGAATACTTCTACTTCGATGTATTGATTGGTATCACCGGCTGAGCTTCCACGGCTGTGAAGGCGAACGTAGCGGGCTTTGGTTCCTTTACCGTCAACAACGAGGCCATAACGGCTCTCAATGTATGGGCGGTTATTACCTTTGCCGAGCCCGTAGGAGTCGTCGTAGTCGTTGTTATAGAGGGTGGTGACACCGGTCTTAAACTCAGCATCATCAGAGACTTGAACGATTACGTCATGATAGACGCGCTTGGCGGCGTGGAAGTGCCAGGTAATGATACCGTAGAGAGGTGCGCTCTTTTCGAGATCAATCTGAACCCACTGCTTGCCGTCGACAAGTTCAACGAAACATCCTTCGTCAGCTTCCTTATCGCCATCGGTGACGAGCGGAAGTTCGCCAAGAATAGGGTAGTCATCGCTGGAGGTGACTTTTTTACCCTTGGAGAGAAGCACGGTGCCTTCTGGGACTTTAAATGTAGGGAACTTCTTGAGCCTAGGCATTAAGTTAGGAATGTTTTTGGGAGCAGGGGAGCCCTCAATTTTTTCTGCGGGAAGCTCTGTTTCCAGTTGCACGCCGCCTTCAAATCCTGTGCCGAGGGTTGCGGTTCCACCGCCGGATGCGGTTTCTTTGTCTTTGTCGTCGCACGCGCTAAACATAAGGAGTGTCGCGGTACCGAGGAGTAGTGATGTTATTGGTGTTTTCATACTTGGAGTTGTTCTGGGGTGAAGATAATAGGTTCTTTTTTGAGGGCTGATTTGTTGACGTAGAAGATGGGTGCTTCGCTTTCAAACGCGTGTCGAGCATCGCAGTTGAGCTCGGCCTCGCCGCGGACAGCAGCGAAGAAGTTCTCGAGGTGCGGTTGGTGTGGCGGTTTGTTAAGAACGCCGGGGATGCTAAATTCCTCGGGTGCTGCGGATGCATAAGAGGCAACTCCATCGGTTGCTTTGGGCTTGGGGGGTGCAGCTTTCTTGTTTAGATAGCCTCGCTTGATGAGGTCGTCCCACTCAGGGGCGCTACTTTCACGATAAATGCCGCTGTTGCTAGCCATTTCAGAAGTTTTGACCGTGCCATCTGTGCCCATGAAGCTTTCGTAAAAACCTCCGCCTGCACTGGTGGTCGTCAGCACCTGATAGAATGCTCGGACAGCTCCTTGTGGAGTATCATATTCAAAGATGGCCATGACGTTGTCAAAGTGTTCGCGAGTTTTAAAGTAGTCGTTACCACCAGAGGCAAAGACAGACTTCGGCTGGCAGCCGAGGAACCAGTTGAATACGTCAATCTGGTGGGCTCCCAGATCGGAGATCGGTCCACCGGAGAGGTCGCGGTAGAAGCGCCAGTTCCTGAACTGGTGCATGTCCTTAAAGCCGTATTTGGTAAGCACGGACTGATCGATGGCGATTTTTGGGCTAAACGAGATATCCTGGGAGGACTTGACGGCGCGGTTCCATTGGCCGTTAATATTAACGATGGTGCCGCAGATCTTGTGGTTATTGATCAGGTGATCGAGCGTGTATCGGTAGCGTGGGTTGCTACGACGCTGGTGACCGATCTGGCAGAGCTTTTTATTGCGCTCCATGGCGTGGACCATGGCACGTGCTCCGTCGATGGTGTTCGACATCATTTTTTCACAATAGACGTGCAGTCCTGCATCAAGGCATTTGACAGTGTGCGGTGAGTGCCAGAAGTCAGGAGTGGCGACGATGGCGACATCGAGGTCTTTTTCCTTTTCGAGCAGTTCGTCGATGTCCGTGTAAACATTGGGGCGTTCGCCTTGGTGGGCTCTTACTTTTCCGGCTCCTCCGCGGAGGGCTTGTTTTTCCCAGATGTCGCAGACGGCCTGGAAGTGGAGGCCGGGGATGTTCTTCATGGATTCAAAGAGAACGATTCCCTGCTTGCCCATACCGATCAATGCCACATTGATTTTGTTGTTATTTCCCCCTCTTGCATCAGCTGCCTTGAGGATGGCCGGAGCGCCGAGCACCAGCCCTGCACCGGCAACGGTGCCGCTTTTTGATAAAAAATCTCGTCGTTTCATGGTCGTTATAGATGAATTGAGGTTCAATGGCTGACTACCACTTTTTGAGGATACAGAGGCGGTTGTGATTAGCCCAGTTTAGTGCCATGGCAATCATGATCACGTGGATACCAAGCCATGCGACACCAGAGTCCTGTTTGATGATGATTAGACCCCAAGTCAGGCCGACGTAGATCAGGCCAAGGAGGAAAAGGCTGACGCGGCTGGCGATGCCAAGCAGAATAGTTAGACCAAGAATGATCAGAGCAGGTCCGAGCACGATGTCGAAGATCTTGAGCGCCCAGCCCATCATCAGTGGTTCCCCAGCGAAGGTTTCTTTCATGGATGCGGGAACGCCGCTGTAGTTATCCAGAGTATAGCCTTTAGTGCTGGCGACTTCAGTGAGATCGGCATCGTAGGCTTCGCCGTCGATTTCAATCGGCTGCCCGCTCATTACCTTACCCGCGTATTTTTCAATACCGGTCTGGATGGCACGAACGCCGAGCCAGAGACGCAGCAGAAGGGTGGCGAAGACGACTCCGAGGCAGTTACAGCAATCTTTGGCTTTTTCCTTAGCTTTTGATTCCGTGGCTTTTGGTGCCTCGGTGGATTCTGTTTCGATGGGTTCTGTGGATTCGGTTGACTCTTTGGACATGGTGACTGGGTATGGTTTGGTTACTATTTTAAAATACTAGATTGCCAGATATAGGCCGATGGCCGCAGAGGCAAAAAATGTTCGTCGTATCATACGGGGTGTTGCCCGTAAGCTTTCACGCAATATGTGCCATGAAATACCGTTGAGTCAAGGGTAGTTGACGCTACCAAATAGCATTCCCAAGCCAATGTATGAGAATACCAACGAATCCACCGATCAGGGTGCCGTTGATGCGGATGTACTGAAGGTCAGGGCCTACCTGTTGCTCGAGCTTCGCCATAAGGGTGTCAGGGTCCCATTCTTCAATGGTTTGGCGGATCATAGTCTCAAGATGTTCACCGTGTTGGTCGAGGATTTGGGCGATTCCCTCAAGTAAAAGTGTCTCGATGTTTCCGGCTAGCTGAGGGTTTGCCCCAAGGTTGTTTCCTAATGAGACAACCGCAGTGGACAGGTGTTTGATACTGTGTGGGGTGTCTCTGGTTAAGTCGTGATCAATACTTTGCCGGAGTTGCTTCCAAAGTCGATCTGCGAGTTCGCTGCTTTGAGGGTCGTCAAGCCATTGATCGCGGATGGCTTCTAACTGACTGGCGAGCTCGGGATTGGTGCTGAGCTGGGCTTGGGTCGCTATAATTTGTTCATGGATGATATCCCAAAGGGGTTCGTTGGGATCTTTACTGGCCGCGATAAGTTTTTCCCCAGCATTACCTGTGGCCCGATCAGAAATATCTTCAGCGAGGGCTTTGGATAGTTTGCCGATGAGGGGGATTTTCTGGAGAGGCGCCTTTCGGCCTGCCGCTTCCTCAATACGTTCTTTGTTAAATTCCAGCGCCTCAGCGATTTGAACGAGTAGCGGTGCGAGTATCTGGCGGTAGCGGTTTTCGGAAAGTAACCACGCCAATAGTTTTCCACTGACATCATTGGGATGGATGGTGCGGAGCTGGTCGATGAGCCGACTGGCAATACGATGATGTGAGTCGTGTTTTTCCAGGGAGTCCAGTAAAGTGGGGATTGTCTCGACGGTCTGCCGAGCGAGTTTTTCGGCCTGCTCAGGCGATGACATCCAATGCGCCAGACGCTGAATGAGCTTAAGCTCGCTGACTTGTTTGCAAATACGATCAGCGGTTAGAAAATTGCCTCTTACAAACTGGGCGAGAGCCTTGCCGATGCGGTCTTTTTCCTGGGGGATGACCGCGGTATGGGGAACGGGTAGGCCGAGCGGATGACGGAACAGAGCCGTGACCGCAAACCAGTCGGCTAGTCCACCGATCATGCCAGCCTCGGAGAATGCTCGGAGCCACTCAAGCCATGGCCATGTGTCGTGGTAGCTACGCGAAAAAACATACAGCCCTGCCATCACAGCGAGGATCCCCGTAGCGGCCATCCGCATGCGGGTGAGGCGACGGTTAGGTAAGAGGGGTGTATTCACTGTCATTCGCGGGCAATATCGAGGCAACTTCCTCAATGGTCAAATATCTATATTTGCCAGATTCCAAATCAGGATCGAGATGGATGTCCCCCATGGATAGCCGGTGCAGTGAGGTAATCCGGTTTCCCACAGCGTGAAACATCCGCTTAATCTGGTGGTAGCGGCCTTCGTAGATGGTGAGTCGGGCTTTATTGGGTTCGATTACTTCAAGCTCCGCTGGCTGGGTAGTCAGATCTTCGTAAGCGAAATAGATACCCTCTTCGAACTTGGTGTGTGTTTCCTCAGTGATGGGATCAGCGGTCGTGATCAGATAGACCTTTGGCACGCCTTCCTTCGGTTCTGTCAGCTGACGCGACCACTTACCGTCATTCGTAAGGATAAGAAGTCCGGTGCTTGCGCGGTCGAGTCTGCCGGCGATGTGGAGTGTCTGCGGTTCATCGACGAGCTCCATCACCGTCGGGTGCTGGGGGTCGGTGGTCGCGCTAAGGTATCCAGCGGGTTTGTTGAGCATGAGGTAAACAGCCACTTCGTCACGTAGCAACTCGCCGTCGAGGGCGACTTGGGTGAAGTCGCCAATCTCATACTGGCTGTCTCTTTCCACTTCACCTTCCACGGTGACTCGTCCCGCCGCAAGGATTCGGCGCACCTCATATTTTCCATGAGGTGTGTGGTGATAAAGAAAGCGGGAAAGTTTCATGTGAGGCGTGATTTCATGCTGACTACTTGACGGTAAGTGGTCGAGCAAGGATAGCGTGAGTTTTTAAACTAATGGAGGTCCTGTTGAAAGTTGTCGGTGATAAAGATACAACGGGCTTGATGTCGTAGGATTTACTCGTAAACTCGCTATCAATCTGATGAAAAAGATGAAGTGATGTGATGTCACTGGAGAAACAAATAAAACAACAACGAAAGTATGATCAAATATATAACAATCCTTGGAGCGTGCGCCGTGCTAACATCCTGTGGTTCGACCGGAGGAGGTGGAACTTCAGGTGGTGGAACAGCGCCCAAAGAGACATGGAAGAAGGTGCCAGGTGTGACTAACTCCGTTACAGGAGAACGTGAAGTGATGAAGGCTTCGGTCGGTGGTAAAGATGTCGTGGCCGTTCTCTCATGGCGTGATTACAGCGCTAAACGGGATGGGGCTGTGACCAAGTGGTATGGAGATATGGCATCACCTCCACCCAAGTTTGTTGTGGAGACCTTGCTTATTTCCATCGATGGCAAAGGCATGATCGTTCCCCAGTCGAAGACGCGTTACATGGCATCGCAGTGGATGAATGGCGTGTCGCATCTTGGTCTCTATCTAAAAGGCAAGAACCTCTGTGTATACATGAATGTCGGTGATGGCGCTGAGAGCTGGACGGCGAGTTATGTGGTGAATCCTTCCACAGGTGCGCTTGTATCCCACTCCGTTATAGATGGACCTGAGTTCCATAATACGGCAGACGGGATGTAAAGAATATAGAGATCCCCAGTAGGGTATGAAACGATCCCCTACAGATTTTGAGCAGCGTGTCTATGACCTTGTAAGTAATGTCCCCGCTGGAAAAGTGGTGACCTATGCTGCGATGGCACGCGAGCTCGAATGTGGCTCGGCCCAGGCGATTGGGCAGGCGTTAAAAAGAAATCCGTTTGCACCCAAAGTACCGTGCCATCGGGTGATTAAAACCGATCTAACCATCGGTGGTTACGCCGGAAAAACGGATGGGGCCAAACTGAAGAGAAAACTCTCGCTACTGCGAGGCGAAGGGGTGAGTTTTGATGGGCAAGGAAAACTCAAAAACCAGTTGATGCTGCATGGTTTTTAGTCGCCAGATAGTCGGCTGATCAGTGTGTCAAAAGTAGGGCAAGTTAGAAGCTCACCCTACCGTGCGCTTACTTGATGCGCTTAATGAATTTCACCAAAAGATTAGGCCAGTCGGCGGCGAGGTCTTTGCCTTTGATTCCCATTCCGAAGCCGTGTGCTTTGGCTGGGTAGAGGTGGAGTTCGCAGGGAACCTTTTCCTTCGTGGCGGCTGCAGCTAGGTTGATACTGTTGATTGATTTGACGGGATCAAATTGATTGTGAACTAGGAACAGGGGAGGGGCGTCCTTGGTGATGCGGCGCTCGGCAGAGATGGCTATTTTTTGTTTGTCTGTTGGATTTTTGCCAAGGATTTTACGAGCGCAGCCATGTGAGTAGGGTTCGATGGCGCTCACAACGGGGTAGATGAGAGCGGTGAAGGCGGGTTTCACACTGATGTCGGTTACCGGATCGCCTTCTAGCTTATCGTTATAGAGTGTGCCCATCATGCTGGAAAGATGGCCGCCTGCAGAGAATCCGACAACGCCAACTTTTTTAGGATCGATTTTATACTGTGCGGCATTTTTACGGACGTGGCGCATTGCTTGTCGAGCGTCTAACAAAGGTCCGGGAAATTGGTACCCTTTTTCCTTAGTGGATTTGCTGACTCGATAGCAAACAACAAAGCTGGTAATCCCCTTGCTGGCAAAAAACTTCGCAACACGGTCGCCTTCCTTCTTAGCGGCTAGAATGCTGTAACCGCCACCAGGGAAGATGAGCAGGCCATGACCTGTGGCTTTACTTGGATCTGCTGGG
>JASJLI010000042.1:0-19085 GCA_037620805.1 Akkermansiaceae bacterium
ACTTCCCCCAAGAATCGTTGTCGCGGCTACTCCCGAATGCTTGATAAATTGTCGTCTATTCATGGTTTTAAATTTGTTTTACAGGGACAGCTTAATTGATGACGCCCAGTCCGTCCGTGGCGTTCTTAAAGTTCTCGAGAGCTTTACCTGTCAGAGGTTTACCCGATTTTTGCTGAGCCCGGAAATACACCTGCGCGGTCTTGTGGCAATGCGCCTTCAACTCCGCAAATTCGTCTTTTTTCGTCCAGCGGGAGGCGGGGTGGTTGACGAGAAAACGTAGGGTGGCACTGGTGTCGGGCGACTTGCCTGAAGTGATGGCGGCATTGGCCGCGCGCAAGGCGGAGATCTCCGAGCGGCTCATCGCGACAGGAGCAGGTGGGCCGTCATATTCTTTGCGGTTCGTCCCGGCCACGTCCTGCACACGGCCCTTCCACTTGTCACCCTCCGGGACGATGCCCTTGGTGGCGAGACGAAAACACTCCACCAATTGGGGACCGTAGAGCTTTGCAGAGACCCCGTGGCCGACACCGGGCCAGGCATTGCCAGCCATCACGAATCCCTTTTTCTCCAACTCGGCGGCGAAGAGTCGGTACCATTCGATACGCGTGTGCTTGGCACCTTTCATCGCGTGACCGGTGTCCTTCTCGCCGCACGAGATGCTGAAGGGAATGCCTTTGGCCTTGCTTGAGATTTCCCCATAGCCGCCATTGCAGGCCCACGAACCCGAAGAATGAGCGGAGATTCCGACGACGTATTTTGGTTCCGCAAAGGCAAATCGATGGGCGAACTGACCGCCACCGGAGTGACCGTGAACGAACATCTTGTCGTGAACCGGATGCTTCTTCCTGACCGTATTGAAGTTGTCGATCATCTGCTTCGCCCATTTTCTGTCGCCTCCCTGGTAACCGTTGGAAAACGACGGCACGATGACGATCACCGGTTCGGGCGCCAGCAATTTGGCCAAGCCGGGGCCACGCCCTTGATTCCTCAAGCCACTGGCGCCGTGGACATCGACCACGCACCACACCTTAGAACCATCGGCCGGCAAGTTATCGGGAACGATGTAGTAGCCCGCCTTGAAGTCGGCACCGTTGAAATAAACCATTTCAGCCAAGGCAGTGCTGGGTAACCATACCGCTGTGATAGCGGAGACTATCGTGATCACGAGCTGGCGGAGCGGAAAAGTCATCGCCAGAAAAACTGATGCAGCCAGTGCCGAGTGCTTGATGGATTGTCGTTTTTTCATAGCTTCATTTTTAATAGTTAGATTCTTCGATCGTGGCTACTCGCTCGGCTCGACGAACTCGTCCTTGTCATTCAAATTGGCTTCGATGGACACGCCGTGATAGGCACGGGCGAGGACTGCGATGTTTCGGTCGTCGCCTCTCAAGCTGCTCACGGGGCGGGATAAGATATTATCTAACGGTATTAGGCCGGTATCGGCGGTGCGAGGTTTGGCGAAGCCGTAGAGGCCGACGCCGGCCTTGATGGCCTCGGGCACGACCTTGGTGGCGTCTTGCTTATTCCAAAGTGCCAGGCAGGTGATCAGTCGGGTGTTTTTGCCAACCATTGATTTCACGGCGTGGATCCGCTTCATGTCTCCTGACTCGTTCATCAGCCAGTCGACTTCCTTATACATATCCGAGTTGAGAACATGCGGATGGTTCATGTGGTTGGTGGTCACCCAAACGATGCATTTTGGGTTGGCGTCCTTGGCGGCCTTGCGTATCGCTTTCCAACAACGGTCGATCGCCTTGCGGCTGTAGGCTAGATCCTGCGCCTTGGTGAGTTTGTCTTCACCTGGAAACGGCTTGTCGATGAGTTGCTGATAGAGTTTTTTCTCGCAGCCCAGCCACTTGCCCTTGGTCGACTCACGTTTCGGCTGCCAGAGCCAGTCGATCATGAAGCCGTCGATGCCTGTTTTTTTCACCGCATCGCTGACGGAGGCGGACAGGTAAGCAAGATACTCATCGGTGTAGGGAATGTGATAGGTAGCCGGCGCTCCGTAGCTCAACTCGGGGTGGTCCTTGGCCCACTTCGGATTGGCGGAAATACAAAAATACCCCATCACCAGCATACCTTCCTTATGGCCGAGCTTCACCATCTCGGGCAGGAAGTCGTGTTTCAATCCGGGCTGTTCCGGAACGACGCCGTCCTTATACCAGGCGTAGCCGTTGCAGGAGACTGCGAAGGTCTGGATCACATTGACGCCCATGGCCTTGTACCAGGCCACGTGCTCAGCAGGGTCGGCATTTTTCCAGGATCCGGGTTTGGCAAAGCTCCGACGTCCTCCCCAGTTGAAATCCAGGCAGTAGGCTTTGATGTCATCGATTTTGATCGGCTGGTCGTTGCTCGACTTCTTGCCACCGTTCTTCTTCAGCCACGCGATGTCGTCGGCTGAGAGTTTGTCCTGTGTGAAGGTCATCCGCTTGCCGTTGGGCCTGGTCACGCTGACCTTTCCACTCGTGGCGTCGTAAGATTTCAACTCACCCTGGAATGTCTTCGCTCCGTCCGCGCTGGTCCAAGTGCGGGCGTGCACGCCTACGACGAGCAAGCACACGGCGGCGATTACTAACAACGGGTGGATTCGATTTCGTGCCATCATGCTATTGATTACTGGCTCCCTGAAAATGAGATGTTTTTATTGTTATTCATGCGTCTTTCTTCTTCTTGGCTTCGGCTTCTTTTAGTTTTTTGATTCTTTCTTGGGCTGCTTTGATTTCATCTGCTGCCTTCTTTTTCTGATTTTTCTTAGCGTCACTTCTGCCTTTGTTCCACTTCGCCATCGTGGCATCGTCTTTGATTTTTAGTTCTGCGGCATATTTTCTATCAGCTGCTGCTTTCCCCTTTTCGCCTAGCTTGTCATAGATCGCAGCTCGTTCCAGATGCATTTCCCAGGGGAACCGGTAAATCCCGTAGTACGGTTTTTTATGATTTTTGATGGCTTCATTCAGGTAAGCGAGCATGGCTTTGTAATCTTTCGATTTCCCCATCGCCACTTTCAACTTCTGACTAGTTCGCTGAACGTGTTTTTCATTATCATTAAAAGTCAGAGCTAAATATCTTGCGGCAAGTTTCCAGTCATTCGGTGTAGCGGGGATAGGTTTTTTTCCTTTGGCGCCCGGGTTACAGAGCAGGCAGACCCCACCCTTGCTGATCGCTTTTCTGCAGCAGTCTTTTCGACATCCTGTCCAACCGCGTTGGTAGGCAAACAAACAGCAGCTGCCCTCGTCGAAGAGGGCTGTTTGCACCCCCTGTGCTTTGTGGTAGTAGAAGTCTCCCATCCTGGTGTCATGATCTACTGTTAAATTTTTCAATGACGTAGAAACACGATAACTCGACATACAGTTAAACCATGGGTTTTTGTCTTTATCGTGTCGATGAATCACCGTCCCCTGATGATACAGTTTTGAGTAATTGACTAAAAACGTTCCGTTGGGGCTCACCAGCGATGTGTTGGCAAAATTCTCTGGTGAATAGATCCCGAGTTGGTTGAGGATCGGGTGATCGAGCCCGCCTGGTAGGCTGACCGCATCACAGTCTAACTGGTATTTTGCAAGCAGGTCGTTGATCGCCTTGGTATCCTGGGACAAGAAGAAGAGGACGAGTTTCATATCCTTGCGCCTGCATTCGCCCACCGTAGCCATCAACCCCGTGAGTAAGTCCTTTTGTTGGGCCTCGGCCTCGGCATTTTTTGGCAAATCCAAAAAGGCACACAGGTGGTAGTGGTATTGTTGCTCATCCGGGATGCTGAGTTTTTTGCCGCTTACCGTTGTGAACTCGTAGTTCATTTTCCGATGGAGATAGGAATGCCTCACATTTTCGCTTCGCTCATGGGCGTAGATACTTGTGTAGCCGAAGTAGTATCGTTTCTCATTCGCTTGAAATAGATACTTGGCATCAAGTTTTTTAAGTAAATAGGAGGTGACAGGTAAGATGGTTTTATCGTCTGAATATTTATCTAAAATCGTATAGCGATACTCGCGGTAGAGGTCGCGGGTATCCTGTCCTCCATCAACGGCGAGAACCACGGCGGCGGCATAGGCGGAGCTTGTTGCTTGATCACCTCCACAGGCGTCTACAAAGTTTGTGATGACGGCTTCGGCACTGGTATTAGTATTGGCATCGTCTTGTCGCAAAGCATTTTTAGCCAGGCAGAACTGAGGGATCACCTTGGCTGCGGCGGTTAGGTCGTTAGCGGCCAATGCCAGTTTGGCTTCCTCGACAGCCAGGTTCAGGTGATCGGGTGACAAGTCGGCTTTCCAAATCCCGAGATGGGCAATGATTTTTGCGTTTCTGACTTTCCAAAGATCTACTGAGTCTGTGTTCGATTTGATGAACTCGTCACAAAGTGTGATGGCGTTCTGGTAATGCTCGAGCACCTCCCTGTTTTTCAGTCGATATTGGTGTTGAAAACCGGGAAAGTGCGACTGGATGGTTTTCAGTTTTTCCGTCGCGTAGAGATCGGATTCAGAAATGAAGAAATGGCCGCAACTCAGTGCCTGCATCAGTGATAAATAGTGGGCTCCGTTCAGAATGGCATACACATCCACGCCGGAATCGTGTTTGGTATGGGCGTTATATGTTTTCCCTAGTGAGTAGCCCATGGCATTGCAGGGCACCAGGGTGTAGAGGGATTTTGCGTGACCGTAGCCGAGGAAGGCTTTGCTGTTGATGCCCTTGGGTAGATGCATGGCCTGCCAGTCCAATGAATTTTCCGTTAAAACGGATTGCCCGGCATCTTCCAATTCATCGACATTAAAACTGAAGACCTTAAACACGCCGTCGGACTTCGCCTGATACTCCTTGACCATGGCGAGTCGTGTTTGCAGGTCGGGCGTTTTGGTGGACCAAAAGCAGACCATGTAATTGTGGCCAATTAAATCCATGGGGAAACTGATGGTCTTGCCTTTGAGTGATCGGAAAGTTCCTCTGAAGCGCATGTCGCGTTTCGAGACCCCAAAACGCTCACGTAAAAATGTGGCGACTTCGGCGTCTTTGGAAAATCGGGTGCTGAGATTGAGTTTCAATTCTTTAAACACCTCGTGGTCTTTCAGATCCTTGGCGATCATCGTCAGGTACATCAGACAGGTCGCCTCCGCATCACTTTCCAAGTAGAGCACTGCCATCTCCTTGATGGCATCCAGGCGCGCTTCCAATGTCATTTCACGCGCCGCCATTTTCGAGCGCATTAATAGAATGTCCGATTGCAGACGGATCTCGGAAAATTTCATCGGCGCTTTGACGAGCTCTCTAGCGGTTGCAAAAACGTCGTCGCGATTTTCCTTGGTGTTATTGATCATCAGCAGGTTTTGCTGGCACTTAAAGATGATATTAAGAAGCTGATACCTGTCGTCGGATTCAGGGTATTTTTTCAACAATGTCTTACTGCTGCGCACCACCTTTTTATAGGCTCTGCGTTTGAGTGTATTGGTGGGTTGGCTTGCTACGGCGGCGTAGCTTTGTTGGACCGGAAACATTTCGGCCTCGGGGATTCCCCCGGGATTTGTTTCACCCGCAATAACCGGAGTTCCGATTAACAGTGAACTCAAACAAATCATTTTTAGCAATTTCATCATCATCTTATCGTTGGTAAATGGGTAGGAAGCGGTAGGGCGTTCCCAAGGTCAAAATGGACATGGCGGTTGACTGGGCTCTGCCGCCTGCACCACCTGTCCAGGAGCCGCCAGAGGGTTTCCCCCCTTTCTTAGCTGTGCCTTTGTCTTGTCTCTCAAGCATCGAATCACGAACTTTCGGATACCACACGGCGTAGGAGTCATCGCTGTCCTGCACCATCGCCTGCATCGCATAATAGTGCATGTAATAATAATAGTTTTTTGTTTTAAATATATCATCCGGTAACGACCTCAGATAATCCATACCGGCTTCCAGCATTTCAGAATCGCGCTGGCCACAGAGGTGCAGCACATAGGCGGCGGCGGCGGAACATGGAATGGAGTTTCTGGTATTCCCTGGGGAGTAGGCAAAGGCTCCGGTTTCCTTGCTTTGACAACTTTTGAGATAGGCGACTCCGCGGTCGATGGTTTCATCGGGCACCACAATACCGGCCTGACGTGCCGATGCCAGAGCGACCAGTTGCATGATGCTAATGGATGTATCACCACCATTGGGCATGGGGGTATAAGTCCAACTTCCCCGGGGGTCTTGCGCACGTAAGATAACCTTAATGGCAGCCTCCAGAGCCGCGTAGATTTCCTCGTCGTCTTCCCGTTTTTTGGTCATCCCTAGCATTTCTGAAAATGCCAGCGTGGCAAGGGCATGTTCATACATACTGTGCCCCAGATATCCGTCGGGTGATTTTTTGGCCGCATCCAGAAGGTATTTTTTACCACGATCGAGAGCATCGCCGTAGATATCATATCCGGGGAAATAGCCCTTCACCATGAAGGCCAGAAGAACTAACGCGGTGTCACCTTCAGGAACCTGTTGGGCATGCATTCCTTTGCTATCACTGCGCCATGAACCATCGGCTTGTTGAATAGTGAGTAAAAACTCGAAGCCACGCATGATCGCCTCGGTTGTTTTTTCGGTGAGTTCAGGAGCCCCGTCATCAAGCTCTTTTTCCATCTGAGACTTCGTTGTTTTGTCGTCGGCAGTCAGGTGACCGATCGAGCAGCAGAACATCCCGATCCCTAACAATAGAGGGCCTGTATTATTTATCATCTTCATTTAGCTAAACTTTCGTAATAATCTTTAAGTAGGACACGGTATTCCAGTGGTAGCTCCCTGGCAAAGTTTTCATTCAGGGCGGCGCGTTCGCGCTTTCCTAACACCTCCCATTCCGATTGTTGATCTTCAGGTAAGTCACCCTGAACTGCCATCTTCTGGAAGATGTCAAATTTGTCCATTTGCTTGACCTCGACATTTGAATCCTTCTTGAACGGGTCGGCATACGGGCTTTTCTTTTTGCCATTCCCTCTCCCGAGCCAGACGTAGGTGTAGGCGTATTCGAGGACAAATCCACGCATGAAGCTTTCGGCGCGTCGTTGCTCACGATAGGCTTCCTGCCGAGATGGTTTTTTCAGCAGCGCTGGAACCTTTGACAAGTGTTCATGTGCGGATGCTAACATCTGGTGGTCGTCTGAATATTGCACGAGCTCATCCAGTTGGCTCAGGAGGTCAATTTGTGATTGCACAAGTGATGGGTTGGAGTCGTCTGTTGCCAACCACAATGCACGTGTCAGGTTTTGTTGGGCGATGGACAAGTCCAGCACCTTGAGTAACAGTTCAAGTTCATCATTAAGGTCCGCCGGAAGAAGTCCGGGCACCCTGACAAGTTTGACCATAACTGCGTTAAACTCACCTTTATCGACGTTGATGGCACCCTCTGCACGGTTCATATCTTGCACGGCCAGTTCGAGTTTTCCTGCTTTCAGTGATTTTACCGCTTTATCCATGTAGCGTGCTGTTGATTGGAAGTGGCCTTGTTTCGTCACTCTGAAAAGATCGCCACCAAATTGTTTTGCCTGCAGGTAGAGTGACTCTTGTCGCTTGAGTATTTCTTCCGGCTTGATGTCTTTTTTAAATTGCGTGTCAAAATTGAGTTGTTTTTGGGCGGCAAAAACATTCATGGCCACTGCGGATTTCCGGTAGAGGAAATCCATCATTTCTGCGACATAAGTATTTCGAGCAGCGATGACTTTGATGTCTTCGCCGGTTTCTTGGAGCAGATCGGCGGCTTCGATTTGGCTGGATGCGGCATCTGCCGCCTTGCCCGCCTCCAGCATGATACCCGCGGAGCCAAATGAGGATTGCGCAAATTCGAGTAATGACGCCATGTCCTTGTTATCGATGGGGCCGGCCAGTGACGCCATCACATCGGGTAAACATCGGGACAAGTTTTTCTGTTCGAGTGCCAGCTGCGCACATTGCTCAGCCGTCGCATCCTTCCCGGCGGCAACGATGTCTTCTTGTTCCGCTCCGATATCGATAAAGTATCTGGCGGTGAGTGAAATCGAGCTTTCGGTTTGAACGACGTTGATGAGCTGCTCCAGAACCTTGCTTTCACCCCCCATAATCCCGAGGGCGGCTTTTAATGAAGCAACGGCCTCTTCCTGCTTTTCCAAGGCACCTTCACCCTCGTTCTTTTTCATCAGTTCGGCACTTTCCGCCATGGCAGCAGAGGCAATTTTCAGGGGATCGATCAGCGCAGATGCAAAACCGGTGAACTTCTTGTTACCAAGGCTGGCATCAATCTGTCGGTAAAGCGACTTGATCTGATGACTCAAATATTTTTGTTGGTCGGAAAAACTGACCGCCGACTTTTCATCATCCAGAGCGTCCTCAGTTAGTTCGAGAAGTGCCGATTGCCGTGTGATGAAACTCTTCACTTTGGTGGATCGGCCTTCGATATTCATCATCAAAGAAAAGAGTTCGCCAAACTGGGCCATTTCATTGATTCGTTGATTAATGACATCGACCAACTGTTGCATACCATCATTGGCCTTTTTCTGGCGACCGAGGTCGGTTGTTTGAATGTCGGCTAGCAGGTTTTTGAAAATTTGCTGCGGTAATATTTCCGATGGCAGGTTCGGGTCCACCATGGATTGTTTGGGCATCGGGATTTTCGGGAGTATCACCGTTCTCAAACTCGAATACCGATCCGATGGAGAACGTTGCGCATCCAGCATAACGGCTTGGATCGAGTTGCGCGCTTTAATCAAAGCGCCCATCTCCGCCCTGGCCTTCAAGCGATACACCGTTGTTTTTAAGGCATCGAGGATTTCCTCTTGCAGGGTGATGCTTGATTCAAATTTGTTTTGTTTAAATAATACCGAAACCTTGTCCATCTTCTGCTCAATCATGGAGGACCGGATGTTTTTGACCATGCGTGATAGCTTTAAGGTGGCCATCGCTGAATTGGAATAATCCGGGTTTTTCAATAGTTCCGCAAACAACCGATTCAGATATTGGGACAGATGGTTTTGTTTTCCAGACATCACGTCAGCCGAAACACTTTGAGGATGAGTCACTGATTCGATACTTTTTAAATGGAGGTTCGTTTGGATTTGGATGGCCGTCTGCAATTCCCTGGCAAGTACTTCGCTGGCATATTTTACACCCAACTTCAACACCAGGCTGGCGATCTCCCGCGATGCGGTGTTGATGGCTAGTGACGCTGGAGAAACATCGGCGACGCTAAGGTCAGCTGTCTGTGCCAACTGCCGAAGCTCGGCGGATGCCCGGTTGATATGATTGGTCGCTATCTGTTTCAGTTGATGCGACAGAACCTGCAAATCATTTGTCTGAACCGCAGATTCAATTTTGTTCGCCTTGATGTCGTCGATTAAAAACTGGATACGATCAACCACAACCTTCATGCGCTCGGCGAGTAAATCCTGTCGCACCCCCTCAAGCATACAAGTTTGTTGGAAGCTGTCATCGGCTGGGTTGAGTATGGAAACGACGGCATAGGATGCACGTTGCTGCCTGTAGATGCTGCGCAGCTTTCCTAATAGTCTTCGCTCACGCTTTTCTACCTGACTGATGTAATCTTCTTCGGTTAAAAAAGTCACCCGTCGCATACGCGAGCGAGATTTATTGGCTCCATCCTTTGACGGGAAATGATCTTTCACCTCAACGCCAATTCTCAGGATGTCGCCAATTTTAATATTTTTTAGCGGCTTCCTGTAATCCCAGTCGCTGTGATAGATGGTGCCGATTTCAACCGCTTGACCAGCAAGTTGAACGTTTTCTTCCGGGCTGTTGTTCAGGCGGTAAATAATCGCAGCCTCTGAAATACCAAAGTCATCGCGGGCGATGAACGATAAATCAAGTTGCCGACCGATGATGGCGTAAAGATCTTCGGACGGCGTCACCAGCTCGACCCGGGGAGCATTGTCAGGTGCGACCTGCAGGAAATGGCTCGGGCTTTCAAACGAATATCCTTTTGACTTTTCCTGCCATGAAAAATGGTAGGCTCGGGATGATGTCACGGTGTAGGTCCCGCTTACCGTCCTGCCGTCCTGACTCAGTGTCATCGGAATCGGTTGGTCACCTTCACAATCAAAACTGGCTTTGGACACAGCCCGATCTAATTCCAGTTCCCAGGAAACAACAGCTCCCTCCGGAGTTGTTAGTGTAAGTGCTTCACTACTATCTTTTTCTTTCCGGGTGTAGGCAGGGTATTGCACCGTGGTTTTGGCTCTGGTTATTTTGGGTGATGCAATGACCGTAACCCGGTGCCATGGACTGCTGTCATCACCAGCCGTTATGCGGTATTCAAAACTGCGGAATGCCGAGTTGATTTGGTATTCACATTCACCGGCATGGATTTTCAAATCGTGATCACGCGGCTTCCCTTCATCGGTGCGCAAGGCGATGATGGCATTTGATGGAATGACACCCGCAACCTTTGCCTTGAGTGTGACGGCATCTCCTTCTTTTACAATAATGTCCCCCTCGGTAAGGTGTAACTGCGTGCGGGTCGGGTAGGAAACGGCCGACCAGGGTGTCATAAACCGACCGAATGCCGCACTTAAAAACGGGCCGTTTACTAGAGCTAAAACAGTAACCAAGCCGAGCATCAGCAATGCCACGATGCCGGGGCGACGTATGACATCAAAACGAATGGTCTCCCTGGTGGGCAAATCACGGATGGTCATTTCAGCCTCTTTGCGGGTGACTTCGCGGAGACCGTCAGAGCCTTGGTTCGGATTGGACTCATCTCCAAATTGCACAGCCGAAACTAATAAGCTTTTCAGGTTTCCAAAGTGCGCTTCAATTTTCAAGGCATTGTCAGCCGGGTCAAATCGTTTCAAGTTTACCCACCCCATGCGCCACGCTTTGAATAAAGCAAATGCGATGACAGCAAGCATCAGTATTCCCCGCAGTATGGCAGGGAAATCGATCAACCAATCGACAACGACGCAGGCAGCAAGCAAGAGGATGCTCCACTTGAATAACGCAAGGGTACCAACAACAGCCTGAAGTGTCTGGTGGCGACGCCACACTTCGTGAAGTTTTGCCTGCAGTTTGTTTGTGTGATTTTGTTGTTTCATGCCAAATCGCGTTTTCTTCTGATAATCCATTCCACCCCGATCAACCCGATGAGTAAGATCATCACAAGCCAGTGATCCCAGATTGAGACGGGTCCTTCAATGGTGACCGTTTCCGGCTCTGCGTCGATTAATGCGCTCAGCTCATTGATCTGCATCATACTCAGGTTTTTCCCGCCTGATAAGGCTGCGATGTTTTTTAAACGATCTAACTGTGATTCGGGATGAGCCACTTCAGTGTTGATTTCTGCCACCTGGAATTCGATGCTGTTGGCATCACTCTCATCTTCAGGCGAAGGTTCCAGCCGATAACGTGTGACTTTGGCAGGGGAGAAATACCCTTCGTATTGGCCGGGGTTGCCGGGGTTGGCTCGGAGCGTGACACGTAGTGGCTGATCATCTGATGCATCATCGATCGGTTTCACATACACCTCGTAACTGGCTTGGGTGACAGGATCATAGGATTCGTCAAACACGGACGCATACACCCGCACCTGCGCCCCCACTGGGTAGGAAACCCGGTCGGTTTCCAAACGAATCCGTTTATGCTCGCCCATCAATCTGGATAGAGTCAAAAACTGGATGGACTGCGACCAAACCCGCCAGTGATACTTGTCCGCTGTTTTATAGCGAAGCCGCCAAAGGTTATCGGTGCCCATGACCATGCACTTGCCGGTGCCATAGCGCTGCCATGAGATAAGCGGGTATGCCTCATCTTCAGAGTCAGAAAGCGTGGCTAAAACCGTGGCTCCCTGTTTGATGGATAGGAATGGAGGCACGGAATACATCGGCGACACCCGACTCCAGACAAAGTCATTTTTTTCCCGAGAATTTTCAAGTGTCATGACCAGGCTACTTCGGCCATCGGCGGTTAGGACGGGATGTACTGTGTTATCGACCTCCCGCCATTCAGCGTCCGGGTCAAACCGGACTGGTAACATATTTTCGATCACGGTGCCGGCGTAGCTTGACGGGGTGTTGCGACGACCACAAAGAACTAACAGCGACCCTCCACGTTCGCGGATCAGCTCCTCCAGTCGGGCCATTTCGGCATCGGTGAAAAAGGCGGCATCGACGTCGCCGAGAATCACGAGGTCGTATTTAAAGGCTTCGTCGGGAGATTCCGGGAAGCGATTGATGTAATCAGAAGTGAGTTGAGCCAAGCCTTCCTTGGACCGCGTGGCAATAAATGTCGCGTCGATCCGTGGGTCACGTTTTAAGATCGCACGCAGGTAACGGAATTCCCAACGGGCGTATCCTTCGATGCACAGCACATTGATTTTTTCATTCACCACCCGCAAACTGCGTTTGATGTGATTGTTATCAGCCGTGCTTTCATCGGTGAATGGCTCGAGCTCAAGTTCGATTTCCGCCGCACCTTTTTTGTGTGATTTGACATCAAACGACAGGTCTTCATATTGCACGCCACCTTTGAGAACGATGTTTTTCCGAGAAAGCTCTTCGCCGTTATATTTAAGCACAATATCGACATCACGTCGTTCATACCCCTTGGATCGCACTTGCACACGGATGGGCACCGTGTCGCCGGTAAAAGCAACATCTTGCATGATGAGCGAGCGGATCGAGACATCGTCCGGGTCGCTGATGCCCACGGGGATGGTGTAAACCGGGATTCCGCGGGTGCCCAGGTCGTTGACAATGGCTTCCGTCCGGCGTGATGAAGTATCGATACCGTCGGATATTAAAACAATACCAGCCAGCGGAGCACCGCCACGGGCGTTGGCGACCGCTTCCAGTGAATCGGCGATGGAGGTTCCGGTTTCTGTAGCCTTGAGTGAGGACAGGGATTTCATCGTATCCTGGTCGCTACTGCCGATCATGTTGACCGTATTGCCAAAGGTGTAGTAATTGACATCGACGTTCTGGGCAAGGCCATCAAATACCGGCTTTGCTGATTTTGTGATCAGGCTGGCGGCGAGATCCAATCGGGAAGCGGATGAAATCGACGCCCGTTGTTTGTTGTCGAGCTGGAGGGAAGTCTGGTTGATATCCTGGTTTGTCTTGGATTCCACCAAGCCCAGTGCGGTTGCGGCTTCGACAATATCCGCTGGTCGTTTTCTTTGGTCCTGCAAGGACATACTTTTGGAAATGTCTAGCAATACGGGCAGGTGTTTTTTGCGGGTGATGGTCCTGGTTTCGCTCGCGCTAGGTTCCAGTAAAGAAAACACAATCAAAACCAGCGCGGTAATACGCATCAGCATGAGTCCAACCCGAAGGCGGGGGTTCACTCCCTTAGCTTTGCGGTAGAGGTAAATCGTCAATGCCAGTATAACAATAACAACCAATGCGAATAGATAGACGGGAACGGGACGCCCCAATGTGATTAGATTCATGATTAAACGGCCTCCTTTCTAGGCGCTGGTTTATTGCGCATTCGATGCGCCATTATACTTTCGAGAATGAGCAGGACAAAACCAAGTATTAACAAATAGCGCCATAATACCCGGTTCGATCGAGAGTCATCGATGTGCGATTGTAATTCCGCATCCGAACTCACAAGCGTGATGTTACTCCCGTCAAAACTTTTCCTGGCGAGCTCTACAGACAAGGCGCCGACAGCTGACTCGGTCGTATCAAGATTGACCGCAATCGGCATAGCCGGTGCCTGAAGGCTGACTTGGGCCGTGTAAAAACCACTTTCCTTTGACTGATCGATCATGGCCACAAACTGGTTGCGGTATTCGCGCACGGGCACTTTCAGCGTTTCGCCTGACGGGGTGTTGAAAACGGCGTCGTTGACGTCGGGTTGGTCATCATAGATCAGTGACAACGAGTCACCCACGGTTCTCGGTTTTTCAAATTCACGACCGGTCATATAAGTGATGGTCTGCTGGATCAACATGGGAAATGCCGGTGTCAGAGCCAGGTTGTTCCAAGATGGATCCGCAGAGGAGGTAAACATAAAGACATGGCCACGGCCTAGCGATTGCTCGATCAGGACCGGGGTGTTGCTGCCGGAGAGTTTTAAAACGACATTGGAGCCAGGGTGCGGCTTGATATTGAGGATCGTGTTAAACCGTGTTTCGCTCAAGAGGTCCTCGGGTAATGATTTTAAGGGTCGGCAGACCGCGTGATCGGGTAAAACGGTATCCAGGGCGATCCCGGCACCTTGATCGTTAGATACATCATCCGCTTGCACCATCTCGGCAGGAAGTAAGGGCGGTTGGCATTTGGCTGATTGTTTGTTCCAGATGGGCAATTTGACATTTTTGCCGGCAAACCAGATCAGACCATTTCCTTTTCTCACATAGACGTTGAGTTTTTCTATCAAGTCATTGGTAACGGAGGGCACATCTGAGATGATGATGACATCAAAATCATCCAGATTCATCGTTGGAAATGCGACCCATGGGATACTGCGGATACTTAAATCCTTTTTAGAGCTGTCGGAGTCATGGGCATGGAGCGCTTTGGACAAAAAGCTTGTTGAAGCACCCGCCGAATCCGATGAACCCTCGACACTCAAGACCGAAACCTTGTCGCGGATGTTGGAAACGATGCGCCGTTGGTTGTCAAGTTCCAGTGCATCCTTATCCAGTGCAGCGGTGATACGCAAAGAACCCGAATTGTTAAAGGGGACAAAGAGTGACACGGTTTCGCTGGCGTGAGCGGGGATCATATCGATTGCTTTCATATCGACGTTAATATTGTCGACTAGGCATTTTATTCGAACATCACTGACCGGCTGGCTGTTGTAATTATGTACGGTGGCCCGATAGCGGGCGGTGGTGTTTTTTCTTAGCACACCTGAGACGAGCTCAAAACGAGTGACCGCAACGTTGTCGGATTTTCCCTCAACAGGAACCATACAGACCGAGGCATCCTCGCTGAGATCATTAAAGGCACTAAGCAACCACGGCGAGGAATCCTTCCAGTCCTTTGCCTGTAAATCGGTCACGATATACACTTCTTTTTGTAAGGCGTCGACATCGTCACAGAGTTCTTTCAAACGTTTCGGAATGGTATCGATGTTGATGGATTCGTGTTGGATCTTTTGTTCACGCACCAGTGCCGCGAAGGCTTCAGGCTGATAGATCATGTTGCGGACCACCACCCTGTGTTGGTCTGCCAAGAGAATCAACGAGACCGAGGATCCTGGTGTAATACGCTCGGCAATCTTGTCGATTTTTTCATAAGCACGTTCGAGGCGTGTGGTGGTGCCATCACTGTGCTGCATACTGAAAGAGACATCCAATGCGATGATCACAGCGGCATGGTCTTCGCCTGGGATCATTGAAAAGCTATCGTCATCGGTCAGCGCAGGTTTTGTAAATGCGAGTATCAGCAACAACACGGCCAGGCAGCGGATCAACATCAGCAGCAGGTCACGTATTCTTATTTCACTCGACCGCACACGGACGGAACGATTCAAAAACTGCATCGCGGCCCAATCCGTCTTTTTATAACGGAAATTGTTGAGCATGTGGGCGATGATGGGAAGCGCCACGCCTGCGGCGCCCATCAGCAACCAAGGATTCATCAAACTCATACGTTTCTCCCCCCTGATTTTAAATTAATTGAAAATATCATTTGGGATCTTCTTTAGTTTTATTTGTCGTAACGAGTTTGATCATATTACGCCCGAGCGCATCACCCACTAGGCAGTAAGTTTCTGCGTTGCGGTGGTAGTGATACCCCTCTTCTCGCGGTGACTCCTGGACTTCACGCCAAAATTCGCGGATATCATGGGTGATGACGTTCCCCTTGAATTCCGGGTATTTGGTGTAATCGCTGACATTCATCTGGGCTTTTAAAGTCACCAGATGGGCGTCGGGCATGTTCTTTCCTTCAAAACCAACGGTGGCGATGGAGAAGGGTGCCTTCGGGGCATCGAATTCCTTTCTGAGATCCTTGATCAGGTTGACCAGATGTTTCTCGTAAATTTCCGTGGGCACCCGGGCGTCCTTATGGCCTTGCCACCAGCAGAACCCGGATATTTCATACCCCTGTCCTTTGTAATCGGGGTAGTATTCTTTCAGGTTGTCCAAGGTTTTGTGAATGTTCGCTACAAAAACATCATACTGCCATCCTGGATAATAGGTGCCCGTCTTTGGCACGCCGACCCTGCTGGATGGCGGGTTGATATCAAAACTGATCGACCGGTTTCCCTGAGCCGCTTTGATCACCAGAACCACTTCATCGTGATGGTCGCCCATGACATGACCAAATTGTAGTTCGGGCCCCAGACCGCGCCGTTTTCCCACCGTTAACCATTCGGCATCACGCGTGTTGGTGAGGTCGGTATAAAAAACATCATTCCGCACCGTCCAATCACCATTTTCGTCCATCAGGTGCGTGAATTTTTTGTCTTTCTTAATGATGGTTTCAAGTGTGCCAGGTAATTCAGCACCATACTTGCCCGTGGCCGCACCCATGCCGACCATGTTCGACTGCCCCATCAGCACATAGACTTTGACTTTCCCTTTTTCATTGGGCGGGGGACCTGTTGGCTTTTTGACTTTGATGCGTTTGGAGCCGGTATCAACTTGTGCATAATTGATTGGTTCATTTTTCAAAAGCTTGATCATGTAGCGCCCGAGACCATCGCCAACCAGGGTGTAGGTTTCTGCGTTGCTGCCGTAGTGGGCGCCTCCTCCCCTGAAGAATGGCCGACAATCCACCGAGGCGACATTGCCTTTGAACTCGGGGTATTTTTTGTAGTCGCTAACCGCCATCTGGGCTTTGAGGATTTGCAAATAGGAGGTACTCATGTTTTTACCGCCAAATGCCACCGATGCCACAACCGCCTTCATTTTTGGGGCCTTGAATTCCTTTCTGAAATCCTTGATCAAGTTAACCAGATGCTTTTCGTAAAAGCGTTGTGAAATGCCGGCGTCCTTATGCCCCTGCCACCAGCAAAAACCGGCAACCTCGTAACCCTGCCCCTGATAATCAGGATAATACTCTTTCAGGTTGTCCAAAACCTTATGGGCATCTGCCACAAAGTCATCGTATTGCCAGCCTTTGTAAAACTGACCTTCTTTGGAAAACCCAACACGGCTCGATGGCGGCATGACGTCAAATGCGATCGACCGGTTACCCTGGGCGATTTTGAGAACCAGGACCATTTCGTCATGGTGGTCGCCTAACAAATAACCAAACTGCACCTCGGGACCAATCCTGCGCATGCCATTGATCGACATATACTTATTGGTTTGATCCGTCGTGGCGCTGATATAAAAAACATCATTCCTTTTCGACCAACCGCCCGCGCCATCACTGAGATGCGGGAACTTCTTTGCATTATTGACTAGATAATCGAGGTTGGTGGTTCCATTGCCATTGACCGCGCCCATGCCCACCATATTGGATTGGCCGGACAATAAATACACCTTGATCGGCTTTTTTAAGTTGGGTGGTTTGGGTGCTGCAGGCTTTGGCTGCGGAGCGTCTTTTACGGCCGGAATCCCAGTAACCTTTTTCACCTCTTGCGGCATATCCTGAATCAATTTGGCCATGGCTTTACCCATGCCATCACCGACGAGCATGTAGGTCTCGGCATTGCCGCCGTAGTGGGCGCCGCCGCCTCGATAGTAGGAGCGTGTATCGACGGATGCGACATTCCCTTTGAACTCAGGGTATTTCTTGAAATCGCTGACCGCCATTTGGGCCTGGTGAATTTTTAAAGCGTTGCCCGCCATTTTGTCGCCGCCAAAGGCGATGGTGGCGACCACAAAAGGTGCCTTGGGCGCATTGAAATCTTTACGTAAATCCTTGATCAGGGCGACGAGGTTTTGTTCGTAGTTTTTGTTCCACTCGGCATTGTTGATATCCTTATGCCCTTGCCACCAACCGAACCCAGCAACCTCATACCCCTGACCCTTGTAGCCGGGGACTATTTTATCCAGGTTCTTCAGGGTGTCTTTGCAGTACTTGCGGAACCAGTTGTCGTATTCGCAACCAAGCCGCCACTTCGGGTCAGAAAATTTTTCTGGAGTGCGTAGCGATGGCGGCATCACATCATACCCCAGGCACCGGTTGCCGTTACAGGCTTTGATCACCAGGACAAGTTCATCGTGGATGTATCCCATGTAATGGCCAAACTGGAGTTCAGGCCCGACATTTTTTCCGTTGGCATCAATACTCAGGTCGCAGGATTTGTTGTTCGGCTTCTTTAAATTATAGAGATACTGCACATCTTTTCTAACCGTCCAATTCCCTTGGTCATCGACCAGATTGGGAAACATCTTCTTGTTTTTGACGATGTCGGTAAGACTCTTCCTGCTACCCATCCCCACCATATTCGACTGCCCCGAAAGGATGAATACCTTGAGCGGCTTCGTCGTGTCCGGTGCCTTCGCGTCAGGCTTTGGCAGCTCTGCAGGAATGTCCTGTCCTGCCATGGCGCAGGTATGAGCGACCATCAACAGCGAAAGCAACGCCGCAGCAAATCTGATTGGGGTTTCTCTGATCATCTCTTTATCATTCATGTTAGCGTGCTCCGACGGATGGTCCCATCATGTTTAATGAGCGGTTTTCGAGGTATTCACTGAGCATTAAGTCCAGTGGGGTGGAGGTATCCACCAAGGTGTAATCGACTCCACTTCCGATGCAGCGGGTGCGAAGTTCATCGAGGTAAGCGTTGAGGTTCGTCATGTACTCGCTACGGATTTTTTCCGGTTGAGTAATCAGTTCCTCATCATCTTCCAGGGCATCAAATTTCCAGGTTCCTTTGAATGGGAACTTAAGTTCATACGGGTCGAGGGTGTGGAAAACGACCACGTTATGACCGCCGAACCTGAGACGTTGCAAGCCGCGCATGATGTCATCGACATCCGAGAACAGGTCCGAGATCAGGATCACGAAGGACCGCCTTTTAATCTGCATGGCGATATCGTTGAGCTGCTTGGCAATACTGGTTTTTGGTGTCGGTTTGATCTCCCTCAGGATTTTTTCAATCTGTAAAATGATGCTCATCGTCGAGCGTGGTGGTAGGTGCGCCCGCATCTCAGAGTCAAAGACACTCAGACCAACGGAATCCCGCTGGTTCAAGATGAGATAGCTCAGCGCCGATGCCAGATACTTCGAATACTCCAGCTTACTGAC
>JASJLI010000043.1:0-4328 GCA_037620805.1 Akkermansiaceae bacterium
TGGGCCAGTAATGAAACTCGCTTGGGAATGATCGACATAAATCAATGGTATGTTCCAGATACCATTACAACAAGTAAGATCTTGATTCCTGCAGTGGTTCGTTTTTAAAACTATCACTTTTTCATTGAAACATTGTTCGAATGAGGTCATATTACGCGTGGTTGTCGGGGATACTCGTATTCTTCGATGTGTGTTACGACAACTATGTTGCTCTAGGATGTTTGTATCCGAAAGCCACATTTTTTCATTATTCTTGTGTTTCGTTTGCCCTCCTGAAGTTCGCTTCAGGGGGGCTTTCGTTTTGAGGCATTCCAGCCTGCTTGAACCCAGCGTTGCAACTCCTCTACTACTGGTTTCTTAAATCTACCTGTGTTATTCCATTGATGATCATTACGAATAGTCTCTATGTATACGGATATAAGACGAGTCTAGATTCGTGTCTGGTGACGCGATTCATACAAAAATAAACGCACTAGGCTCCCCACCCACATATATATTATGAAATTGAAATACACACTGGCAGCACTAACTGTGCTCGCCGCAACTACCATGGCCTCACAGGCTGTCCTCATTTTCAACGATGATTTTGAGAGCTATGCACCGGGCGACCCGTCCGACTTCTCACCCACCGGCAACTGGGTTCACAACGGGGGCGGCGTTCCCGGGGCCAATCAGGACAGGATCTTCTTCAGTGCTCCCAACTACGGAGGCACGACACTGTGGATCGCAGACAACCTTAATGGCACTCTGGGTTCCGGCCTGAACAGCCGCGGCATCACTCAAGGCGGTGACGGCCTTCTCGGCAACTCATCCTACTTGTTTAGTGTTGCTGGCGTCTTAGAAACCAGCGTTGGCACACGTAACCGCAGCTTCACTGTGGACCTCCTCACCGGAACCACCCTCGGCACTGCAACATCTCTAATCGGTGGCCCTCAGTCCTTCCTCGCACGAGGCGATGACGACCCTGGCGACGTTGGCAACATCGACAACAGTTACGATGACCAACGTTCTGAAATTGCTTTCAATACAGGTGCACTTGGAGGATCAGACGAACTATTCATCCAGATCGCTTTCAACGACGTCAGCACTTCGGGTGCGGCCTTCGTGGGGATCGATGAAGTTTCCGTTGACCTCGTTCCCGAGCCCTCTTCCACCGCCCTTCTGGGTCTCGGCGGAATGGCACTCCTCCTGCGCCGCAGGAAGTAACAGGTTATCATCCTTATCGTCTACTATCAAAAACCCGTTCCCTTCCAAGGGATCGGGTTTTTTCTTGAATCACTTCTTCTTGCCTCGTGGCTTCTTCTTGATGAGCCCATTTTCGATGTCGTTATCGCGCACTTCCTTAAGCTTGTTAGCCAACCGGGCTTGAAATTTTTTCACCAGTTCCTTGTATTCAGGATTCTTGGAGAGATTGGTAAACTGCTTGGGATCTTTATCCATGTCGAATAGTTGACCCCCCTTCGATGCATCTTCTGCGTGCTGGATATACGCCCACTTTTTGGTACGTAGTAAAAACGTATTATAGTTCACGCAGAAGGCAACATCTCTAACACTATATGTGGGATCGTCAAAAGTCTTTACCAAACTCTTCCCCTGCAGTCGTGAAGGCACCTCGAGTCCACAGAGTTCAGAAATGGTAGGATACAGGTCAACCAGCTCGGTGAAGTTATCACACACGGCTGGCTTTTTCCCAGGCACTTTAATGATCATGGGAACGCGAGATGACTCTTCCATCAGGCCAACCTTCATCCAGAAATCATGCTCGCCGAGATGGAAGCCGTGGTCGCTGGTAAAGATGACGATGGTATTATCCTCCAAGCCCTCGTCCTTGAGTGTCTTCAGCACTTTACCCACCTGGGCATCCATAAAGGCAACGGAGGGGTAGTAGGCAGCAACGGCTTTACGCTCTTGGGTGACGTTTAGGTTCAGGTTTTTACTCGTCTTGTAATTGATACCCGCCTTCGGGATATCGTCCCAGTCGCCTTTGACCTTGTCCGGCATTTCGATGGTTTTGTAATCGTATGGCTCGTAGTAGGCACGTGGCGCTACGAAGGGCACATGTGGTCTCACAAAGCCAACAGCGAGGAAGAAGGGTTTATCTTTATGCTGTTTGAGAAGCTCGCAGGCTTTCTTGGCGGTGATGCCATCGGAGTGCACAAGATCATCGCCATCGGCCTTAACCAGTTCAAGAGTGTTACCAGCTTTAATCGGCTTGGTTCCATCTGGGTTTCCCCCTAACAACTCACCGTCACCTGGGGCTTTCCACTCAGGGCCTTTGCTATTGAATTTTTCCGTCCATGAGGCTGGGTCATCAGCACCATCGGTTCCAACCACAATACCGCCCGGCACCCCCATATGAAAGATCTTACTGACTCGGGCTGTGTAGTAACCGTTGTTCTTGAAGTGCTGTGTCCAGGTCGCGCGATCACCGATCTTTTTTCGCCCACTAACATACCCAAATGACCGAGTGCCATGAGGATAGTATCCTGACATAAACGAGGCGCGCGATGGCCCACAGACAGGAAACTGGCAGTAGGTGCGTGTGTAGCGCACACCTTGTGCAGCCAAGGCATCAATGTTAGGGGTCTTGCAGGCTTTATTTTCGTAACAGGACAGTGCCGTAGCTGTTAGATTGTCCGAGATGATAAACAGCACGATGAATCTCTTCGCAGCAAGCCCACTGCCCAATGAGGTGAGAAGAATTGCTAGCGATAGGATTCCGGATTTTATTACTTCTTTTTACGAGGCTTAGGAGCATGCTCGGCATAACTTGGAGCATCGTAGTATTTTCTTAATCGGTCATACTCAGCTGTGAGTTCTTTTTGGGTCGTTGCGTACTCAGGATCGCTGTAAACGTTGTTCATTTCCTGCGGATCCTTCTTAAGGTCAAACATCTGCCATTCCTGTGTGGCTGGTAGATAAAACAACTTATGGGTCCGTGTTCTAATACCGTAATGCTGAGGCACGGCGTGCTCTCCAATCTCGTAGTAGGCGTAGTAAACAGAATCCCGCACTGACTTGGAGGCATCCTTGAGAATTGGGAGGATGGACTCGCCCTGAACTTCTTCTGGAGTCTTCAACCCGGCGGCAGCCATGAAGGTAGGTGCGTAATCGATGTTCTGGATCAATGCCTCTGGCCGTGAACCTGCCGATACGATACCTGGCCAGCGGATCATGAACGGCATTTTAAACGACTCTTCAAACATCCAGCGCTTATCAAACCATCCGTGTTCGCCGAGGTAGAACCCTTGATCGGACGAGTAGATGACGATGGTGTTCTTCGCCAAGCCATTGTCATCGAGATACTTGAGCATCCGGCCTACGCTATCATCCACGGCTTTGACTGTGCCAAGGTAGTTACGCATGTAACGTTGGTACTTCCAACGAACGATATCCTTGTGACTAAGCTTTCCGGTTTTGAACTCTTTGAGAAACGCCTGATTCTCAGGACCAAAATGGGCGTCCCATTGCTTTTTTTGAGTATCGTTCATTCGGTTGTATTCCGAGCTACCATGGCGATCAAGTCCGGGGAGTTTAGTCCCTATATGCTCGTCTTTGCGGAGCTTAAGATCATAGGTCCAGTGGAAATGCCGATCGATTTCCATTTCGTTTTGCGGCAGAGTTTTACTACGATTCGCATAATCGTCGAACAAACTCTCAGGCTCAGGAATTTTCACTCCGTCAAACGAATTCATATGTCGAAGTGCTGGAGCAAACGTTCTATGCGGAGCCTTATGCTGACACATCAGGAAGAAGGGTTTGGTTTTATCGCGCCGATCTAACCACGCGATGGCTTTGTCGGTGGTAACATCCGTGGCATAGCCAGTGAAGCGCTTCTTCTTTCCGTCCATCTGGATGAAATCCGGATTGTAGTAACTCCCCTGCCCTGGAAGAATTTCCCAGAAGTCGAATCCAAGAGGGTCGCTATTCAGGTGCCACTTTCCGACGACCGCAGTGGTGTAGCCAGCGGTTTTAAGAGCCTTGGCAACCGTCCATTGGCTTTGATCAAGTCCTTTTCGTGTATTGCGCAAAAAGCCGTTTTTGTGGCTGTGTTTTCCAGTGAGGATACAGGCACGAGATGGACCACAGATCGAGTTCGCACAGAAGGAGTTTTTGAAAATTGCCCCCTCGTTGGCTATGCGGTCGATGTTTGGTGTAGGCGCTACTTTTTCCAATCGACCACCATAGGCAGAAATTGAATTCAAAGCGTGATCATCTGAAAAGAGGAATAGGATGTTAGGTCGATCAGCGGCGAATACCTGTGAAGTAATCAACGTCGCTGTCAGTATTGTAGACAAGCATTTCATAAAGCAACGACTAGCAGGCTT
>JASJLI010000044.1:0-63378 GCA_037620805.1 Akkermansiaceae bacterium
CGGCTCAATGACGGATTTTTGCAAGAGGCTATCATATCCCCCACCATCACTCTTGGGATCAGGAAAGAACTTACCGAGCTCGATGTGGCATTTCTTACTGATCTAGGATATGAGATGGCTGCCGCTCCTGTCCCTGAGCCATCGGTTATCCTGCTCTTAGTTGGTGCTGCATTTCTAGTCCTGCCTCGAAGAAAACGATAGGTAGTAAGGCTGCTATCAAGGCCTTTTGTTTACTCTTCCTTCATGTTAGCTAATGTTAGCATTTTATCTTGTGCCTAATCAGGCTTCTGGTTGAATGCCGTAGGTTCGTTTAACGTTCACATCAAGCAAAACACACACCATGCGCCCTCTCTTTATTTCCACTGCCGCTGCGCTCCTAGCCGCGCCAGTTACTCAGGCACTTACTTTTAACCTGACAGACGTCACACCAGGTGGGATGTCTGCGGCTGCTCTTGCGGGTTTTCAACAAGCCACTTCCATTTGGGAAGCTAGTGTTACAGATGATGTCACGATCAATTTAGAAATCCGATTTGATGCTTCTCTGCCTGCCAATGTGCTTGGCTCTACAGGTTCTAGCAGTCAGAGTAACACTGTTACCCAAGTTCGAAACGCACTGACCGGCGATTCATTATCGGTAAGTGACGCCTTGGCTGTTGCCAACCTTCCTGCGGGGGCTACTCTTTCGTTCCTGACAAATGATTCGGACACCAGTGCCGTGATTACCGACAACGATACAAACGGAAACAATCTCTTTCTCGACGTCAACACGGCCAACGCAAAGGCTCTTGGCCTCCTTGCAGCCCATGATACGGGGTCAGATGGCAGTATTGGGTTCAATAGCGCATTCAGCTGGGATTTTGACCAGACGGATGGTGTTACAGGCGGCCGGCAAGATTTTGTCGGCGTCACTGTTCACGAAATCGGTCATGCACTCGGCTTTGTCAGTGGAGTGGATACCGTGGATGCCACTCATGGGGCAGGACCATCAGCTCCGATTGACCTGAATAATTCCCGCGTCCACTCGGTTCTAGACTTGTACCGATACAGCGCAGCCGGTCAGCTCAATTACGCCACAGGCGGGGCTCCATATTTCTCGCTTGATGGAGGCACAACTAGTACCGCTACCTTCTCAACAGGAAACTTCAACGGTGACGGACGTCAGGCCAGCCACTGGAAAGACAATCTAGGTCTCGGCATCATGGACCCGACGGCAAACAGCCCGACTGCAACCCCTCCCGGCAACGAAAACCATCTTTCTACTCTTGATCTTCAAGCCTTTGATGTCATCGGATGGGATCTTGCAGCCCCAGTACCCGAGCCATCCACCGGAGTTCTATTAATGGGTTCGGCTCTAGCCATGTTTGGCTTTAGACGACGGAAGTAGTCTCTATTCCATGCTGCTATAACTCCCCAGCCTCCAATCATAGGAGGCTTTTTCTACTCAAGGCCTTGTAGCTGTGAGTCCAAAGATAGCTTCTGCCACCGTAGGTGCTTGAGTGACATAATAGTGAGAAGTTTATCGGTTCTTTTATCCGAGTACGGTCGATAACCTAGGTTTAAGGTTACTGGATGACGACTAGCCTTGGGTAAATCCCCTAAGGCAGAATATCCTGAGGCATCCAGCTTCATGATGGCAACCTCTGAGAACAGCCCAGCTCGATCCTCAACGAGGAAACAACGGTATTTATCTGCCTCAATCCCAGCTGGCAAAACGCCCTCGTATTGCCTGATAAAACAACGCATCATCAACGGTCCAGCTGGTCGCTTAACAATGAACTTCTCCCAGGTCATTTCAGAAAACGCCTTCATCGCCGACCAATGAAGTAGATACTGGTCACCGTCTCTCTGGAATGAGACAGCTTTCCGTTTCCTTTGAACATCCCAGTAAATGACCATCCATATTTCTCCCTGAGCAGAAACAACCCTATCGATAAGTTCGATATTCCACAACGGTGTTTCCGAGTGGCCCTGAGCTCGATAGTAGATATCTAACGAGGACTTTTCCTCTTCAGGCATGTATACACACTTAAGCCTGTCCTCATTGGATTCAGCCGCAAGAAATGATCGAAGGCATGTCTCTATCATTTGTTTAGCCTGCGCCTCGCCTATCATAGCTGGCCCCGTCTCTGGAGTTCCTTTTTCAACTACCTCAGGCTCAGCATGGTATGTGATGAACCAGAAAAACGAAACCACACTCACGATGAGCGCACACGTAATCACTGCTAAGGTTCCCCAGAAAAGGTAACGCTGCCATGCAGGTCTCTGCTCAATGATCGGCTCTGGTTTTTCGCCAAAGCCCTCTTCGATATCTTTGCGCTCGTTTGTATCAGGCACCTCTTTCCCCTGCCGGCGTGTTACCAGGTCAAAGGCATCCTGTGAGTCGAGTTTTTTGGGATCCATGATGGTTATTCCTCTACTCTACTCTTCAACTCTCCTTGGGCAAACTTACTTGTCAGCAGTTCACCTTGTTTGACCCCCGAGACATCCTTGATGATATTTCCTTCGGCATCCAGTGTGATGGAAAACCCCCGGGCAAAGGTTGACTCTGGGCCGAGTGTTCTAATGAGTGAAGTTAGAGACTGCAAACGCTCAGTCGCATGCTGAAGAGCATTTTCACCAGCGCGCTCAAGTAGTGCGCGGGCGTGATCGAGTTTTTCCCCTCGTCGCTGCATGACTCGTTTTGGGTGATGGGCTGCATGCAATACCCCTAACTCTTTGAGCTGACTCTGAAAATCATCCAGCTGATTGTCGGCGGCAATTTTCAGATCCTGTCGGAGCCCGTCCAGGTTCTGAATAGGTTCACGTAGCGCCCGTTCGGCATCACGAGGCATCAGCGCTCGGCGAGCGGATGTGAGAATTGCGGTGTCATGTTTGAGTCGGTTTGCCATCGCTCGTTTCAGCGCATCGGTGTGCCTGGTCACGCGCGATCGCAGTTCTCCAACATCTGGGACCACCAGTTCAGCCGCCGCACTGGGCGTGGGTGCTCGCATGTCAGCGGCAAAGTCAGAGATGGTAAAATCAATCTCATGCCCTACGGCTGAGACGACAGGGATCGGGCAGGCGTGGATGGCTCGAGCAACGATCTCTTCGTTAAAATTCCACAGATCTTCGAGCGATCCGCCACCACGACCAGTAATGATCACATCCACCCGAGGTAGTCCGTGTTTTTCCGGATCACCGAGTTGCTCGATAGCCCGAGCGATACTTACCTCTGCGCCTTTTCCCTGAACGGTCACCGGGTAGAGAATCGGCTGAACCCAGGGGGCACGTCGGGTCAGGATATTGAGCATATCCTGAAGGGCTGCTCCTGTGGGAGATGTGACAAGGCCTATGGTCTTGGGAAATTTGGGTAGTGGTTTTTTAATCGCCGGATCGAACAAGCCTTCCTGATCGAGTTTACGTTTGAGGGCTTCGAATTTGGCCTGGAGATCCCCCAACCCGGCATTCTCGACTTGTTTCACGATCAACTGCACTTGCCCACGGGACTCGTAAACAGACACTTCACCAAAGAGCCTCGCCTGCATCCCGTCCTCCGGCTGAGCCTTGGCCCTGGTTGCTGAGCCTCGAAAAAGGACACATGATATCTGCGCACCTGCGTCTTTCAGGCTGAAATAGCAATGCCCACTGGCTTGTCGACGTAAATTACTAATCTCCCCTTCCACCCAAATCTCACCGATCTCGATTTCGAGTAGGTTTTTCATTCGTCTGACCAGACGGGTTACTGTCAATGCTTCAGCCACGGCCAGAGCATCCACTTCCCTGCCCACGATGACAACCTGAAAGTCTTGACTCTTAGTTCTTAGTTCTTATATCTCCCCCCGCCATGGCCAACAAAGACCAGACCGACACCGAACGTATGGAAAAAATCGTTTCCCTTTGCAAAAGCAAGGGATTCATCTTTCAATCAGGAGAACTTTACGGAGGCCTCAACGGCTGTTGGGACTACGGCCCACTCGGCACCGAACTCAAACGCAACGTCAAGGACTTCTGGTGGCGTAAAAACGTCCAAGAGCGCGATGACATCGTCGGCATGGACGGTTCAATTCTTACCCACCAGGCGGTGCTGACTGCCTCCGGTCACGTTGGCGGGTTTTCTGACCCAATGGTCGATTGCAAGGTGTGTAAAAAACGCTACCGGGCTGATCAACTCGACGATGTTCCACCGTGTGAGAAGAAAGCTCAACTTCCTAAAGGCGAGGACAAGAGTTGTGAGCTTACTGAGCCGAAGGACTTCAACCTGATGTTCCAGACGAAAATGGGGGCTTCATCAGACGACAACGATCCTAATGCTGTTGCTTACCTGCGACCCGAGACGGCTCAGACGATTTTTGTGCAGTATAAAAACGTGCTGGATTCCACGCGACTGAAACTTCCTTTTGGCATCGCCCAGATTGGTAAAGCATTCCGCAACGAGATCAACCCACGCAATTTCACCTTCCGTTCTCGTGAATTTGAGCAGATGGAAATTGAATATTTCTGTCGACCCGAAGACGGCCTACGCCTGACCGACGAGTGGTTGGAAAGACGCCTCGCATTTTACACCGAGATCGGAGTGCCGCGTGAGAAGTTACACGTGCTCGATATTCCCGATGCAGACCGCGCTCACTACTCGGAGAAGACTTACGACATCGAATACGATTTCCCCTTTGGTCAGCAAGAGCTTGAAGGTGTGGCTTACCGTGGTTCCTACGATGTTGGGAAACATCAGGAGAACTCTGGCAAGAACCTCGAATACTTCGACCCAGAAACCAAGGAGCGGTTTATTCCGCACGTGGTGGAGCCGTCCGCTGGTTGTGATCGCACGATCCTCGCAGTTCTCTGTGAAGCTTACGATGTAGAAGATCTCACCAAAGAAGGAGGTAAAAAAGACGAGCGCACCGTGATGCGCTTCAAGCCATGTATCGCACCGATCAAGGCCGCCGTGTTACCGCTGTTGAAAAACAAACCTGAACTCGTCGCCAAGGCGAAGGAGGTGCGCGACCTGCTGCAGCCGCACATGAACATTTTCTACGATGAAACGGCCGCTATTGGTCGCCGTTACCGTCGTCAGGATGAAGTGGGAACACCTTTCTGTATCGCTATTGACTTCGAAACCCTCGGTGAAGAAACCGAAGATGGTCAGGACCTCACCGATACGGTTACCGTGCGTCATCGCGACAGCATGGAGCAAGAGCGCATTTCCATTAGCGAGCTACTTCCGTGGCTGCTATCAAGGATTGTGTAATAGGACTTATAAGACCTATGAAACACCAGATACTCGTCGCAGGAAAACCCGCGCTGGCCTACGCCAAGACGGGTACTGCCGAGTATCTCAAGCGTCTCCAACGTTACGGTTCTTACGAATTGAAACACATCAAAGACGGTAGCAGTGAGGATGTCTCCCATCGGCTCCGCGAAGCGAGCAAAGGAACATTACGCATCGTCATGGACGAGCGTGGTGAAAGCCTAACGACTTCCCAACTCACCAAACGCATCCAAGATTGGGAAATGCGGGGCGTCAAGCGCGCCAGTTATCTCATCGGAGCTTCGGATGGTCATACGCAAACACTGCGTGATGAGGCTGACATGGTCTGGGCATTGTCACCCCTGACACTTCAACATGAGCTAGCGCTCGTTGTTCTGCTTGAGCAAATATACCGCGTCGCCACCATTCAGCGTGGCGAGCCGTATCATCGTTGATCGAGCATCCCTATGGGACCTCCACCACTGGTATGGCCGGATTGACTCAATGGCATGTCTGTCTTTTTCGAAGTCGGGCCGACAGGCTTGTCGATCGGAGCACATGAAAATAATGTCAGAGCCGTTAGCCCGACGATGGTGTAGAGCTGGGCTCTCATCTGAATGGCCTAACGTTGGTCAAGGATGCCAAGAGCGCCCGCACCTTCAGGTCCGGTTGGGCGGTTCCATGGCATATCACTTTCATCCGAAGTAGGACCGACAGGCTTTTTAGCGGTCTCTGAATTCTGTCCACAGGAAAGAAGAGGGAGGAATGCGACGGTCAGGAAAAGGTAGAGGATCTTGCTCATGGGAGGGAGACTAACCTCGCCGACGGACGAATCAAGTGCTATTTTTCCAGCTGATATCTTATCCTTGCCCAGACACCTTCGACCTGACACAAAAGCTGCATGCGATCACCCATGCGTTTTCAATTCCCTCCGGATGACCCGGCCGATGCGGGGCCCGGATACCGATCGAGGCTCTTCGAACGTTTTGGAGATCTACTCCCCGTAGTTACTTACGCGGTGCTTCTGTGGTGCATTGCTGTTTATTTCCTACTGAACAAAGACACATCCGGAGCAACTAACTTAAACGAACTGGCTCACAGACTTGGAGCGATGAGCGGCCAAGACCTCATTGACGGGCGATGGTGGACGATGATTGGCTCTGCATTTGTTCATTTTAATTTGTGGCATATCGGCTTTAACATGCTTTGGCTCGTTCGCCTTGGTTCACTGATGGAGCGAGGATTGGGAAGTATCAAAACAGCGGCATTTATTGTAGCCGCGGCATTTGTCAGTTCGACATTCCAAATATTCATCGGAGGGCCTGGCATCGGATTTTCAGGTGTCGTGTATGCCATGGGAGGCTTCATCTGGGGTGCATGGCCTCGCTATACCGGCTTTCTAGAAAGCTTTAATGGAAGCACCTTACGCATGTTTATCATCTGGCAAGGTTTGTGTTTCATCCTAACATGGGGAGGACTGATGCCTATCGGCAACACGGCTCATATCTCCGGTATGATTTTCGGATTTCTAGTAGGCCTATGGGCGTGCAAAGGAACCAAGCGTGGCTGGTACTGGCTTACCGGAGCTGTGTTGATGGTTCTCGTCTGTGTTGCACTACTGATCAACGTGTATGTGCAACTGGCAGAATACCGGGGATAATTGAGGCCCTATTTCTTTTTCAAATCCCGGCCTGCCTTTTTTACACCTAACATTCTGAGTATTTTGATCGGCGATGGCAATGGGATTTTCACTCCTCTTTTTCTAGCTTACGTGCCCACAACCAGAGGATATCAGAGAGCCTATTTAAAAACCGGCATGCTTCCTTGGATGCTCCCTCTCCTAGCCCCCATGCCGCTAATTCAGCTCTGCGGCAGATGGTTCGCGCCAGATCCATCCAGGCAGCACCAACATTCCCGCTAGCACCAGGACGGGCCCACCCATCAAATTTGGTTGGCATTTCCACGGCAATGGACTCGAGCCAATCGATATCCTCCTGGCTGACTGAGGGGTAGCCGTCTGCGAGGTATTTCTCCCGCTTAGCTACGGGCACTGAGAGTAGTCCCATCAGGGACACCAAGTGATTTTGAATTGTGTCGATCTGCCCCGTAATTTCATCGGAAACACCAGAGACGCGCACCATGCCTAGCGCGGATGTCAGCTCGTCCACCGCACCACACGCCACCACCTCCGCTGCATTTTTAGGCATCCGTCCACCATACATGACATCGGTCTGACCATCGTCACCCCTTCGCGTAATAATACTCATGGCTATTGATTAGCACAGGCTCTTAGCATGATACCATCAAATTACTTGCGCAGCTTGGATTTAACCTTAGCATTGGTGTCATGACGATCTCACGCAGGCATTTCCTCAAGACTACCACCGCGGCATCAGCAGCGGCCCTTAGTGGGAGCATACTCCCAGCTTGCGCAGAAACTACTAAATCCGTGAACCCTCGATTCCAGATCTCTCTGGCTCAATGGTCACTGCATCGCGCGTTAAGAAAAGGAGATCTCACCAATCTTGATTTCCCCAAATACACCAAGGATAAGTTCGGCATTCATGCCGTCGAGTATGTGAATGCCTTCTTTAAAAAACACGCCAAGGATCAGGCTTACCTCAAGGATCTAAAATCCCGCACCGACTCAGAGGGAATCCGTAACGTGTTGATCATGTGTGATGGCGAGGGAGCTCTTGGAGCCAAAACCGAACAAGCCCGCGCCAAGACCGTGGATAACCACAAGAAGTGGGTCGAGGCTGCCAAGTTCCTTGGATGTCACTCGATCCGTGTTAATGCCGGCGGCCCTGGCTCGCGTGAAGAACTTGCCAAACAAGTGACAGGTGGTTTGCAATCGCTCAGCGCCTTTGCCAAGGACTTCAACATCAATGTCATTGTCGAAAACCATGGTGGGCTGTCCTCAGATGGAGCCTGGCTCTCTGGTGTGCTCAAAGGAATCAACATGCCCAACTGCGGAGCACTTCCCGACTTTGGAAATTTCCATAAATATGATCGCTATCAGGGAATCACAGACCTCATGCCCTACGCCAAGGGTGTGAGCGCCAAGAGCCATGATTTCGATGACAAAGGCAACGAAACTGGAACCGATTTTCTCAAAGCGATGAAGATTGTAGCCGCCACGAAGTATAAAGGATACGTCGGCGTTGAATACGAAGGAGGCAAGCTTTCTGAAGACGACGGCATCATCGCCACGAAAAAACTTCTGGAGCGCGTCTTTAAGCAACTCTAACCTCAACCCTAACATAACGTCTCAGCAACCATGGCTGAAACAACCATTAAACTGGCCCTTCTCAATAGCGGACCAGAAATTTTCCACAGCATCCAGGGAGAGGGTGTGAGCATGGGTGTGCCGTCGGTATTCGTACGCGCCTCACTCTGCAACCTTCACTGCCAGTGGTGTGACACCGATTACACATGGAACTGGGAAAACACGCCTTGGGCTCACGAGAGGGATGAGGAGCCCGACTACCAAAAATTCAAGAAGTCGGAATTCCTCATCGAGTTGGCGACTCAAGATGTCGCAGATCGTATTGCCAGCTTCCCCTGTACAAATGTCATCCTCACCGGTGGAGAACCACTCCTACAGGATAAGGCGTGGCAGAGTGTGATCGATCACTTGATCAACATCAATGTGGATTATCGGTTTGAGTTGGAAACCAATGGAACACTCGTTCCAAGCGAAGTTCTCGATGCCGCCATCAGCCAGTATAATGTTTCCCCCAAGCTGGAGAATTCCGGCAATGACACAAGCAAACGGATCAATGGCGACGCTTTGAGATTTTTTGCTAAATCGAACAAAGCTTGGTTTAAATTCGTAGTTTCGGCGGAAGGTGACCTCTGCGAGATCGAAAATCTCATTTTCAACCACTCCCTGCCCCAGAACCGCATTCTGCTTATGCCTGAGGGGAGAACCAATGAGACTCTGGAGAAACGCCGACTCTGGCTCGCCGATATTTGTCGAGATCGCAACTATCGCTACTCCGACAGGTTACATATCCAGCTATGGGGCAGTAAGCGAGGGGTGTGAGTTATACCATCTCCCAAAATACAATAGACCATTGGAATTGTTTTAAGCTTTAAAATTTGGCTTCGCATTGATGAGAGCTGGGATATTTTCGCTAAGCTCGGCGTTGTCATTCAGTCGTGGTGCGCGCACCACTCATTCTCTCCGCCTTGATCTTAACGAAAATCTCTCCAGCCAATGGCCTTTTCTGTTTTACTCAATGGTATTTCCTGTTTTTTTATCGAAAACATGCGCAACTTTTTTGCAGACACACTGTTTAATGAGCACAATGAAACCTAATTCGGTCAATCCCCCTAGTAATTCAGCCTCTCAGAAGCCCCTTTCAGGGCCTGCAGAATCTGATCAGGGTTCTGAACATCTGAATGAATCTTGGAGCCTTAAGCAAGAACAGAACGATCCCGTCTGGAATATGCTCGGTGAGGCATCAAGCCGCGAGCCAAGCGCTTTCTTTGCCCGTAACATTGTCAGGGAGGCCCGACTTCAGAAAACTTCTACAGTTTCATGGGGATCACGCTTAGCCACCTTCTTCACCCCCACCAAACTCGCACTTGGGACCGCCGCTTGCGCTTGCGCACTGGCAGTTACCCAGATGTGGCCCACACCTGAGGCAGTTGTTACACCAGGGACGATCGCTGACATTTCGTCACCCGAGCCATCCAGCGCCCTCTCAGAGCTTGTCATCGAGGAAAGTCTAGACGCCGCTGCGGAAGACCCCACCATCTTCACCCGTGATGAAGTGGTTGCGATGATCGGGTTTTAGATCAAACTGACGTTTGAACTGAAGGCAAATAATAGGCCGAGATGTCGTTACTGGCAGCATCGCAATTATTCCAAATGTAGGTATCACAAGCGAAGTAAACCTGTTAGTCTCAGATCGTGAGTTTACATTGTCACAACGTTGATTTTTTGAACTTCTCCCTTTCCAAGATCTAGGAAGCTGTCAGATTAAAAGCAACTTAGCTTTCTAAACACTTATGTCTGATTTCCCGGTCTACGACCACGTTGATGATTACCTTAAAGTCGGTATCGAGTACGAGTGCTCCGATATCCACCTCGCTACTATGTTCCCGCCTGCTTGGCGCCGTTTCGGCCAACTGCAAGCTATCTGGGAGGGTTCACCGCCTCTACAGGCTGAACGTACAGAACTCCTAACAAAATCATTCCTCGAAGAAAAAGAGTGGGATCGCCTGCAGGAAAAAGGCGATGTCGACTTCGCTTACCAGAATGACCAGGGTCGTTTCCGAGCTTCCGTAGTCAAGCAACGGCTCGGCTATGATATCTGCTTCCGTATCATCAATACCCGTGTCAGCACCATGGAAGAGTTAGGTCTTCCTATCGAGTCCCTGCTCCCTCTAACACGTTACCAAAACGGACTCCTCCTGATCACAGGTTCGGTGGGTTCAGGAAAGTCGACCACCATGGCATCGATTACCGATTTCATTAACTCGGATCGTGAAGACCATATTCTCACACTGGAGGACCCCATCGAATATATTCTTGATTCAAAGAGCTGCCACGTTAACCAACGTGAGGTTCACACCCACACGGACTCATTCCCAAAGGCACTACGCGGTGCATTACGGGAAGACCCGGACATCATCGTCGTCGGTGAGATGCGTGATTTGGAGACCATCTCTCTAGCACTAACCGCAGCCGAGACCGGCCACCTTGTTCTTGCCACACTTCACACGGGTAACGCACCGCGAACGCTCGACCGTATCCTGGACGTATTCCCCGTTGACCAACGCGCCCAGATCCGGATCATGGTATCCGAGTCCTTGCGTGGTATTATTTCCCAGCAACTCATCCCACGAGCCGATGGTGATGGCCGTGAACTCGCCATTGAACTCCTGGTCAATACTCCCGCTGTATCCAACTGTATTCGTGAAGGTAAAACCTACATGCTTCCAGGCATCATGCAGACGGGTAAAAGCGTCGGGATGATCACGATGGACGACTCTCTACAACGCCTCTACGTACAAGGCAAAATCAGCCAGGAAGACGCTCTGTTCCGATGTGAGGACAAAGCCCTAATGCGCGACTACTTTTCTCTTTAATTTTCAGCTAACCTATTTTTCACCACCATGGCCACCATTGATAGCCTACTACAGCATCTTGTTGAATCTGGAGGCTCCGACCTCCACTTAAGTCAGTCCGAGTATCCCAAAGTCCGAGTCCACGGTTCGATCACCAAGGTCCCAGACCAAGAACTTCTCACCAAGGACCTCATCCACACTCTGTTAACAGAAATTTGCGACCCAAAGGCATTTGAGTTGTATATGAAAACAGGTGATCTCGATTTCGCTTATTCGATGAACGAGCAATCCCGTTTTCGTTGTAACTACTTAAAACAGAAAAACGGTCTCGCCGCGGTGTTCCGTTTAATCCCCACCGAGATCGCCTCACTTGAGGATCTGAATATCCCTGCTGTCATCAAGGAGTTTGGACACATGCGCTCAGGCCTTGTGCTCGTCACTGGACCTACCGGATCAGGCAAATCCACCACACTGGCGGCGCTGATCGATTACATCAACACGAATTTCAATCGGCACATTATCACCATTGAGGAGCCTATCGAATTCGTTCACCGTAACAAGCGCTCCATCATTACACAGCGAGAGGTGCCTATTCAGACTCCATCCTTCGCCGACGGACTGCGCGCGACATTGCGTGAAGATGCCGATATCGTGCTCGTGGGTGAGATGCGAGATCTAGAGACCATTTCACTAGCACTCACAGCGGCCGAAACCGGCCTGCTCGTGTTTGGAACCTTGCACACGAACAACGCACGTAAAACGGTCGACCGTATTGTGGACGTGTTCCCTGCCGATCAACAGAGTCAGGTGCGCACCATGCTTGCAGCCTCACTTCGAGGTGTTGTAGCTCAGTTGCTACTGAAGCGTTGTGACAAACCAGGCCGTGTTGCAGTGAATGAGATCATGTTTGCAAACACTGCCGTCTCAGCAATTATCCGAGAAGGTGCCACTCAGAAGCTCTACGACGTCATCATTGGTGGTAAGGCGGAAGGAATGCAATTCATGGACGAAGCCATTTGGGAGAAACTCCAAGCCGGCATTTGCACTCCACAAGAAGCCTACATGAAGGCGATTGATAAAACACGCTTCAAGAAATTCCTTCCTCAGGAAATGTCACACCTCGGTGATGCCTCTGGCGAAAGCCCGATGGAGCATTAAGCCAACGTAATAGAAAATCAGGGCAAAACTTCTTCTTTCTTCCACTCCAGCTCATCACCAGCATCGCCCATACGATCGCTGAGCCGGCGGAGCAGAACACCCTTGGCTTCCTCGCCAATGTCACTTCGCTCTGCGTCTCGGCGGGCTTGCTTTTTGAGATAATTAAAAGCACTGGCATGATCTTGAGGATTGAGTCGGTTCAAAGTGCCGCTCTCGGAATAGTAGATTTCAAAATCACCGATGGGCTCAACGCTCAGCACTTTTCCTTTTGGTAATGGGCCATTGATTCGCCCCTCCATAATCCCCCACTGGCCGCCCTCACTGAGGTCAAACCCAGCTTTCACTAGAAAATCACATCTCACAATCAGGATCTTATCGCTACCCATCCAGGAGGTTTGATACTTAGTAATTGCCTGCGTTTTACGCTGAACCAATGCCAGCTCGCCGATTTCGGACTTTTCTAAGACTGCCGTCGAACCACTGACTTTTACTTCGGTCCCCAATACCGTGGACAAAGCCTCTGCCAGTTGATCGATGGGAGCCGTGGTGACTTTGTTAAAAAAGAAGTAGAAACAGGCGAAACCAGCCACCAATAGCAACGTAAACCCACCAAACAAGGCCCATAGAATTCCTGGTACACGGGATTTCTTAATGTTCGTTACTTGAGTGACAGGTGCTATTTCGCGGGATTCAGTCATCGATTGTGATTCGGGTGATGTGAAAACACGTGCTGAAACGTGCTTCTGAATGTTAACTTACGTTAATTTCCTCGCTTGTCTTGCCAAAATACAAAAATCCTCGTCTTGAGAAAATTCTCCTGATTTTACTCATTTCACGTTTGGCAAATGCAATCTGTCTCCTAGAGTCCCGCCATGGCGCTCAACGAACCTTGGTCTATTAAATCACGTGCTCATGTATGTGCTGTGACCGAACAACATTTTTCAGACGGAGAATCCTTCTACACCGCACTCTTTCCCGACCCTGAATCGAGCGGATATCTCCGAAAGGACTTTAGCGCCGAAGGATGGGAAAACCGCGGAGACGACGAAGACAAACCATTTTCCTTCTGGGGCAGTATTTATCGCGCACCCGTCAAAGAGGAGCAAGTGGAAGTCACCGACGAAAGCCCCGAAGACTTGCTGCGTAGACTGATTGAGGAAGATGAAGAGTTCACCGAAAATGCGCGCTACATTCTCGCTGTAATGCTTGAACGGAAAAAACTTCTCGTTGAAGCCGACAATCAACCAACGCCTAATGGGATCATCCGTATTTACGAACATCGTAAAACGGGCGATGTCTTTATCGTCAAGGACCCTAACATCCCTCTTAGTGATATAGAAAAAGTTCAAGAGGAAGTTACTATTTTGCTCGAGAACGGCGGCCGTGTGCCGGAAGTAGTGATCGAGGGGCAGGAATCAGGGGACGGGAGTCAGGAGTCGGGAGACGACGATACAGAGGTCGTTGCTTCTCAGGAAGAGTCCACCGCCGAGACTAACGAACTGCCTACGGATGAATCCGAAGAAGACTCTGCCACTGATGCCGAAACGTGCACAGAGGAATCAGAGGAATCCAAAGATTGCTAAAGAATCTAAATATCGACGCTCAATGTCATCCTCTCTTCCATGGTTCGCTGACAATCAGTTCCCCCTCTACCTCGCACCGATGGCGGGGGTGACCGATGTAGTATTCCGCTCGATCTGTAAAGAGCTGGGAGCCGATGTCATGGTCACAGAGTTTGTCTCTGCCGAGGGCATTATCCGGCAGGACGATCGCACAAGAAAGTACACTGAATTTACCGAGGAACAACGCCCGTGTGGTGTGCAGTTGTTTGGAGGCGATGGTGAGCGCATGGGCGAAGCTGCTAAAAAAATCATCGATTGGAAACGGCCCGACTTCATCGATATCAACTTTGGCTGCCCGGTCAATAAGGTCGTCGCAAAAAATGGAGGTTCCTCCCTGCTCAAAGATTGTGGAATTCTTGCCAGTGTTGCCTCAGGTGTAGCCAAGGCTGTTGGCGACCAAGTCCCCGTCACCGCGAAGATTCGTATCGGCTGGGATGAAAAAAGCATCAACGCCCCTGACGTTTGCCACATTCTTCAGGAAGAAGGTATGCAGGCGATCTCCGTTCATGGTCGCACCCGCGCCCAAGGCTACCGTGGTGAAGCGAATTGGGACGTCATCGACGCCTGCGCACGTCACGTTTCCGTGCCCGTCATCGGCAATGGTGACATCCACAATGGTGAGGACGTCAAACATCGCCGGGAAACCACGGCTGTTTCTGGTCTGATGATTGGCCGTGCCGCTATGCAGAACCCGTGGGTATTTCGTGAGGCGAAGCACTACCTCGCCACGGGAGAAAAACCTCAGCCTGTCCCCGTGCCCGAGCGCTGGCAGATGATCGTCCGCCACTGCAAACTTGCTACTGAATCAGACCGCTACGGAAATGAACGCCAAACTATCATGGCGATGCGTTCACGTCTGATGACCTACTGCAAAGGATTCCCAGGTGCCAAGCCTCTACGTCAGAAGCTCTGCGCAGTTTCATCACTCGCAGAAGTCGAGGATGTGGCTGCTGAATACCTTCACTCCATATCAGCCTGAAACGAGGCAGGAGCGACAAGGCCGGCTGAGAGAATCAGTTTGCTGGCCTCTTCAAGGCTCATGCTGCTGTCCTGCACTTTGTCATTGTCGATGATGATCGTGAAACCGGTCATCGGGTTTGGGCTGGTGGGGATAAACACAGTGGTGACATCGCGGTCGACCTGGGAATCGTGATAGTTTCCGGTGACAAAGCCAAGCATCCGACAGCCAGGGCTTGGGTATTCGACATAAGCGACACTTTTGAATTTTCTATCACCACCGAGATTCTTCACAGCATCGACAAATTGTTTCAGCGCCGAATAGATGAAGCCCACATACGGCACATGCTGCATCCCCTGATCGAGCCAGTGCAGGACTTTCCTCCCGGGGCGGTTCGCTACAGCGAAGCCAATCAGCAGAAGTAAAAATACCGGGATAAGAAATCGGACGAAGTTAGATCCGTAAAACGCAAAATCTTCAGTGGCCAAATCTGCACCCGACCGCATCATATTGAGCCCCTTGAGTAGGAGCTTGATTAATTCATCCCCTACCCGCATCAGCACCTTGTAAATCACCACCATCAGCCAGATGGTGCCGGCAATGGGAATGACCGCGGCAAAGCCTGTCAGCAACAGCCCCATCACCTTACGAATACGCGGGTGCTTCGCTGGCTGCATTTCTCCAATCGGGCTTTCGATGGCGTCTTCTTCGGGCATATTTAAAAAGTAAAAACCCTACAACATTAGAGGGTGCCACCAGTATGGAGTAGAAATGTCTTTTCTGCAACTCCCCGTTCACTTGATTCCTGACTTTTTAGATCTATACTAAGGACATGAAACAATGGCTTTCCGCTGTCCTTATCGGGCTAGGACTAACATTCTCATCCCATGCGGCCCTCAAGGTGATGGCGATTGGGGATAGCATGACTGAGGAGTATCATTTAATTGAGAGTATCTTCTTTAGCGCCCCTCTCTCAAACCCGACTGAGGCAAACACGATGAACTGGGTGGAAATCCTCCTCGCTAGACGAGCAGCCGACATCAGCTTTGGTGGTTATAAAGATGGTCTATTACTAACATACTCAGACTACCGAAACTCTGGATATGAGTACAATTGGGGTATCCCAGGCTACGATACCGACATGTGGATGGAAATCATCCATGCCACCAATCCTATTGAAGATCCAGTTGAGTTCATATCCAGGGTAAGTCTGATTGATCAATACGATGAGGTGGATGTGGTTGTTATCATGCTAGGAGGAAATGATGTAAGATCCCGCTACGCAGCCCTCTACAATTCCCTACCAGGTGGTGGAGTTGCAACAACCTTCATCTCAACGGTCACAGCAAATTTAGAAGACATTATTGATGAAATTCGTGGCGTGAACTCCACGGTTCCCATCGTGTTAGCCAATATACCTGATCTCGGAGCCACACCCGATAAAATCACCGCTCATCCAGATCCAGTAAAGCGAGCCAATGCCACAGCGATCATCAACGATCTGAATGTGACTGTTGCGGCATTGGCAACTAGCAAAGGCGTTACATTAGCTCCCATTTCCGAACTAACCGATGCCATCATTTCCCCCGACCCACTCTACATTGGAGCTATAGCGATGATCAAGGGCAAGGATCCTGAGAACCCTCCGAGCTACTTATTCTGTCGAGAAGGCCTCCACCCATCCACCAATGGACAATCAGTCATCGCCAATACTCTACTCGCAGCGATTAACACGGCTACAGGTTCAAGTATTCCCTTATTACCTGATCGCGAAGTCATCACGCACCTCCTGGGGCTTAACCCTGACCAACCTTTCATCGACTGGGCAGGGAGTAAGGGCCTAACCGACCTGAGTATGACCGCTGACAAGGATGGTGACGGCATACCTAGTCTGGGCGAATATCTCCTCAATCTTGATCCCTCTGTGGCCAATGACATGCATATCGCCAACGTTCAAAACATCCTGACATTACCTACCCTGATACTTGACTACACACTAAACACCGCGGCTGCTAGATTAGCTGATATCAACATTAAACAATCTACGAACTTAGAGGACTGGGACGATGTTCCTGCTGCCAATTTAATCGACATGGGCAGCGGTAACTACCAGGCAAGAATGCCTCTGGGTTCACAAAGAGGCGGAGTGGGATTTTTCAGAATGGAGTTTCAGCTTAAGCAGTAAGGTCACGGCATTTTCATATGCTTACTCTTCGTCTTCCTCAACAGGCACAGCGCGTAGTGGGCGGCGACCATTGGCATTTCTAATAGCATCATCTTCTTCATCGAGATCTGTTCGTAATGGGCGTGGATCATCTCCGGTGGGAACAAGCCCCTCATCCTCGTCTTCTTCCACAGCAATGGCACGTGGTGCAGGACCTTCGCCAAGAATGCGACCTTCTCCCTCGTCATCTTCTTCAATCACCATCGCTCTTGGTGGCGGGGTGATAGCCTTTTTGATGTCCTTTTTAAAGTGCTCAAAAAAGGCACTGACCATAGGAGCAGCCTTGCGACCACCACTTAGAGTCTCACCAGGTTTTCCTTCGTAGAGAGCAGCAAAAGCATAACGAGGATTTTCGAGCGGAAAAAATCCAGCAAACCACGCGAGTCGCTGTTCCTTGCTCTTTGGCCCCCATTGGGCAGTTCCCGTTTTGCCACAAAGCACTGTGTAGCTAAGTCGGCCTCGTTTGCCTGTACCGTAACCAGCGTGAACCACTTGCATCATACCTTCGTGAACGACGTTAACGGCGCTAGGATCGAGATTGAGGAAATTTCTTCGCTCGGGATCATTAGATACGAATACTCGACCATTTACATTCTGCACCTGCTTGACCAGACGAAGCTTAGGTAGTGATCCCCCGTTAGCGATTCCCGCCATGCCTTGGGCCACTTGAAGAGGTGATGCAAGCATGACACCCTGACCGATCGCCAAGTTCGCTGTATCACCATCCATAAGTTTACGTTTGTGATGTTTAAGCATCCACTCATTATTAGGGATAAGTCCTGCCGTTTCACCAACGAGCGGAAGGCCTGTCTTCGAGCCGAATCCAAGCCTCCGGGCGACTGAAAGAAATGCTGAAGGACCTGTCTTAATGCCAACCTGATAGAACCAAGGGTTGGTGGAGCGGGCAAGGGCTCGTTTTACATCGATGTATCCTTCTGGGTTCGTCGACCAATTATGGAACCAGTGGTTGCCTATCTTCACCTTAGCTGGACAGTTGATGAGGGTGTGTTCGTGGACTTCGCCATTACTTAGGGCTGTGACGGCAACAACGGGCTTGAACGTTGAGGCGGGAGGATAAGCGCCTTGAAACGAACGCCCAAATAGTGGCTTACCCGGATCGTCTCGCAGGGCATCATATTTCTCCGTGGAAATATAGGGGATGAAATCATTCAGGTCGAAACATGGTCGGGACGCCATCGCCATCACTTCACCGGTGTGGATATCTATTACGACAAAGGCACCACGATCGCAGTAGCGCTTCAGCACTTTCTCAGCCTGTTTCTGCCAGCTCATATCGAGACTGGTCACGATCGTGCCTCCTGGACGTGCACGCTTCTCGTATTTCTTGAGCACCAGACTTCCATCGGCTTCATAGTCCTGCCTGAGCAGTCCCTCTTTGCCTGTGAGCTCTTTGTTGAAAATTTTCTCTAAACCCGAACGACCATCGGCCCGCTCAAAGATGGGATCGCCGTAATTGATCGGCCCTTTTTCCAATTTGCCGGAACTACCGGTGTATCCGATAATGTGAGCCGCGCTCTCTCCTTGGGGATAGTAGCGCATGTAAACAGGATGCAGGATCAGCCCCTTCATCAATTTTGTTTCCACCTCCTTCTTCTTCGACTCATCCACGACGTGTGTTACAGGCATGGAGAGCCAGCGGCGCTGGCGGTAATGCTCCCACAGGGCATTATCGGTTACATTCCAGGTCATGCCGAAAACTTCATTCGCTTGGGCAATACGCTTGCGTGCCCACTCGATCACGTAGGCACGATCGGCCTTTTCAAACTGCCCGTATTTTAGAGCCGGATACCAGACAACCTTGCTTTGAGCAAACGGTTCACCATGACGATCGGTAATCTGACCGCGCGGAGCTGGAATGGAAAGCGTCATGGTGCGGGCGTCCTTACGACCTGTGACTGAACCTCCGAGACCCTCACCATTTTTGGGTTCTTGCACAACTCCTCGATCATTCTTGGGCACTGCAGCAGCTACCCGGGTATCGGGTGCCGTGGGCCCGGCTGCTGGTGTTGTATTAGGAGGGGACGTCTCAATGACATCCGCTGCTGGATCACCTGCGGGAACCGGATCAGGTACAGTTTGAGCCGAAATAGAGGGGACACCTGTGCTCACTCCGAGAAGTAGGGCTAGCCCTATCGATCTTGTCCAAGCACTGAAAGCTGGAGAAAAAATACGTTTTTGCTGTCGCATCACCATCAATATGCGTTCAATTTTACACATATATGCAAGATAGGCTATCAAGAATTTTAGAATGAACCGCGCAACCTTCACCATGTTTCAGAGGTTCCATCCCCCCATGAAAACCCTCACCATCCTACTCACCGGAATCTTTGTCACCTTGCCTGCACTCGATGCTGGCAATGCTGGAGAACCCGATGCGGACAAACACATCCGGTATCAACGCATTCAAGGGCAATCAGCCATCCGCCAAATCCTCGATGTCTACTACAACAAGGCGGAGGTAAACAAGAAGCTACCCGTCGTTCTCTGGATTCACGGTGGTGCCTGGAAATTCGGAAACAAAACCCATAGCATCGGCCCCAAGGCGAAGGCATTTGTCGACGAGGGCTATGTGCTAGTGGCCATCAATTACCGGTTTCACCCGAAGGTTACATGGAAAGAACAAGCTACCGATGTAGCCACAGCCGCTAAGTGGATCACTCAGAACATTAGCAAGTATGGAGGCGACCCCAAGCGCATTGCCCTGATGGGTCACTCGGCAGGAGCCCACCTCGCTGCACTCACAGGGGCCGACGCCACCTATTTAAAATCGGTTGACCTCCCTTCAAGTAGCGTCAAAGCCGTCGTATTACTCGATGGTGCCGGATATGATCTACCCGCCGTCATGAAGACATCCCAAGGGCAACATCTCAAACTCTATCAGGAAGTCTTTGGTAAAGATCCCAAAAAACTAAAAGCAGCCTCACCGATTTACTATTTTAAAAAGGGCATTGCGTGTCCCGGCTACCTCATTATTCCCATTTCGAGCCGAGCGATCACCATTTCACAATCAAAAAATCTAGCTGCTGCTATTAAAAAATCGGGAGGACACGCCGAGGTTTATGTTGCCAAGAATCGAACCCACATGACGCTGAACCAAAAAATTGGCACCCCCGGTGACGCGCCGACTAAGAAGATACTATCGTTTTTAAAAACGTATCTCTAAGTTCAGCAACAAGCGGATTACCAATGAGCAACCAGTACTTGCCCAGACAGTAAAAAAACCACCCCAACAAAACTACCCCGGTTAGCCACCAGTAGCACCTGATACCAATCTGTTTGTGCGCCGGCCCTATACCAAATTCCTTGGCACAGAATTTATCGTAATCGAAGTCATCATTCGGCAAATCAAGATCATCATAGACATCATCCTGTCCCCAATGTCTGGAAGGTGGTTTTCACTCTGCTTTTTTAAGTAAGGCCGCGAGTTTATCGGCATCCTTCGTCTGGGCAGTTTTCCCGAGTGCCTTGATACACTTTCCGCCGGCAAAATAATACCGGCTTTGACCACCCATATCGAGAGTTCCTGCCTTACCATCTGCCTTAGCCTCGCCTGAAAACCTCCATGCTTGCTAGGCTGAGTAAATAAAGAACAAGCTGCCATCTTGGTAATAGTAAGTGACATCCTCAACCCCGTGCTCACCGCCGTATGTTATGTGCAGCTTTCTGAGCGCACGAGAGGCGGCGCTGTAACGCGTCAAGGTCACACTATGAGGCGCCTCGTCCTCGCCGGTTTTAATCGTGGTTTTCTTTAAAGACTTATCACCCTGGACTTGGCTATACCATTTTCGGATTTTTTTGCTCTCCGCTTCATTTGCAGCAACCGCGACATTACCGAGTAGTACAGTCGTCATTAGAGTCAGCCCGAGGGATAGAAAATTTAGTTTCATAGCGCAGTCTAGATCGTCTCAGTACACAACGACGACGACATCACGTTTCTATCAGCATGAGCGGATATCTTGATCTGTGGGCATCTGTGTTAAAAAAGAATGCACACACAGCCAACACGCGAACAGAACGACCTTCTATGGATCACCAGCCATCACTCAAGAATATATTAATTCGTAAATAAAGGAGCGTTTTAAAGCGAATGGAGAGGTAAATCACCACTCTGCGTATTTTGATGTCTTGGCGACCGCAGGGCATCAAGCTAGAGAATCAGGAATAAAAATTAGCCACAAAAGGCTCACAATTCACAAATCCCCAGCTGTCTTTTGACCTGAAACATACAGATACCCAAGATCAAGAAAGCATTGACCGCTGAAAGCCCGGAAAGGCGATTCACTCTTGTGCTTTTTGTGCCTTTTGTGGCTGCCCTTCCCCCTATATTGATCGTCCTATGGCGGGCGGGCGTAATTCGTCCTTGAAAATCAGCGGATTAGCTCCAAGTTACCTTTTACCGACAGGGGAGTCCTACGATCGAAGGACTGAGAAGCTCAACCGCGCCGAGCAAACCCTCCGAACCTGATACCGGGTCATGCCGCCGCAGGGAGTTCGAAAAACATCATTCTCCGTTTTTTGTTCACCTGTCTGCGTTCTGACCGCCGACAGGTTTTTAATTTGAACTGCAAACGATAACCTAAATCTAATCCAATATTCCTATGATCTCTCCAAACGAAGACGAAATCACACCAGAAAACTCCAAGCAGCGTTCCGATTACACCGGTAACTTCATCGAGGATATCGATAATTCCGAGGAACTCGAGGCAATGGAAAAAGACCCGACCATTTTCCCCAACTCCACACGCGTTTACACTCAGGGAACCATCCACCCTGAGGTCAAAGTTCCAATGCGTGCGATCCGACTTTCAAATACCGAGCATCCTCCAACCACAGCTTTCCCAGCAGGCAGGATTGAAAAGAACCCCGACATCAACGTCTACGACTGCTCCGGCCCATGGGGAGACCCTGATTTCAAAGGTGACATCACCGAAGGTCTACCCGCACTCCGCCGTCAGTGGATCCTCGACCGAGGCGATGTTGAAGAATACGAAGGCCGCGAAGCCAACGCTGCCGACAACGGCTACATCTCCGAAGCACATGCGGAGAAATTTAACGAAAACAAAGCCGAGAAAAACAAACTCAAAGTTTACCCAGGTCTCAAACGTAAGCCTCTCAAAGCAACGGGTCATCCGGTTACTCAAAAGTGGTATGCCGACCAAGGCATCATCACACCTGAAATGGAATTCATCGCTATCCGCGAAAACATGGGCCGCACCGAGGAGTTTAAAACCATCTGCGATCAATACCCCAACCTCAAAGATTTACCGGATGATGCATCCGACCGCATCAAGCAGCTCTGCAGCACTCCCGATGGATACGAAATGCCTCGTCCTTCCGAAATCGACCCCTTCAAGCAGGTTTCACGCAATGCGATGAACCACCAGCATCCGGGCCAAACCTTCGGTGCCGAAATGCCTACGCACATCACCGCGGAATACGTTCGCTCTGAAGTAGCCCGTGGTCGCGCCATCATTCCGGCCAATATCAATCACCCCGAAAACGAGCCAATGATTATCGGCCGTAATTTCCTCGTGAAAATCAATGCCAACATCGGCAACTCGGCCGTAGCATCCACCATCGATGAAGAGGTGGAAAAAATGCAATGGGCCACCAAGTGGGGGGCAGACAACGTCATGGATCTTTCCACAGGAAAAAACATCCACGCCACCCGCGAATGGATCCTGCGCAACTCCCCTGTCCCGATCGGCACTGTCCCAATCTATCAGGCATTGGAAAAGGTGAACGGTCGGATTGAAGATCTCACATGGGAACTCTACCGCGACACCCTAATTGAGCAGGCCGAACAAGGTGTCGATTACTTCACCATTCACGCGGGTGTTTTACTTCGATTTGTTCCCCACACCGCTCGTCGGATGACCGGAATCGTTTCACGAGGTGGATCGATCATGGCCAAGTGGTGTCTCGCTCACCAAAAGGAAAGCTTCCTCTACAGCCACTGGGATGAAATTTGCGACATCTGCGCAGCCTACGATGTGAGTTTCTCCATCGGTGACGGTCTTCGCCCCGGCTCCATAGCCGATGCCAATGACTACGCCCAACTCGCCGAGCTCGAAGTTCAGGGAGAACTCACCACCCGCGCATGGGCAAAGGGCTGCCAAGTCATGAACGAAGGCCCCGGCCACGTTCCACTTCACCTCATCCAAGAAAACATGCAGAAACAAATCGAATGGTGCCACGAAGCCCCCTTCTACACGCTTGGACCACTGACTACCGATATTGCCCCAGGATACGATCACATCACCTCTGCTATCGGAGCCGCCAACATCGGATGGTATGGATGTGCAATGCTTTGCTACGTCACACCGAAAGAACATCTCGGGCTACCTAACAGAGATGATGTTCGCGATGGCGTGATTACCTACAAGATCGCCGCCCACGCAGCCGACCTCGCCAAAGGTCACCCCGCCGCACAGGAACGCGACAACGCCATTTCCAAAGCCCGCTTCGAGTTCCGCTGGCGCGACCAATTTGCGCTCGGACTTGACCCTGCGAGAGCCATCGACTTCCACGATGAAACACTCCCTGCCGAAGGCGCCAAGACCGCTCACTTCTGCTCCATGTGCGGACCTACATTCTGCTCGATGAAAATCACCGCAGACGTCCGCAAGTATGCCGATGAAAACGGCTTCACCGAAGAAGCGGCCAAAGAAAAAGGCACCGAGGAACTCGCGAAGGAATTTGCTCAGAGCGAGGGCTAACCGCCCCACTAACTCCCCGGCGGATCGCTTTCCTTAGAAGGTGGTTTATTAATTGGCCTTGGTAATGAGCCCATACCCGTATCACCGGATTACTTCTGTGAGCGGATGGCATCTGCCACGGCTTTGACCAAACGTTTACGATAGGCTGGGCTGCGTAACGAGCGTGCCTCTGAAGCCACTACTCAGATAACCCAGCTCCACGAGCACACAGGGGATACTTGGATTCCTCGTTAGTCGGAGTCGGCGCCTCACCAGCCCAAGCGATCGTTGTCTGCCATGACTCGCCCGCGTAAGGTTACGTTGAATGCGCTTCGCTAGTGAATAGCTATCAACACGCCAGTAATAGGTCTCAGGTCCACGCGTGCGTGATGAGCGAGAGGAGTTGTAGTGCATACTTACTAAGACCGCGGAGCTATAGCGGTTCGCCAGACTTACTCCGCGATCCAAGTCCACAAACTTGTCTCTGCTTCTCACAAGTACCACACGAAACTCGCCAGAGAGTTCTTTCTTCAAAAGCTTCGCAGCATCCAGTGCAAGGTCCTTTTCCTGATGTCCATTCGCCGTCGCTCCCGAATCACGGCCGCCGTGCCCCGCATCAATAATCACTGTCCGAAACCCCTTGGGGCCGGGTCGATGCCCCCAATAATCCTGCTTCAGGCTCGTCCCCCCTCCTAGACCAACTGAAACAGTTGATCCAGATATCCCCTGAGGAAAACCTGTGCATGATACCAATGCAAACGCGACACCCAGCATCAGTAGAATTCCTAACCTATTATGGAAAATTTTAGCCACATCCCGAATCTCTCGCAATAGTTGAGGCAAGGCGAGAAAAAAGAGACCTCCTCAGATCAGCGCGCAACTTTTAGTTGAAAAGTTCACGCTGCTAAACACGCCTAATTTGCCGTAAAACCAATCACCCTTAAAGCGGTGCCACCTGGTTTTTTACGACCAGGTTGGTTTTCAAGAATCTCTAACTCAAGCTTGTGTTTACCTTCAGCTAACTCATTAAAAAACATCACGGTCATCGGATAATTGAATCCGCTATGACGATGCAGGATATCGATATCTTTTGTTTGTTTACCATCCACCATGCAGCGGATGATTCCCGCGTCAGGTCCTGTCAGCAGGTAGGCTCCGATGGCTGTTCCGGTAAAGTCGATGGTCAGCTTCGCATGCGCTTTGCTGCTGTAGATCATTGGAGTTTTTTGAAACCCTGACCGGACTTTCCCTTTATTTTCTTTTGGCCAATCAGGCACTCCTACTTTCCAGTTCTTATCCGTTTTGATGTCGGAAAATGGTAAAAATCGGCCACGCACATAGCTTTTATCATCGATTGGTTTTTTGACAGAAAGAGCCTGTGATTTGATTTGGTCAGGTAAGGGCTTCGACCACTCCCCGAGCAAAGCATTCGATATCATCGTCGCGCACATCGTGTTGCCATATTTGTTAGGATGAACGCCACCGAACTTCTTCCAGTCCATCTTTTTTGCGGTCATCAAATCTGCCAACTCTTGAGCCAGGTGGTTAACCGACACTCCGTAGTGCGCCGCTACCTTGCTATGAGCGGCGATCGATGGCGTCGTTTTTTTCTGCTGTAGGTTGCTTAGGATATTCTGATTCACAAACATTGTCATGACGATATCGACTTTGGGATTGTGTTTACGAGCCTGCGCAATGATGCCCTCCATACCGCGTAGAGCATCGTTATAATCCTGTTGCGCGTCCTGATCATCATTCACGGCAAATTCTACAAACAACATATCCAACGGACCTTTACTCAGGACGTCTTGCTGCAGGCGAAATGCTCCCGTGTCCGAACAAGTCGAACTGATACCCGCATCGGTGAAGGTGAATTTAGTTGTGGGAAAACGCTTTTTCAGCATTTCACAAACCATGGGACGATAACCATTCATCTCCGTAATAGAGCCACCGATAAAACCGACATGGCCACGTTTTTTATTTTCAAATTGAATCCGACTGTTGCTGTAATCACCGCGTAAAGTGAAGTTTTTATCGCTGATCATTTTTTCAGCAGGTAAGTCACCCTGACCTTTGTCATGCTGCGTCACAAAATCGACAATCGGCTTGGGATCTTTTAATGAATGCGGGTGATGCCCCACGCCCTTTTTATGAATCACCTTAAACACGCCACCCATCTTCTTGTAACGAGCCTCTGCAATCGCTGTATTTTCAGCCACGGGCACCACCGTATCGGAATCGCCAACGACATGAATGATCGGGATTTTGGCTTTGGCTAGCGCTGCCAAGTTATCAACAGGATTATGCGCATACGCCTTTGCCTCTTGTTGTGATTTAAACCCGTATACTTTCAGGATTTTTGCATTGATCCCTGGCCAGCTTTTGAAATCCATCACGGGTGCGTCGCCGTAGATTGCCGCGACTTTATCAGGATTGGCTGCCGCCCAGTTGTAGATGATCAGGCCGCCCCGAGACATGCCCTCCAACACTGCGCGGTCGGCGAACAGATGCTCAAATCGAAGGTAGTTGTAATACTCATCCCAACGCTTCACCGCTTCCGCATTGCCATACAAATTACCAACATTGCAGTAGACGACGTGATAACCCCGATTGAGCATCGCAATATCAAACTGTGGTTCATGGCCAAAGAAACGTGCTCGCCAGACCCACGGTTTACCATCGGCAACCTTCTTGGGAACGACCACTCGGTTTTGTCCATCGACAAACATATCAAACCCGTTCCATTTCTCGAGCTTGCCGGGGAATGATCCTTTCAGCTCAGATTTTACAGCAACGACTGTTGAAGCCTGATCTTCGGCAAAGAGAACAGGAATGATGAAGCATGACAACACCCCCGCTAAGTTAAGTAATTTCATAGGTTGTTTATTTTTTGTCAATTGCCTCACTCGCGTTGAATGCCTTGTGACCTGTTGATCTGGTGCCAAGGATAGGGTGACTTGTTTTGGGAAGGAATGTCCGGTGTTTCTCGATCAAGGTTGCGGCTTCCGGATTTTTGATCAGGTTCTTCCACTCGTTAGGATCGTTAGAGTGGTCATAAAACTCTTCAGTGCCGTCGTTGTAATGAATGTATCGGTATCGCTCCGAGCGGATGGCAACATTGCCAGGACCGAAACTGGTGCGGGCCATATGGGGCCAGTCTGCCTCAGGCTGCTTTAACAAAGCGGCCATAGAATGCCCCTCAAGTTTGTCATCCTTCTTCAACCCAGCCACCTCCAACAACGTGGGGTAGATGTCGAGCAGTTGAACAGGCTTCTTGCAAACCTTACCCTTGGCAACGCCGGGTCCGCAAATGATCATGGGCACCCGCGTGCCATCTTCCCACAGGCTGCGCTTGGCCCAACGCTCCTTCTCACCGAGGTGGAAGCCATGGTCGGTGTAGAGGACGATGAAGGTGTTGTCTTTGTAGGGGCTGTTATCCAGAGCGGTCAACAGCTTGCCAACCTGATGATCGACAAAACTAACACAGGCCAGATAGGACTGAACCAGCGGCTTCCACTCATTATTTTTTAACACCCATTCATGCGTGGGTGATACGTGTTCGAGTCGGGTCAGATTAATCGCATACTTCGACAGGTCACCAAGATCATTCTTCATCATGGCAGGTAGTTTCAATGTCTCTAGAGGATACATATCGAACCATTTCTGAGGTGCATACTGCGGCACATGGGGTCGATAGAAACCCGTGGCTAAAAATAACGGCTTGTCGTGTTTCTTCTGCAGTTGCGCCACGCCCCAGGCGCTGATCATATAGTCCGGCATCTTTTCGTCGCTATCCGGGAATGCGCCCCAGTCCCACAACGGGTGCCCGGGAAAGGACGATATTTTCTTCTTGGGGATAGGGCCGAAACCACCAAAGCTTCCCCCATAATTTGGCATATACTTTTTGTTCTGATTACCATGAAAGAGCTTTCCTGCGCCGGTCACATGATAGCCTTCTGCCTCAAAACGGCGTGGCAAAAGCGTATTCTTTTTGGCGATGGGTGACTCACTAAGGTCGGGGTTCAGAAAATAGATACCGGTGGTCGCCGGGTGGAGTGAGGTCATCATGCTGGCGCGCGAGGGGTTACACACGGGTGACTGGCAGTGGGCATTTTTAAACAACACACCCCGAGCGGCCAGACGGTCAATATTCGGCGTCTTCGCCTGCGGGTGTCCACCCAGACATCCAATCCAGTCATTCAGGTCATCGATCGCGATCAGAAGGACATTGGGTTTCTTTGCTTCCTCAGCGTGGATCAAAGGCATGCTTACTCCCAGTGTGAGAGCTACTGCCGCAGAGGCATACCGGAGAAAATTAGGTTTTATTAGGTTTGTTGGATAAGTTGCTTTCATCGTGATGTTATTCTTTACGGTGCCGAGTCCACATTAATTTCCTGGATAAGCCACTTTGTAAAACCTAGTATTGAATGGGGGTCGGATTCTGGGCCGACCGGACGTCCTCGTCCATGGGCGTGTGGAAATGTATTCAGGTAGTAATGCATTTTCGGGTAATGTTTCGGTAACCCAGCTTTCCAGTATTTGTTGAGCCAGTCCCGCTCAATGAACTCGTAGTAATGCTTCGATTTCCAGATGACGGGACCGTAGTAAAAGATATACTCCTTGCCCTGGGCCAGTGTCCACTTGGCTCCCTGGATGACCTTTTCAGGTTTTGACCAACCTGTTTCGAGTGGCCAGTGTCTGTTAAATTGATGGCACTCGTAAGCAATCCCGTCGCACTTGTCCATGATGGGCTGAAAACGTTTATCGGTCGCGAAGAATGAAGGTTCCTGGACCATCTGGATCAGTTTGTAATTGTCGTGCTTAAGAATCTTCTGTTTATGTGCCTTTTTAAACATGGCTCGTATATCATCGATATCCTTCTCAAAGAGTATGCGAGTATCTTCCTGAAAGGGACCGGGCTTGGCATCTTTGTGGCCTCTGTTGATAGCAAGATCATACTCGCGACAGATCAGGATGTGCTCGACCTGGGCGCCTTTCGACTCCCAGTTACTGATCGTTTTAACCAGAAGATTCTTATTCGGATCCAGATCATCACGGGCCTCGCTGAGGCCCCAGTAATATTCGAAGAACATCCGCTTTGTCTTAAAATCGCCGTCCAACCAGCCTTTCACAACATCCAAATGCTCGGCTACAAAAGGGTACTTCCCAGCCTGTGCGTCAAAGGTCGGCATGCCTGCCCATGACCCGCCATGATTGGCTTTGAGATCTGCCGCATTACGGGGCAGCGGACGAAGGCCAACGTAACCATGGGAGCTGTTCACCTCAGGCTGTTCAGCCTGCACACCAAGGCAGCCCAACAACATGAAAATGATTATCATTAGATGGAATTTCATAACAAAATTACGCTGTCTGGAACAAGATCTTGCGGCAAAACTCAGCACCAGACTCCTTTTTTACGATCTAAAATTTGACGGCCATACCTGTGCTCAATGTAACATCGTCTTTATCCCTTGCCGCGGCTGGGGCGTTATCATAAGTCCAGTTAACGGCTACCCTCCAGGCAAGATTCTCTGTGATATCAGTGTCTAGCAGGGCATCGGCTAAGAGGATATAATTCTCGCTATCTGATGTGCTGACGTTTGCTGCCACCGACTGCTTGAATGTCATGCGCTCCCCTATTTTCCAGACAAACTTTTCAGCCGCTACGATAGTGAAATAGCTATCCGTCACATCACCTACCTCTTCAAAGGTGTATCCTGGTCCTACCTCGAAACTTAAAGTCATGGTGTCCTCTTTAATCAGGTAGTAACCAAGATTAACTTTAGGCGTGAAGCGGTAGGAAACATCCGCGATCTCATCACGTAAAACACCTGCTCCAAAACTAACAAACGCTCGCTCGCCCAGTAAGCGGTTATACTGGACGTTTGCCAAAAAGACATCAGCGCTACGTGCGCCATCAGCCTCTGCGTAGGTGTAAATACCATTGAGGAAGAACTCTCGGCTACCCTTGCGGTAGGCTGTGTCATAGCCCATTCCAGCTGATAGACTATCGGCGTTTCCTTTTGCCATTGAGAAAGTAAACGCCGCGCTACTCGACCAGCCCATCTGGATAGATTTTGGTGCAGCAGCCCCCAGCTTCAACGTTCTACGCCCGGACTTGGCAGCCTCATGAAATCCACCTAGAGCATACCTTAGACCAATGGTAAGTAAGGTATCGCCAGACTTTCGACCCTGTGCGGGAGTGCTGTCATAGGTGTATCTCACCGCGGTACGCAGCGCCCAGTGATCACTCAACAAAGTATCAATACCCGCTTCAATATTTAGTAAATAATCTCCAAAATCGTCTACCTTAGGAGCGTAAATGGCAGAGAGCCAAAGCTTCGAACGGCTCGCTAGTTGATGCTCGAATCGAGTCGCAAAACGCAGCGTCATAAAATCGTCTTGGATGCCTCCCTGCTCCTGCCACGCGTAACCTGGACCAAATTCAACGGACCATTGATTGACTTCATCCTTAAGAAGATAATACCCTGCCACGGCACTCACATCGATCCGGTAATCGAGATCGGAAACACCATCTGTTAGGTAAGATGCGTTTGTGCCGAGATAGAAGCGATCGTTGAGCAGACACTTATACTCGCCAAATACGCGGAAGCTGTCCGTGTTTTTAGTACCGTTACTTTCTGCGTAAAACCAGTCAGCCCCCAGGACCGCCTCAACACGATCTTGCTTGTAGGTGCTGAGGAGCTGGAGGGTGTAGCTGAGATTATCTGAATTCCCTTTACTCAGTGAAAGTCCTGCCGCGCCGGTTATTTCCCACGGGCTAGGATTAGGATCTTGGGCAGACAGAGAATGGGACGCGCTTAGAGCAAACGCACTAATAAGGCTGTGGATGGCAATCTTCGTTGATTGTCGATTGAGGTAGTTCATATTTAGATTCGCGCTATAGGGGAAAAATGTCAGATGATCAATCGTCACATACTGCAAAAAAACGGCGCTCAAAATCAGCTTTGAGCCGAATCATAACAATTAATATGCCCCTTCAATGATCAGCCCCCCCAGCAAACACCTCGAAATCAGCCAGCACTAAAAAGGCCAAAGCCACGGAATGATTAGACACGCGATCACACCGACTAGAATGTTCAGGGGTAGTCCGAATTTCACAAAATCCTTGTAGGTATAACCGCCGGGGCCGTAGACAAGTAGGTTGGTCTGGTAGCCCATCGGCGTTGCCATCGCGGTGGAGGCGGCAAAGGCCACTGCCATAATGAAGGGTTTACCGTCCACACCAAGCTGGGTTGCGAGTAGAATACCGAGTGGAGTACAAAGCACGGCTGCCGGTTTATTGAGAATCAGCAGGCTCAGGGCAGCCGTCATAAAGTAGAAAATCCACAGCGTCGGCCTCGGCCCAAGCTGTCCCACGGTCCCGATAAGCCCGTCCGCCACAAGATCCAGCGCCCCAGTCTTCCCCATCGCATTACCTAGGGCAATCATTCCGGCAATAAGTATCAGCACTGGCCAATCAATCGATCGATAGGCATCGCGCGGTGTCAGGATTTTAAAAAGAACCAGAAGCGCGGCTCCGGCTATCGCCAGCACACTGATGGGAAATACCCCGAAGGCAGCCAAACCAACAATAGCCAGGATCGTTCCCAGCGCGACGGGTGCCTTGTGCTTCTCGATCACCCGGTCATGAGCGCCTTCCAGAAGGATAAACTCATCGCGTTCTCGCAGTCCAGCCAGTGCGTCCATGGTGCCACGCACAAGTAGGATATCACCCATCCTGAGATCCAGATCGGTGATGTCACGCTGGTGGTGACGACCGCGTCGCTGCAGGGCAAACACCGAGACGTCAAATTCATCCCGGAACTTGATATCTTTCGCCGTCCGACCAATGAGGCGGGAGTCCGGTGCCACCATCAGTTCAAAAATTGTCATCTCCACGCGCTTCACCTCCGCGTCGCCCTCTTTTTCATCCGTCGAGATGCTGATCTCATGTTTCCGCTCAAGCTCGAGGATTTTATTTAAATCTCCACGGATCAGCAGGATGTCCCCGACCTCGAGCACACTCTCTTTTTCCATCCTCTGGATACGCTCACCACGGATTAGCTCGGCGACACGCACGCCGACATCGGCCAGCGGTGTTTCGGCTAGTTTTTGGCCCGCCATACTCGACTCAGGACTAATCCTCACCTGCGTGATGTATTCCTTCACCTCATCCGCCGTGAGCGTGGAAGCAATGGTTGTTCTTGCCGGCAGTAGGCGATGTGAAAACAGGATCAAATAAATCATGCCCACAACCACGATCACGCCGCCGAGCACCGTAAATTCGAACATCCCAATGGCGCCGTATCCAGCTTCCTCAGCAAGGGATGATACCAGGATATTCGAGGAGGTTCCGATCAAGGTAGCGCTCCCTCCCAACATCGAGGCAAAGGAAATCGGCATGAGATACTTCGAGGGGCTCTGACCCAACTGTTTGCAAACAGTCAGCACGGCCGGGATAAACACCACCACCACCGGCGTGTTGTTGATAAAAGCCGACATAAAACACACCGCAAACAGCGACAATGTTAGAAACCGGATTGGGCTGCCCTTGGAGAGCTCCGTCAGCTTCCCTCCCAATGCCGCCACCAGACCACTACGCATCAGTGCCGCACTCAGCACAAACATCGCCGCGATGGTTACTAGCGCCTGATTACTAAAGCCGATAAGAAGCTCCTTCGGCTTCAGAATACCCGTCAGACCTAAAATAGAGATGATAAGCAGGCCCACGATGTCCGTCCGCACACGGTCCGTAATAAACAGAACCACCGCAGCAATCAGAATTATGTAAACTGTAATGACTTCCCAATCCATACCTATAGTAGCGGAGTCTCACCCCCCAACCGAAACTATGTCAACTAGCAATTCCGTCACGACTCTACACAATACGTCCGTATTAATCATCCTCTCGCCGTGCGATGCCCTTGAGCAGTCGGCCAAAGATATCAGCACCAGTAATGATGCGCCTTTCTTCCTCAGTCCAGTAAATCACCACATCGCGGTCGACCACGTTGTCGTTTTTGTCAGTGGCCTCAACCACAAACTCGCCTAACACATCATCAAGCGTGGTCTGGCTGTCGGTGACCACGATCGGACGGTGGCAGTAATCGTAGATATCCACTTCATCGATAGAATCTGCTCCCTTTGCGAAGAGGTTACAGAGGTATTCCGTGGTGTTGATGACAAGCTGAGGTTTTCCTCGTTCACCCACGATGATCGCCCACAGGCTGGGGTGCTGGGTCAATGAGTCCACCAGTTCTTTCCCCTCTTCGGTGTCCGGACTGGGCAGGATGGGAAGGTCCAGATTGACAGGCGAGCTGTAGATGGTGTCGGGATGAATCACGCTGCCTTCCTTGACGATAAACCGATCATCCAGATCGAGAAAGTTCAGCGCGCCGCGCCCTTCGTTGGCACTGATTTCTGAGCTAGTCTCGCTGATGTGTTTTTCCAAGATGATTTCAATATCGCGTTCCCGGTAAAACGTAGGACCTTCTGGGCCGATCCATCCGTCGAGGATGAGGGCACATGGCTTGGCCACAGGAAAAAGAATAACCTGATAGAACCTAATCAACGGAGAAAGCTTCGCCCCCACCCGCATAGCATGACGGGAAAAGTAGGCCTGCGGGATGATTTCTCCGAAGAATGTGATACCCACAGTAGAAAAAACAAATCCACCAATCCCGGCAAATACCGATTCACTAAGCAGGGCGAGCAGCACATTGACGCTGACGTTCCCCCACAGAATGGTGCAGAGTAGTAAGTTCGAATCCTTGCGAAGATTCAGAACCTTGACGGCTGACGCGTTCCCCTTTTCAACCTCCGCCTCAAGCCGCATCCGACCGAGGGAGAAAAACGCCAAGTTCGAGCCTGAGAACATCGCCGACTGAGAGAGGCAGGCAATAATGCCCAACCAGGTGAGTATTGATTCCATGTGTTCCACCCTGTATTTATTTCAGGGATTTGGTAAGTTTACTCAAGGTATACTGGGACTCGAGTGGATGACGCAAGGGAAAATCCAGATCAATGCTGTAGCGGTTGCGTCGCCCCTCTCTGGACTTAGTCAACACACCTTCTACTTCAAGCTCAGCCAGAATGCGGAGCACTGCACGCTCGGTAATACCGATCTCCGATGCCAGATCACGCACACGGAGCTCGGCATCACGTACCAGACAGATAATCACATGGGAATGATTCGTCAGGAACGTCCAACTTGATTTTTTAACTACTTTGGACATCTCTTTAGGTGCAAAATAATACATGAAATAGTTTGCATGTAAACGATTTCATGATATTTCTTTGCGCGGAAATGAATCAGCTACCCACACCCCGTACACAGGCCGCCTGGAGAACTGTCGAGAAATGGACTGATTACCTCCATAGCGGTGACATTGACTCGATTCTTTTGCTTTTCTGCGAGAAGGACAACGCCTTCTGGGGCACCTTCGCCAGCCACATGAGGCACACCCGGGCGGAACTGCGCACTTATTATGACCAGTTTCTCGATTGTGAGGAAATAACCTGTCGGATCTCGGAATACTCGGCACGGGAAATCACCACGGACATTGTCAGTTTCACAGGTATCTATGAGTTCGATATCACCAAGGAAAAGGGCGATCCGATGATCACCACACTCGCGCGTTTTACCTTTACTATCCGCCACAATAACATCGACAACCGCTGGATGTTTGTGGAGCACCACTCGTCTTTAATGCCCGAAAACGGATTTTAGGGCTTTAAGTTTTCTCAGAGAAATAGTGACGTTCGCCCTCCCGGTTCCGCCGCCAACGGACGCATCCCCAGTATCGTACCGCTCAATTCTCCACGAAGCAGTGCCGCCCGCGTTTTTTTGTCTCTATTCAACTCGCCACTTGATGCAGCTCAAAATTGATTTATTCCCTAGCTTGGTCGCGCTAAAATCAAATCGCGTTTTTTTTGATCGTAAAATGCGTGTTCATAGAAACTATCCCACGTCATGACGCCAAAGAACTATTCGCACCCTTTCCGATTCACTATTGCCGCCGCCCTCATCGCTTCCTCACTCAGCCTTTTTGCCGTCACGGATGTGGAGCCGGAAAAGATCGAAGGAACCGCGAACCCTAAGCCGTCACCCACTGTAGATCCCGACAAAGCACTCATTTCCACAATCAAGTATCCCGAGGGCATGACGGCCACGGTTTTTGCGCAGGAGCCAAACGTAAAAGACCCCACCGCGATTTCCATCGATGAACAAAACCGCGTCTATATCGCGGAAACCCACCGTTTTGCGCGTGGGGTGGAGGACAATCGACGTAACGGTCACTGGACCGGAGATGATTACGCACTGACGTCCACTGCGGAGCGACTGGCGATGTACAAGAAATACGCCGATAAAAAACCACTCTCGTATTACACCAAATATTCCGAAAAAATCCGCGTGATTGAAGACCGTGATGGTGACGGGAAAGCCGATTTCGGTAAAATCTATGCGGAAGGTTTCAACGATCCTCTCGATGGCACGGCTGCTGGTGTGATGGCCCTCGATGGGAAAATTTATTTCGCCTGTATCCCACACGTCTGGATGCTGGAGGACACCAATGGCGATCTCGTGGCTGACAAACGGGAATCTCTTCAGGAAGGCTACGGCATCAGTGTTAGTCTCAGTGGCCACGATCTTAACGGCTTCGCTCTGGGACCCGACAATCGGATTTATTTCACCATTGGTGACCGTGGCTACAATTTAAAAACCAAGGACGGCCGCCATCTCTACGGTCAATATGAAGGTGCCGCATTCCGTATGGAGCGTGACGGCAGCGGGCTTGAGCTGGTGCACACAGGTTTGAGAAATCCTAAGGAAATTGCCTTCGATCGTTTTGGCAACCTCTTTTCGGTGGATAACAATATGGACATGGGTGATAAGGCACGCGTCGTCGATATCATCGAGGGAGCTTATTCCGGTTGGCATCGTGGCAACCAGGCATTCCCCTACTTCACCAATCTTATCTACGGCACCCGCCGCCACAAAAACAACTGGATGGAAGAAAGCCAGTGGGACATGGATAGTAAGCTCCGACCCCGTGCTATCCTGCGCCCATCCGGCTTCTTGACTAGTGGTCCATCCGGTCTTGCTTACAACCCAGGCACAGGACTGGCTGAGAAATGGGATAACCACTTCTTTGTCTGTGATTACAGAGGCTCAGGCAGTGCCGTGGTCGGCTTCCGCATGGAGCCCGATGGAGCGGGTTTTAAAATCGAACGCAGTGAAAATTTCGTCTCTGGACTTCTCAATACCGATATCGAGTTCGGTTACGACGGCAAGGCATACGTCTCCGATTACGTCGGCAGCTGGCCGACCCACGGGTTTGGAAACATCTTTACCTTCCACGATGAAAAAGAACTCGCGAAACCAGAAACTAAAGAAGTGCGCGGACTCTTCGCCAAGGGTTTTGGAAAATTGAGTCCTGATAGACTTGCAGAACTCCTCCGTCATCCCGACATGCGTGTGCGTCTCCGTTCACAATTTGCCCTCGCTGGAGACACCGCAAATCGTAACATCTTCATCGCCGCCACCCAACCTTCTGAACCCATCACCACCCAACTGCACGGTGTCTGGGGATTGGGAAACCTTGCGCGTTTGAAAAAGGATACCGACTCGGCGAAACAACTTGTCGCACTCTGCTCCGCCGCCGATGCCAGAGTCCGTGGACAGGCCGTGCAAACGCTTGGCGACTGTGGTTACAAGGCAGGCGTCGAAATCGCCACCAAACTACTCACCGATCCTGACCCAAGAACCCAGATGCTTGCCGCGATTGCGATCGGGAAAATTGGCAGTAAAGCTCAGATCCCCGCTCTCATAGCCCTGGTTGAGAAAAACAACGACCAGGATGAATACCTCCGCCATGGAGCGGTTCAGGGTATGGTACAAATCGGCGATGCTGATGCCGTGTTCGCCTACGCTAACAATAAATCACCCGCCGTGCGCCGTGCGATCGTGCTCGCATTCCGCCGACTCAAAGACGCCCGCATTGGTAAGTTTCTTAACGACAAAGACCTGTCCATCTCAGTCGAGGCCATCCAGGCCATCAACGACAACTACATCGAAGGCGCTCGCAAAGACCTCGCCGCCGCAACTCACTTGTTAGGAAAGTCAACCTGGCCAGTCGACATGCGTATTCTCAATGCCATGATCCGCGCGGGAGGTGATGAAAATGTCCAACGCCTGATCAAAGTAGCCGCCGATACCAGCCTGAGCGAAAACGCCCGCACCGAGGCATTGTTCCTGATAGCGCGCTTTGAAAAAGCACCTCCTACCGACCCCACGACCGGTATGTATCGCCCGATCAAAGGTCAGCAAAAGATTGCCCCAAAAACACACGAGGAAATCCGAGCCGCACTACTCCCTCTGCTCGCCAGCACATCCGGTAACCTGCTCGCAGAGACCCTCAAACTAGCTGGGAACTTCAAGGTGGAAATCTCGACTGAAACGTTAATCGGCCAGCTCATGAACTCGAAGAATCTTCTCGGCATCAGGTTGGCGGCTATGAAAAAACTCGAGTCGATGAAACTTAACAATTTCAGCGACCTCCTGGTCAAACTCACAGCGGACCGGGACACCAAGATGCATGGACCAGCGCTTCTGACACTGGCGCGTATGGATTCAGCAAAAGCATTTGAAGTTGCCCGGAAGACAATCGATTCAGGCAAAAATTTCGACAAGCAACTTGCCATCACCCTACTCAGCACGCTGAAGCACCCAGAGTCCTCGAACGTTATTCTGAAACTATTAAAAACCATCAAGGCGCAGCCCATCGCGATTCGCTTGGAGATTCTCCAAGCCGCCAAAAAACGCTCCGAGCCGGCACTCGCCAAAGCTCTCGTAGCCTATGAAGCAAGCATCGATCAAAAAGACCCGCTCGCTGCTTTCGAGATCACTCTTGCTGGTGGCGATGCGGCTCGTGGAAAGAACATCTTCTTCCGCAATGGTTCCGCCAACTGCCAACTGTGCCACAAGGTTGGTAAACGAGGTGGAGATGCTGGACCTAACCTCATGGGCCTCGCTAGTCGGCAGAACGCATCCTACATACTGGAATCCATCATCACACCCAGCGCTAAACTTGCCCCCGGCTACTCTCCCATCGCGGTCACCATGAAAGACGGAAGTGTGGTTTCCGGTATGCTGATGAAAAATACAGACACCGAAGTCGTCGTTAGAAATCCTGAAACGAAAAAGGACACGGTTTGCAAAAAGACGGATATCGCCAACCTGCCAACCGCCATGTCAACGATGCCTCCCCTGGGCGCCATTCTTAAGAAAGACCAGATCCGTGATCTTATTGCGTATCTCTCTTCTCTGAAGGAATAATCTATTCGTTTTTGACCACGAAAGAAGACGAAATACGCCCCGCGTCTGCGGGAGAAGACTTGGCTTGGGTGCTTGGGTTGCCGAGGGGCAGGATTGTCCCTCCTCCTTTGGCATTTTTTCCCGCTAAGCGGGCAATAGGGAGGGTGGACAATCCTGTCCACTGCGGAGGATATGTGAAGTAGCTAGTCTTACTTGGTTTTTGGAGTTTGGTTTTTGAAACTTACCCCCTTTGGCGTTTGAATCTTGGCGTTTGTAAACCGGAGGATCACGTCGTTTCCTTCTCCAAGATTTTCGTGATCAAAAATAGCAAGATCCAGGCTACCTTTCTGAACTGTGAAATAATAGGGGGTTATTCCGTCAGGAACCAGGCTGCTAAGATCTTCCCAATTTCCTGAGACGAAGTCGGCAAGCGTCTTGAATCGAATGAACTTATTTTCATCAGGATTCGTTCCTCCCGCGTAAGATGCGGTGAAATAGCTACTCGCATACCAGAACCCGTTGAAAAACTCGGCGTCATTAAGAACCAAACCGGTTTTAGTCCAGGATCCGGCAGGTGCAGCGCGCTTTTTCTTGAAGCTCTTGTAAACCTTCACCTGCGCCTTGTCCCAATCGAGAACTTCGACGATACGGCCCGCCGCAGAGCCGATGACATACAAGTGGCCGTTGGCAAAAGTCAAACTCCGGGAATAACCGCCGAGGTGTTTTCCAAGACTGAGAACACTCTCGTTTTTGCCGATGGCTGAGAAACGAAAGACGTGCCCCGAGTTGGGGTTGAGCGCATAGATCCAACCTGTGGCGGGATCGATCACGATGTCGTGCGGACGCTTCAATGGAACACCCAGGATCTTATCAGTCTGGGCAGTGATCTTTGCACTTGAGAGATCCGCGAAGGAGATCAGCCGATGATTATCGGTGTCGTTGGCATAGTAGAGCTTGTCTACGGGGTTGTAGACGACTGAGTGGTGACCACGGACTGCGATTGGCGACACCTTGAGCAGATCACCGGGGCCGTCACGATACAAAAAGCGGTTGTTGTTAAGGTCGGTGACGATTTCCTGACCTTTCGGCCCGAAGGCAATGTGTGTCGCTCCTTTGAAGACCGTTGGGTCACTGCCACCGGGGGCATATTCGATCACCGCTAATCCCCATTTTGACGGTTCTGATGGTTTTGATGACTCCGGTTGTTTTACATCCGGAGCGGCAACCACTGAATGCATGACTGAGAAACACACGATCATGGACAAGTGACCGAGGCTGAGTTCCGTAATGTTAATCATGGCTGAAGTTATGCTAAAAGTGAGGGAGGGTGATGGCTAGGAATTTATTTTTTGCGAATGACCGGCTATTATTCTGCCTCGGCAAGACGAACGACTTCATAGAACATCCGTGATTCGGTGGCAGCGGTATCAACGATTGCGGTAGTGGTCAGCGAAGGGGCGGCAACGACGGCAATCAACGTCACACATTTAGGACAAAAAATTCAAAAAAACACGTGCGTCCACCTGCTCAAGCGGATGGAGGCTCAGAATTAGCGCATCAAATCACACATTTCCCTCTTCGTGAACGGCCTGCCCCAGATCCGCACGAGATCGCTCAGAGAACACTTTCTCTTTGACAAAAGCCAGTCGAGGCACGACCACTGCGGCGGTGAGCTTTGCCGATGAATTTCCTACCCTGATTAAGAACCCGACGCCACTGATGCGTCGGTTCGAGGCGCTGCTACGTCCAGCTTCCGCAGAGACACTGGAGAGTATGGCAGGGAAAAGCCGGGCGATCACGCACCGGCACTACGGCAAGACGATGCGGATGTTTGCGCCGTTGTATGTTTCCAACGAGTGCATCAACAACTGCAGCTACTGCGGGTTCTCGCGCGACAATGCGATCCTGCGCACGACTTTAACCATCGACCAGGTTGTCACCGAAGCCCGGCACCTTTATAAGCTCGGTTTCCGCAACATCCTGCTCGTCGCCGGGGAACATCCTAAGTTTGTATCCGAGGGATACCTTCAGGACTGCATTGATGCCATCAAGGGGTTTATCCCGACCATTGGCATTGAAGTAGGTCCCATGGAAGACGACCAGTATGGCGAATTGGTGAGTCACGGAGCTGAAGGACTGGTGGTCTATCAGGAAAGCTATCACCGTGAGACCTACACCCAACTTCACACGGCGGGGCCGAAGAAAAATTTCGACTGGCGCCTGGAGTGCCCCGAGCGGGCCTACGCCGGTGGCTTCCGCAGGATTGGAATTGGCGCCTTGTTTGGTCTGGCCGACTGGAAAACGGAAGCTCTCGCGCTCGCGTCCCATCTCGAATACCTCTACAAGCACTGCTGGAAGGCATCGTTTACCGTCTCGTTCCCCCGCATGAGACCCTACGCTGGCAATTATCAGTATGAACCGAACCCGGATCTGTTTCTCAACGACCGACACTTCGTGCAGCTCGTCTGTGCCTTCCGTATCTGCTTTCCGCACGTTGGCATCGTCGTCAGCACCCGTGAGCCAGCCGCTTTGCGTGATGCACTGGTGCCGTTAGGTGTTACCCACATGTCCGCCGAATCCCAAACCGACCCCGGCGGCTACACGGGCGCAGGCACCGATGACCTTCACCTCACCGTCAAAGGAAAACGGGTGGAACTTGATGAAAACACATCCTGTAATGGCAGCCAACGAGCGACCGAGCAGTTCACCATCGATGACAAACGAGGGATCAATGAGATCTCCACCATGCTCAACATCAAAGGCTACGAATCCGTTTGGAAAGACTGGGATTTGGAAATTCTAAATCCTAAACACTAAATTCTACAGATGACAATCAGGCTGAATGGCAAAGATCATCCGTTAGACACTCCGGTGAGTGTGCAGGCATTGCTGGAGTCCATTGGTATGGGTGAAAAACCTGTTGTGGTGGAGCTTAATAAAAAGGCCCTGTTTCCTCGTGAATACACTGAAAGTCAGTTAGAGAACGGCGATCAGATAGAAATCATTACGATCGCCGCCGGCGGCTAGATCAACAACCATCGAATAACCCTTAATGCATAAGGGTTCCAGCGGTTGTCATTACATTGACTACTCGTCTAATAACTTGTTTTTCCCTTACTTTATTTGAGGGTCTGTGGTTGTATTTCAGCTATTCAGAAGGGACTCAGCTGTAAATTGGCTGAGCATCCCGTCAATATTTACTACTGCCAAAAAACCTACATTTAATTCGACTCAATGGGTGCCATTACTAAAACTACGACTCAGCTTATCCTAGCCCTTGGCCTAGGATGTATTCCGGCTTCCGCGCAGTTTTTAATCACACCTGAATCCGATCCCCACCAGTTGCTTAACAATCTTTATGGAAGTGGTATTTCCTTGGTAGGGACGCCCGTTGCCATTGGTGGCGCAAACTCATCAGGTGTGTTCTCGGGTGGGCTATCTGCTGGATTGGATTTTGATGCAGGACTCATTTTTTCAACGGGCAACGTACTCGATGCTATTGGCCCAAATGATCACACCAGTAAAAGCACTAACTTTGGCTTAGCCGGTGACATAGACCTCGCTGCCATCACGGGCCTCTCGTCTCAGGACGCCTCAGGACTTCAGTTTTCATTTACCACCAGTACTGGCGACCTCTTCTTCAACTTCCTTTTTGCCTCCGAGGAATACGAAGAATATATTAACAGCAGCGTTAACGACGTCTTTGCCTTTTTTCTAACACCCGATATCGACCCCAACACTCCGGGCAACCAACCTGGGGTTACTCGGAACCTGGCATTGATTCAGGGAACCAATGATCCGATTACTGTTGATACAGTTACCCCTACCACAAACTCTTCCTCCTACATATCGAACAAAACGGGGACCGAAAACCACCAGTTCGATGGACGCACGAAAAATATCATAGCCAGCGCCGAGGGTATCGGCCCAGGTGAGCATATAATCAAAATTGTCATCGGCGATAGCGGCGACTCTGTTCTCGACTCTGCCGTTTTCCTACAGGCGGGAACCTTTGGTGGTCAACCAGGCCTCGTCACTAACGGATTACCCGTGATAGCCACCCTCCGCCAAACCCAGCTATCGATGGCTCAAGTAGGACTTCGGGATGTTAACTCTCGCCTATTTCGCCTACGCAACCGTCGTCCACACCTAGCCCCCATCGTTCCATCTTCTGACAAGGGAAGCTATTCATCCAAAGGAGGCGGTAAGGAGATCATCCCTATGCCTCTTGAACAGAAGCGCTGGGAAGCTTTTGGCTCACTGCATACATACAGTGAGAATGTTGACGGCTCCGCTACTTTGCTACCCGGCACACGATTGAGTATCATCACACTGCCAGACTATGAAATCGATGTTTTTGGTGGCACAGCAGGTATTGAGTATCGCTACAACAATGAATGGTCGTTAGGTGCGGCCGTTATTGCCAATCATTCCAAAGTCGATATGGGAACTCTGGGTGACATCGATTCCGATGGTTATGCCCTTGCTTTTTACGCCTCCTACTACAAACAGAATTTCCTCAACGGCCCAGGCGACTGGTATGCCGATTTCCTGTATGGCTACGGAACTAACGATAACGACATCGCACGCAGATCCATCGCTGGCTCAGCCACGAGCAACACTGAAAGCAACGACCATATTTTTGCAATCAACACAGGCTACAGCCTTCGGAACAAAAGCTGGATTCACGGACCATTCGGATCCCTGACCTTAACCAAGGGAAAGCTCGACGGCTTCACAGAAGCTGGGGTGGGTGCTGCCAGTTTCCCTACAATGGATCACGAGTCTCTGCTCGGTAGGTTAGGTTATCGAGTGGCCAAGGTTATTCCTTTATCACGTGGCACCTTGATCCCGCAGATCCACACAGCCTGGGAACATGAGTTTGAAAACGACTCCATCACCATCGGCGGATTCCCCCTCAGTGCTCCAGCGGAGGATCGCCTAGTCTCCGGTCTCGGGGTCTCGTGGGAGTTTTCAGAGAACGGCCGCGCCTTCCTGAATTACGAAAACCGGATCGGCTCCGATATTGAGTCGCATCAGATCAACCTCAGGTTTGGGTTTAAATTCTGATACCATTCGAGTGGTTAAATTGAAGGGGTGGTATGATCACTTACTGAGTAGATCTACTCTGGGACGGATTCTTTGTCTCCAAGGTGTTTAGGCTGTTTGTTAGTGATATTGACGTCCAGCCACATCTTTACTCGGGCGAGCACCTCGCGGTCTTCTGTTTTACGCGCAGCATAGCCTTCCACATCGCGTGCATTATAGCCATAGACTGTCATATCATGCGCTTTGGCAATGTAGGCAGCCCGTTCGTTTTGAAATTTCTGACTGACAAATGTCACCTCTGTTAGCCCAAATATTTTTTTTGCCCGCACCACGGAATCGAGCGTGCGCAGGCCTGCGTAATCGCAGACAATTTTATCAAATGGCACACCAGCTTTCACCAAAGCCTTACGCATGGCAACTGGCTCATTGTAGTTCTTCTCTCGGTTGTCACCTGAGACGATCAGAAAATCAACTTTACCTTCCTTCCAAAGCTCTGCGGCTGCTTGAATGCGGTATTTGAAATAAAGATTATCGCGCGATCCCAGTTTTTCCGAACAGCCAAAAACAAGTCCAGCCCTCTGTTTGGGCACCTCTTTGACATCGTCAAAAAGCACACCTTTTCCAGCATGGGTTGCCGCGTAGTTGGCATACCAGATAAAGCCGAAGAAGCAGACGACCAGAAAAAAACAAAGAAACAACAGTCGTTTGACCCAGCGAAAAATCGCAGCTTTCGCGCCGCTATTTTTTTCTTTTTTTGAAGCCTTGATATCTTCAGACGTGTTCTCCGAACCAACGCCCTCGCTCTCAGCCTTCTGTATTTCCAACTCACTCATTGTTTCCCACAGCCTTTAATTAGTCATCATTCTTTCTCATCGATACCCATACGTGGAATCTTCACCAGAGTTTTCACTACGGAAGCAAATATTCCGTCCTTAGGGTTCTCTGGAGCAATCACACGGAGTTTGCGTTTGGCTGGGACAAGCGACACCTCGGTGACACGGCCAATATACTCGCCATCTGCCTCGATAGGGACTTCTCGGTCACACTGTATTTGAAAACTTTTTGCCTGAAGATATTTTACCGATGAGTTCCCCGAATCAATGGCACCAGTGGCTATCCCCTTCACGGAATCACGGACCAATTTATACCCGGCCTCAGTAAACACCAGTAGATCTAACATATCATCACTGTGATCAGCCTTGCGGAAAAGTTTCACCTGCCCACCATAGAGAGAACCATTTCCTGCTAAGGCACAGACCCCTTCCTCTACCCGACCGTCTTCACAGACAACTCGCATCTTGGGTGGCGTGTCGCCAAGCACTTTCATCGCCGCCATCACGTAGGCCATTGGTCCAAATATTTTTTTCGTCTCCAAGTTGGTTTCCTTAATCACCTGGGCATCGAATCCGACGCCCGCCATCTGGACGAAGGCGTGTCCGTTAACTTCAAAGAGATCGACCTCTTTGACAAAACCCTCCTCGAGCACATTAAAGGATTTTTTCAAGCTATTGAAAGGCAAACCCAGTTCACGTGCAAATACGTTCATGGTGCCAGCGGGCAGCACCCCGAGCGCTGTGCTGGTTCCAGCAAGCCCCTGCACCACGGCATTAAGCGTGCCGTCACCACCGGCTGCCACTACGACGGGTTCACCATCGGCAGCAAGCTTAGCCGCAAGCTCTGTGGCATCTTCAGCACTCCGGCTGGCATAGAGAGCGAACCACTGTGCATGTGACATCAGAAATCGCAACGTCCTGCGACCTCGCTGACTGCGGGCGCTGGGATTAAAAATCAGAGGGTATCGATTTGCCATCGGAGAGATATTGCACTCGTTAGGCGAATTTTGGAACTACGAATCTTACGAATCTTCACGAATACAGACTAGGCTGGATTTCAGGCTTGCGGCGGGGTTGGGCTGACGTCACAACATGGGGCATGACTAAACAGCTCGAAGACCTTTTTGAATTTCTCCGATTCCCCAGTATCTCGACCGACTCGAATCATGCCGACGACGTCCGTGACTGCGCCGGCTGGTTGATCGAAAAACTCGACGGCATAGGACTAGACACCGAGCTCCACGAGACAGCACGCCACCCGATCGTGATTGCGCGCAACAAGCATGAGGAAGGAAAGAAAACCTGTCTCATCTACGGCCACTACGATGTCCAACCCGTAGACCCAGTAGAGCTGTGGGACTCGCCACCATTCGAACCTGAAATCCGCGATGGTCGGATCTGGGGTCGTGGCTCCACCGATAACAAAGGCCAGATGCTGGCACACGTTCTTGGCGTGGAAGAAACGCTCAAGGAAGAGGGTGAATTACCCGTGAATCTAATTTTTCTTTTCGAAGGCGAGGAAGAAATTGGTAGCCCTAACTTGGTTCCATTTCTTGAAAAACATAAAGCGGATCTCGCATGCGATGTGATCGCCGTATCAGACACCGGCATGGTCGCCAAAGGAGTCCCCACCATGGGTTACGGACTACGCGGAATCACCTGCTGTGAAGTGACCGTCAAAGGACCATCGGGAGACCTTCACTCGGGAGTGTATGGTGGCGCAGTAGCGAATCCAGCCACAGCGGTCGCTCGACTCGTAGCCTCCCTCCATGATGCGGAAGGAAATATTGCCATCGAAGGATTTTACAACGACGTCCGCCCCCTTGAAAACTGGGAGCGTGAAATGTGGGCCAAGGTCCCGGGCATGACGAAACAAGACACACTCGCCATCACCGGCTCCCCCGCCCTCTTTGGCGAACCGGGATACAGCTCAGCAGAACGTCTCTGGGCCCGCCCCACAGCCGAGGTCAACGGCATCGGTGGAGGATATCAAGGCGAAGGATCAAAAACCGTGCTTCCGGCCGAAGCGATGGCCAAATTTTCATTCCGTCTCGTCCCCGACCAAGACCCGAAAGATATTTCAGCCAAAGTAGTAGCCCACCTCGAAAAACACTGCCCGGCAGGAGTCACGATTGACGTTGAAGTAGGCCACGATGGCAAACCTTACATCTCTGATCCTCACTCCGAGAATGGCAAAGCCGGACAGGTAGCACTTGAGCAAGCCTTCGGAAAAGCCCCCGTGCTGATCCGCGAAGGTGGATCCATCCCAATCATTCAGGACATGAAGGAAATCCTTGGTGTTGAGTCACTCATGTTAGGACTGGCTCTCCCCGATTGCCAGATCCATGCACCTAACGAGAACTACTACGTGGAGAACTTTGAGGGTGGCATTCGATTGAATCGAGCACTACTCAAGGAGTTAGCTAAGTAGAGAGACAGGGCTCCCTAACTCTCCTTGCGCGTAAACACGAGTGTGTTTACGTCACTAAGGTCTTTATCAAACTTATAACCTCCGCCCTTGAATTTCTTCAAGCCTGCGGGGGTTGTTATTTTTTCCTGGATTGCCCAAGCGGCCATCATACCGCGTGCCTTTTTGGCGAAGAAGGAAATGATCTTATACTTGCCGTTTTTCCAGTCCTTAAAAACGGGTGTGATCACGGGGGACTTTAGCTCCTTGGTTTTGACCGCGGAGAAGTATTCGTTCGATGCGAGGTTAATCACCGCATCGCCTGTTGCCTTGAGGTCTTTATTCAGACTATCGGTGAGGAGATTGCCCCAGAAATGGTAGAGGTTGAGGCCACGTTTTGTGGTGATTTTTTTCCCCATCTCTAATCGATAGGGAAGCATCAGATCGAGCGGGCGGAGAATCCCGTAGAGGCCGGAGAGGATCCGAATCGATTTCTGCGCGGCGGCAAAATCGACATCCCCCCACTCTTCCACGGCGAGGCCTTGGTAGACGTCACCTTTGAAGGCAAAAATGGCCGAACGGGCTTCTTTTTTCGTGTAGTCCGACTTCCACGTGCGGAATCGCTCCGCGTTTAAATCGGCCAGCTTACTGGAAATGCCCATCAGCTTTTCCAGATCAGCCGGCTTCTTTTTTTTCATGATTCCTGCCAACTCTGACGAGTGCTCGAGAAACCGAGGCATCGTCGCGCGGACAGATGGGATCTCGGAATCGTAATCGAGCGTTTTCGCTGGAGAGAGCAGGTAGATCATATTTTCAGGGGACGAATTTCAGGGACTAGGGAGTCCAGTCCTTGATGCGGTCAGCTTGTGCCGCGAAGAGAGCGTCAGTGCTGTCGTGGATGTCGATGGTATTGATGGTATCGCCTTGGGCGATGGAATCGACGATGTCCTGACCTTCGGTGACTTCACCGAATACGGTGTGTTTGCCATCGAGATGTGGAGTAGGTCCGTGGGTCACGAAGAACTGGGAACCGTTGGTATTAGGACCAGCGTTGGCCATGGAGAGGATACCTGCTTTTTCATGTTTGAGGTGTGGCTTGCACTCACACTCAAACTTGTAGCCAGGGCCACCTGATCCTGTGCCGGTAGGATCGCCACCTTGGATCATAAAGTTAGGAATCACGCGGTGGAATACGATGCCGTCGTAGAAACCACGACTAGCGAGGTTCAGGAAGCTGGCGCAGGTTACTTCGGTATCGGCAGCAAACATACGAACCTTGATGGGTCCCTTGCTGGTATTCATTGTAATGTTGATGTCTTGGATATCGCTCATGTCGCGGAAAGAAAACCACGGATCAGCCGGATTGCACGGACTTTTTTTAGGATGCTGGTAAATATCTGTGATTGTCTGCCTCCGAGGATCACGAACCCAAAGTGCCCCATTTTTCAACGCAATCGATAAAAAGGGCCCCATTTCGGTCGATCACGGCCCAACCAAGGAGCAACTGGATGTAGATATGAATAATCCAAGGCTGGCTTTTTAAGTAATTTGAGCTAATATTTCACATCGCACACGCGTATCAACACCATGCAAGGCAAGGATTTCGACATCAGAATCAACACAACCCACCGGATTCGCTTCACACGCGATGCATTTTCGACTGAAAATCGGATACTCATCGATCTGCTCGAAACCAACGGCCATGCCAAGGTGATCGTGTTTATCGACAACGGAGTCGCCGAGGCATTCCCGAAGCTTGAGGCGCAGGTCAACGAATACCTCGACCGCATGCCGGGATTTGTTTCCCGAGGCACCGTCGTCCAGACCGGTGGTGAATTTTGCAAACGAGATGCCAATACCCTGCAAGCGGCGTGGGATACGATTGAAAAAGCTGGTATCGATCGACACTCCTACGTCATCTGTATTGGTGGAGGAGCCTACCTCGATGTCATCGGGCTGGCTGCGGCCACCGCGCATCGTGGAATTCGTTTTGTGCGTTTCCCAACCACCACTCTCGCCCAAGACGATAGCGGAGTGGGTGTCAAAAATGGAATTAACGCCTACGGCAAAAAAAACTTCCTCGGCACCTTCGCCGTCCCCCACGCGGTGGTCAATGATTTCTCTTTCCTACACGGCCAACCCGAAACCGAGCGCCGCGCTGGTATTGTGGAGGCGGTCAAAGTCGCCCTCGTCAAGGACGCTGCCTTTTTCCACTGGATTGAAGACCACTGCGACAAACTAACAAAACTTCAACCCCATGTCCTAGAGGAAACCGTGGAACGCTCCGCTCTGCTTCATGCTTCACACATCGCCTACGGAGGAGATCCGTTTGAGACGGGAAATAGCCGACCTCTCGACTTCGGTCACTGGGCGGCACATAAGATGGAGCAGCTCACCGATTTTGCGTTAAGCCATGCGGATGCTGTGGCTGTGGGTCTGGCATTGGATACCGTTTACTCGTGGAAAACGGGCCGACTCGAAGAGTCTTCCGCAATGCGCATTCTGAAGGTCTTGAAAAAACTCCAACTGCCCACTTGGCATGAATCCTTTGATATACGCACCAAGGACGGAACTCGCTCTGTGTTTGTAGGCCTTGAAGAATTCCGCGAACATCTTGGAGGTGAACTCACCGTTCTGCTACTTAGAGACATCGGTAAAGGCGAGGACGTTCATACAATGGACACCAATTTGTTAGACGAGTGTATTGATTGGCTAGAGGTCGCATACAGCGGCGCTCGTCTCTAGGGAGGGTGGACACTCTTGTCCACCGGCAACCCAAGCACGACGCAGTGGACAAGAATGTCCACTGCCCCTAAACTTCCTGCGCTGTTTTAAAGTGCATCTTAGCAACCTTGGGTAGAATGTCATTGCCATGCTCCGATATTAATTCGCGAGCGGCATCTAACACGTGAGGGCCGGCACCCAGTGGGATAGTTACTCCAGATTTCTCACTAGAGGCGGCGATCCATTGGACAAACCGTTCTCGAGCAAGGATGGAGGCGGCCGCTACAGCTACGTCACTTTCACCTTTGGTTCGCTGTTGGAGTTCGATGTCGACGCCGTGTCGGGCCAGTTCTTTCTCCAAGACTTCTTTACGGGCAAACTGATCACTGAGGGCACGCGGACAGCTCGGGACTTTTTCTACCAAACTTCGGATCACACGGGCATGCCCCCATGCGAGGAGTCGGTTTAAATTCCGAAACGACCCATACATTTCATTATATTTCTCCGGGCCGATACTAACGATCTCATAGGAAACACCACGGGTATCGCGGATGATTTTGGCCAGCTTTGCGATCTTGTTCGCACTTGTAATCCGTTTACTATCCATCACCCCAGCGTCCATCAGAGCACGGGTGGATGTGGCATCAGTGTAGGCACCGGCAATGACTAGAGGACCAAAGAAGTCCCCTTTCCCGCTCTCATCGATCCCGAAGTGAGGTTCAAACATCTCAGGTTCGTTGACTTCTTCATAGCCGAGTCTCGCCTCGCCTAACACAAGAGGCTCGAGAGTAAACTTTACAAAATCTTCAGTTTCCTTTCCCTGCACTAATACCTTAGGCCCCTTTTCGTAGACCGTAACATTAAGCTTCCCCTTTTTCGCCGAGAAATGAGCGTAGGGTTTTTCCTTAAATTCGAAACCTGCCTCGTCAAGGATGGCACGGATCGTTTCTATATCCGAGTCCTTGATAGGCATGGTGTAGCTAGCCAGACTCATTTCCCTATACCTTTACTTTCACCTATAGATATAGCTATGGCTTGCTTGATCAGGGTTTTGTAAGCACTCGAAATCTGAGCAGTCACAGGGCCAACTCCATTGCCGTCATTCGAATCGAGCATCTTGGCAGCCTGAACTTCACGCGCTGAGCTGGTGAGAAATATTTCATCGGCATCCTGAATATCGGATTCACCCAATACAGTTTCCTCGATAGCGATATTCAGCTTGTTACATAACTCGATCACAAGAGCCCGCGTCACACCAGCTAGACAACCGCTCGAAAGCGAGGGCGTGCGCACTTCACCATCCTTCACGAGAAATACATTCGACATCGACCCTTCACAGAGAATCCCCCGTGAATTCAAAACGAGAGCTTCGTCTGCACTCGCCGCAATAGCATGGCGGAAGGTCATCACATGACATCCATAGGACGCTGATTTAACCCCAGACATTGCCGAGCTTTCATCACAGCTATAAGAGCCCAATATCAGCTTTGCCATATCAGCTGGCTCAGGCTGGGGCACTGCGGTGACGATCATGTTTCCAGGAGCATCACCACCTTGAAGAGGATTTACTCCTCCACTGATCGAAACCCGAATTCGGGATCGGCCTGAAAGAAGATCATTAGCGGCAATCACCTCGGACATGGCTTTTTCAATCACATCCATGGTCGGAGCGGTCAAAGCCATCATACTAGCCGATTGCACAAGCCGAGCGTGATGTCTGTCGTAGTAAAAAACACAACCATCATAAGCGACCATGGTTTCGAACACACCCAGCCCAACAGTGAGGCCGAGGTCAAAGGGTGATACTCGGACTTCCTCAGCTGGCATTAGCTCGCCATTCATCCAGACTGTGGGCGTGTTACTCATCAAATGTTATTATCAGTATTCCACTCTAACGGTCAAGAGCGCTCTGTAGCTGTAAAACCACAAAGGTCAGTTCAGCATCCGTCAAACCGAAGGGAGGGGTAAATCCGAGCACGTTACCATCCGGTCCGCCCGCCAAGAGTATAATCCCGCGTTTTAACATCTCAGTGAGAATCCGACCTGCTACATCTCCTGCTGGCGATCCGTCAGGATACCGCAGTTCCACTCCCAGCATGAGTCCTCTACCGCGAACTTCGTAGATTAAAGGGCTTCGTAGATCCATCAGTAGTTCACGAAGCAAGCCGCCCAACTCCATCACGTTATTCAAGACTTTCGGCTCGGCGTGTTTCTTTAACGATGCCAGTGCCATTGCACAGCCAACTGGATTCCCGAGGAAAGTGCTTGTGTGCAATGCCTCCCCCTCTGATTCCGGCCAGGCATCCATCACCTCAGCTTTACCAACACAAGCCGAGATCGGGTATCCACCACTCATCGACTTACCGATGCAGATGATATCAGGGACTACGCCTTCCCAATCACAGGCAAATAGCTTTCCCGTTCTGTTGAGGCCTGTAAAAATTTCATCAAAAATGAGTAATGCTCCGTGGATATCACACCAGGCTCTTAATAGAGCGAGAAATCCATCCGGCGGCACGACCTCTCCCCCTCGCCCCTGAATAGGCTCCACAATGATGGCGCCAATGTTCCCCCCGTCGAAATACTTCAGTTGCTCAGCTAATTGCTCCAAGTCCTCCTCCTTCGTTGGAAAAGCAACCACATCTCTTACAGGAGCCATTTGATCCTCGAAGGGTTCGCGAAACTTTTCAAAGCCACCTGCAAGCAAAGATCCATAACCCAAGCCATGGTAGGCATTGGAAAAACTTAGGATACCACTCTTTTCTGTGGCAATTAATGCCGTCTTTAACGCTGTCTCGACCGCTTCGGATCCCGAGTTGCTCAAGGTTGTTTTCCCAATCCCCTCACCCCATCGCTCGAAGGTCATGGCCGAAAGCAGCTTGCAGAGTTCCACTTTGAGAGCAGTAGGATGGACGTCTCCCATACCGTGAACCAAAGACGCCGACTGCTTGCGCATCGCCTCCGCAGACCAGCCATGCCCTAAACTAGCCACTCCAAAAGCAGAGGTTAAATCAAGAAAACAATTACCATCGACGTCCCAGACGTTGACCCGCTCTGCACTTTGCCAAAACACAGGCCAATCGTCTGCCGTGTAGGTGACATTTTGGCATTCGTATTGCTTGAGCTCGGCAGCAAGTGCGAGCGATTGAGGGCCTGGGATTCCAGTGATCAGCTGCGGAAGCATGCAGGTATTCTACCTAGGTCATGCAAGCTGTCGAGTCGGGGCTTCGACGGATGCCTCGTTTTCAGATTGCCTAAATCCGACTGAAGGCATAACAAAACTCTGTCATGACGATCGACTTCGAACAAATACTCCAAGATATCACCGAGCTTACCACGACTCACGGCCTCAAGCTCCTCTCCGCCCTTGTCACTCTCTGGATTGGCTGGAAACTCGTTAACTTTGCCTGCAAAGGACTTCGTAAATGGTTTGATAAAACTGATTTTGATGAGGCGCTGGAAACCTTTATCCACAGCCTGGTCTCTATGGGCTTGAAAGTGATACTCATTATCACCTGTGCCGGTATTGCCGGATTCCCCACCACCTCATTTGTTGCCGTCCTCGGTGCTGCTGGTCTTGCCGTAGGTATGGCGCTGTCGGGCACACTGCAGAATTTCGCTGGTGGCGTGCTCATCCTGATTCTTAAGCCCTTCAAGGTGGGTGACTTCATCGAGACCCAAGGCCACAGTGGAAAAGTCCGTAGTATCCAGATTTTCAACACCGTTATTAATACAGGTGATAACAAGCGTATCATACTACCCAATGGCCCTGTTGCTACTGGTTCACTGATTAACTACTCAGCCGAAAACAAACGCCGGGTCGATTTCATCTTCGGTATTGGCTACGATGACGACATCGATCAGGCCAAAAGCGTCCTCAAATCTCTCATTGAGGCTGATTCAAGAATTGATAAAGACCCTGAACCCTTCATTGCCGTCAAGGAACTAGGAGACAACTCCGTGAACCTCGTTGTCCGCGTCTGGGCAAACTCCTCCGACTACTGGGGCATTTTCTTCGATCTCAATGAGAATGTGAAGAAGACCTTTGATAAGGAGGGCATTTCCTTCCCTTACCCACAAACCGACGTGCATCTCCATAAAAGCGGAGAGTAATTACTGGCTTCAAAACATCCCTTTCTTACATCAAAGCCACCGGTTCATTCAGCCGAGTGGCTTTTTTGTCAACCGCCTTCTTATGCGGTAACATTGCGGCACAGCAGTTGTCTTTCGGTGACTTTGAACTCGTCGAAGGCTCTGACCTTCAAGAAGGAGCCGCATACCGCTTTTAACATGTTACAGCCGGTGTTGACGCGATCATCAAGGTAACCTCACTCAGCAACGCCACCCTTAACAGGATCGACGATTCCCCTATCACCACAAATAACCTGGACGACGCCGCCTGGCGCCCAGTCGGTAGCGGAGTTAGCTCCACAGGTGTCAACGAGCTCCACTACGTCGATTTTGACATTCAGTTCTATGCCAATGGCCAAAATGCTGCCGTTGGACTCGATAGCCTCACGATGTCCATCTACGACACGGATGGTGATAGTGACCGTGCCGACTTCTCAGATGGCGAAGATGGTGATGCCATTGAGTTTGCCCAAGTCGCGGGTTTTTGAACCCTCTTTTCAACCGGAAGCAACCTCAATCTGTTCAATTATTCAGATAGTAGCGCAACGGTTACGGCCAAAGACAGCACGACCAATGACGGCGTCACTCATGCGGAGGAATGGGCGGCGAAGGATTGCTTCACTACGCAGATTTTTCTATTCTCTTTTACGCCAACGGCACCGACGATCTGAGCGCCCCCAATGAGTTCATAACAACCATCCTCAGCAACGATCTCGCAGCTAACCAGTCGGGCGGATTCTCCATAGAATTCGCTCAAATTGAAGGGGTTGGCGAGGCAGGAGGAGACAGCACCGAGCCGCAGAGCAATGCTGCTACGCGACTCGCAGGCTGGAAGCTCAACAACAAGGCCGGCTACAATATTCGCTACGGCTGGCAGGGTGACAACGCAGAGCGCAACTTTAACGCCATCATGAAGAACCTCTCGAATTCTGACAAGAGCTAGAGTGTAGCACCCATTCAGGAGGCCGCGAATTTAACACTGGCTTCTAGCCCAACCACCGTCCCCAAACCTTCATCCATCTTACTATTCTACCTTTCCATCTTTGCCCTCGCTCTACACCTTAATCGGCGGCAATTGATCGTAACCGCGGGTATAAAAATCAAGCAAATGATTGTGTTTGCTGTGTGATAGTGTCCGGCCCTCGCTTGTTGCAGCTCGCGGGGGTCGGAATCTTTTCAGGGTATGTCTTGATCTCCCTTTCAATCCCCGTGATGCTCGCGCTCGTGATACGCGCCGTAATTTTTGATCTCGATGGAACTCTGATCCATTCTCTGCCGGGCCTAGCTGGTTCACTCAACCGAGTGCTAACTAAAAATGGACTATCCACCCATCCCGAAAGCGTGGTGCGCACCTTTATTGGCAATGGGATGTATAAACTGGTCGAGCGAGCAGTATCGGAACGAGCAACGCTGGATAACTACTCCAGCGAAGATCTGAAATCCATCGCCTCACAGATGAGTGAGGATTATGCCACAACCTGGAAACAAGGAACTAGTCCTTACGCAGGCGTCCCTGAAGTTCTCAAAACACTACTCGGTCAGAATACTGGCATCGCCGTGTTTTCCAACAAGCCCCACATCTTCTGCAAGGAAATGACCGATTTTCTATTTCCTGAGGTCACCTTCTCTTCCGTTATCGGTCAACGCGAGGGTGTGCCCGTTAAACCCGATCCGACGGGTGCTCTGGATGTTGCCAAATCTTTAGGTGTATCACCCGATGAAATCGCCTTCGTCGGAGACTCCACCATTGACCTCGCCACAGCCCATAACTCGGGCATGCTCTCCATCGCAGCCACCTGGGGATATCACGATGTTCCAGCCCTGGAAGCCGAATCACCTGCCCATCTAGTCAATTCCATCGAGGAACTACTTCCAATCATCACCTGATCAACTGTAAATCCTAACAAGATGTCATACAACACCCACCCTTCGGACACAGCCAAGATGCCAACGGGCATCCCTTTTATCATCTCTAATGAGGCTGCCGAGAGATTTTCATTTTATGGTATGAAGGCCGCTCTCGCGATCTTTCTCGCCAACTATCTAGGAGTCCTCGGAGGAGAGTCCATGAATGAGGCGCAAGCCACGGCCTACGTTTCATTTTTCAACTCAGCCGTCTACCTCACCCCCTTGGCTGGAGCTCTGATTGCCGACATCTTTTTTGGGAAATATCGCACCATTGTCACACTATCCGTCGTTTATTGCCTTGGTCATCTTTGTTTGGCCTTCATGGGAGTGGGGGGAGCCGTCGAGATCTGGTTACTCGCTGGTCTAGGGCTTATCGCGATCGGAGCAGGAGGAATCAAGCCCTGTGTCTCTTCCCACGTCGGCGACCAATTTGGTAAAAGCAACCAACACCTACTCAGTAAGGTATTTAATATTTTCTATCTCTCGATCAATTTTGGCGCCGTTATCTCCAACCTTTCCATCCCTCTTATCCTCAAATGGTACGGACCTCATCTAGCCTTCGGTATCCCCGGAGTCCTGATGGCCATAGCCACTATCGTGTTCTGGATGGGTAGACAAAAATTCATCCACGTCCCCGCTCATGGATTGTCATTTTTTAAGGAACTGGGCAGTCGCGAAGGCTTGGTCGCTATAGGCAAACTCATCCCGCTCTTCCTTTTTGTAGCCGTCTTCTGGTGCCTCTTCGATCAGACGGCATCGACTTTAGTATTTCAGGCCGAAAAAATGGACCGTCACGTCTTCGGTATCGATATACTTCCATCCCAGATTCAAGCCGCAAACCCGTTTCTCATTCTCGTCCTCATTCCCATTTTCACGTGGTGGATTTATCCAAGCGTTGGAAAGATCATACCACTCACACCTCTTCGAAAAGTAGGTACGGGGCTCTTCCTCATGACCATCTCTTTCGCGATCATTTCACTTGCGCAAGAAGCGATTGATCGAGGCGAGACTCCGACTGTCTGGTGGCAGCTTTTAGCATATTTGATTTTCACAACGGCTGAAGTTCTCATCTCGATCGTCTGTCTTGAATTCGCATACACTCAAGCGCCGAGGAAGATGAAGTCCTTTATCATGGGTATTTTTCTGGTCTCCGTAACCATCGGAAACCTCCTCACCGGATTGATCAATATTTACATTCAGATACCCGAAGTCGCCTTGGTTGAAAAACAAGCTCACCCAGGTTTCGATGGTGCATCGGGATCTAAGGATGATTTATTGTTAGAGGCTGGCGAAATCTCATCACCGGCCTACGAACTCCTCCGAGAAAGCGCCACGACGGTGCAAGGAATATTCACCTCCACAAAATCATTACCCACCAGTGCGAAAGGAGGCAAAGCACTCAACAGCATCAAAGATGCATGGGGAAGACCTCTTCGCTACACCCTCATCAGCTCAACAAGTGCCCGTATCTCATCGGACGGCCCAGATCAAAAACCCAAAACAATGTGGGACTTAGGTGTCATCATCAAGATCAAAGAAAAGAAAGCCAAAGACGAGGACACCTGGCTCTACCGAGAAAAGAAAAAGCAGGGAATGCTCGAAGAATTTCCCACCGAAGGTGGCGACGCCTCACCGGTCAAGTTCACCTACTATGCAGGAGGACAAACAAGCCTTGAAGGAGCTGCCTACTTCTGGTTCTTCACCAAACTCATGTTAGTCACGGCGATCATCTTTGTCCCCTTCTCCCTCTTTTACAAACAGAAGACCTACCTTCAAGAATAACCATTATGAAAACAGCTCTACTCCTCATTCTAGCTCTCTGCTCGGTTTCGGCTATCGCCCGTGACCCCAATTTCATCATCATCTTCACCGATGATCAGGGCTACGCCGACCTTAGCTGCTTTGGCTCGAAAACAATCAAAACCCCGCACCTCGATCAGCTTGCATCCGAGGGCATGAAAATGACCGATTTCCATGTCCCCTCCCCCGTCTGTTCACCATCTCGCGCTGGACTCCTGACAGGATGTTACCCAAAGCGTGTCGGCATGCATCGCCATGTTATTTTCCCAGCTAACAAGCATGGGCTTCATGCTGACGAACTAACCATCGCTGACCATTTAAAATCCAATGGCTACGCCACCGCTTGTGTAGGGAAATGGCACCTCGGTCATGTTCCTGAAACACTACCTACATCTAACGGTTTCGATAGCTACTTCGGCATCCCATACTCTAACGACATGAGTCATCCCGACAACAAAGGAAAACCTCGCGGCATGACTCAAGATGCAAGTTGGAAGGACCAGGATAAATATTCCCCACTTTGGAACACCCCACTGATGCGTGATAAAAAAATTATCGAGCTGCCGGTCAATCAACGCACCATCACACGTCGCTATACTGATGAAGCCATCAAGTTTGTAGAAAAAAACAAAGACAACCCATTCTTCCTCTACCTCCCCCACAGCATGCCCCACATCCCGCTTTATGTACCCGAGGACGTCCTCGATAAAGATCCCAAGAATGCTTACAAATGCGTGATCGAGCACATCGATGCTGAGTGCGGTCGGCTTATCCAACGAGTCCGTGACCTAGGCCTTTCTGAAAACACCTACATTATCTTCACCACCGACAACGGCCCGTGGCTGCAGTTTAAAAACCACGGCGGCAGTGCCGGTCCACTGCGTGCAGGAAAAGGCACAACCTTCGAAGGCGGTCAACGTGTCCCCTTCATCATCTGGGGACCTGGACGCATCCCTAAAGGGAAAACCTCCTCAAAGCTCGCCAGCACCATCGATCTACTTCCAACCATCGCCACGCTGTCGGGGCATCCGCTTAAGCCTGTTAAAAAAATCGATGGCATAGACATCACAAAAACACTCACGGCTGACGCAGCATCCCCGCGTAAAGAATTTCTCCACTACTCTTCCCAAGGTCAGATTGAAGGACTCCGTCAAGGCGACTGGAAACTTCTTGTTCAGAAGCCTAACAGGAGGTCAAAAAACAAAAAACCTCAACTGATGCTCTTCAACCTTTCCAAGGATTTAGGTGAAAAAGAAAACATCGCCGACAAACACCCCGAAAAATTGGCATCGCTGCTAGCCCGGATGAAAAAACTTGATAGTGAAATCACTGAAAACGCACGCCCTACCTTCGGAACGAGGAAGTAACCTACGACGAAGTAAGCCTTAAGGAAACCTCTCCCAGAATAAGATTTCTTTACCTACTACTTCTTCTTTTTACCCTTACCCTTTGGGGCCGGTTTTTTGGGGGCCTTCTTCGGGGCTTTTTTCGGAGCCTTTTTAGGGTCAATCTTTTTCCCGTCGGCTCCGATGAGTGAAAATTTCCCGCCGGAGGCTTTGGATAAAGCCTCCATCGCTTTCGCAGCCTTTGGCTCCATCAAGGCGATCGTATTAATCACAACACCGTTCTTTCTGGCCAACTTACCATATTTTTCAGCCACAGCCTCTGGATTTCCGGGAGCGAGACCATCCGTCATAAATATAATCGCGTTGGGTAATGGATCCATTCTAAAGGCCATCGCAAGTGGGTTCTCCCAGTTCGTCCCCCAGATTAAGCGGTGTGATTTAATCAGTTTATCACTCTTTTTAACGACAGAATCAGTTGCATCGAGCCACTCAGGTTTTTGAACCTTTCCCGCTGTCGACCATCCTCCAGCCCCGCCTCCACACTTCCAATCAAATTTGTGTCCCCCTTTACCTTTCACCACCGCTCCCTTTTTACCCTGCATTTTCAGATCATTTCCCGCTACCCAGGCAGGCCCGGCAAAGAAGATTAACTGGAATTTTTTACCCGCCGATAAATGCATCACCGACTTGGCGAGCTCCACACGCATAAGGCGTTGTCGGTCGCCATTCATGGAAGCGGAATAATCAATCACATACAGGATTCGATCACCACCGATGGAATCACCAAAAAAGGTGGCTCCACCGCCAGTTCCCCAGCCGTCACCATCACCCCAGCCATCACCAAAGTCTTCGCCATTTCCAAAGTCAACGGACTCGGTAGGCACCGTCTCATCTGGAACGGGGATCGCTATATTAGATACAGAGTTACTTGCGATCACACGGGCCATTGAGGACGACGGAGAAGATGGCTTACGCTCAACTGCGTGATTCATTATTTTCTTCTTCACTTTATTCTCTTCTTCCACACCAGATTGATACGAAACAATTTCAGGCGTAAAGTTATCCACTGAGGGAAGAAGGATCAGCAGTAAAAGCACACCGACAAGAACCACCACCAATAAAGCAATTATAATACTGGAGATCGTAGAATTCCTCTGTCGGGATCGAAGAATAGCTAGGGCTTCGGGGGATAATTGGGCGTGTAAACTCATTTACAATAATAGGTTATAAGTAAGATTAATGCCTTGATGCAATCAGACAAGCACTGATTTGTGCATTAAACCTTGGCAATCCAACGATCAAACATAGAATTTTCTTAGAACAATATGCTTACCGATTCACACTGCCATCTGGCCTCCCATAAGTTTTTACCTGATGAACTTAGCGAAATCATCCACCGCGCTCACGAGCACGGCATTCACCGCATGGTCACTCTGGCCACTTGCCTCGACGACTGCCAAGCCAATCTGACGATTGCGGAAACCCACCCGGAGGTCTTTGCCTGTATGGGTATCCATCCATGTGATGTGCATCAGACAAAGGACGACTACCTGACCGAGCTCGAAACTTTTGCCAGCCACCCACGTTGCGCTGCCATCGGAGAAACGGGGCTTGATTATTTTCATCCCGCTCCCGCGGAATGGACGGAGGAAAACTACCACTCCAGACAGCGGGAGTTTCTGGACCAGCATTTCCAACTCGCCTCAATGCTTGGGAAAAACATCGTTATCCATACTCGGGATCGATCCGGTGAAGCCTCGTTGCAGGATGCCATTAACATCTACCGTAAACACGCCGATAAAGTCCGAGCCGTATTTCACTGCTTTCCCTTTAGCATGGAAGCGGCCCAACCTATTCTCGATCTCGGTGGTTTGATATCGTTCACCGGTATTGCGACCTTTAAAAATGCCGCCACGGTTCTAGACACCGCGACGCGATGCCCAGCCGGGTCATTCATGGTGGAAACTGACTCGCCCTATCTTGCCCCTGTGCCACATCGAGGCAAACGCAATGAGCCTGCCTTCACTCAGTTCACCGCTAATTGTATCGCATCTGCGCGAGGCGAAAGCTTGGAAGAACTGGCGGCGCACACCGAGGCCACCGTAGATGCTTTCTACCATATAAGGCCCAATGGCTCTTAATTAAGCCCCCGTGTTGCCCCCCTGTTTTTATCCCCCTATAACTAGATTGCTTTCAGCGAAGCCATTGCTCAAGACATGCAGGTAGATGTTTATTACACGCACTGAATTTGATTGATGATTGTCGAGTAGCGATTGTTGATGGATGAAGTATCAGGCTAAGCAAACTTCGACCTTCATCAATCATCACTCGCCAATCATCATTTGCCTATCACGTAACCGCCAGGTTACGCGCCTTAACTATGTGCCATTGCACATAGGATCCTAGATCTGATCTTGCTCTGCAACACGCTGCTGAAGATGCCCCAGCATCTCCTCAAGCTCATCCGCACGTTTACCCGCAGCACCAGCACGGGCGCAGTATGTGACAAAACCAATCGCAAAGCACACCATTCCGGCAAGGATCAGCAATCCGGATATTCCCATGATCACCATCATCACGGTCATCGAGTTAGCTATTCCACTTGAACTACTAGATCCGCCAAAGCCGCTGTAGCTGCTGATCATCACTACCACGCCGACAATATAGGCAACAATTCCTGCTACCTGAGTAATGGAACCCACCAGCATCAGCATGGTTCTCCAGGTCTTCTCTCCCCTTCTGGCCAGCACGCTGCCAAAAATAAAAGCAACCAGAAGCACCAGCATCGGTATTAAAGTAAGTCCACTTGCAAATCCCATAATGCCAGCAAAATAACTAAATCCGGATACACTGCCAGAACAATCTTTCGACGAAAAATGAAAGTTCACGCAAAAAACTTTCGTTTTCTTAATTACTTCCATTTTACAAACTCCATTTAAGTGCTAAATATCCAGCAGTCAATATCTCATCGCCCACAACTCCAACCCAACGCTCCACTATCACTATGAAACCAACCACTATCATCCCACTCGCCACTGCATGCCTCGTGTCTCTCACATTTAGCTCATGTTCACTTGATCCTGAGTATCGTAAATGGAAAGCAAACAACAAAACTGCGGATACCACAGCCAACCCCTACGGAGCTCCTGCTGCAGGAACGACTAATCCATACGGTGTTCCACAAACCGGAGGCGAAACAGGTTCATACACTCGCGCTGCCACGAATGATGCCGCTCCATACCAGACTCTCCCAGGCGTCACTCAGCCAAACGTACCCGCTACACCCGGAACTCCATCTACGCCTAATCCAGGCGCCGCCGCTTTAGGAGGCACCAGTCACACCGTGGTATCTGGAGACAGCTTATGGGGTCTTGCTCGGAAATACGGCACCTCTATTGAAGCCCTCCAAGCTGCCAATGGCCTGACCACTACCGGCATCCGCACGGGACAAACCATCATCATCCCGGGGCGTTAAACTTCAAAAACCAAACTCCAAATACCAACCAAGAGGGGCGGGCGTTGGCTCGCCCATCTTTTTGTCTTGGTATTTGAAACTTCAAACTTGAGACTTACATCATGAAATCTATCTTACTAATTCTGCTAAGCTCTATCTTTGCCTTAGCCCAAGAAGCGCAGGAAACACCCGATCCCATTTCCCCTGCCCTACCTGGTTTACCAGAACGTCCAAATCTACCCACAGCACCTGCCAAACCGGTTGATCCAAAAGAAACTGCCATGGAACAACTTTTCTCCAGTATGGGCGAAGCTGGTTTTCCCGCTGCACTTGAACAGGCAAAGACGGCCGGCATCCATCCACAGATCATTCTCGAGGCACGCTTCCTTCACCTCATCGATATGCGCGACAATGCAGGTCTCGCAGCCATGGCGCCCGAATTCATCGAAAAACGAGACGCCTTCGATCCAGACAACTCGGAAGTCTTCTCCGTCAAAGAAGATTGGTTAGCCATCGTTCAATACACTCAGGCACTTGCCGCCTTGGAAAAAGGAGACAAAGCCGGTTTCAAAACCCATATCACGGAAGCATTCTGGCTCAGCCCACGTCAGGCCCAAGCGTTTGCACCCCACATCGATCGGCTCAGACTCGAGGAAGCGATGAAGCAAATAACCATCGACCCCGCCCGCGTGATGCAAGCACAGGACGAAGGCAAACCATCCACGCTCGGTGAACTCATGAAGGGACATAAGGCCACCGTTCTCCACTTCTGGTCCCCGATGAGCCAGGAAGTTCAAGTCAACTTACCGGACTTTGTCCTCACCACCCAATCCTGCAAGGATCAGAACATTGCCGTGTTATCTATTCTTGTAGGACAATACCCGGACATACTTCAAGATGCAGAAAGCGTCCGCAAGGAAGATGCCGACAAGGCACACTGCTCGTGGCTAGTTGATTCTAACAAAAACTCATTCGCCAATCTACTTCGTATTACAGACATCCCAACGATGGCGATTATTTCGACCGAAGGAAAAGTTTTATTCAACGGTCACCCTTCTGATAAAAAGTTTTGGCAAACAATTCAAAAAATAGCACCGGAGTTTAATCGGCCTAACAGCCATGATAATTCTTCAAATAAAAAACCAGAGCATAAACATGCTGATGAGTAGCAAACTAAAATTGGCGGATTCAATATGTTGAGAAATAAAAGTTAGGAGCGGAGGTAGAGGGATTACTGTAAGCGTTTTTTTTACTACAAAGACAATGCAAAACCAAAACTGCCACCTCCGCGAGGAAGATCGTAGAGAAGCGGCTAAAACGAAAGCACAGCCCTGAACAGATCAGTGGCATTCTTAAGCGCCATGGTATGCAAGTGAGCCATGAGACAATCTACAAGTATATCGTCGAGGATAAGGCCGAC
>JASJLI010000045.1:0-18822 GCA_037620805.1 Akkermansiaceae bacterium
TCCACCCGCCTATGACGGCAAAGAAGATTCACGCAACAATATGGCAGCCACCGTCGGCCACGCTTATGTTGTCAGCATCTCCACCCACAGCGCCACACTCTACAGCTGTACCTTCGATGAAAACGGAAAACCATCCAACACACGTATCGACGATGCCCGTGTCAGCTTGAATTTATCAGTCAAGGAAGAAGCACAGTTCGAGTTCAGAATCGACCGACCTAACAAACAACTGCTTCTCTATCTGAATGGTCAATTCAAAACTAAGTGGAACCTTGGAGACAAATACGAAGGCATAGGCAACAGCCTCGCCTTCCGTAACCTCCGTTACAGCAATGCTGAACTCCGCCTCAGCGACATCGTCATAGCCCAATGGAACGGCCTCAAGGACTCCGCCCAAAGCATGCACACTCCAGATCGCGACGTCATCCTACTGACCAACGGAGTCGACCGTTTCTCAGGTACGTTTAATCACCTCAAGGACGGCAAGATCTCCTTCAAAGGAACCTATAACAACCAACTCAGTATTCCGGCAAACGAGGTGCAGGAAATTCACTTTGCATCGAGTAAAGCCCGCAAAATGCCCGACGAGGATAATGCCAAATCTGTCTACTTCTACGTCCAACCATACGGCAGAATATCGGGTATCCCAAGTCAAGGTAAAGGAGGAAACACCAAACTCTTTTCTGACCTACTTGGCGAAATCAGTCTCAACACCCGATACGTCAACATCATCGATTTTTCTCACCAAAACAGTCTACTCGACCTCTGGGATGACAACTTCTAATACATACCCCAACCGGATATCCGGAAAATCTATCGTTTGCAGTCTGGCTGCTATAGCTTACGCTCTCACATCATCCATCTCAGATGCGACAGGTGACACCGTAGAGCTGAGCAATGGCGATACTCTTACCGGAACTATCCAATCTCTGGATGAAGGTTTGGTTATCCTACGATCTCCAATCGCTTACGCCCCTCTTGAGATCAAAGCTGCGGCCATTAGCAGAATGGATTTTTCTGAAGAAGCAAAAGGCAACCCTGTCCACACAGAACGACTCACCCTTTCCAATAACGATGTCATCCCCTGTAAATTACTCTCTATGGATGAAAAACAACTCCACATATCCACATGGTATGCGGGGAAGTTTAGTATTCCTCGTACCAATATCCGAGGGCTACAGTTCGGACTCACGCAGGAAAAAATCGTCTTCATAGGTAAAGACGATCCATCAAAGTGGAGCACACGTGATGGCGCTTGGTCGTTCTCAGGCACAACCTACACCGCTAGTGGCACCGGCACTTTAGCACAGAAGCTCGACATGCCAGAAAACGTGAGAATCAACTTTGATTTTGCATGGAAAGAATCGCCAAACTTTGCATTCCGATTCTGTGCAGAGAAAGACTCACCTACCACTAAACAGGACACTTACGAGTTCCTGTTTAATTCCGCCGGTATGCAAATCCGAAGGTATGAGAACAGTAAACAACCAGCTGCTCCGATAGCTAACATTGCCATCAAACCTAGCTCGATAGCTGACCACAAGGTAAACATTGACCTCCGTGTCAACCGCACCGAGGGACTTGTATCTCTCTATGTCGATGACAAACTGATCGGCACCTGGCCTGATCCATTCACAACATCAAAGGGCAACTACATCATCTTTAATAACAGGACCAGTCTGAAAACAAGCTGCCTCGTCAGTAACATCAAAGTCACCGGACTAAATGACGGTTCCCTACCGCGTCATCGAGAAAAGACAGCGATCGTGCAAACCGATGTATTAATCGATAGCGAAGGTGAAAAAATTTCCGGTTCTCTGACATCCATCAGCGCAGGCGATACCAACAAACGGACGATTATCTTGGACGTTAAACACTCGCCTAATCCATTGCGTGTTCCAGATCGCCGTATTAGTGCACTCTTGTTTGCCCAAACTGGAGATGCTCCTGTATTTCCCAAATCTACATTCACAGCCATATTAGATGGAGATGGTCAGATTCAGCTCGAAAACCCAAAGCTTATCGATGGAGAACTAACAATTATTCATCCAATTCTCGGACCATGTACATTATCGCCTAAAGTGCTCTCTTACATCACCCAGAGCAAGGTCAAAGCGCCAAGTAAGTAGCCTCCACCCGTCCTCCTGATTTCACGCTAACAAAACCTCCACCAATTAACGTTTCCTACCCGTCTCCCCATGAAATTCACCATCTTCCATCTCCCCCGTTCACTGGCTTGTTTGCTAGGAGCGACTCTTGTTGCCGTAGTTGTTACTCCAGCGGTAGCCGACAAAGCAGCCCCACAGGAAGTGGCCATCGAGGTGGTCAAAATTCTACCTGCAAAGGAGTTAGGCATGGAGGCCAAGAAAGATGAAAAAGCCAAAGAGCCAAGCGCATCCAAAGCTCGCCTGTTTCTCACAAATGGGGACAAGCTTAGCGGCCTACCTCAATCGGTCGACGAAGAACAACGGCTCTTGTTTAAATCCGACAGCCTAAGTCAAATAGCCAGCTTCCCTCTCTCCAACGTTCTATCAATCAATCTCGACAATTGGAAACAACATCCCAACGCCAAAACTGTAGCGCGTATCCAGCTACAAAAACGCTTCCGCGAGACCACGGGTGATACTATTCTGGGTGAACTCACGGAACTCACTCCAGATAGCATCAAACTTGATACCTGGTATGGTGGAGTGATCACGCTTAAGCGGTCCATGGTAGAGTCGCTTAAAATCATCAGCAATGCACCGGGAAATTACTATGGACCGAACCGTCTTCAGGAATGGACTCAATCAGGTAATAGCGGCTCATGGGCATTTCGCAGCGGAGCCCTGGTGTCCCAAGCAGCGGGTGGTATTGGTAGAGACCTCAAACTCCGTGAAAAATCTCAAATTAGTTTTGATGCTTCTTGGAAGACTTCCATGCGTTTTAAATTCCAAATCTACTCAAGCGACATCAAGGACAGCACTCCAGACGCCTACTACGAAATCAGTCTCAACCGTTCATACGCCTACATGCGCACTCGAGGAAAAGGCAACCAAGGTGCCCGAGTCCTTGGAGGTGGTCGATGGAAACAAATTGCGGTTAAGCCAGAAGAAAACCACGCTCATTTTGATGTTTTCGCCAACCGCAAGACCGGCAGCATCACCATCTACATCAATGGTCAGCGGGCCTGCATGCTTCAGTCACAAAACCCTGATCCGGTAAACCTAGGCACGGCACTTACTTTCGTTGCTGAGGACAAATATCCTCTGGAAATATCAGGTGTCACCGTGACGCCATGGAATGGCACCACATATCCTAAGCCAAAAACTAAAATCAAAGCCGCCCCCGCTGAAGATGATAAAAAAGATGAACAGGCTGAAGATACAGTCAAACCACCACACCGCATCATCCTAAACAATGGCGATGAGGTTCCTGGCACCGTTGGTAAAGTAGCGGACGGCCGAATGATCATTGAAACTGAGTTTACTCCTATCCGCGTCCCCATTGACCGGATCAAATCTCTCAGCCTGGGAGATTCAGGAGAAGAACCCAAAAAATACCAAAAAGACATCCGAGCATGGTTCCACAGCGGAGGGCACGTAACTCTTAAACTGGCCACATTCAAAGGAGACAAGATCACCGGTTACAGCCAAGCATTGGGCGACGTAAGCTTCGACCTCTCAGCATTCAGCCGTATTGATTTTCATATTTACGACAACAAAGCCAACGAAACTCGGAAAAATATTCGATTTTAGCTTTGTTAGATAGGATCTAACTATTCATTTTTTCCTTGGATAGCACCATTCAAAAATATGTCGCGATTGCCGTTATCCAGTTCAATATTTATAATCACCGCTTCAATGCTCAACGATTAAAGGAATCAGGACGATAAGCTCTTGATTCTTGGCTCTTAATTCTTGAGTCTCCCCCCATGCACCACCTCGTCCTCGGAACCGCCGGTCACATTGACCACGGAAAATCATCACTGGTCAAATGCCTCACTGGCTCAGACCCCGACCGACTTCCTGAGGAAAAAGCACGTGGCGTCACCATCGAACTAGGATTCGCCCATCTATCACTCAGTGAGGGTGATGAAAGTTTTGAAATCGGTATCGTCGATGTGCCCGGTCACGCAGATTTCGTCAACAACATGGTGGCAGGTGTCGGAGCTCTCGACCTTGCCATATTCATCATTGCCGCCGATGACGGCTGGATGCCTCAATCCGAGGAACATCTCCACATCCTTACTTACCTTGGCATCACTAACATCGTTATTGCGCTCACCAAGGCAGATCTGAGCGACGATGTTCCGTTTAGTGTGGAAGTTCTTCGCGATGAACTTCAGGACACGTCCATCGCTGAGGCTCCCATCATACCAGTCTCGTCCATCACTGGTGAAGGCATTGACGAGCTGAAAGTGGCACTCCTAAAAAAGCTGCATGACTGCCAGCCTCAACAAGATAATGCAAAACCACGCATCGCCATCGACCGAATATTTTCGCCCAAAGGGGCCGGTACCGTCATCACCGGAACGCTTAGCGGAGGCTGTATTTCACTGGGCGATACCCTTACCCTGCAACCTCTCGGCCTAAACACGAAGGTGCGCTACATTCAAAGTCATAATGAATCCCTCGATCGCGCCCTGCCAGGCATGCGTACAGCCCTCAACCTTCCTGACCTCCCTATCGATGCGCCCGGAAAGCCAGGGGCCCAAAGGGGTAATACCCTGACCACAGAGAGCTGTGGAGTGCCCACCGACACCCTAGATGTTGAACTACAACGGTTAGCTCGTCCTATCCCAGGTATCAAGCCACGAGCCATGCGCCACATGGAAACTGTCGTTTTACACCATGGGGCTGCCCGCTGTCGGGCACGAGTTATACTCCATGGTCGAACCCACCTGAATCCAGGCGAAAAATGCCTCGCACAACTTCGCCTTGAAACACCTTTATTTCTTCTCACTGGCGACCGCGTGGTGCTGCGTGATGGATCACAGCAAAGCACCCTCGGTGGAGGCATTGTACTTGATGCCCTACCCACTCGACAAGGATTCCGCACTGACGAGCATGCTGAGTCTCTTGAGCCTCGAGCCAAGGCCCCCAACGATCCAGCCGTGCTCATCAGGGCTCGCTTAAAAAAGGATCACATGATTGATTCGGAGAATCCGTTGCCTAACAACCCATTTCACACCGACGTCATTAAAAAGACGCTCGTGAACCTCGTCGCCGAGGGCAGCATCAGCCAGAATGGCTCCATGCTGATTCACACCAAATGGTGGAAATCACAAATCGATGAAGCCGGAAAAACCATACGGACATGGCACAAGCAACACCCTGATCTTCCGGGCATGCCACTAGAGAATCTGGCGAAAGAATCTAGTTGTTCAGCTGATCTCACATCTCAACTCATCGAAGCATTGGTAGAACAAGGTTATAAGCTTGTAGAAAAATCCATCGCCCATTCCAGCCACACACTTACATTGCCCGATGACGTGGCAGACGTGGCCAAGTCGATTTTAGACAAGCTAAATCGCGCAGGATTGCAGCCTCCTAACAAAGCTGAACTGACAAGTAGCGCAAGAGAAGATCAGGCGATGAAGTTCTTAATTCGTTCCGGCCAAGCCATTGAGCTTGAGCCCAAGGTGGTGATTTCAAAAAACACTCTTGAACAAGCCATTAGTGGCGTCCGACAGTTTATCACCGAGCACCAACAAGCCACCGCCAGTGAACTTCGCCAACACCTTGATACCACACGCAAGGTCGTTATGCCTTTGCTCGAACACCTTGACGCCATCAATATCACCGTTCGAAACGACAACTATCGAACACTCAAATAGAGTTTTAAGAAACCTCCCAACTCGGAGAACAAACGAGTAGACTCATGGTTTTAGGCCTACAACTCACCCCATAAGTCGGTCCCAAAAATAAGGGACACAGCAGATTGCCGTGTCCCATATTGTAGAGTCAGTTATTTTCTGCCGGCTTAGTGCCGTTTAGTAGGCCTTGGTCTGGCCTGGGATAGCACATGGATAGAGTCCATCAGGTCCCATCTTTGGCCCTGGATCGGCGTCCCAAGAAAACTTCTTAGGCAAAATCGATGGTGCATCAGCAAGCGCTTTATCCCACATAATTTCCTGGCCTGAGTAGGTTGCCATCCGACCAATGATTGCGCAGAAAGTGCTCTTGGCTGCGTAGTAGGCATTGTTGAGGGGCTTATCTTCACGGATGTGACGGTAAAGTTCATTGTGCTCGACCTGATAGGGGTTCGGAGCCTTGCGATTGCGATGCTGGAAGAGAGTCTTACCGTCATGATCCTTGATCAGACCTGCTGATGCAGTTCCTTTTGTGCCGATGATCAGTTCAGATACACGACCGGGAGTACCGCGGAAGTGGCGGCACTGGCTGTTAAGAACCTCGCCGTTATCGTATTTAAATTCGACGTAGTGGTGATCGAAAATCTCGCCAAAATCTTTACCAACTCGCTGGGAACGACCACCCATACCGTAGGCTTTGACAGGTGATTTATCACCCATGAACCAGTTCACCACATCAATGTTGTGTACGTGCTGTTCACAAATTTGGTCACCACAGAGCCAGGTGAAGTAATACCAGTTTCTCATCTGGTAATCCATTTCGGACTGATCCGGTTTTCTTGGTTTCACCCATACTCCAGCACTATTCCAGTAACACTGAGCGGAAACGATATCACCGATAGCACCTCCTTGAACCTCTTCAAAGGTCTGAAGATAAGACTCTTGATAGCGGCGCTGAAGCCCAGCTACCACTTTGAGTTTTTTGCGGTCGGCTTCTTTTGCCGCCTTTAGAACCTTGCGGATACCCTCGGCATCAACGGCTACAGGTTTCTCCATAAAGACATGCTTCCCCTTGGAAACAGCATATTCAAAATGAATCGGACGGAAACCCGGAGGGGTAGTAAGAATCACGACATCAGCGGCATCGATGGCTTCTTTATAGGCATCAAAGCCAATAAATTTGCGAGCCTTGGGCACGTCTACACGGTCTTTATAACGACCTGCGAGCTGCTTATAGGCGTCTTCCAGACGATCTTCAAAAGCATCCGCCATGGCAACAAGTTTTGTGCCTTCGACTTGGAGTGTCTGGTTAGCAGCTCCACTGCCACGACCTCCGCAACCAATCAAGGCCACCTTGATTTCCGATTTATCAGAATTACCTGCAGCCCCTAGAACGGAAGCAGATGGTAGGATGGTTGTTGCTGCTATGGCTCCGCCGGCTTTAAGAATTGTTCTTCGATGGGTAGAATTTTCGCTCATGTTATAGTGAGATACGATTGCCACTGGAGCGTCTTTCATTAAAAACAGGGCATCCCCCCCTTTATTCCCCCTGAACCACGATGCTGATCTTTCGGGTGTGGGGAGCGCGTCTATGTTCGAAGAGAAAAATACCCTGCCAGGTGCCCAGAGTCATCCGACCGTTGATGATAGGAATCACTTCGCTACTCCTTGTCAGTGCCATCCGGATATGTGATGGCATGTCGTCTGGGCCCTCATAAGTGTGGATGAAATAGGGCGTGTCTTCAGGCACTAGATGGTCAAAAAATGCTTCCAAATCAGTGCGCGCCGACGGGTCAGCATTTTCCATAATGACCAAGCTGGCACTGGTGTGTTGAACAAAGACGGTCATTGTCCCAGTCTGGACACCAGCGTCCGCAACAGCACGTATCACCTCATCGGTGATCTCATACGTTCCCTTCCCCCGCGTTTGCAGGCTAAATTCCGCCGAATGAGCAGCCACGGGATTAATCAATTGTGACGTCCTCGGCAATCCAATCGGATGTAGGGAATTTCATATTCAACCCCTTAAGAGTATCCACCATAATACGGGTCACCACCAGATTACGATACCACTTACGATCGGCTGGAATGATATGCCATGGGGCATGTTTCGTGCCCGTTTCGCAAATAACATCCTGGTAAACTTCCTGAAATTCATCCCAGCGGACACGATCCTTTAGATCATCAGGATTAAATTTCCAATGCTTTGCTGGGTTATCAAGTCGGGCTTGCAGACGTTCCTTTTGCTCGTCCTTGGAAATATTGAGGAATAGCTTAATAATCGTCGTGCCTTCATCAACGAGCATTTTTTCAAAATCAACGATGTGTTGATAGCGATGTTTCCACACCGATTTCGGGTAAATATTCTTCACCCTCACAGCAAGAATATCTTCATAATGGCTGCGGTTAAATACCACGATCTTCCCATTGCTAGGTACTTTACTATGCACACGCCAGAGGTAATCATGGGCGAGCTCCTCTTCGCTAGGCTTCTTAAAAGGCTCTACGTGAATCCCTTGCGGGTCGACCTTGGAAAAAACGCTCTTCACTGTGCCGTCTTTACCTCCTGTATCCATCGCCTGAATCACCACAAGAATACGGTGCTTTCCTTCTGCGTAGAGCGCATTCTGCAGTTCCTTTAGCTCCGTGGTGAGTTGGTCCAGATACGGCTCGTGATCATCCTTTTCGCCATGACCAAATAGCGATTTATCATCGGTAGGGTGATCTTTCAGTCTGACTTTACCTTTGTGACTAACACGGTATTTCTCGAGGGATCCTTGTACTGGCATGAGCCCATACTCTCAGGACTCTGGCCATGATAGCAAGAGAGAAAGCACACGGAAACTAACAATAATTAGTTAATCTCGGAACCCGTGCTTGCAGCCTCCTCTCGGAAGCCTGCGAGAAGAGTCTTAAAGACTTCTCCAGGCTGACCGTCGTCAATAGGACGATCATCTACCTTTACAACTGGAATCACCTCGGCAGCAGTACCAGTAAGAAATACTTCGTCAGCGGTGTAGACGTCATAGCGAGTGATCGTGTCTTCAATTATTTCGATATCGAGTTTCTCACAAAGGTCGAAGATGACGCTGCGGGTGATGCCGTCGAGAGCGCCGTCGGAAATCTTAGGCGTGATGACCACACCGTGTTTGACGATGAAGACAGTATCCCCGGTACACTCGGCCACGGTGCCTGCGTCGTTGAGCATGAGCCCCTCCATGACGCCAGCTTTGATACACTCGACCTTGGCCATGACGTTGTTAAGGTAGTTCAGCGACTTCACTTGCGGGCTAAGCGTTGCATGACTAGGGCGGCGGGTGGAGCAAGTGATCAGCTCGAGCCCGTTTTCATAAAATTCCTCAGGGTAAAGCTGAATGGATGCCGCGATGCAGAACATGGACGGCTTTTCACAAAGGTAGGGATTCAGTCCCAGACCACCGCTTCCGCGAGTGACCACAAGACGGACATAACCATCGGTCAGCCCATTGGCACGGATGGTGTCGCAGACGATGTCGCAGACTTCTTGCTCGGTCCATGGCATCTTCAGGAGAATCGCGCGAGCTGAGAGAAAAAGGCGCTCAACATGCTCCACAAGACGGAAAACACGTCCATTATAGAATCGGATACCTTCAAAGATACCATCGCCGTAGAGAAGACCGTGATCAAATACGGAGACTTTTGCTTCGGATTTATCGACGATTTGACCGTCGAGCCAGATTTTTTGGGATTCGCTCATAATGTTCTGAGATTTCTCGGCGGGTTAAAGCATGAATCAGCAGAGTTGAACACGTCTTTTTTTATGCGATGACACCATCGTCAGCCATGATTCCATCCACAATGACCAATTTCCGGTCGCCATTGACGGCAAGCCCCTCATCGTGGGTGACCACAACTAAAGTAGCACCATCCTCGTCAGCTAGGGAGAGCAGCATGTCCATGACCTGTGAGCCATTGCGAGAATCAAGGTTTCCGGTTGGCTCGTCGGCAAAGATGATCTGAGGGGAATTCACCAAGGCGCGGGCGATGGCGACGCGCTGTTGCTCGCCTCCACTGAGTTCAGCCGGCAAGTGATCGGTTCGTTTGCCCAAGCCCACACGTTCAAGTGATTCCTGAGCTTTCGCGGTGAGGTCCTTACCTCCAATCATCGCAGGGACCATGACGTTCTCCAAGGCGGTCAGCTCAGGCATCAGGTAGTAGTTTTGAAAAATGTAGGACATCCGCCGATTGCGAATTGCGGCCTGTTGTTTTCGCGACAAGGCATAGAGATTTACTCCATCCACCCAGACCGTGCCCTGCTCTGGCTTCTCAAGGCCGGCAAGAATATACATCAGGGTTGTTTTCCCTGCTCCACTCGGTCCACAGAGAAAGACCTTCTCGCCACGGCGGATTTCAAGGTCGATGCCATGCAGCACCTCCACTCGTTTTTTTCCTACCGAATATCCACGGTGTAAGTTCTCAGCTTTGATCCATGCCGAGCTTATCGAATTGTCCATGCACGTGATTAGTCGATCCAGCGGCAGATGCGAATAATTTTTCACTAATTCATGGAAAAAATAGGCTCCTTCAGTATGTCTACTTCCATGCACCCAATCACCTTTGCCCCGCTTTACATGGAACGTGTCTGGGGAGGACGCGAGCTTGAGAACGTTTACGGTCGTAAGTTGCCAACAGCTGACACCCCTTTCGGCGAGGCCTGGGAAATGACAGATCGCCCTGACGAGCAATCCATTGTCGCCCACGGTCCACTCTCTGGAAAATCCCTCGGGGAGCTCTGGCAGAACCAGCGTGAGGAGGTTTTTGGCTCTGGTTTCGAAAATGATGAGCGTTTCCCCCTGCTCATCAAGATTCTTGATGCCCGTGACGATTTATCCATCCAGGTTCATCCCCCTACGGAACTTGCTCAGGAACTCGGAGGGGAACCAAAAACTGAAATGTGGTATATTGCCGATGCCACTGCCAACGCTAAACTCTACGTCGGGTTGAAGTCCGGCGTGAGTAAGGACGATTTCCAAAATGCGATCGATAACGGCACCGTGGACGAAGTCGTTCACGCGATTAACCCCAAGGTGGGCGACTCCATTTTCATCCCCTCTGGCCGACTCCACGCCATCGGAGCTGGTTTGCTTATCTATGAGATCCAGCAAAACTCGGACACTACCTACCGAGTCTTTGATTGGAACCGATTGGGGCTCGATGGACAACCTCGCGAACTTCACGTTGAGGAATCGATGCGATGTATCGACTTTGATGATCATGAACCGCCCATGGATATAGCGGATGGGGCAACACTGGCTACTTGCCCATTTTTCAAAGTCGAAAGTTTTGATCTCACAGCTGGCACCCGCGTTGGCAATCCTGATCCTGATCGTTTTTCCATTGTGACCATCGTGAGTGGTGCAGTAGAGTCCGGTGATGGGCGCACGCACGCCGCTGGAGATTTCCTCTTAATGCCGTGTGGATCCTCCCCCTTGACTGCACAAAATGACGCTTCCATTCTCCAAACAACGATTCCTCGTTAGATTTCTATTTACTGTCACAGTCTTGTTTGCCGAAAATCTCTATGGACAACAGGCAAAACCTTCAGTTTTCTGGCCGACATCGTTCAAACTGAAACGCCCAGCCATCATTAAGTTGGTTCAAAAAGGATCTGAGGACAAAGGTTATATCTATCGCACCAAACACTTTGAATTGCACTCCCCAGAGACACTCAGCGAACATACCCTCTCCCAGTTTGCCACTACAGCTGAGTCGGTCCCCTCTGTTCTGAATCGTCTACCTCTACCCCTCTTGGGCATGCCAGTGGACAAATCAGGAAAACCAGTCCTAGCCAAGGTTCTGATTTACCCAAATGAAATATCCTTCGTGAAAGCCGGAGGAGCAAAGGGAACCGCTGGGTATTACGACGGATGGAAACAGGCGATCTTGCTGAGAGCAGATACTTTCCTAAAACCTCCTCGCCAATCTTGGCATTGATGTGACTAAAAACAGAGTTGCCCGTGGTATCGAAGGTATTGATGTGAATCACGGCAAGATCACTATTCGGCTAGCAGAATAGTTGAGGCTCCTTAATTCGTCTATATTCCAGACCCCATCTCACGCTGAGCGGCCGTGTTGCGCAGTTCAGCTTGCTGGCAAAAAATACATTGCCAAGCACCGGACTTTCCTACATAGTTTGAGCGTCTGGACGATCTGGCAGTCAGAAACTCCCTCCTAGCTTGAGAGCTTTCTTTTTCCTGCCGACTTCTCCAACGAGGATATCACCTCCAAGGGCTCGCGAACTTGAACGCCCCAATTGGACGTGACAACCATCGAAGCACAGCGCAATTCATTGCGCTATGACACCATTCTATGCCAATGGCACCAGCCATAGCATAAAACCCCCGCATTTTTCTCTCATCCCGTTTATCATGAACGGAGTGATCTAGTATCCAACGAGAAAAAAATGCCCTCTCACTATTTCCCCAAACAACATTTTCAATTAATTCACCACTAACTTATGAGTGATTCCACTAAACAGGATACCCATCCTGAAACACCTGATCTTCCAGCAGAGGCTACCAAGGCTCCTGCTAAAAAGAAGACTGCTAAAAAAGCCGCTAAAAAAGCAACCAAGAAGACCGCTAAAAAGGCGGCTAAAAAAACTGCGAAAAAGGCGACCAAAAAAACCGCTGAAAAAGCCACCAGTAAAGTAACGGCGAAATCAACTGAGCCCACTAAACAGAGCACTCAGGCAGAACCTCCCCTTGCAACTCCTTCAGTTCCAACTCCGGCTCCGGCACCCACAACTGCTCCAGCTCCTTCTGAGGCTAAAACATCTCCACCCGCCCCTTCTGAGGAAAGAGTCAAATCAACTGACACAGCTGTTGATACCCCGGCAAAGAAAGAAGCAAATTCTCCCACCGAAAAAACTCCCGAACAGCCTAAAATGGGTCGTGTCAAAGGACTTGGTCCGGTTAAGAAAAAAGACCGGAATAGCAATCGTCGTGATCGCAATGATCGTAACGACCGCAATGATCGCCGCGATAAAAACACTCGCCCAGACAAATCCGAGCGTAACGATAATCGTCAGCAAGACGATACCAAGCCTCCCCGCGAAAGCCGTCAAAACAACGGAAGGAATAATCGGAGAGGAAACAAAAAACACGACAACCAACGCCGCGACAATCAGAAGCGTGAACGTCCACCAAAACGGGAAATCGTGCTCACCGGAGACCCTGTTGATGTCAACGGCATGTTGGAAATAGCCCCTAAGGGATTTGGCTTTCTACGTGTGCCTGAGAAAAATTACGAACAGTGTAAAATGGACGTCTTTGTCCCACCTGATTTCATCCGCAAACACGGGCTGCGCTCCGGTGTTTGGATTCACGGCACCAGCCAAGAAGGCCCACGAGGAGCCCAGCTCACCACCATCAAGACCGTCAATGATCTTGATCCGGATGAAGCCTTCAAGCTTCCACACTTTGAGGAACTTAAAGCCATCAACCCGAACCGACGCATCGCCTTCGAAACCACACCTGACCGGTTCACCACCAGGGTGCTGGACATCATTGCACCCGTTGGTCGTGGCCAACGAGGACTCATCGTCTCACCTCCTCGATCAGGTAAAACTACCCTCCTCCTGCACATGGCTGAGGCGATCAAAGAGAAATATGACGAGTCAATCCACCTAATCATTCTATTAGTCGATGAACGTCCTGAGGAAGTCACTGAATTCAGACGCAGCCTCCCAGGAGCTGAAATCTATGCCAGCTCCAATGACGACCCTGCACGAAACCATTCACGCATTTCTGAAATGTGCATTGAACGCAGCAAGCGTCTCGTCGAAGGAGGCAAAGACGTACTCGTCTTGATGGATTCCATCACCCGTCTGGCACGTGCCTACAACAACGCCGGAAGCGGCGGCGGCGGTGGAAACCGAGGAGATAAAGGTAAAAACCGAGGCTACCAGTCCGGCGGCATTGTTGCCGGAGCTCTGGAAATGCCACGTCGACTCTTTGCTGCAGCACGGAATACCCGCAACGCAGGATCGCTTACTATCCTTGCCACAGCCCTTATCCAAACGAACTCCCGTGCTGACGAAGCCATCTACCAAGAGTTTAAGGGAACCGGCAACATGGAACTCGTGTTAGACCGCAAAATCGCCGAGCAATACATCTATCCAGCTGTTGACATCTTTAAATCCGGCACTCGCCGAGAAGAACTCATTATGGCTGAACACCTCCTGTATAAAATCAACTTAATCCGCCGTGGCCTCGCAGGTCATCGCCCGGAAGAGGCCATGGAACGGCTCATCTTCTTCCTCAAGAGATTCCCTAACAACGCCCAGATGCTCATGGAGATCAAGGGGTAATTAGTTATCAGTTTTATTAGTGAACTGGAGGCTTACTCCAATTCAATATTCACCATTCACTATTCACTATTCAAAAATGTCTACGGAACTCACACGTAACTTCTCCATCATCGCTCACATCGACCATGGCAAAACCACCTTGTCGGATCGATTAATGCAGTTCACGCAAACCGTCGCAGAGAGGGATCAACAGGATCAACTGCTCGATGCCATGGATCTCGAGCGCGAGCGTGGGATCACCATTAAGTCCCACCCCGTCACCATGTCCTACACGGCAAAAGACGGGATAACTTACCAACTTAACCTGCTGGACACACCTGGACACGTGGATTTCTCCTACGAGGTTTCCCGATCACTGGCCGCTTGTGAGGGTGCCTTGCTCATCGTTGATGCCGCACAGGGTGTCGAAGCCCAGACGATGGCCAACCTCCATCTCGCAAACGAGCAAGAGCTGACCATCATCCCGGTAATCAATAAAATCGATCTCCCTAGCGCTGATCTCCCCAGCGTCCACAAGCAACTTGAGGACATCATCTGCATTCCCGCTGAAGAAGCCATCCCGGCCTCTGCAAAAAACGGCATCGGCATTGAAGAAATTCTCGAGGCCGTCGTCGAGCGCATACCTCCCCCCATTGAAAACGAAGACAAACTTCTCCGGGCCTCCGTGTTTGACTCCGTTTTCGATCCCTTCCGAGGTGTCGTTTCCTACGTGCGCGTCATGTCTGGAAAAATGAAAAAAGGCACACGGATCAAACTCTTTCACACACCCAAAACTTACGAGATCAAAGAGGTCGGTGTCTTCACCCCCGGCATGACCAAGCGCGATGAACTCGTAGCCGGTGATGTCGGCTATATCATCGCTAACATGAAATCTGCCGATGAAGTGAAAATCGGCGACACAGTCACCGACAACACGCACCCATGCACCGAGCCACTCCCTGGTTTCAAGGAAATCCAGCCCATGGTTTTCTCCGGTATCTATCCGGTTGATTCATCCGACTTCGAAGCTCTCAAACTTGCCATGGGCAAGCTACAGATTAACGACGCCGCCTTTACCTGGGCAAGTGAGTCATCTGTCGCTCTCGGCTTCGGTTTCCGTTGCGGATTCCTCGGTCTGCTACACATGGAGATCATTCAGGAACGGCTCCGCCGTGAGTTCAACATGGATATCATTTCCACCTACCCGTCCGTGATCTATGAGGTCACCAAAACTGACGGAGAGAAAATCATCATCGATAACCCCTGCCTGTTACCTGAGTCTCAGGAGGTTCAGGAAATCCGCGAACCTATTGTTAGGCTCTTCATCATGATTCCCGGCGACTACATCGGTGAAGTCATGAAACTGGTCATGGAAAAACGTGGTGAGATGGAAAACACCGAAACCATCGACGAGAACCGCGTCATGGTCACCTGCACCTTACCACTTTCTGAAATCCTAATCGACTTCAACGACAAACTCAAATCCATGACCCGTGGTTACGGATCAATGGACTACGAGCACGCCGGCTACAAACCCGGTAAACTCGTCAAGATGGACATCCTCATCGCCGCCGAACCCGTTGACGCGTTTTCATCCATCGTTCACGTTGATAAAGCAGCCCCCTACGGTCGTCATCTCTGTAAAAAACTCAAGGAAGTGATTCCACAACAACTTTTCGTAGTGGCCATTCAAGCCGCCATCGGAGGAAAGATCATCGCCCGCGAGTCAATCACCGCGATGCGGAAAAACGTCACCGCCAAGTGTTACGGTGGAGACATTTCCCGTAAACGCAAACTGCTCGAAAAGCAGAAAAAAGGTAAAGCCAAGATGAAAGCCATCGGAAAGGTAAACATTCCTCAAGATGCGTTTATCCGAGTGCTTAAAAACGACTAATCCTCTAGGCCCCTCTTCTAGATGCTGCGCCTCACTCTGATGCTCATCCCCATGCTGTCACTTGTCGCGTGTGGCATCAAAAACCGGAACCTGAAAAAGCTATTTCCACCCAGCATGGATTAGCATCGTGCTACAGCATCAAGACCAACTACGGCACCAAAACCGCCAGTGGTAGACCACTCCGCAACAGCGCCTACACAGCAGCCCACAAATACTGGCCGATGGGCAGCAAGGTTAGGGTCACTTGTCGGTTTAACGGCAAATCAGAAATCCTCACCATCTCCGACCGAGGCCCCTATGTAAAAGGTCGCATAATCGATGTCACCATCGGCTCGGCCAAACGCCTTGGCTTTTACTCGCGAGGCATCACCAAAGTCAAAGTGGAACCCCTCAAACGAGGCAACTGGAAATACAGGCATTAAGGGAACCTCCGGCCTACAGAAAGGCGAGGCTGTCATGATTTGCATCACTTCCAGCTCAATTTTTCTTGCCCAACCGGCGTCGATGGGGACATTTACATGCGCACACCACAACCATTAACATCATGTCCCTCTTCAACGCCGCCACTCAAGCACCAGCCGACCCGATTCTCGGACTCTCAACTAAGTTCCGTGAAGATTCTCGTGAAAACAAAGTAAACCTCGGGGTAGGTGTCTTCGTTGATGCAAACGGCGTCACCCCCGTACTTCCTAGTGTGACCGTTGTGGAAAAGCAGCTCGCAGAAGCAAGTGCTTCGAAAAGCTACCTACCGATGACCGGAGCACCTGCCTTTAAAGCAGCTACTCAGAAGCTTTGTTTTGGCGAAGCTCTTGCTAGCCAGCTTGATGGACGCATCGTCACAGCCCAAACACCCGGAGGAACCAGTGCTCTGCGCGTAGCCGGTGATTATCTAACACGCACCGTAGGACCACTCCCTGTCTGGCTATCAAACCCGACCTGGGCCAACCACAAAGGTATCTTCACCACCGCAGCCCACACGCTCGCTGAGTATGCTTACTTCGATCCCTCTACCAACGATGTCAACCGCGATACGTTTTTTGCCGATCTCAAAAATATCCCCGCAGGCCAATTAGTCGTCCTTCACGCCTGCTGCCACAACCCAACGGGCGCTGACTTAAATGCTGCCGACTGGAAACAAGTCGCAGAAATAGCATCAACCCGTGGCTGGCTTCCCCTACTCGACTTCGCCTACCAAGGATTCGGTAAAAACCCTGACGCCGATGCCATCGGTGTGCGCACACTCGCCGAAGCGGGTGTTCCATTAATCGTCTGCCAGTCGTTCTCCAAAAACTTCGGCCTCTACCAAGATCGCGTCGCCGCACTTCACATCGTTTGCGCTGACTCCAATGAAGCCACCCGCGTAAAAAGCCAAGTAGAGCTCTGCATCCGCACCAACTACTCAAACCCACCCGCCCACGGTGGAGCTGTCGTTACCAACATTCTGAATAGCCCTGAGCTTACTTCCCAATGGGATCAGGAACTTGCAGGCATGCGTGATCGTATCAAGACAACGCGCGAAGACTTCGTCGCCGCACTGAAACAGGCCGGTGTCTCCCGGAACTTCGACTTCCTGATGGATCAAAATGGCATGTTCTCCTTCACAGGAATCACCGTCGAGCAGGTCACGCGACTCCGTGAAGAGTTTGCGATCTACATGGTCGATAGCGGTCGTATCAACGTTGCGGGCATCACGCCTGCAAATATCGCCACCGTGACAAATGCGCTCAAAACCGTGCTCGGATAACTCTCCTAGATGATTACCAAGCGGATCATCTACGTTATCTTACTGAGCCTGACAATCGTATCGGGTCTAACCTCAAGATCTTCCTTATTTGCTGAAGATTCCCCCGTGTATCAGTATGCAGGTGATGCTCTCTGGGCACTGGCTGTTTTCTGGACGCTCGCCACGATCTCCCCACGGTCTCGGACATCCCGTTTGGTCATTGGAACGCTGATCATCTCGTTTATTATCGAGGCCACCCAACTCTATCACGCTAACTGGATCGATTACTTGAGAAGCTACCGCCTCGGAGCATTGCTACTCGGCCACACATTTTTATGGTCCGATCTCGCATGCTACACGGCAGGCATCTGGTTTGGTGCTAACATCGATCACTTTCTGATCCGACAAGAACGGTAATCACCTTGGAACTGGTGGCTCACTTCAACGATTAAAGACAAACTCATCGTCCTTGGCTGCCTAGGCATACTAGTTAATGCGATCCTCTTTCTGCTCAATTTAGTTGGCTAAAAATCCTAGGAGCCTCCGTCGGAGCCCTCTTCATCGGATTCATGGTGAAGTCAGAAGACTCGATCGATATTTAACCTGTCCAATTTTGCGTTTAATTCGTATTTTGGGGCTCACATTTTCTTGATTATGCAAGCCACCCAACAAGCCCTCCAAGCCTCTCTCGAAGACTTCGCTATCTCCCGCGCCGAACGCAAGGAACTCAAACCACTTCTCGCTGCTGCTCAGGGAGACAAAACCGAGCAAGCCAAAATCCGCCAGATGGCGTTTCGCATGGCAACCAAGGCGATAGAGGAAATGGGGGAGGTCACTGCCATGGATTGGCTGGAAAGTGTAATCAAGCTGCTTTACTCAAACGAAATGAAGATCAAGGCCAGCGCCTACTTTAGCCCTGGTGAGGACTGCCTACACCGCATCCGCCGACTCGCCGGCGAAGCCAAAAGCTCACTCGATATCTGCGTGTTCACCATCACCGACAATCGAATCGTTAGAAAACTCGCCGAGGCTCATGAACGAGGGGTCAAGGTCAGGATCATTTCTGACAATATGAAATCCGA
>JASJLI010000046.1:0-20536 GCA_037620805.1 Akkermansiaceae bacterium
GATTTTTCAGCCCGTGCACGGCGGGCCATCTGGGTGCGTTCTTCCTCGGCATACTGAGCAATCGTCTGCCGATGCATCTCACGGAAACTCAGACGGGTCACCGCCTTGTTACTATCAAAGTGATAGGCCATGTATGTCTTAGCCCTACCCTGATAGGATTGCTGGTCAAAATCGATCGGCCGCACGCAGTACTGCACGGCCTCGAAGTCCGGAGTGATTTCCAATACATAGTTTACCGATCGCATATCGCCTAACAGTCGGATAAAACAACGCTCGTTGAATTTCACAAACTCCTTAGCTACACGCACCTTGTTGATTTCCGGTTTTGGCAGATGTTTCTCTATAAATACATCACCAGGAACCCCAGCAATGTGTTCCTCGATCAGGGTGTTGCCTCGGGCAAGGTAGTTAACTCTGTGAGGCGACAGGATATGTTCCAATTCGAGCCCATAAATACGCGAGGCATCCGCGTGTTTCACGTAGAAGTAATCTGAGTTATCATTAAACTGATTGGTGATTCGGATCCGGAATGGTCGGGAGTTTCCAAACTCTCCGTAATCGATCCTGTCCACCGTCAAGTGCTCGTGGTGCTCGTCTTCTCCGCCGATTTTCAGCGCGGTGTAGATTTTTGTCAGCTGGGGCCTGAGCTCCAGCATCACCTCATGGGGATACATCACCGTGAGCCAGAGAGTTTCCTTACCGCTGGGATCTTCATAGGGCATTGATCCGGTGAACCTCAGCAAGTCATCATACACTAGCGGGATGTCAGAATAGCGACCAAAGTGATATAAATACTGTCCCAGCCAAGTGGTGGCGGGATAATGGATCTTTTTTCGGGAAATCATCACCACTAAGCTGACATCAAGATTACCAGACTGCAAACGTAATGCTGAGGGTAATGCTGGGGGCTGTTAATTACGCATCTGTTGATGATTTGGGATTCTCTTGACTCAGGGCATCTGTGACACGTAATATCCCCCCCATCGCAGGCCACGGGAGTTTCCCCATGTGCCTCATCATAACCAACCAATAACTACTGTGGATCTTAAGGAAATTCGTAAAATCGTTGAACTCATGAACGAGCATGAGCTCTCTTATTTCCACCTCGAGGAAGAGGGGGTAAATTTAAAGCTTAAAAAGGGGGCTGACATTGTTCAGGTCGCACAAGCCGCCATGCCTGCTGCCGCACCAGTTGCTGCTGCTCCTGTCGCAGGAGACGCTGCACCTGCCGCTCCCGCTGGCGATGAAATCACCGCTCCTATGGTAGGAACCTTCTACGAGGCATCCTCTCCTGAGGCCGGCCCATTTATTTCCATAGGCGATACCATCAGTGAAGGCCAGACACTCTGTATCATCGAGGCCATGAAGGTCATGAATGAGATCAAGTCTGAGACATCCGGCACCATTACCGCTATCGTAGCCAAGGACGGCGAGCCCGTTCAGTTTGGCGACGCACTATTCCGTGTGCAATAAACTAGGTAATTAAGTCATTATATGTGAGTAGGTGATTAAGTTTCATCCACACTCGCAAACTCTATTTCTCAATGTTCAACAAAGTTCTTGTCGCCAACCGAGGGGAAATTGCCCTCCGTATCATCCGTGCCTGCCGTGAACTCGGCGTAGAATCCGTCGCCGTCTATTCCGAAGCCGATGTCGATTCTATGCACGTCCAGCTTGCTGACGAAGCCGTTTGTATCGGGGCAAGCCCCAGTAAAGACAGCTATCTAAAGCCTGATCGCATCATTGCCGCCGCAGAGATTACCGGAGCCGACGCCATCCATCCAGGGTACGGTTTTCTTTCGGAAAACGCGCGCTTTGTGGAGATTTGCGATAGCTGTAATATTAAATTTATCGGGCCATCCGCTGATGTAATCCGTAAAATGGGAGATAAAAATACCGCCCGTGCCACCGCTGTGGGTAATGGCGTTCCTGTTACTCCCGGATCCGAAGGTATGCTTGAGGATGCCGAACACGGCCTCAAACTCGCCAGAGAAATTGGTTTCCCCGTCATGATCAAAGCCACCGCCGGTGGTGGTGGTCGTGGTATGCGTCCATGCGACGTTGAGGAAAATTTTATCGAGATGTATAACCAGGCCAGCCAAGAGGCGATTGCCTGTTTTGGTAACGGCGACTGCTATCTCGAAAAGCTCGTACTCAAGCCACACCACATCGAGATTCAGGTTATTGCTGACACCCACGGTAATTTTGTTCAGCTCGGTGAGCGCGACTGCTCGATGCAGCGCCGCAACCAGAAAATCATCGAGGAGTGCCCGTCACCTCTCATTTCTGACCAACTCCGCAAGGACATGGCTGAGGCATCGGTAAGCCTCATTTCCTCAATCGGCTACGAAAACGCCGGCACCATCGAGTATCTCGTCGATGAAAAAGCAGAGAACTTCTATTTCATGGAAATGAACACCCGTATTCAGGTGGAGCATCCCGTGACGGAGGAAGTCATGGGCTGCGAGCTTATCAAGGAGCAGATTCGAGTCGCCGCAGGTGATCCACTGTCCGACCATGTTCTCGACGCCACACCGCGTGGCCACTCGATCGAGTGCCGCGTCAATGCCGAGGATCCCTACAACAATTTCTGTCCAAGCCCGGGTAAAATCGAACTCTGGTATACTCCAGGAGGAAAAGGCGTACGGGTCGACACCCACGTCTACTCCGGCTACAGCGTGCCTCCGCACTACGACTCGATGATTGCCAAACTGATCGTAACCGCTGCTACACGCACCATCGCTATCGCGCGTATGAAGCGTGCACTTTCCGAGTTCAAAATCGAAGGCATCAAGACGACCATCCCCTTCCAGCAAGAAATCATCGACCATCCCGACTTCATCAACGGTGAATACGGCATCGAGTGGGTTGCAGATTTTATCAAGGAAAAGGGGTATTAGGCTTCCCACACGAGGCGTCAATCGTCATTGATCAATCTCCTTGGTTTTTAATCCGCTACGCGATTTGGATTTGTGCTGAATAAAATGTAACCAGACCCGTCCAATGAGTATGCAACACGTTATCTTCTCGGCCCTTCTACTTAGCTGTTCTTTCTTTCTACCTAGTTGTTCGCCTGCAAAGCAATATTACAAGCCGCTGACCCAGAGGCCGGATAAGCCATGGCAGGGCAGTTCCTCAACGTGGGGTGGCTATACTGAACGATCGTTGGATAAAAGCCGAGTCAAGGTGACCTTTGAAACCTTCAACAACCCCGGGCCTGAGTTCGCCTCGTATTTCGCCAAAGTGCGCGCTGCAGAAATCTCTTTGGCACGTGGCCACAACACCTTTTGGCTAGACAACAAAGGAGTCAAGCGGTGGACCGAACAAAGTCATTTTTCTGGATACGTTGTCCCTGGTTACTGGGATTACCACGAACATGAGGTGCTACACTGCACAAGTCATTGTAAAAGGCGATGTCGCGCCCATATCGATATCATCCGTGAGAGATACTGGGTTCCGGACCGCTACGTACCACCACACACGAGCGTCAATCAGTTGAGTAAGGCAGAGGTTATTTTTTCTATGCGTTCGGGCGGCACACGTGTGTCAGCAACGAACATCATTGGCGATGCCCTCAGCGGTCGCCATGGATTTGGCAAACCACGCTTTAGCCCTCAGACGATGAACGCCTACAAGCGGTATTTGTCACCACCGGCTAATTAGGACGTCCTTCTCTGATCTTTTTAGAAAAATCAGCTACGCAATGCGCCTTCTCTGCCGCCTCATTAATGAGGCTGCGTTGGCGCAATTCGTCGAAACTAAGGCCGTAGGTTTTCAGTCGGTTCTGCTCGTAAAGATATTCATCTAACAACCCGTTAAACAGGATGCGGTTATCCCAATCGCCCCGCTTATCTGTGGGGCGTTGGGAGCGCAGGCTGGTCGTACAATTTGCACTAATCACATTGTAAAAGCGCGGGTGTCTATTCAGCTCGTTCTGAACATTCACCGAAGTCATAAACATCTCCCGAATCTCGGAGATGGGCGAGTCGATCTGATAGAGGTAGACCGGTTCTTTTTTAATATTGGTTCGCACTCGGATGCAATCCTCCTCGGTCGAAAACAAGTAATACAGCTCTAGAATCTTGTAGAGCCCACCAACAGGTGAGAAACTCTCGCCCTGCTCTTTGCGGGTTTCAACGGACAAACACACCCGTCCATCCGGGCCGAAGTCAAACGAGAGAATCGGGTGGCCCATGACATCACCCATAAATGTATCATGGTATAAATCCAGCCCCCTCAGGTTGGAAAGATGTACGGTACGGATTTCCCACCGCTCCATCACCTCGCCATCTTCCGTGTAGTCAAAATTTCTGACGTTGTGAATGGTCACTCGGTCACCCTCGACCACGGAATGGCCATACTCCTTAACGTCCTGAGTCCATTCACGATCATTCGAAGGCTGGATGAAACTGTAAGGAAGCACTACGATCATTGCTGCGAGTGCAACAGCGGGCACGCGCTTTTTCCACCCTATTTTCCATCGACATAGATAAACAACCAAACCCGCCCACACACATGCTAACAAGGTATTCCATAAACCCGCCTGCTGGAAAGGCCCGTTGTAAAATATCATACCCCACAGGTAGAGTGTGAATATCACTACCGTGATTATACATAGGATTTTCCCCACCCGTATACCCATGGCTTTCCACGGCCACGTCTTCAAGTGCTCGATGATTTGCCGCCACCCTTGAGTTGATTGGACCTTGCTGTCGGGGTTTATTTTATCGGATACCATTTCTGTTATTTACTGCGTAGAGTAAGCATCAGGCTAACCGAACTTGTGGTATATATGATTCTACCGATATTTATCATCGCTACGTTTTGTTTATCACCCAACCTACTGCCTCTATCTCAGCTCTACCAGCAGCTTCTCTTGCCTTGTTGTTACAGCTGGCTCTTGATCGGAAGCGATCCAAACACCCGTTGTCCTAGGCGGCTCAAGACACTGGGTGCAGGTTGCGTTTCCGTAGACACGCCACGCGAACTCCACTGCATCTTCCCTTTACCTGTTGGCCTGCTCGTTTGCACACTCCAGGAATTCTCCTCTGACATGATATGAAAAAAGTGTTTTCTAAGCTCCCTGGAAAGCGAGGGCGAGTGGATTATCAGACCGTTCTCCGTATTGAGATCGATGGATCTGGGGTCCAAGTTCAGAGATCCTATGTAACACTTTGTGCTATCACCTATCCCTCCCTTCACGTGCAGAGAGACCTTTTTGGACTGAATCGGAGAAAAATCTGTATAGGTTTTTATACTTGGTTTTGCATCACCTCGGAACTCATACAGCATCGCGCCTTTATTCATCATTCTACGCCTGTGATTTGCATAGTGAGCGTAGACCCATGGCTGATCGGCTGCGGCCAAGGAGGCGGTCGCAATTTTTACTGTCGCACCCCGTGATGCATTTCTCTCAATCCACCCATACACCTTTTTTCCTGGAATAAGATAGGGGGAGATTGCAAGAAATTCCTTGGGGTGATCCGGATCTGTAAGTCTATGTGCATCATCGAGGAAGCGCTTTCTTTTTTTCCAAACGCTGACATGAGGGGCATCTTGAACCATTGTAGCGGTGCCTACATGCCACTTGGAGGATACTTTTTTCCAGTGTGGCGACCAGTCGGCCTGTTCCATCGGCAAGTTTACTTTAGCCAATACATCCGAGTGTCGTGACAATTTTTTACGCACACTAGCCATGGCCTTGGCGGTATCCCGTTGGCTGACCGAGGCTGACATCGCCACTCCTGGGTAGGCTTCTTTGCTGTTCCAGAACTCATCAAATCCTGCCGAAATATCAGTGAGCACGTTACCTGTTACTAACACGCCGAGATCTAGGTAATTATATTTTTTGCTCAATCCGAAGTACTCGTTGCCTATGTTGCGCCCACCCATGATGGCGAGGCGGTTATCGGCTACAATTAGCTTGTTATGCATCCGCCGGTTTAGTTTTCCAAATCGAAACACGAACTCCAGAGTGCTGACTATTTTTCCGCTTTGCACATACTGGGGGTTAAAAATGCGGATTTTAAAATTAGGGTGGTGACAAAGCGCGGCAAGGTTTTTGCTCTTACTTTTCAGCATAAAATCATCCACTAACAGACGCACTCTCACTCCTCGGTCAGCTGCCTCTAGGAGATGAGAAAGAAGCAACAACCCAGACTCGTCTCGCTCCCAAATAAAATACTGGGTATCGATGGACGTCGTCGCGTGATCAATGAGGGCAAGCCTCCACCTCATCGCTTCATCATTTCTTTTGATCAAATGAAATGCCGATTTCCCCGAGCCATGCTTCACACGGGCACCTGCGGATACTTGTGCCAGTTTACCCGATGTGGCGGGCTTGAGTGACTGGCTTACAGGCCGGTCAGGCGTCAATGAAAGTGTCGAGCAGCTCGGCCCCAGTGCCACTACGGCACTCAGGACTAGCGCGGTGATGATTTGTTGAGAACTTTTCATTTCCACAAACCCATCTCTATCAGTTGCTTTTCCGCCTGTGGCTCCCAGCCTCGGTTAGCCATCGGGGATGCAGGCGATGGATGTAAAATTTTGCCGGTATTAAATGTCTTATCAGGGAAATACTCCTTCACCGTCTCAATGAGCTTTTTCTCGGCATAGGCACCCACTCCGATAAGCCACTCGGGTTCGATGGCAGAGATTACGGCGGCTAGGTGCTTGCGACAGGCCTTTTCAACGGGCTCCATCTCGGATTTTGGTAACTTGTCGGGTGTAATGTTTTTCCCGGTCTCGCCCATCCAGACCAGCGGGCAGTAGTTGGTGATAAAGTGATCTTTGAAAAAATCATTCGGCTCAGGAAACTTCTCGGAAAAGAGCCCCCAGAGTCGTCGCCCACTGACTTCGGAGCGTGTGCAGTCGAATCCCTCCACAGGGCGCTTTGGGTGTTCGTTTTCAGGTTTGTTCACTGGGCCTGAAATCCCCATCCAGTCGCGAACTGCGGGTATTTCACCAAAGGGCACGCCGGTTTGAGCCATCCCCCACGGTCCAGGGTTCATGCCTAGCATGAGCGTCTTTTTGCAACCTCCCGCTTTGGCTCCGCCGAATTTTTCCAAGTACTCACGATGTCTGTCCCACGCATACTCGGTTGGGAGGTAGACATGGCTGACAGGATCGTTGAAACGCAAGGGTTTCAGCTCGCGTATCAGTTCACGAGCGGCATCAATCAGCTTTTTACTTGTGGCGCGACCAGCGGTTACGGGCATGGCTTGATCTCACACTGAAACTGCCAAACTTCAAACTTCAAACTTCGCTCACTTTCCCTACACTGCCGCCTCACCCGATGCCTATCACCTCAGATTCCGTCTTTACCTACACCTTTTTATTGTGTGTGGCCCTTGTTGTATGCGCCTTTACTCTATTTGGCGTGATTCGCAGAAACGCCCCAGAACTAGGGTGGCACCGTCACGGTAAGGTGAATACGGAGTTCCTCAACATCATCGATATCCTCGGGATTTCCATTTTTTTTGGTATCTATGCCTTTTTCCTCAAGGAGTATCTCGATCCGCCCAGACTTGATGAAAATGGTGACCCAGTAATCGTCAAGATCACACCCGCCATCTTGTTTGTTGGTATGATCGTTCAGCTTGTGCCCGCGATGGTTGTGCTAGTGCTGCTCATTTTTAGGAAAATCGATCCCATCCGCTTCTTTGGCGTCCTCTCTAAAAGTGCGCGTTATCTCATCGTGATTGCACCTGCCGGCGTTATCGTTACTTACCTCTTTTTGTATGGTCTTGAGGCTACGGGGTATAATGCGTGGCTCTCTGACCACTTTGGTGATCAGGCCAAACTTCAGCAAACAGTAAAAACCTATCAAGAGGCAAACGCAGTTACTGTACGGGTGATGATTGCCATCAGTGTCGTCCTGATTGCACCCATCGCGGAGGAAATCGTATTCCGTGGTTACATCTACACCGTCACAAAACGTTTCTCTGACCGGTTTTTCGCCGCAGCCCTATCATCCCTGCTCTTTGGTGTTGTGCACTTCAACATTATGGCACTACTGCCTCTGGTATTTCTTGCCCTGATACTCACCCTTGCTTACGAGCTTACCGGCTCACTCTGGGCACCCATATCCATCCACGCGATGTTTAATGGTACCACCATTCTTTTTCAAGAGATCCAATTTCACTAATCACTCCATGAAGTTTTCATACGTCAAATATAGCACCTCCTTGCTGTCCGTGCTACTCGCACTCTCACTCTGCTGTTGTGAGGATAAAAAATCCACCTCGGAGGACGTCGCCCCGGCTGAATTTGAGCTGGTGACCGGCACTACAGGTGAGGCTCATCCTGAACTCCACGCTGATCTCGCTAAGCTTCCAGGACAAAACGCCATCTCAAAACGCTGCCAAGAGTGCCATAAGGAAATCCACCATCACTGGCAAGGATCCGACCACGGGCAAGCTAATCGACTGATGGACAAGTCACTCGATAGCGAACCCTTCTCTGGCCAGAAATACGCATCTGGTGCTGAAAAATGGAATTTCACCAAAGACAGCGACAAGGGCGGCCACACGGTTACCTCCAACGGTAAAGACCATTCAGCTGGGATGGCCATTGGTATCAAACCTCTGATCCAGTATCTCGTGGCAGCAAGCGGCGGAAGATGGCAAACGCCCAGCGCCGCATGGGACCCCGCCAAAAAAGAGTGGTTTGATGTTTTTAACGGCGACATGCGCACTGAGCAAGATTGGGGCCACTGGACCGGACGAGGCATGACCTGGAACACCCAGTGTGCCTGGTGCCACATGACCGATTACCGTAAGAACTATGATCTAAAAACTGATACCTATAAAACCCATTGGTCGGAAATGGGTGTTGGCTGTACCCAGTGCCACGGCCACATCGCCAAAAAGGCAGATGCCAAAACAGGCTGCCTGATCGATATTACCAAACAGAAAACACTCAAGAAGGATCACCCTGATCGAGTTTATGACAACTGTGCCACCTGTCACAGTCGGAGAGCCGAGTTCGACGACCATTTCAAAATTGGCGACAAGTATGGCGACCACTATCAGCTTCAGCTTCCAACGCTTCCACATCTCTACTACGCCGATGGCCAGATCCGCGATGAGGATTACGTTTGGACCTCCCTGCGTATCAGTAACATGGGGCACAAGGGTGTTAGGTGTGTTGATTGTCACGACGCCCACACGACAAAACTGAAGCTCCCCCTTAAAGACAACGCCCTCTGTATGTCCTGTCACTCAGCTGGCACCAATGGCAGAATTGCTGGGGCCCGGGTTATCGATCCCAAAACCCACACAAACCACTTTGGCGTTGGTAAACATAACGATGTAGGCTCTGGCCACTCCTGTGTTGATTGTCACATGACGGAGACCACCTACATGGGCCGTGACCATCGGCGTGATCATGGTTTTCACGTTCCCGATCCACAGATGACCAAGGAGCACGCAATCCCAAATGCTTGTAACAAATGCCACACGGACAAGGATACTGACTGGGCAATCAAGTGGACCAAAACCTGGTATGGCGATAAACTAAATACTCCCGAACGTAACCGCCAACGCTCACGCACCCGTGCCATTTCCTCAGTTTACGAACGGCGCCCAAATAGCCTTCCGGCCATGCTCGCAACTTACAAAAAGGAAACCAATCCTTACTGGCAAGCGACGCTGCTACAGATCATGCAACCCTTTGCCACCGACCCACAGGTTCAATATCTTGGTCGACAGGGTGTCCACAGCAAGGATTCGCTCGTCCGTGCCGCTGCTTGTCAGATTCTCGAATTTAGTCCCGATAATGGCCCGTGGTTAGAGCCTATGCTGCAAGACCCCGTGAAGGAGGTTCGTATGGCGGCCTCTTGGGCATGGCGCACCCACCTTTCCGAGAAATCAGAAATACTTGCAGAGCTTAAAAAGAGCATCATCTTCACCGCCGATCAACCATCGGGTGCCATGCGTATGGCCCAGCTTGAGTCTGAAGCCGACAACCTTCCCGAAGCGGAGAAGTGGATGAAAAAGGCTCTGGCTTTGGATAAAACATCCCCCGGAACCCACGAATATTACGCCATCTTGTTAGGGCAACTCAAGCGACCCAAAGAAGCTCTCGCACAGCTTGAGATCGCCCAGAAAATCGATCCCGAAAACGCACGCTACCCTTATCTCATGGCCCTCACTTATGCTGAGCTCGGCCGTAAGGACAAGACTGAGGAGTTGCTTCGCAAGGTTGTTAAAATCAACCCCGGCCACGACCGCGCTTGGTATAACCTCGGGCTCCTTCTTGCAGGGCAAAACAAACTCAACGAAGCGATCGAATGCCTGCTCCGTGCAGAACAGCTCAACCCACGGGAAATTAGTTACCCATATGCACGCGCTACGATTCACCTGCGTAAGGGGCAGAAAATGGAAGCCTTTGAAGCATGTAGAAATTGCCTTGGCATCGACCGCAACTATCAGCCAGCGATGAACCTGCTACGCCAGATTGGTAACCCTAACACCCCATAGCTTCACCATGGAATCGTCACCCGCCATCGACACTACACCAGCCGTACGAACCAATACGCTTGCTCAACAACTGAGATTCTGGGGTATCCACTGTGGACTAACCGCACTGCCAAGCTTCTGTATAGCCGTCACAACCTTTAATGGTCCTTTAGCCATCCTTGCCATGCTTTGCGGTATTGCCACCTTCGTCTTTGCCTACGCATTCATTACCGCGACGCCCCTCTATGGAAAAGTGCATGCCGGTCTCATTGGCAGATCCATTAAACTTGGCACGCGCATCCGCATGATTGTTTCACTCGCTTCACTGCCGCTGTTATTGCCTCTTATGAGCTCTGGATTTAATGATAGCGCCCCACCAGGGAGCTTATTTTTTGCTCCCGACTTCTGGTTCGGCTACGCAGCTATCTTGATCAGCTTCCTTATTCTCAATGCAATCTCCACTCAAGGTTCTCTAGGAAATGGGCCTGAATCATGGTCGGATACTTTTCTCCTCCCCTATTTAACCACCGTCATCGAAGGAATTTTAATCTCCATTTCTCTCATATTCATCGCCTTTATCACCCTGATCATTCTTAACTTCAGAAGAAACAGACGACAAATGCCATCCCAGCACATTCCCCCTGGGCCACCCCCGGCCTAGAGATCATCTACCTCGAACCATTCCTTGGCTCGATGCTCACGGACAACTTTGAAAAATTCACCAAAGCTGGTCACTTTGTGGCCGTTCTTTCAATTTTGTGCTCCGGCCTCGTAGGCGAACTTCCACTGTCGGCATAAGTCTGCAATACCTTTGAAAAGCGGGTAACCTGGTTGGTAAACATGGGCGGGTTCCTCGGTGACACCATTGAACTCGAGGATCTTGATGTTTTTCCCAGCATGGAGGTCTTCAACACTCGGCACACGGAGATAGTATCGGCCACAATGAATATCACCCGCCTTCTGAGCAAGCTCGAGCGTGTCATATTTCAGACCGTCCATCGCATAATGCAATTGGCTGAAGTCAGGTAGCTTGAATAAGCCGCCGATAATGGGCATCATGACGTTTGCAACGAGCGATTTTACAACAAGGCCAAAGGCGCCACCGAGGAGGATGCCTACTGCCATATCAAATGCATTTCCTTTTATAAGAAATTCTCTGAATTATTTTATCATAGTATTTGGGGTTAGTTGGGTAGAGTTGTGCGTTGCTCTTCCTAGTTTATAACCCTATCACTATTTCATTACCAACTATTTTCCTCCCTCGGCTGACCGCTTTGAGGAACATCCAGGAAGGGCAAATTTGCCAAAATTATTGGTCACAAGAAATTGCTCAAGATCCTCACCCAGCTTCATAATGTTATCGTGTAAGGGACAAGGGTCATAATTCCCGCACCAACCCTCGCCAAAGGGACACATCACAGCCTTATTCTGTAGCTCGAAGTGCTTCACCACATCTAACAATCTAATCTCTGACGGCTCCACTTCCAGTTCATAGCCGCCTCCAGGACCAGTCGAGCCTTTAACGAGACCGGATTGCGAAAGTGTTGTTAAGATTTTTGCCGCAAGAGGCTTTGACAAGCCTCTTGCGTCAGCCACAGCCTGTGAACTGACACTGCCGAGCTTGTCTCTATAACACTCGGCAAGATAACTTACCGCCGCGACTGCATTCTGAGCTGTTTTACCTATTTGCACGATAGTCTTTGTGTTCCTCCTCAGAAGTTATGCCAAGATAACTGATCTTAGCACGAACTAAATGCAAAGATGCACCGCTTTCGCATACTAGCAAGTGTTAATAAACGAAAAAAAAGTGTTTAATTATTTAAGCGCCTGATAAATTGTGATATACAACAATCGTAACAACGGCAGAATCACTATGAATTTTTCGGTTTATCTAGCCATTAGGATCGTTTCCTACGCTCTCTGCCCTTACTTATTCCTACTTTCTCGGAGATAAAACACTGATTACACGTCGATGTGTCACCTTTACGACGCCCTCTAACTGCTCTCTCTCAACACCCACAACCACGAATAAAAACCGACTCCATCAGCGGCTTCAAATTCCTTGCGGAGGGAGAGACCACCTTAATACTTACAAGCAAAGGGAATTACCGCCCTTTCCCAGCTGCGCCAAACCGCAACACACCATCGGTCATTGCCGATCCTGACAACATGGAGCTCAACCGCTTGCAGATGTTCTATGATGCAGAAGCGATCGATACCACCATCACTGTGGGTCGTCAGCACCTTAACTTAGCCGACCAGCGCTTCATTGGTACTGTCGGGTGGCGTCAAAATGACCAGACATTTGACGCCGTTGTCGTCGAAAACAAATCTATCGAAAACCTTACCTTCACCTACGCCTATATCGAACAAGTTAATCGCATCTTTGGCGACCAAACACCCGCCCAGACACTTGATCGTTGGGAAGGCTAAAGTCATCTCATCCATTTGGAATACGACGGCATCGAAGACCACACCGTGCGCGCTTTTGACGTCGTCAACTCTCCCCAACAGCTCAGTCAGTATATGAGCAAGTTGTTCTCCAAGCTAATAGCGAGTTAAAGTATGTCTGAAGAAGTAGCTGAGTCCATCAACCCAAAAAGCGTCTGGTATCCACCAGGTGGTTTGCTGATTTAGTCCCTGGTGCTGATGGAGCTGTTCACCTTTAGCGTGGCATTGATCGCCTTCATGGTTTCAGCCAAGAATGCCCCTGAAGCATTTCACGCATCTCGCCTTCTACTTAATCCTATCGACGGCGTCATCAACACCGTCTTCCTGCTCACCAGTGGTTATTTCATGGCAAGTAGTGTGGATAGGTTCAAACGTGGCGACAACAAGAAGGCCCATCGTTTGCTGATACTTGCCATGTTTGGGGGGCTCCTTTTTCTTGCTCTGAAATCCGTTGAATATCATGAAAAATTCAACACGGCCTCGTCTTAGGATATGACACCTTCTTCACCTTCTACTGGCTACTCAGCAGCTTTCACGTGATGCATGTCATTGTCGGACTTGTGATTCTCGCCCGTCTGGCTTTTCGACTAAACAAGGCAGAGCAGCCCATCAAAACCGAAGACTACGAAGCGGGAGGCGTCTTCTGGCACATGTGCGACCTCATCTGGCTGTTCCTCTTTCCCGTCATCTACCTACTCGTCTAAGGCTATGAAAAACATCATCACACTTGGCGTCCTACTCCTGCTCACCGCCGCGGCTGTAATTGCCGCTAACGCGATACAGGATAGTAGCTACCTCGTCCTAACCGTGCTTGGTCTCGGTGTTGTTAAACTCTTCCTTGTTGCGTTTCAGTTTATGGAACTCAAAAAGGCACACCCATTCTGGAAAGCCGCTTTAACGATTGTTGTCGGACTTTTTCTTATAACCTCTTGTATCATCCTCCACTGATCATCGATCTCTACCCAAAGATCACTCCACCACCATGCGTAAGAAAAAGCCACACCTCTTCGTTGCCCTTGGAATCTTTCTTGGGTTGCCGGCAAGTTGCAAACTTACCCTACTTTACACGTTAGAAGTACCTGGAAGGATACAGAGCCCCTCAAACTCTTTCGCCGCGGTTTCATAAACTGCGGAGTTTACTTGAGGTTCGATGGTGCTGCCTGGCTCTGGTTGGCAGAAGGTGTTTTCTAGTTCGGTGAGGTTCTTGCCTAGGCTATTGGAAGCGGCGCGCATGGCGGCTCCTAATCCGACCGAGCCACTGACAACGAGGCGTTGCACCTTGGCTTGAAAAATATCGGCAATGACTTGAGCGATGGCGTTGTTTTTAGCCGCCCCTCCGGTTAGGTAAATCACCTCGGGTTGGAGCTGCATCCAATTCGTGCGTAGCTTCATGTTGAGGAACTGACCTTCGACGCAGGCGCGGATAGCGGCATCGGGTTCTTGCCAGTTTTCAAATGCGTCGCTGCCTTTAAGAATGGGTGCTGCTAGATCAACTCGTGGGCTGGTTTCTGGACTGAAAAATGGAACCATCAGCTTGCCATCATTGCCGCAAGGGGTGTTGGCAAAGGCTTGTGAGAATTGATCCCAATCGTAACCAAATTTGTCTTTGACCGCTTCGCGTGCAAGTGAACCATTGGCGAAACATTGTAGAGACATGGAACCTCCTCCTTGGCTTCCTGGATTGCCAAAGACGTGGCCGCAACCAGCAGGGTCGGCTACAACGCTAGGCATAGCGGCGAAAAAAGTATCGGACGTACCGAGTGAGACGACGAGTTTACCGGGTTGGCTAGCGCCCATACCAACGAGGCTGCTTGGATTGTCGCCTGTAAAAATAGTCACCGGAACGCCCGTGGCAAAGCCGTATTTCTGAGAAAAGTATTCACTGAGATTGCCGGCAGTTATATTGCCTGCTTTAACTTCAGGTAATTTTTTGAAAAGATCTGGGGCGGTGGCATCGAGTAGATCGCTGTCCCAATCCCAGGTGTCGATGTTGACGAGATTCATGCCCGCACCGTCGCCAGTATCGATCGCTGAGTCTGCACCAATGAGGACGCTACAGAGAAACGAGCTGACCAGATGGATACGGGCAGTCGCGTCGTATCCGGTTGGATCGTTTTTGTAGAAGCGCCGGATTTGCGGGCCGGTAAAACGTTCAATTGCAATGGAGCCAGACTTTGCGCAGACAATACTATCTCCACCAACGGTTTGAGCAATTTCACGACACTCCGCAGAGGTGGAACTATCCATCCAGATCGGAGATGTTGCGCGAGATAATGTGGGTGCCAGTTGCTCGGAAAGAGTTTGGTCGGACGCGAGGGTGCCTATTTTATCGAACCACTGCGCGTTGAGGTATACTGACCCGTGTTGTTGTCCTGCGCCGGTAATGGCACTGACTTTCGATAAGTCGCACTTTTTTCCTAAGTCCTCTAGTAGCATTTCGAGAGCATCGAGCCACATCCGTGGATCCGAGTGCACCTCGCCATTTTTTCCACTAGGGATAAATCCGGATGGTGCGTTATACTGTGGAAGCTGCTCGCCAAAATTGACGGATGCTCCGGCGATTACCGTGCCGTTTTCAACGTCGATAATGAGGGCGGAGCAGCTCTGGGTGGAGGAGTCGAGGCCAAGTGCGTAGGACATGATTGTTTTGTATTATGTTGTTAGAAAAAAAATGTGCGCGGTAGATCGTTCTACCGCACACATCTATTTTTAATGATTATAGCTTAGATAAACTCATTGAGCAGGTTCTCCATCATTTCCTGACGGCCACTGCCAACGATTGGCTCAGGGTTGGAAAGCGCATACTTCTCAAGGTCTTCGAAGGATACTTCACCAGCTTCGATCTTCGCTCCGATGTCTTTATCAAAGGTGCTGTAGCGCGCTTGAACAAAGTCTCCCATGCGGCCGTCCTTGCGGATCGCGGCGGCTATTTTTAGACCACGAGCGAAGGCATCCATCCCGCCGATGTGGGCGTGCATTAGATCGATCGGTTCGTGTGACTCGCGACGACGCTTGGCATCAAAGTTAAGTCCACCCGTAGTGAGTCCACCCATTTCGAGAACAACGAGCATGACCTGCGTGGTGAGGTAGATGTCGGTAGGAAACTGGTCGGTGTCCCAGCCGATGAGTTCGTCACCACGGTTAGCATCGATACTTCCGAGCATATTCGCATTGGTGCACACAGTGAGCTCATGCTCCATGGTGTGACCAGCGAGTGTCGCGTGGTTCGTCTCGATGTTGAGCTTGAAGTGATCCATCAAATCATACTCGCGGAGGAAATTGAGGCAAGCCGCTGCATCAGAATCATACTGGTGAGTGGATGGTTCACGTGGCTTGGGCTCGATGTAGAATGGGCCGTCGAAGCCGATCTTTTTAGCATGATCCACAGCCATGTGCAGGAAGGCACCGAGGTGGTCGAGCTCGCGTTTCATGTTGGTATTGAGCAGTGTGCTATATCCTTCACGTCCACCCCAGAAGGTGTAGCCGAGGCCGTCGAGTTCATGAGTGCATTCAAGAGCTTTCTTAACTTGGGCGGCGGCATAGGCGTAGACCTGTGCGTTTGGCGATGTTGCACCACCTTGTGAATAGCGTGGGTGTGAGAACAGACACGCGGTTCCCCAGAGAAGCTGCACACCGGTTTCTTGCTGCTTGGTCTTCAGTTTGGCAACGACGGCATCGAGCGCAGCATTGGATGCGGCGAGGTCATTGAGCTCAGGTGCGATGTCGCGGTCGTGGAAGCAGTAGTAGTCGATACCAATTTTATCGAGAAATTCGAAGAATACGTCGACGCGTGCGAGGGCGTTCTCCGTAGAGTTCGTGCCGTCGTCCCAGGGCATTTGGGCGGTGCCGCCACCAAAAGGATCAGAGAGTTCATTACGCATGACGTGCCAGTATGGGGCAGCAAAGCGCAGGTGGTCCTTCATCGACTTGCCGTCGATCATTTCGCTCGGGTTGTAGTGCTTGAAGGAGAGTAGATTCTTTGAGGATGGACCCTCAAATTGGATTTTATCACAGTCGAAGTATTTCATGGTTCTCTTGGTTATAGTCGGTTTACAGTCGGGTTGTTTTGTTGTCTCAATCTTGAGTGATTAGACGGTATATCGAAAACCATTGAAGAGAATACCGCATATTGCGTATATATTCTGTTGATTTGCGTCGTGCGCTTTGGCATATTCGAATCCATGGGAAAACAGGTAGCCATTGTGATGACAGAGGTGTTTCTGCGCCGTTTGACCCCGTCGTTGATCCCTTTTGTGCGACGACAGCACGATTTCCGCATTCTCAGTATCCACCGCCCGATCGATAAACTCCGCGAGCTGTTGACTGAGTTGAACCCCAGCGGTCTCATTACGGAATGGCTGCCCGAGGTGACCGAGGCGCTTTTAGAGCTGGGACTGCCAACGGTGATTGCCGATACCGATTTTCAATATCCCGGGGTAACGAGTATTGATGTAGACGACTGGCAAGTCGGTGCCGAGGCAGCTCGTGCATTCTCGCAAGCGGGTTACAAAAGCTTTGCCTGTTTGGGAAATTCGACCCCATACTCGGATCAACGCATCGAGGGCTTTCGACATGAACTAGGTGATCAGGCGCAGGTTTCAACGCATCAGGAGGATTCATTTAACGAAGCCCGTTACAGTGAAGATTTTGTACAGCCGAGGGGAGAACTTCGGGATTGGTTAGAGTCGCTTTCAAAACCTGTTGGGGTGTTTGCCGTGCATGATCCTCTTGGTCGATTTCTTTGTGGGGCGTGTCGGCAGCTCGGGCTTCGGGTGCCGGAAGAGGTCGCCGTGATTGGCGCAAACAACGACGAACTCGTTTGCGGGCTGAGCTATCCGATGCTTTCCAGTGTCTCCATCCCATGGAATACGATTGGTGAGGCTGTGGGTGAGGCCATGCGCGCGTTAATGGCAGGCGAGACGCCTCCATCGGAGCCTATTCGGGTACCTGCGGGCGGCGTTATCTTGCGACATTCAGCAAACCATCTCGCGGTCGAGGACCCGGTGTTACGTCGGGTGATGACCCACCTTTCAGAACGAATTCAAGACCCTATCACAGTGGACATTGTCTGCAGCGAACTACGGATCGCTCGTCGTGGACTTGAGCGAAAATTTCGTGAGTATTATCAATGCACTCCATGGGAAATGTTGTGTCAGCTTAGGGTGACTCGAGCAAAACAACTGCTCTCAGAAACAAATCACCCGATCTCGATGATCTCAGAGTTATGTGGCTTTAACGATCCAGAACGGATGTCGGTTGTTTTTAAACGCGTCGAGGGCATGTCGCCATCGGCGTTTCGCAAGGGTCTTTCCGGAAAGCAGATTGATTAGGCTGATAGGTTGGCTCAAAAGCGCTGCTGGAATCGAACCCACGATTCGAGCCCCCCCTTGTAGATACAAGAGACCCTTGTTTTTCAATGGTTTTGAATACGTCAATGATGCTTGTAGCCGCATTTATTTTAGAGGCCCATTTATTTTTGGTTCAGAGGCCTTATGAAGGTCATTATGTAGAGCATACCAATCCATAAGTGCTCCCCCGATTATGTTTAGTAATCAGGTCGATCCAAATCATCTATAGTAAACACTCAATATAGGGCTATCTATAAATGTGCCCAGAAGCGGCATTAGACAGGTGACTTTGAACAAGGATGACATTTTGACTGTTACCCCCTCCTAACAAATCTCCTATGGTTCAAAGAAAAACAGGCGGTAAAAGACTGAAACTCCTGCTGGAACCGAAGTGTCAGACCAAATCAGACTGCCACTTGTAGCCGTAAAATTATGAACATCTGACCAGTTCGCTAAATCCGTACTTCGCTGAACGATATAGGGAGTGCCTATGATTAGGCTGCTCAGATTGATATTTACATCATTTCCCGAAGCCTCAGTGATAATCCCAGCACGAGCAATACCATTCACCCGCCATGCAAGAGAAAAATTTGCCGTGCCCAGGGAACTTGTGACCCTCAAGCTGTATTGAGTGTTGGGCAATAGCTCTGTGTTCCAGATGTGTTGGATGTTATCCAATGCGCTATTGCTAGTCTGAATTTCTGTCCCTGATTGGTTGAGTAGGTCGAGTCGAAGGTTAGCCAAATCATCGTATGTATAATTAGGCCCGCGAGAACTAACACCTCGCTGCCAAGTAAGTGCCGATGAAAGCGTGATAGGGGGCTCATAGTCTGGTGTCGTAAATATATAAGTTACCGACTGGATGTCATCGACAGAATTTCGACCCCATCCGTGAAATCCCGTAGTGCCCGGGGACGATTCACCTTTTTCAATGATTCTGTAGCTATGGAACACATTAAGTTCGCCAGCTCCGTAGGTCGTGTCCAGCGGCGTGAGGTTGGTTTGTGCCCAACCGGGGAACTCTTCCTTGGTCGCACCCGCTAATAAACAGGACTTGATGGTGTCAGGATGAATGGCATTTGCATTATTAGCCAGTTTGGCTTTAGCATGAAGTAGAGTGGCCGCAGAGGCTACTGCTCCTGTAGCGTAGCTTGTGGCATTGACGGAGGCTACCGACACAATCTCCGGTTTCTGACGCCCGGGTCCGGGGTAGTTCACAGGAGTTGATCCATGTGAGTGTGCGCCATCCGTACGCCCGACAGAGATGGAATTATAGGAGCTTCCAAAAAGAGGAGGCACGACATTACTGCTGCCATTGTTCATTCCGACAACGTTGATAATATTGGAATTTTGAGTGAAAAAATCGAATCGTTTGATGATCTCATTAAGGGTCGATTGCTGACTAGAATTGGCAGCTCCAATGTAAGCGTGACTCATTACAGCTGCTGAGCTTGAACCTACTGTCCCGTTTGTACCAAGAAAGCCGTTGATAAAATCAGCTGAGCTACGAACCCCCACAGTATTCAGTCCCGTCAGCAGACTGGTGGTGTTGCCGTAGTAGTTCAAACCAACGGTTGTTGCATGCGACGATATTACCGAGCTGGTGTTGGTTATATTGGTAATACTGATTCCCGTAAACTCACTGTGAGCGGTGTTGGGCATGTAATCAGTTCCAGCTTCCGCCATTTCCACCGAAACCCCGCTCCCGCTGGGAAGGCTTGCCCCAGCATAAAGCTGGAGCATATTCCAACCCACGTCTTCACGCCAGTCTGCCTCAATTGAAATAGTGCTAAGCAGGTTAGCAAAGCTCCAGATAACGAAAACTTTGAAAAGAGTAGGCATTGGCGGATTCAATATGTTAAGGAATAAAAGTTAGGAGCGGAGGCAGAGGAATTAATGTAAGCGTTGTTTTTTACTACAAAGACACAGACAATGCAAAACCGCCACCACCGCGAGGAAGATCGTGGAGTAATCTACCGAATGAATAAAGCAGGAAAAACCCAATCTGAGATAGCTCAAGCCATAGGCTTTGGGCAGAGTGCTGTGAACAAGGAACTCAAACGCAATAAGGGAAAGAAGGGCTATCGACCTAAGCAAGCCCATGAAAAATCGGCTAAAAGGAAGAAAGGGAGAAATAGTCGTGAGCGAGTGATTCAGGGCGAGATCAAAGAAGTCGTAGAGAAGCGTCTAAAACGAAAGCACAGCCCTGAGCAAATCAGTGGTAGGCTTAAGATTCATGGCATTCAAGTGAGCCATGAGACAATCTACAAGTATATC
>JASJLI010000047.1:0-14877 GCA_037620805.1 Akkermansiaceae bacterium
TGAATTGTTAGAGCAGAGGATAGGTCGACTCGATCGTATTGGTCAGTCGGAAACCATCAATATCCACGTGCCCTATGTTAAAGGGACACACGGCGAGGTGCTCGCCCGATGGTATCATGATGGCTTGAACGCTTTTGAACATAGCTTACACGGTGCCACCGAGATCATGCGTGAGTTGGGTGGTGCTCCACCAGCACGTGGAATGCACGAGCCCGCTCTACAGGCCTTTATTGATGTTTCCAAGGCTTGCTGCGAACGCGTTTCAAAACGACTTGAGCGAGGATATGATCGGCTTCTTGAACTAAATTCCAGTCGGCCCGACATCTCGAAAAAACGCATCGAGCAGATCGAGGCTATGGACTCCGACAAGGTGTCAGAGTCGTTTTTAATCCGACTATGGGATCACTTCGGCCTTCATATTGAAGAACTGGTTGAGAGATCTTATTTACTACTTCCAGGACACCTGATCACCGATGCTTTCCCAGCTTTACCCGGCGACGGGTTAAACGTGACCTTTGATCGAACCCGCGCCCTATCGCGTGAGGACACCACGTTCATGAGCTGGGATAACCCGGTGGCTCGCACGGCATTGGAACTTCTTCTAACATCTGATGCCGGCAACTCATCCTTTGGTGTCTGGGAGGGGGCTCCGATGAAGGGGATCTTGCTCGAAGCTTACGTCGTAGTAGAGTGTGTCGCGCCAGCGTCCTTGCACAGTGATCGGTTTCTACCCACGACTCCAATTCGAGTTCAGGTAGATCACGCCGGAGAAGATCGCACGAGTGATTTTCACCTTACCTGCGACCAACTGCGCACTGGGAACTTACATAAACTTCTGGGACAGGAAAAATTCCGTCGCGTGATGCTTCCCATGATGCTCGATGCGTGCCGGAAGATTGCTACGGAAAACATGCAAGAAGTTGTCGAGAAAGCTTTGACTGAATCGGATGCTAAATTGGGTCGGGAAATTGACCGCCTTGTCGCACTCGGCGAAATCAACGATCATGTCAGCGAAGATGAGATTCAAGCTTTACGCAATCAGCGTGACGCCCTACACGCGGCCATTTCCAAGTCCCGCCTTCGCCTCGACTCGGTGCGAGTAGTTTTCTGCCAACCGTGAAGAAAGCTTGAGCCTGAGCAGAAACCCTCTACTTTCTGCACATCGAAACGATCTATTTAACCACCAATTACTAAGAACCATGGGAAGAGCATTTGAAGCACGTCGCGCAGGGAAAGAAAAACGTTGGGGAGAGATGTCCCGACTTTACCCTAAACTTGGAAAAATCATCACCATGGCCGCCAAGGCTGGTGGATCAGATCCAAATTCCAATACGGCACTCAAAGTCGCCGTGAACAATGCCAAGGCGCAGAATATGCCCAAGGACAACATCGACAAGGCGATTAAACGCGCCACCGCAGCCGATGCGGCAAGCTTTGATGAAGTTAGCTACGAGGGTAAAGGTCCGCACGGTGCCCTGCTTTGGGTGGAATGTGCCACGGATAACAATACCCGTACCGTCGCCAACGTTAAAATGACCTTTAATAAAAACGGAGGCCAAGTCGTTAACAACGGTTCACTCGACTTCATGTTTACCCGCAAGGCTGTGATCGAATTTGAAAAACCTGAGGGTCTCGATCTTGAGGAGCTTGAGCTTAATCTCATCGACTTTGGATTAGAGGAAATGGATGTTCAAGACGACCGTGTCATCGTTTACGGCGAGTTCACCAGCTTTGGCGAACTCACCAAAGCCTTTGAAGACACGGGCATCACCGGTACCAAAGCTACCCTGCAACGCATCGCTAACAACCCTGTCGAGTTTACCGAGGCTCAGATTAATGAAATCGAAGTCCTCATCGATAAACTCGAAGAAGATGATGATATTCAGTCTGTCTTCACGAATATTGCGTAACGTGGCTTGAGCCGTTAGTCATAATCAATTCGGAATAAAATAGGTGTGAAGCAACTCGTATAAAAAACGAATTATGAAGACCATCGCGCGTATCAACCTTGTCCTATTCTTCGCCATCGGAGTCGCTTCCGGGGTCGCTTCCGGGGGGGGACCCAAGAAACAACCCAACATTCTTTTCATCCTGATCGATGACATGGGTTGGATGGATCTGGTCTGCCAGGGAAATCCGAACCTGCACACCCCACACGTCGATGCCTTGGCGAAGCAGGGGATGCGTTTCACCGACGCCTATGCGGCTGCCCCAGTGTGTTCACCGACGCGGGCCGCCATCTTGACCGGCCAGTCGCCGGCGCGCTTGCATATCACGAACCACCTGCCGCACCAGGATCGATTTACGCCGAAGGACTCGAAGCTGATGCCGGCCGAGATGCTTGACCACCTGCCGCTCGAGTATGTGACCATCGCAGAGCGCCTGAAGGCTGACGCCGGTTACGTCACCGCCTTTATCGGCAAGTGGCACCTCTACAAGGACGGCGACGCGCAGTTTAATCCGCTGGCGCAGGGATTCGATATCAACCTCGGCGGTTGTTCCTTCGGCGGGCCACCAACTTTTTTTGACCCCTACAAGATTGATTTCCTGCCGAACCGCAAGAAGGGTGAATACCTGCCTAACCGTTTGGCGGACGAGACGATTGCCTTCATGAGGGAGCAAAACAAGAAGGGGAAGCCGTTCTTTGCCGCCCTTTTTAACTACACTGTACACTGGCCGATGGAGGCGCCGGCGGAGCTGGTGGCTAAGTACAAGGATCGCCCGCTGAAGGGATACAACGACCATCGTTATGCCGCTATGATCGAGGCGATGGATGTTGCCATCGGGCGCGTGCTCGCCTCACTTGACGAGATCGGCATCACGGAGGAAACCTTCGTAGTTTTCACCTCCGACAACGGTCCTTACGGCGGGGTGGGGGACTGCCGCCCGCTACGGGCCGACAAGGGACACCTTTACGAAGGCGGAATCCGGATCCCTCTCATCGTGCGCTGGCCCGGTAAGGTGAAATCGGGAACCGTTTCGGCTGAGCCGGTGATCCTGACGGACTTTTACAGCACCATGCTCGAGGTAGCTGGTCTGGAGCCTACTCCCGGAGTACCGGCTGATGGCGAGAGCCTGGTGCCGCTGCTCAGTGGTAAGGGCAAACCAAAGCGCGAGGCCATCCATTTTCACTACCCAAACTTCGCCTTTCACAAGGACAATCGTCTCGGCAGCGCGATCCGCATGGGCGACTATAAGTTGATTAAATTCTACGATGACGATTCGGTGGAACTTTACAACCTGAAGGAGGACATCAGTGAATCGAAAGACCTGGCCAAGGAGATGCCCGAGCGAGCGATTAAGATGCGTAAGCGCCTCGTAAAGTGGTTGAATGACTCTGGCGCGAAGCTTCCCCGACCACGATGAAAGCGCATTAAAACCTTAATCATCAAGAATGAACCTTCACTCTAGCATTGGCATCTCTCGCCGGAACCTACTGCAAAGCGAAGCGTCATGTATTCCCACTGAGTCATTTTTTAAATTAGGCTGAGATGATGAAACCTTTGACGTTTTCTAACTCAGGGATTTCATGTGTGTGTACCTCCTTGATGTAATGTGCCATGGTGCTTTCTTCGACGATTTCCTGAAGGAACTCTTCAAGCTCCTCCTCTTCGCCCATGATATCGAGCTCTACGGTGCCTTCGGGGAGGTTTTTAACCGTGCCAACCACATCGAAACCCATGGCGATTTGTTTCACCGCATAGCGGAAACCAACTCCTTGGACTCGGCCTTCGAATGTTATCCGTTTGGAAATCATGTTGTGAGTTTAGTGGTTAACGTGGTTATGTAAATACGTGAGTATGTAAGCAGGAAATAAATGGATCGGTTCCGGTGCGTGAACTTCTTTACATAATGACATATTCACCTAATCACTTACTGACAGAACTCACCGCCACCTCATGAAGTCGTTTATTCTAGCCTCTCGACCCAAGACCTTACCCGCCGCGATAGTGCCGGTGTGGGTTGGCTGTGCGCTGACATTTTACCTCACGGGCTCGTGGGATGGGTGGCTGGCGTTTTACACCGTGATGGGGTCGATCTGGATTCAAATTGCGACGAACTTTTTTAATGATGCCATCGATTCCGACAAAGGTGCAGATACCGATAAGCGACTAGGCCCAGTGCGAGCAACCGCCTCAGGTCGGTTGTCGAGGAAGACAGTCTATGCCTCGGCATGTATTTGCCTGCTGATTGCGGCAGGTTTTGGTTACCCGCTGTTTGTGGCTCGTGGATGGCCGATGATTGCGATAGGCCTACCCTCATTTTATCTGGCATACGGATACACGGGCGGCCCTCTACCACTCGCTTATAAAGGGCTGGGTGAGTTGTTTGTGATTTTATTTTTCGGACTCGTCGCCGTGGCGGGCACTGTTTTTGTGCAGACAGGAATCTGGTTCACGGAGGCGATGATAGCGGGGTTAGGTATCGGGTGTTTGTCTGCTGTTCTTATTTCAATCAACAACCTACGAGACGTTGATGAGGATCGGCGTAATGGCAAAAATACTCTCGCTGTCATGTGGGGTAGGGTAGCCTCAGTGAACCTCGTCCGTGTGATGACCGTCACGGCTTATGCCTGTGCAATCGTGTTGTTCGAATCCGGACTGAATCTGCTCTATTTTCTACCTGCGTTTTTACTCGGGATGTTTATTATCAGCCGTATCTGTAAACACCCACCAGGCGTGATTTATAACAAGTTCCTCGCCTTTTCCGCGCTTCAGCTAATTCTTTATGCTGGGGCATTTATGATGAATACTTGTATTTAGTCCATGTGAAAGAATCCATCTCCATCCACCGATACAGCCTGCATAGCCGAGCTGCATTAAATGTAAAATCTGATCGACGTGCACATCATGGTGCTTTGATCAGGGTAGGGGATGGCGACTATGGTTATGGATGCATTCACCCTTGGCCAGAATTGGGGGATTTGGATTTGGAAAATACGATCAATCTTTTGACTGAGGGCAAGCATACGGCATTAAGCCGCCGCGCTCTGCTGTGCGCTCATTCTGACGCCGAGGCACGGCGTGAAAATCGGAGTCTTTTTGAGGGGCTAACCATTCCGCAAAGTCATGCCACATTGATGATGGATGAAGCCGATTTTCAAACCGCCGTGGAGGTTGGATTTAAAATGGCCAAAGTCAAAGTAGGTAGAGACTTTGACTCGGAAATTGAGTTTATCCGTGCGCAGTCGTCTCGTTTCCAATCTCTCGAATGGAGGCTCGATTTTAATGGCTCTCAAAGCCTGGAATCAGTGAAGGATTTCCTTCACGCACTGGGTGAGGAAACACGGGATAAAATCGATTTTATCGAAGACGCCTACTTACTCAACAGCTCTCCTTGGGTGAATGCCCTGGGGCCTTACGATATTCCCATGGCGGTGGACCGAGAGGTGACAGATGCCTGTGGCGGCTTTGGTGTGGCTGTCATAAAACCGGCTTTAAATACACCCGCGCCAATTCTTGAACGTGCAGTGGATGAAAGTAAACGAGTTGTATTTACCAGTTACATGGATCATCCGCTTGGGCAGTGCTTTGCTGCTTGGCAGGCCGCTTTAGCCAATCAATCCAATCCAGAGATTATTTCCACCTGTGGACTGGTAACGCATGGGCTGTTTGAACCTGACCCATTCACTGAAGCTCTAGGGGAACCTGGACCTGAATTTCATCCCGCTACAGGAACTGGGCTTGGATTTGATGAATTATTAAAATCTCTAAAATGGACAACACTGAACTAACAAGCGACGAATTCTGGCAATCGGACCAGTGCCGCATTATGGTGAATCCGCGTGATGATAGGTCTCTAGCAGAGGCGGAAATAATCCAATCGTGGGCACATAAGCAATCGGCTTTGTCAGGGCATGTTCTTTTTTCTACCTCAGGCTCAAGTGGGAGAAGTAAGTGGGTCGCCTTGTCTCGGGAGTCAATCTTAGCCTCTGCCCGTGTAGTGAATCAATTTTTGTCAGCAAGCGAAAGCGACATCTGGTTACTCGCCCTACCCGATTTCCATGTGGGTGGAATGGGGATTCTAGCGCGCAGCTATACCGCTTCTTGCCAAGTGGTTTACATGGGTGGAAAATGGGACGCCAGAGTCTACCACGCGATGGTGCTCACAGAGGGGTGCACACTTTCATCGCTCGTTCCTACCCAGCTTGTCGACCTCGTCCAAAGCGGTTTATCTGCCCCTCCTTCATTGCGCGCAGTCTTGATTGGTGGAGGTCGATTGGATGATGCGGTCTACCAGCAAGCCATCGATCTCGGATGGCCTGTGATGGAGACTTACGGCATGACGGAGGCCTGCTCTCAGGTGGCGACCGCTAGACTGGGTAGTCGCGACTTGAAAGTGCTATCAGGGTGGCAGACGCAAATATCTGATGACGGCCGATTGATGATAAACGGGGAAGCTTTGTTAACAGCCTACGTGTCATGTCATGACGGCCTCTGCGAGATCCAAGATCCCAAACAGGAGGGCTGGTTTACCACAGGAGATGTTGTGGAGCTGACAGCCAACTGCCTGCTTGTAAAAGGTCGGGCAGACCGCTGCGTGAAAGTTCTTGGTGAGCTTGTGAATTTGGCTGAAGTGGAGAGTGCTTTTTCTAACACTATTGAAAATGAGGAGATCTCAGGCCATGAGTCGGTAGTGACTTCCATTCCCGATATCAGAAATGGAAGCCGACTTGTTCTCTGTAGTGACAAGGACGTGGATTTGAGGTTGGAGTTAAATTTGGAAGAATTGCGCTTACGCTATAATGACACATGTCATCCTGTGGAGCGGATTGAATCTGTTTGTTTGTTAGGTGAGATTCCACGTAGTGCGTTAGGGAAGATTCGTTATGGTGAACTGTCAGATCTTGTTGCTGGAGTTTTAGTGACAAAGGAACAACGAAAATAATGATTGCTATGCCATGAGGTATCGGGGATACTACAGGTATCTTGATGATTAAATTATACGACCGTTCTAGATTGAATGGGGATTTAATCCTAACCTGCGTTGGGAGATCTGGAGACCCCGGAATCCATAACGCTTTTCCAGTTGAAATGAAATCACTCGTTAGTGATCATAGGCAGAAGCCGTTAAAGTGGGCTGCTGCTTATACTTAATTCACCCGCCACTTGCCTGTCGTTAACAACCAACCCAATGATTCAATCTAACAGCCCTGAGAAAACTCGCCTTTTTAACGAAACTCCATCATCATCAACAACTAACAAACAAAAGAAAAAAATTAGTGTGAGAATATCGCGCATTCAAGAATTTGGCCTTCAAGCCCCCTCCGGTGTCGCGAAGAATTTTGTCCTCGATACCAATGTGCTTCTGCACGATCCAGGATGTCTTAACCGATTTAAAGACAACCACCTCTGTATACCTGTCGACGTGCTGGCAGAACTCGATAAATTTAAAGGAGAGCAGAGTGAACGTGGTGCCAACGCGCGCCAAGTCCACCGCAAGCTGACTGAGATGTTTTCGTCCGGTGAAGCTGTGACTAGTGGGGTTCCCACGGATGGTGGAGGTACGATCAGGCTCGTTATTTATGATCCTGATTTTTGTGAGAAAAACTCAGAAGAACTCGGTCAGTTCCTGCGTGTTTTTCCCGATCGGGAAAGAGTCGATCACCGCATTCTAGCGGCCACGGTTTTGCTTATGGAACACAACGATGCACCTGTCGTGCTTGTTACTAAAGACCTTAACATGCAGCTGAAAGCTCGTGCTGTAGGGATCGAATGCCAAGACTACTTAAATGATAAAGTAGACCCACAGGAGGTGAGTAACTATGACATGTTTTGTGTTGATGTTGATCCAGCTGAACTTCAACGTTTTGCCAGCTCTGGGGAGTTGGAAATGGAGCATGAACGCCGTAAGGACGTTGTGCTTAATCAGTATGTGCTTCTTAAGGCGGGGGAGAAACAGACGATGCCTGCACGGCTTGGCGGCAACGGAACTTTTACCCGACTCCAGATTCCCGAGGTGTTACGCATCCCTGATGGTCATCATCTCAAACCTTTAAACCTCGGTCAGAAGTGTCTTATCGATGCTTTGCTTAATCCCGATATCTCACTGGTCACCTGCTACGGTCAGGCGGGAACAGGAAAAACCCTTGTTGCTGTGGCCGCGGGGCTACATGAGATGTTTAACCGCCGCTACAACGGACTTACGGTTAGTCGACCCGTTGTTTCGATGGGGGATCAGTTGGGGTTTTTACCCGGTTCGCTTGATGATAAAATGAAACCATGGCTTCAGCCTATCTACGATGCGCTTGACCTGTTGATGCAGCCTAGCTCGAATCAAGGCCCTCGAAGAAAGCAAAAAAAAGAGAATGTTAATGATCCCGCTCCTAAACCCTATGATGAGTTAATCGAACGTGGCGTTATTGAAATTGAAGCTCTCTGCTACATTCGTGGTCGTTCGATTCCCAACCGTTTCTTCATCCTTGATGAAGCCCAGCAACTGACACCTCAGGAGGCGAAAACCGTGGTTACCCGTATGTCGCGTGGTTCGAAGCTTGTGCTCGTGGGTGACCCAGCTCAGATCGACAACCCGTATGTGGATAGTCGAAGTAACGGCCTCGTCTTTACTCGGAATCGACTCAAAGGTCAGCCATTCACCGCTCATGTCACCCTCTCACGGGGGGAGCGTAGCCCGCTGGCGGAAGCAGGTGCTCAATTGATGTAGCGTGCTTATTTGAAGTATTCGGATTGAAGTTTAATAAGGGGGATGGTAGAATCTGCCATCCCCCCGCTAAACAATTAATGCCCACCATTATCCGATATGTTTACCTTCCCCTCGTCATTTTAATGGCGGGCTGTGCAGGCAATAGCCAGCAAACTCAACCTTGGATGGGGTCCTTACGCCATGAGTTGAACTACCTTGGGGCGCGCAACTGGATTGTGGTTGCCGAGGCGGCCTTTCCTATCCAAAGCCGACGAGGCCTTAGGGTGATTAAAATTGAGGGTGATATCCCAGATGTGGTTGATGCTGTGGAGCAGGTGATCGAAGAAAAACATCACGTCAAACCACGCATCTATGTGACGTCAGAGATCGGCAGTGTACCCTACGATTATGCTCCTGGGATTAAAAACTACCGGAAAGAACTCAAGGAAGCCCTCCATGGAAGGGAAACGGTCCAGCTCGATAATGCCATGCTGATGCGTCTGCTCAATGACACATCCAAGACCTACCGTGTATTGGTGATCAAAACTCGAACCGCCTTACCCTATTCATCCGTTTTTATGGAGCTAGGTAGCGGCTACTGGGATGCCGAGTCCGAATCCGCCCTTCGAGAGGGTATGGAGAAGAAGCGTCAGTAGTTATCCATTATCCGTTATCCGTTATTAGAGAAATGGCCGCACCTAAAAAAATTGACGTAGATCTTATGCGTGAACGTGAAGAAGCATGGGTCGGTGACGCCGTGCTTGCCCTTTTCATGCGCAGGCTCATCCTCAAGGAGCAGGGGAAGATGGATGGTGAGATGTTTGTTCGCTGCACTTCAAACGACTTCCTCCGCAATGTTGGCAACGCCACCTCTGTGGAAGCTCTGATTGGTAGAATCTTTGAAGAACAAGGTCTCGAAGCCGCCTTTGAATGGATGGATTTTCAACTCATTCCTGTTTTTCGACAACAGGAAAAAAACCACCAGCAGCGCGAAGCTCAGCGGGGAAAACGGAGGAAGAAGAAGTAGGGCAAGTTGGATCTCGCTCTTATTTCACCCTAACCATCACTTCCTTGCAAAACCACACCCACTAAAACGGGTCCAGTCCTGAATGGCACTAAGTTAAGACGATTGACCGCGTTCTCCAACGGAGAAATTGATACCAGCCCCGGGAAAGGGCACCGCCTGCATCCCGGGGTTAATCGTAAGGAAACGTATGTTGGCTGAAGGCCAACCTCATGCATCCAAAACCGTTGTATCAAAATGAGTCTGACCTTCAGCCATCCGCATCGTTTACACGAAAATCGCCTTAACTTAGTGCCATTCGGTCCAGTCCTCATTATTTCTACTATTTTTTGTAACGTTAGCCACATTCTGATGCTAACTAAGTAGATAGATATGGTTGCTCCAACATCAGATGAGGCAGAGAACGCCGGTGATGGCTTGCCTCTGCAGGAGTTCGTGAGTCATTTGACGGCGAGCCAGGGGAGAATCCGTGCATTTGTTGTATCACTCATGCCTGGCAGTTCAGATGCGGGAGACGTGGTTCAGGAGACCAATCTGACGCTTTGGAAAAGCCAGTCCCGCTACCGACCGGGCACCAATTTTTTGGCATGGGCATTCACCGTCGCGCGCCTGGAGGTGCTGCACCATCGCACCCGTGAAAAACGCCGTGGGCATATCTTGATTTCCGATGAATTACTCGACATGTTAGCAAATGAATTGCCTACCATGGACGACTACGATATTTACCTGAACGCACTCGAGGGCTGTAAATCTAAACTTACCGAGACCCAGCGCGAGCTGATCGACGTCCGATACGAACCTGGACATTCCCTGGAAGCCTATGCGCAGCAAACCGGACGTAAGGCCTCGGCCCTACGGGTCGCCCTGATGCGCGTCCGCTTCGTTCTCCGTGAGTGTGTTGAACGATCCGTCAACAATCACCCCGTATGAATCAGAATTTTTCAGCAGAATTTCAATACCGGATTCTCGCCCTGCTGGACGGGACTCTGGATGAGGAAGAGGCGACCCGTCTTGATGAGGAACTACGCAACAGCAAAGAGGCGCGGGTGCTTTTCCACCAGCTCGCCACCCTGCACAGTGCTCTTGAGGATGAGGGTGCCTCGAAGTCGGGTCTGCAAAACGTGCCCGTTGTCCCTGTGGAGCTGTTTCTTGCCCGCGAACGCCGTCGATTGATCAGAACCTCAGTGATGGCCGCAGCAGCCGTGCTGTTGATCTCCGCCGTGGTCTTGTGGATGAGAGCAGTTCCCGATACGTCGGCTCCCCTCGCTGAGTTCCGTGCTGCACCGAACTCCATCTTCCGACTAAGCCACACGGGTAATGGTGATCAACCCGTAGGCCACTCCATGACCACAGGATCACGGGTGATCCTCGAACACGGCGTGGTAGAACTCGAGCTTCCGCACAGCGTCAGCGCGATCATCGAGGCACCCGCCGATATGACACTCATCGATGAGCGCACCCTGCAGCTGAATTACGGCCAAGGATACTTCCATGTTCCATCGAAAGAGGGCAGGGGGTTCACCGTCGTCACCCCGCACCAGCGCATCGTCGATCTCGGCACCGCCTTCGGCATCCGTGCTCCAGCGAACCAAGACAAAGTGGAGCTGCATGTCATCGAGGGCCGCGTGCGTGTTGATGGCCTCGATGGATCAGAAGGAGACACCCTCCCCGCCAATCGCTCGGTTCTGCTCGCTGGGGCGCAGGTGGAACGCGAGATCGATCCTTCAACATCTGCCTTCCGCAAAAAACTGCCTGCCAAGGTGGAAACGATTCTCCTGGAGGACTTTGAATCAGGATTGATCGAAGGGCGCGACTACTCGGTTAGGGTCGATCCAACCGTGATCCGTGATCTCTCAGGGAACCGGTTCCGCGGCATCAAGGATGACACGACCTGGAATTTCAGAACAGCCCCTCTGTCGACTGCCCTAGTTGTCGCCGATATGAATCAGGGTGGGCTCGATAGGGGTTTCGATGGCGGATTCTACGAAGGATCAAAACACGTTTTCATCACCAATGCCCCTGACCTTGTTTACCCGAAGTATGGAATCACCCAGACGGGAGCCATAGAGAAGGTCCATGCTGCGAATGCGGTGCCTGACCGCCAGGACCTGCGTGACCTTGCTACGACCATGACTGGCGAGATCTGGTTCTCCGTGCTGGTCAACGTACCCGATGGCACCACCTACGCCGGACTGAGCTTCAATAGTCGTGGTGAAACCTATGATCCGGTCGCTACCGACGCAAGAATCCTGATGACTCCCAATCACATCCAGGTTGGTCTGAAAGGAGGCGCTGCTACTCAGGGAAATGGCACCTACACAGCAGGCATGACACATCTGCTGCTCGGGAAAATGAAAGTAGTTTCAGGCAACGATACCCTTAGCGTCTGGGTCGATCCCGATCTGACAACCGTGCATACTCCCGACGCCCTGCCTGCCGCCAGTTTCACCAGCACAACCGTCAATTTTGCCGATTCAATCACCCAGCTCGGCGTCGCTGGGTGTAGCGGAGCGAACGCATCCAACGTAATGATCGATGCCATCCGCTTGAGTAATCAAGCTACGGCCTTTTCCGATGTCACCGGGGTGCGGACCGATCCCGAAGGCGCAGTTGCGCAAAGCTCGGATCTTCCCGGCAAAACCGAGCTATCCATCGTGCGTATGAAGGCTATCCATGGAAACAGTGACGTGGCCTCGGACGATAAGCTGGTGCTGACCTTCAGTGAGCCAGTTCAGCGGGGCAGCGGTGATGTCATTATCAGAAATATTTCCACTGGTGACATGGTGGAGACCATCCCCATAACCTCTGGCCAGCTTGCCATCCGGCACTCAGAGCTTACAATCCGTCCCGGCAAACACCTGAGTGCCGACTGCTCCGTCGAAATCCCGGCGAGTGCCATCACCGATTTTTCCGGTAACCCCTTTTCTGGAATCAACGCCGAAGCGGCGTTAAGCATGCTGCAAAAAGGATCGATTGCTAGTTCATCAGCTTCTCCCAATGATGACACTCCACCTGTTCTGCTCGCACTGGAACCTGCCGATAACATGATGGGGGTGCAACCGGGAAGCCTTCTGCGGATGACCTTCGACGAACCGGTCAAACTCGGAACCGGACGCATTTTTATTCGTAATGCCACCGACTGGGAGGAATCGGAAGTCGTGGTCGGCGACCCTAAAATCTTCGTCACCGGCAACACCGTGACCATCATGCCAAAGGCCAACCTCGCCGACGGAACAATCAGCATGAAGTGGGTCGGAAACTGGGGCTCGGATTCTGCGGTGGGGCTGTTTAATCCCAAGGGCGATGGTAGATGGTACTCTGACGATGATCTTCAGGACCAGGGGCAGGGTAAGATCGGCTCGATGCGCGGGCCGCTCATGGCGACCTTCCGCCAGCCGCAGCCTCACACCAGGATCCAGCACGAACTCGGACCGATCGCTCCCGACAGCAGCTACACCGTCAGTGCCGCCATCGGTGTGCGTGACGCCGGGGCGAAGGATAATGCCGTATTTCTCGGTTACACGATCCGACTCAGCTCCCGAGGCACAGTGCTCGCAGAACTCACAAGCGACACCCCGCCCGGCCCGCCCAACAGCGTGACTTCCATTGGTTTTTCATGGAACTCAGCCACCCTGCCAGAGGGGGTCTCTCCAGGCGATCCCCTAGCCATTGAGATCGCCCCCCGCCAGCTCTCCACGCCCAGCCCAGGTTACCTTGATATCGACAACGTGCGCGTGACCGTGATCGCTGAGTGATCGCTCTGTACGATGACTCCGGAAGAAAAACCGGAAAAAGTGTCAAAAACTTTGTAACGTTTGCTCTCTTTTCGTGCTTCCCTTGTATGCTGGAGCATTAGATTCCGCATTTAAGCACAATTAAAAAACCAACCATAACAACAAACGAATCATGAAACTTAACAAACAATTGAAAACAATCCTTCCCCTCGCCGCGCTCGCGGGACTGGCAGTCACCGCGAATGCAGCCGTGATCATCACCCCGACTGGTGCGACGAGCAGTGTCGGCAACCTCAGCGGCAGACCCATCGGGGCAACCATCGACGGCAGCGGCCTGAGCGGCGGTGGGACCAGTGGCAACATTCTCACTGAAACGCATAACGTGGCCACGGGTAGTGAATATTGGATTGGTGCCGGGACTACCGATATCACATTGGATTTCGATCTCAACGACGTCGCCAATGTCGACACCTTCGATGTCGACAGCATTCATCTCTGGAATTACGCCCCCAGCAATAACACTACTAATCGAGGTCTTGGGGTCGTGGACATCTACTTCTCCACGGACAACGGCTCGAACTATACGCTAGTTCCGGCCACCGTTACCTTCGCCGAGGCCACTACCAATGTGGCTGCGACGGTTCAATCAAAATCCTTCGCGACCGTCTCCGGCGTGACGGACATCCGGTTGATCGCCGACAACTCCGGCAGTGGGACCCATACCTCCTTTAGTGAAATCCGCTTCGGAGTCGTCCCCGAGCCATCCACCACCGCGCTCCTCGGCCTCGGTGGACTCGCCCTGATCCTCCGTCGCCGCAAGTAACCCGGCCTCGGAAAACCAACCATCATTCCAACCCCATTCCCCATCATCGGGGCGTGGGGTTTTTTCGTTCACCCCTTCTTAAGCCGCGTTTTGTGTAGAGGCGTGGGAATTCCCACCTTTCAGCTTGCCGCTGTAACGTTTCTCTGTTATCATCCGCACGAAATGGCAACCATTCTTACTGAACGAACCATCAAACTGGACTCGAAACACCGGGTCACGGTGCGTAAACCCATGGCCGAGCACTACCGTATGGAGCAGTACGACGATGGACGAGTTGTCCTGAGACCTATGGAACTCATCTCAACAGAAACTCTAAAAAGCATGAAAAAGGCTGTAGCACTTGTAAAAGAAGGTGTCGCGGGAGCATCTGTCGATATGAACCAAGTGCAGGCCATCCTTGAAGAATCTGAGGAGGATGTTTGAAATTTTATTCGGCGTTCCTGAAATCAAGGAGCAATGGGACTCATTGAACCGGAAAAACAAGGAGGGCAGCATCACACGTGATGAGCTTGACCTTCTTAAAAAATGGGCCAAGTCCATCGCCTTCCTTGCCACAAACCCACGCCATCCGAGCCTCCAAACCCATGAGATCACGACTCTTTCTGAGAAATTTGGGCACAGGGTGTGGCAATCGTATTTGGAAAACCGAAAAC
>JASJLI010000048.1:0-6891 GCA_037620805.1 Akkermansiaceae bacterium
ATGTTCCCGCACACCCTTCAGGCGATAGGTAATTCCTATGCCCATCCGCATATATCTGCAAATAAGGCATACGAGAATTGGAGCCGCACGTTCAGTGCTGATGCAGGTGCCAGGCAGCTTAAAATAGTCGACCATTCATATCTCGCCAACAAGGCCCTCTGGGACGATTATTTCTTTTCCTCGATTTCCAAGACTCCGCGGCGACAGAAAATTTTCGGAGTGAGACGTGATGTTACCGCCAAGACGGCTGCTACCAAATTTTTCTTCGATGACGAGCCACTGCCTAACCGCCGCATGGTCCCCTATAAGGATAGGTTAGATTTTGGCAAGTTTAACACCTTGTTCACCACGGCTCAGCAACAGCTATTCACCGATGGCTTGGCCGACAAAATAGCATCCTACTTGATGGTGGAGGGTGCCTTTAACGTCAACAGCACCTCTGTTGAGGCCTGGAAGGTCTTTCTTTCCAGTCTCAAGGGGAAAAAAGTCTCCTATCTCGATAAGGATACCGCATTAACTGCCGGGGTCTCGCTCCAGGAAGAAACGCCAGAGGGAACACCTGTTTCCGGATTTACTCTGCCTAATGGCAAAGCTACCAAAGGTAGTACGAAGGATCCATCATCCCCCGATCAATGGGTAGGCTGGCGTGAGCTGAGCGATACAGAAATTGAGGAACTCGCCACCGCGATGGTTAAGCAGGTCAAACTCCGTGGCCCGTTCCTTTCGCTCTCTGAATTCATTAACCGTAGGCTTGATTCCAGTGAAAAAGCGCTTTCTGTCAAAGGCGCACTGCAAGCGGCACTCGATGATGATGATGTGTCGATCAACGAGGGCTTCCGATCTCCTAACAGGAAGTTCAGTAACGCTGAGATCAGTAAGATGAACCCCAAGTTCGCTGAAGCGCTAGAGGGGCCGATCGCTTACGGAAGTTCGGCATACGTTGATCAGGCAGACGTCTTGCGCAACTTCGCGGGGCAGCTGACTCCGCGTGGCGATACCTTTGTGATACGCACCTACGGAGACTCTCTCGATAGTGGGGGCAAGGTCAGAGCACGCGCCTGGTGCGAAGCCGTCGTCCAGCGAGTACCGGATTATCTTGATTCGAATGACGAATCTCATTTAAAACAAGCCGACCTCACGTCGGATGTGAACAAGGCATTTGGGCGCAAACTTCGTATTGTGAGTTTCCGCTGGATGAGCGACTCTGAAATTTAATGGCCACCTTTTAAAAAAAACTCTGTATGCACTCTGCAATCTGCCTCAACAGGACACGCTGTCTATACACCTGCCTGCTCCTGCTTACAGGGTTCTCCCTGCTTCCTTGCAGCGCGCAAGAAGGAGCGAAGGTCTCTTTGGAATTCGTCTGCTTCCCCAGAGCCAGTGATGCGGAGCCTCTGCAGTTGTTGACCGGAGACGCGAAGGCCATTGAAATTGAGACCCCATCTAACGAAGTTTCCAAAGCTCACATGGTACAAGCTCGGAGCACTTGGGTGCTCGGAAAAATGATCACGGGAGATGACGGAAAACAAAAATTCGAGGTCTATGGGAAAACCAAGGCTCTTGCATCATCCAAGCAACTGCTTGTGCTGCTTCGCAAGGGCGCTACCAACGCGGATGGGTTTGAAATCATAGCATTGGATAGCCAGAAAATTAAATTTGGCGGTGAAAAATTCCTTTTTCTCAATGCCTCCAAGGTTCCCATCGCGGGGAAAATCGGTAAGGAAAAAATAGCGCTCAGACCAGGTTCATACAAGATCATTAAACCCAAACCCGACCGCGGAGTGCGCAAAAACCTTTGTCACGTATCGTTTGCCTACAGCGTTAAAAAAGAATGGAAGGTCTTTTCCAGTACCGTCTGGCCGGTACACAAAAATGCGCGCGCGCTGGTTTTTTTCTACCAGGATCCGACAACGAAACGCCTGCGCTTGCACGCTATTCGGGATTTCATGTAGTCACGTGAACCTGTTATTTTTTGTCGCCCCCCTTGCATGACCACTGCGCACTCGACGCGCTCCCATAGCTCCAACCAAATCTCTATCCATGAAAAGAAAATTCACACTCATCAAAATCCTCGCCGCGATCGCGGGCTTGGTTTTCACTACGGCCTCGGCGCAGGATGAACTCGTATCCGAGCACGGCATTCTGCTTTTGACGGCTAACGGAGGCATTAACCCTGCATGGGACGACGAATGGCAAGATGGAGACGAATACCGTCTCGTCTTTGCAACGAGCATGGGAACAAAGGCGACTTCGGCGAACATCGCAGATTATGACCAATTCGTGCAAGATGCTGCCAACGCCAGCACGTTTCGCGGCGGCGCTCTTGGTAATATCACCTGGAAAGCATTGGTTTCAACTCCGACCGTGGCCGCAAATGCCAACACCGGAACCATTGGTGTCGGAGACATCAGCTTTTGGCTCGTGAACGGTATCACAGTCGTGGCCGATAACTACGCCGGCTTGTATGGCATCCACCGCAGCGCTATCAAGATGTCGGAGACGGGCGGGAAACCTTTAGATAATGGTAGTTACTCAAGTCTTTGGACGGGATCCGATGGTAATGGAAACGCCGTGCCGGGTTATGAGCTTGGTGCCGCGGGCGGCACCTCGAGGGGAGGTCTCTGGGCTTTCACGTCCGGAGCACACTGGATTAGCAGGTTTAATCTATCCCAGACGACAGGAGGAAACAGCGGGGATGGCAAATTCGCCATCTACGCGATCTCGGAGGTTTTGACCGTTAGATACGGCGACTCCGATCCAACCCTGCTTCCCTCGTCGATCGTAGACGATCGGGATGGTGATCCGGTCGCGATCAATGACCTGGTGACTTACACGGTTACTTTTAGCAAGGACATGGACGACACCACCGTAACGAAGGAAGATTTCGACAACGCTGGCACCTCGGATGTGACCATCGGCACGGTCGCAGAGACCGGGCCTGGCGTCTTTTCCGTGCAAGCAACCCCGACCACCGCGGGCACCTTGATACTCAAGGTCAACAAGGACGCGGTATTGGATGATGAGACGGGCAATTCACTGGACACAAGCTCCGCGATCGCCGACGACACGACAATCATGGTGGACAACACCGCACCGACCTTGGCCTCCACCGACATCGTCGATGATCAAGCAGGCAGCGCGGTCGAAGCGAACACGCCTGTGATCTACACGGTGAGCTTCAGCGAGGCCATGGACGAGTCCACCGTGATCGCCGAAGACTTCGACAACGCCGGCACGGCGCCCGTCAACATCACCATTGTCATCATCGATGACTCAGATCCCGATGCCCCAGATCCCATACCCGGTGTCTTCTCTGTCGAGGTGACACCGACCGGCGGTGGAACCCTAAAGCTAAGCATCAAACAAGACGCCATTCTGAAGGACGTTGCAGGTAACAGTCTGAACACCACCTCCGCGATTCTCGACGACACCACCATCACAGTTAACGGGACCGTATCAAATCCCTATGAGACTTGGTCTGGCGGCGAAACCTTCGCCGATGATACCAACGGAGATGGCGTGGACAATGGTGCGGCATGGGCCTTGGGTGCGCTGAATGCTAACACCGACGCAACCAGCCTCCTGCCGACTTACGATTACACAAGCGATCCCAACTACATCATCTGCACTTTCCGCCGTGCCGACGAGGCCAACGACCACTCGGATACCAGCATGGTTGTGCAATACGGAACGACTCTAGCCTCGATCGGCTGGGTGACCGCAGTGCATGATAACGACAACGTGATCATCACCGAGACCGATAACCACTATTCCACAACTCCCGGTATTGACAGAGTGGTGGTGAAGCTCAAACGCTCGACTCTTGCCTCCGGCGGCAAGTTTTTCGCCCGCGTGCGGGTGAAGCAGGAGGCTCCGTAATGCAAATATTTCAAGCGTAGGCTGGCGAGATTGAGTTCTCGCTGTGGCCTTCGGTTACTAGGAGTATTTGAGATCCTTAGAAGGATCGGAGAGGGGTCAGAGAGGGGGCTGACCCACTGTTTTTTTTGGTGTGCCCGGCAGGGCGCACTGACTTGGGGGTTCAAGTCCCCTGCGGGCTCGGCAGAGAGAACCGCTAGCGGAAGGCAAGGTTAACCTCGCGAGGTGTTGGCTGAAGGAAGCCGGAAGCAAAACACTGCCCTGACGAACAGAAATCGCATACGAGGCATTAACACCGGATGAGAAGGCCAAAAGATTCAAAGTCCAATATCTGCACGGAAGGTGTTGATGTAGATGCGGCGGGGATAAGTGTGGAGGTCAGTGCGCATTACCCGGGGAGGCCTGCCGTTTTGTCAACAAAGCGACTACCCGCGTCAAGAGGCGTGGGGAAGAAACGGCAGGAGTCAGCCGAGGGCATAGTAGGGCGAATCGATCCGTCTGAAGGCCTGAACATAATAGAGTCAATGGAAACCAAGTATGGCTAACAACGAAGTAGAAACAGGAAAGAAACCTGAGACGGTGGAACCAGAACAAGAGAGCGGCGGACAGTATCTGCTAGGGTATTGCAATGCTGGCGTTTCAAACGTTGGGTCAAACGAGGATGAAGTCCATTGCAATGAAGAAAGCCTGATGGCTGCAGTGATCGAAACTGAAAACATGTGGGAGGCTTTGCGACGAGTGAAGCGCAACCACGGGGCGGCAGGAGTCGATGGAATGACCGTCGAGGAACTGCCGGCATGGCTCAAACACCATTGGGTCATGATAAGAAGTAAACTGCTTGAAGGCAGTTACCAGCCACAAGCCGTGAGGCAAGTGGCGATACCCAAGCCAGATGGAGGGGAAAGAATCCTCGGGATACCCACAGTGCTCGACCGCCTGATTCAACAGGCCATGGCACAAGTGCTCACCCCGGTATTTGATCCCAACTTTTCGGAGGAAAGCTACGGCTTCCGCCCATGCCGGGATGCTCGGCAAGCAGTGCGAAAAGCACAAAGCTACCAGCACGAAGGCAAGCGGTGGGTCGTTGACCTCGACCTCGAAAAGTTCTTCGACGTCGTCAACCATGACATCCTGATGCAGTGCCTGCGGGAGCGAGTGAACGATCCCGTTTTACTCAAACTCATCGGGCGGTACCTGCGGAGCGGAATCATGGAGAACGGCATCGTAAGCCAGCGTCAACAAGGGACACCGCAAGGAGGGCCACTTTCACCGCTGTTATCAAACATACTGCTGGATCGTTTTGATAAGGAATTATCAGAGCGAGGACACAGCTTTGTGAGATACGCGGATGACTGTAACATTTACGTCAGCTCCAAAAGAGCGGCGCAAAGGGTGCTTGAAAGCGTGACCCTGTGGTTGGAAAAGAAGCTGAAACTCAAGGTCAACACGACCAAGAGTGCAGTGGGCAGGCCGTGGGAACGGAAGTTCCTCGGCTACAGCGTGACCATCCACAAGAAGGCGAAACTGCGGATCGCTCCCCAGAGCGTGAAACGGTTCAAGGCAAAGGTGAAAATGCTGATGCGAAGAGGGCGGGGGCGAAACCTCGGTCGCTTTATAAGAGAGGATCTCAACCCGTTGTTACGGGGATGGATACACTACTTTGGAGCGGCGGAGACCAAAGGAATCCTAGATGAACTCGACAGCTGGATACGGCGTCGATTAAGAAACATCAAATGGAGACAATGGAAAAGACCTCGGACACGCCGCAAGAAGCTCATGGAAGCAGGCCTGCACGAAGCCACAGCATCACTAAGTGCCTACAACGGGCACGGGGCATGGTGGAACAGCGGAGCCAGTCACATGAACTTGGCCTTCAAGAAGAAATACTTCGACTACCTCGGATTGGTGAATCTGCAATCAGAAGCAAAGTTCATTGAACAGATAGCCCTAAGATGAACCGCCGTGATACGGAACCGTACGTCCGGTGGTGTGAGAGGTGGCGGGAGTGATTCCGCCGCCTACTCGATCGCGCCAGCTCTTCACGTCAAAAATCAATTTCCACTCGCAGGCCCAATCGTGCCGCCCTCGATGAACTCGGATTTGATCATCGTCTGGCGGGTGTCTTCTTTTCCCTCGCTGATATTCCGGACCCAGCGCACGATGCGGTTCGCTACCGGGCGGGAGCTTTTCCAACGGATGTGTGAGACCGAAGGCTCGCACTGGTTGAAATCAGGGTTGTCATCGGAGACGATCAAGGAAAGGTCCTGCGGCACCCGGATGCCCCGGTTGAGTAGAAAGTGCAGCGTTGCGAAATAGGTGGTACTGGAGCCGACGATGATCGCGGTGGGTGGAGAGATTTGGAACGACGAGTCAAGGTAGGCATATAAGTCTTCCAGCCCACCCTCCCAACCCGGCATGTTGTAGGCACCCGCAGTGATACCGCCAGCCGACAATGCATCAAGAAAGGCTGTGCCAGTAGCCCCCGGCTCCGATATTTTATAAAGGCTGTCCAGTAACACAATCCGTTGGTGACCGAGATCGATCAACCGACGCGTGGCCTCAACGATGGCTGGTATACTATCCGCTCCGATCCCTGCGATTTTTAGTCTGCGCCGTCGACCACTGTCCGCAAAGGCCGGGGTCTTTTGTTGAATGAACCACTCCAGCACCTCACGCGTGCCGGCAAGCACCACCCAGGCGTCCGCCTCGGTCTTTTTCACCATCCGGGCGAGTCGCCGCACGTCCATCTTGATTTCCGTTAAGTGGCTCGGCGCATAGAAGACGATGTGCCCCGCCTCCTCCAGCTTGTTCTTGCAGTCGATAAGGTAATCCAGAGATTGGTCGCTTTGCTCGTGACATAATATCGCCACCCGTAGCGCGGGGACTTCCAGTCCTCCCTCCGGCAGCACGATCTTGCGGCGCCGGCCGGTTCCCCGGCCTACGAGAATTCCATCCTTTTCGAGCAGCCCCAGTGCCAGCTCAACCGTCTGGGCGCTGACTCCCAGCAGCTTGGCG
>JASJLI010000049.1:0-7595 GCA_037620805.1 Akkermansiaceae bacterium
GCTTATGCGTTCGGACACGTCCAGGGACGCACCGCACCACTCTACTTCAATGGTCTGTTGGCGCAGGTCGCTAACAAGAAAAACCCGTTGGACGGATTAGATCGCAAGCTCCTCTATTCTGGTATTACCAAACTGCTGCATGACCCATCGGGAAGAACCCGTGGTAGTGGTGCTTACGCGTTCCAGTTTTTTAATCGAGACGACGTCGCTGCCATGGCTCAGGGAATTTACCATGCCGTCGAAACGCGCTCGCTGGGATATAAGATGTTCGAGGACTTACCCAGAGCCCGAGGTTTGGGCCTAATGGCTCGCTTTCATATCAAGGAAGGCATCCCGCTGTGCATTGAAACTCTGGGGCTAGGTCGATGGGGCGGCGGGGAGCGATTCCATGCACGATTCCAAACGCTGCAGGCCTACGGTGGTCATGCCAAACCCTACCTGCCTCAGCTGATAGAGTTGCGTAAGAAGTTTAAGCCCGGAGCACAACGGGATATGTTGGAAGAAGCCATCAAGGTGATTGAATCGGATGACGCCAGTAAACGCCCACCACTCATCAGTCTGCACGATCTCGTGGATGAAAGGCTCACCAAGGATCTAGCCAAAACTAGTAGTAAGGAGCAACGGATATTGCTATGCCGTAAGCTGATGGAGAAAAATCCTGATGATTATTTCTATCAGGCTGCCGGATTAAGAATACTTGTAGCCGAGCTGGGTGCTGGTGCGTTTGATGATATCTTGATCTCCCTTTCTAAGCGAAGTGAAGTGCTGCGAGAGTCGGCCGTTGTCATGGCGGCCAAGCTTCCGGGTGATCGGATCACTCAGAAGTGGATCGCGGCACTGGGGACATCCAAAGAATCGCAACTTGCCGGCATCATTGATATTCTTGCTCAGCGCAAGGGAACCAAAACACGAGCCTCCATCGGTAAATACCTAAAACACGAAAATGATGCCGTTCGCGCTGCTGCTACTCGTGCGCTTGATGCCTCAGACACAAGCTCTCCCGGATGGCAAGCCGATCGCAAACAGGTAGAAGTATGGAAAACGAAGAGGCGTCCAGGGATCAATTACGATGAATCGCGCGTGCCGAAGTATCAACTCCCAGACCCGCTTAAAACCCCAGAGGGGAAAGCGATCAAAACCGCGCAGGAATGGAAGCTCCAACGTCCCAGTTTATTAAAACTATTTCGTGAAAACGTCTATGGCATCCGACCAACCACCGCCTATAAAGTCGATTATAAAGAAGTCGGGAAACGTGAGAACGCATTCGGTATAGGAGCCACGGCACGTCAGATCCGTGCGACGATTTCTGCTGGGGGGAAGACACACTCGTTTGATTTTGTGATCGTCGTTCCCAAGTCTGAGTCCAAGTCTGAGTCGCCGGTGCCAATTATTGTGCAAATCAATAACCGTTATCTGATCCCGCTCGACAAGGCGGTGGATGAATTCGATCCGTTCTGGCCAGTTGAGAAGATTGTGCGCAGAGGTTATGCCACGGCGGTATTCCATACGTCGGATGTTGATCCGGATAAAAGTGATGGCTACAAAAAGGGGGTTCGTTATTTGTTAGATGGTTCTAATCCTACTTCAAACCCAGATACTCGGTGGGGTTCTCTATCAGCTTGGGGGTGGGGGGCGAGTCGAGTTCTGGACTTTGCCCTTAAGCTGCCTGAAATCGATTCAAAGCGCACTGCCGTCGTCGGGCACTCAAGAGGTGGTAAAACCGCATTCTGGACGGCTGCCGAAGATCCGCGTTTCAAGATAGCCTACAGCAATAATTCAGGCTGTGGCGGAGCAGCGCTTTCACGGCGGGCGTATGGCGAGACGGTGAAACGAATCACGGGGAATTTTCCACACTGGTTCTGCAAGCGATTCAAAACATACAGTGATCGCGAAAACGAGTTGCCGATCGATCAGCACCAGCTGATCGGCCTGATCGCTCCGCGTGCTGTGTATGTGGCCAGTGCGGACAAGGATTTGTGGGCAGACCCTCGCGGCGAATATACCTCACTGGTAGGAGCCGCACCCATCTATCATCTTTTTGGCATCAAACATATTAAAAATACAAGCATGCCCGCTCTGGACTCACCTCGGCATGTAGGGGCGACGGGTTATCACATCCGCCGCGGTGTGCACAATCTGACCGAGCAGGACTGGGAGTATTTTTTGGACTTTTCCACAGGTTATTTTAAAACGAACTTACGCTGATCGGTAAACGGTGTTAGTTGATCACTTCTTGTGTTTCTGGTTTCTGAAAGTGGTTTGCCCTGCTGCCACATCCGTAGTCATGAAAATCATTGTCCTGATAGTCCTTCATCTATTTGCACACTCCTTAGTGGCAGGCCTTCCTGCCGCGTCCCAAATTGACGTGCCCTATGTGAAACAGGATACGGTGAGCATGCGCAATGCCTGTGGCCTGGCCAGTATTGAAATGATCTATAAGTATTGGAAGCTTTCAGGTAAGGAACAGAAGGAGATTGGGGTCGAGGTTTTGGAACGGTTTTCAAAAGCCAAGCGTTATGTGGACTCTGATATTTTAAAAGCGAAACCCACAAATTTAAGAATTTACCCGGGGACTCGCACCAGTACCATACATGGGTTTCTGAAGGAATATGGGGCTGTTGATAATTTCAAGATGAAGCAACTACCAAAGGATCTCAAGATCGCTCTGAAGGTGCGGGGGGGAATGATGACCAAATTGAAAAGTTACATTGCCAAGATAGTGCTGTTGTAGCCACTCCCGAGTGCTTGATGAATTGTCGTCTATCCATAGTTCTGTTTTTTGTTTGGAATTACGCCCGCTGCTACTTGTCTGGTTCTACAAACTCGCCCTTGTCATTCAAATTCGCTTCGATAGACACCCCGTGATGGTCACAGCGCCAATATTCTTTTCACTTTCCAAGACCCAGAACCATCAGCTAGTTTTCAGACAGCTTATTTTCATCCCCACCATTCACACAAACTTACTTATGACTTCGTTCTTCTCCAACACCATCTTCGCGGCAATCGCCGGGCTGCTTGTCTTTTGCACCAGCACCAACGCCGCCAACGCTGCGAAACCGCTCAACATTCTTTTCATCGCCGCAGACGATCTTAATGTCGACATTGGCTGCTACGGCAATAAACAGATGAAAACCCCGAACCTCGATCGTCTGGCCAAGTTGGGCGTGCGCTTCGACAGAGCCTACTGCCAACAAGCACTCTGCGGACCGAGCCGAGCCAGCGTCATGACCGGCCTGCGCCCCAACACCACCGGTTTCGTTCGTCTCAATGACAATCTACGCAAACTGAAACCCGACGTCGTCACCCTCGGCCAGTACTTCCAAAAGAAAAACTATTACGTCGGCCGCGTAGGCAAGATCTACCACTACGGCAACCCTACTCAAATCGGCAGCAACGGTCACGATGATGAACTGACTTGGCAGGAACGGTTCAATCCGGCTGGCATCGACAGAACGCAAGAAGAAAACATCACCCGCTTTCGCGGCCCCGGCTCCACGAAAGGAAAAAAGGGCGGCTTGGGTATTTCCATGGCCGTTTGGGATCCGGTCAGCAAGGACGAGGAGCATACCGACGGTATGGTGGCGACACGTGCCATCGAGATGATCGAGCGAAACAAACACAAACCGTTTTTCATTGCCGCCGGTTTTTTTAATCCACACTGTCCGTATGTTGCGCCAAAGAAGTATTTCGACATGTATCCGCTTGAGGAAATCACGATGGAGCCATTGGTGGAAGCGCGCAAAGATCTTGATGATGTCCCGGCGATGGCGGTGCAGCGCGACACTAAGAACTGGCCATACTTCTTCAAGGACGTGACGGATGAAGAGGCGCGAAAGTGCAAACAAGCCTATTATGCCTGCGTTTCCTTTGTCGACGCCCAAGTGGGAAGACTGTTGGATGCTCTGGAGGAACGGGACTTGATGGACAACACACTGATCGTTTTTTGGTCGGATCACGGCTATTTTCTGGGGGAAAAGGGGCTTTGGTATAAACGTAAGAGCTTCGAGCGCTCGATGCGAACGCCCGTGATCATCGCCGGTCCCGGAATTAAGACGGCAGGGCAAAGCTGCGGCCAACCCATCGAGCTGTTGGATCTCTATCCGACCATCGTCGATTACGCCGGCGGCACCGTTCCAAACGAATTGGACGGTCGAAGCCTGCGCCCTTTGCTCAACACACCCACTGCCATTTGGGACAAGCCGGCCATCAGCCAAGTCTTTCACGGCCCCAAGGCTCAGGGCTTCTCCATTCGCACGCACCGATGGCGCTACACGGAATGGAACGGAGGCAAAGCTGGCCTCGAACTCTACGATCACGACGCCGACCCCGACGAGATCCTCAATCTGGCAAAAGCACCGGAACATGCCGCTACGATCAAGGCGCTTAGCTTGCGCTTAAAACCATACGCGACGCCTCAGAAGTAGAGGGGGTAGGGGAAATAAGTCCAGTCAGAGAAATGAGTCATCCGTAGAATTTCCCCTTTTAACCAGCACATTCTCATAGGGCTAATAGCAAGTTACATCTTACTATAGCTTTGGAGTGCGGAGATAAAATCAACGCATTAGATTCTACCTAACGCACGGCTACTCCACTCATCTACTGGATACCATAAACCGCCCACTGCTCCATTAGCTAAATGATTCGGTCCGGCTGTGAGGTGACTTATCGGGGTAGGTTGAGGTGAAACCGAATGGAGTATAAAAAGCGGTGATTTGTGCTGCCGCACATCCCCGCACTCCAAAAGATCACCATATGGGTGCGCAAGCGGCTACACATCAGTCTAAAATCAGTGCAATCAGCGGTTATGTTCTCCCTATTTCCCCTTATCTTGAGTGCCCTAACTCGATTGGTCAGATGCGCAGGAATAGCTTGCGGCGATACATCCAGAACAGGATCAGCCAGTAAACCGCGAGCACGGCCACGCCTTCGAGCAGCGGCTCTAGGCTCCCCCCGAGGAGTGCAAAAAATCCCTGCCCGAAGTGGGTTGTGAAGCTGCCGGAGGTGAAGTCGGCAATCAGGTGCGCAATGAGATAGGCGGCCATGGAGTTCATGCCGATCACGATCAGCGGGAAGGACCATTTTTTCAGCCCTCGCCAATCGACGATGGTGTAGAGCGCGGCCATGAAGAGGAAGCACCAGCCGCCACTGAAGAGCACCCAACTCGGTGTCCAGATGCGTTTGATGATTGGGCAGATTCCTAACTGGTGCAGTAATCCCGCCAGAACAAAGCAGCTGACCGCAGCGAGCAGTAGTCGTTTCAGTCGATCTTTGGGCAGGAGATCGGCCTTCAGCCAGCTTCCGGCGAGAAGCCCGAGGATCATGGTGCCCAGCGTCGGGATAAAGCTCAGGGTGAGATAGCCTCCAACATGGCGCACAAACGGTTCGGGCCGTGGGAAGATGTTAAGGAACCAACGATCGAAGGCGGCGCCCACGTTAAGGTGCTTGTTCCAATGTGCCGCGAAGCCTTCGGCATGATGAGGCCAATCCGCCTTGGCACCCACGGCCGCATAATCAAACCCCGCACCAGGAAGGGGATAGAGCGCCCACGCCAGCCAGTATCCTCCAAGGATCACGCCGAGCGCGATCAGGTGGGTGCGAAATGAACGCAACCCGAGCAGGAACAAAAAAGGATAACCGAGACCGATCTGAGAGAGGGTGTCTTCAAAAGTCCAGTGGGTTTGGCTGCGGTCGATCGAGCGAAGGAAGACACCTAACAACACAAGCAAAAGAGATCTCCAAACGGCATGGCCAAACATCTTTGGCGTGGATTGCCCTCGGGACAGTCGACTCGCGAGAGAAAAGGGCAAGGCGACACCTACCAGAAATGAAAAGGAGGGTTGAATAAGATCGTGCAGGGAGCAACCGAACCACTGCACGTGACTTTGATGATATCCTAACATCTGCCACAGACTGCTATCAGGAAAAGCTCGCGCCACCTGCGCCAGATGCAGCACCTCGGCCATCATCAGCAGCATCACCAACCCGCGAAAAGCATCGATGGATGCAATGCGCTCGCGCGAACTCGAAAGTGATGATTGGTTATTCATGGGTAAATCCTGTTTCTACGAGGCTTCGTCAATTTCTCGGGCAACTCTGTTAGCAGAACGGGTTGCGGCTTCTTGGCCCCAGCTTAGGTTGTCGGCATAGGCTCCTGAAAAATGGATACGTCCGTGCGGGCGAATGACCTCCGGCCAGAATTTTTTCAGTCGGTTCAGTCCGAACACCTGACGTTCGCAGAAGGGGGTCCACTTGTCCTTTGCCCAGGTGTGCACCATCGTCTTCTCGATCTCGATGTTTTTACCGGGATAGCGTTGGCGATAAACAGCGAGTGCTTGGTCGGCGGTGGTGCCTGCGCTGGCGGCGCCGATGAGGATGCTGCGATCGCCTTCCACCTCTTCCGCCATTTCCCAAACCATATGCAGGTGGCTGCGCTTGCAACCCATGTTTGGGCTGTGCCCTTCACGTTTCCAGAATGGCGTCCGGGTCTGGAACACCACCCGCGATTGGAAATCGTAGCTCATGTTTTTAAGAACCCAGGACTTCTCCTTGGATAACTCCGGCGTGATCTTCACTCGCGACAGCAGAGGTGTCGGGATGGCATTCACCAGGTAGTCAGCAGCCAACGACTGCTCCTTTCCAAATTCATCGAAATGGATGTTCACTCCGGTGTCGCTGTGTTCGATTTTCGTGACGGGAGACCCTAGACGGATGCGCTTGCCGAGTCGTTTCGCCAGGGCGTCGATCATCAACTGGTTACCGCCTTTGATGCGGAAGACTTCGGTGGGGAACAGCGGCACCTTACGATGTTTCAGGATCGCCGCGTTCCACAGGGTCTGGAGCGCCGATGCTCTGCCGCTGCCGAAGTCGCGAAGCGCTCGTGCAGAGGCTTTTTCGCGTTTCAACAAGTCGCCGACACCGATCTGGTCGAGATCGTCGAGACCGACCCCCAAGGGTTGATATTCGTCTTCGAAGTTGTCGAGGTAAGGTTTGTAAAACAGGCCCGGCAACTCCTTCATGCCGTGCTCGGACATGTAGGCGACCTCCCGTTTGTTGTAACCGAAATCGCGCAGCACCTTTTGGTCGCGGAGCATCTCGACCGTGTAAGGCTTGTTTTGAATGTAGGTCAGTAGGTTGGTTCGTCTAGGGTAGGGGATGAGTTCCAGTCCGAACTCCTTGGCGTAGCCGCGGTAGATCTCGTAACCCGGCTTGGTGCATTGTTCGGCACCTAGATCGGCATAGAGGCCATCGGGCAGTGGATCATGCATCGTGCGCACATGCCCGCCTGCTCGCCCGGATGCCTCGAGAACGGTCACATCAAATCCCCGCTTCATCAGCTCGTAAGCGGTGGACAATCCGGCGATGCCACCACCGGCAACGATGACGCTTGTGCTACTGTTCTTCTTGCCGTTAGATTCTGAATTTTTGCCCTCGGGAGCCGACTGTGCGGTTCCCATACTTCCCCCAAGAATCGTTGTCGCGGCTACTCCCGAATGCTTGATAAATTGTCGTCTATTCATGGTTTTAAATTTGTTTTACAGGGACAGCTTAATTGATGACGCCCAGTCCGTCCGTGGCGTTCTTAAAGTTCTCGAGAG
>JASJLI010000050.1:0-46014 GCA_037620805.1 Akkermansiaceae bacterium
GGTGGAGGATGAGATCAACCAGCGCCCGAGAAAGACACTGAACTATAAATCACCATCAGAACTAGAAACCAAATTAGCAGCGTGAACAGCTATCCTTCTTCTGCTAGAAATTATTCTTTAGAACTTTGAATTTGCCACCCTTTAAAAGATGCGAGGCAAAGAAAATAAAAAGCCTCACTAGATTTCTCTAGTGGGGCTTGGTGATTTTTCTTAGGTCGTTAGAACTAACAACGCATTAAATGTTTCAACCGCCTTCGTTGCTGTCGTCTGAACCTTCTGCCGCAGCTGGAGTTTCAGTCTTCTTAGACTGACTGCTAGGAATTTACTTTTTTGGTGTGGTGTTCGGAGGGGCTTTCATGGGGTGATAAGGGGGTTGATATCTGCACCCTCGCAGCTAACCTTGCGGGCATCTGTGGCATAAGTCTGCCAGTAGGAAAGGTAGAAGCCGACGGAAAGCAACTTCCCGTCGGTCTTCAAATTCTTGGCCCACATCTAGGAGAAGAAACTATTCTTCAAGTGGCCTCCGCTGTAGAGTAAGTGTCGTAAAAAAAATAAGTCCTGACTATTTAGGTGCAGAGTAGGTAACATTTTCACGAAGAATGAAAACCTTACTGTGCCTGCGTAGGTCTTTAGTTCTACCACGTTGCATCTTAAAATTAATCTGTTCAGGATGTGACTCGAGAATGTCATACGACAACGTATCACCACCAGAGCCAGCCCAGTAGAACACAAGCACCTTCACCTTTTTAAAGTCAACAGCCTTTACTGCTTTTAGAGCCTCCCCTTCTAGGTATTTTTCAGCAGTCTTTACATCAGTAATTTTAATAGGAGCTGTCAGTTTTGCTAACTGAGTGGCTGCGTCAGTGAGGTTGGCTTTCTCAACTGGCATGATTGGCAAAATCACATCCTGAGCGTAGGCTGTAGGTAGAAAAAATAGGGTCAGCAGGCTGACGACGATTGATTTGTTAATTTTTTTCATCATTTGTTTAGGTATTGTGCAGACTATTGTCACATTAAAGTGAAATTGTGACAATCATTCCGCACTATTTTTATGGACTACTGCTCAAGTGATCCTGACATGATGTAACGTAGAGCGTTCAACACCTGTTCTGTATCATTAGCCACGACACGAGCATCTGATTGCTAGGAATTTTCTTTTTGTGTGAGGTGTTCTAGAGCATCATGAGAGGAGGAGATAGGGGGTTGATCTGGCAGTAGGTAGCTGGATTACTGAGCTGGATCAGATCTAAGCAACAGGGGATACCACATCCATTGACCTCAGCCCGGCAGATGCACGAAACTTTTACCGTGTGCAAGTTCTCGAGCCTTAGCCCCTAATAGGGCTAACTGATAACTAGGATATGAGTCAGTCCCGTAATTTTTCAGAGTCAGTCACCCGGGTTTGTTTAATCAGGGAGCCGATGTTTGAATGCCATACCAATACCTGTGAGCCATGGCTTCTTAGGATCGCAGCCTTTCCACAAGGGATCGATAAATATTTCCTCTTTGTTGCCTCGATCGCTGAGGTAAGGGCTGAGTATGATCGACCAGAGCTCGCTGCCATTCTTTGCTGGGCAGACACTCCAGCCGTGGTCGGCGGCATATCCTTCGGATACGATGTAGAGTTGTTTATACCTCAACATCTTCTCGGTCACTTTCGACTTGTGATACATTCGCATTGCCACGGAGGAAACGATTGCAGCAAGGGCCGCCATAATGGAAATTACCACAAGGAGTTCGATCAAGGTGAAGGCCTTGCGGCTGCGTGTTTAGTGATGTGGAAAGCGTTTGATCATAACAATGGACTGGTTATATTTAAACGTAATACGGACTAGGTTTAACCGAATATAAAGGGGCCGATGTAAGTGAAAGAAAGTATGGAACTCGGTTTCCGTCACTCAAAAATCCTTTGTCCAGGGTTCAAGTCCCTGCGGCCCTAATTTTTAAAATGAAATGGCATACGTTTACAGGCAGAGGGGAGCGATGAGTGGATTGTGGAAGAAACTCTTGGCGAGATTGATTTTCTTTGTTGAAGTGCTTCCATGGGGAGAGTGAAACAAAAAATGATCATCTGGATGAGCCTGTGGGCTTGTGCTGCGACTGCATTGGGAGCATTGGGCGGGGATAAACCGAATATTGTGATTTTCTTTCTCGATGACTCGGGATGGGCTGATTTCCATCCTTTTGGTGATCCGGCCTATGCCACACCCCATGTTGAGAAGCTTGCAGAAGAAGGGTGCAGATTTAATAAGTTCTTTGTGCCACAGGCAATTTGCTCAGCCTCGCGTTCGGCATTGATGTCGGGTTGTTACCCAGGGAGAACCAAGATTTTTGGTGCTCATGGTCCTAACGCAAAAGGTCTTGATCCGAAATTTGCAACCATGGGTGAGGTGTTCCAAGCCCATGGATACAAGACGGCTATTTTTGGGAAGTGGCATATTGGGGATCAACCAGAAACCCGCCCTGCCGCTCGAGGTTTCACTGAGTCTGCTGGACTAATGTATTCCAATGACATGTGGAAACATCACCCCGTAAATCCAAAACACTGGGGGAAGTTTCCCCTGAAATACTGGAGCAATGGTAAAGTCATTGTGGAGGACGTCACAAAGGATTTTCAAAAGTCGCTCACTGAGCGTGCGACTGTGCGGTCGATCGATTTTATTAAGCGACATAAGAAACAGCCATTCTTACTCTATGTCCCGTATTCGATGCCCCATGTGCCCTTGTTCTGCAGCGATAAGTTCAAAGGGAAATCTGAAACTGGGATTTATGGAGACGTGATCATGGAGCTTGATGATTCCATGGGTAGAATTTTGGCCGAGATCAAAGCCAACGGTCTAGAGCAAAATACGGTGGTTGTATTTAGTTCCGACAATGGGCCGTGGGCCGGGTATGGGGATCATGCTGGCAAAACTCCCTTCCGAGAGTTCAAGGCCACAGGTTTTAACGGCGGAGTTCAATCGGCCTGTATCATCAAGTATCCGAGCAAGATAAAGGCAAGCTCGTCATCGGACGCAACATTCTGTTCGGTGGATTTATTGCCGACATTTTGTAAGTTAACAGGCGCTGGACTTCCGGCGGGTGAAATTGATGGTCGGGATGTTTGGCCACTGATCGTAGGGAAGGATGGTGCCGCCAACCCCCATGCGTATTACCCTATTTCAACGGGCCGGAATTTAGATGCCGTGATCAGCGGTGATGGTCGGTGGAAGCTGCATTTGCCACATACTTATCGACATGTTGTGAAACCTGGAGTCGATGGGAATGATGGTATATATGAGCGAAGAAAAATAGGTTTGTCTCTCTTTGACCTCAAGAATGATTCAGGCGAAGAAAAAAATCTCATCGAGAAATATCCTGAGCTTGCCGATAAATTAAAACAGCTAGCGACGAAGCATCAACAGAAGTTTTACAAGTAGTCTGTTGGCTTGCTAGGATGCCATTTGACCTGCGTCGCTTTCCTAACAGGAGTAGTTTATACTGAGCGAAATTGACATCCGTAGAAAAAGCGAGGCCCCCGGCGGAGCAGCCGGAGGCCTCTAGCCCGAACTTCATGATGTTTACCGAAGTAGTCATCATTTAATTGCGGGTTAACAATGCCCTGTTGATCAAATTAATGACCGACAGAGCTCTCTGCGGTTTGGCAGACGAACTTCTTGTATCACTTTGATGGCAATGTCAACTGAAGGTCATGGTTCTTGTCTTGGTTCGTGATTGTAAGTTTGCCATCTCTGGTCATGGTCTGTTCCCTATGTCGTTTGCACCTCTCGGTATCTCGCAATCCCTGATCAATGCTCTGGAGGCTCAGGGCATTACAGTCCCTACTCCCATTCAGAAGGATTCCATTCCGGCTGCACTGGAGCGTCGTGATATCCTCGGTATTGCCAAGACCGGTTCTGGAAAGACAGCAAGCTACGTGCTGCCTATTTTGCAAGGATTAGAACAGCAGCAAGAAAGGTCAGGATCACGCTATCGCGAACCCACCGTGCTGGTGCTTGTCCCCACTCGCGAGCTGGCACTCCAAGTCTCTAGTGTATTTCAAGACTTCCTTCCTTCCCTTTCAGAGCGGTTCAGCTGCCTCGCAGTTCATGGTGGTGTCTCGATCAATCCACAGATGCAGGCGATCGGTAAAGCGGATATTATCGTCTGCACCCCTGGTCGATTGATCGATCTCATTGCAAAAAATGCCGTTAAGCTATCGTCCATCTCCACTCTCGTGTTAGATGAGGCCGACAAGATGCTGAACCTTGGATTCAAAGAGGAGGTCGACCATATTCTCAGCCTGCTCCCAGGTAAGGGACAGCGACAGAACCTTTTGTTCTCAGCGACACTCAGTGATGACCTGAGTTCCATGCAGCAAGTTTTACTCAATGATCCCAAGGTTGTTAAAATTTCCGAGGAGGAAGTTACAGCAGGGGATGAGGCCGATTCTTCCGAACTTATTAACCAGCTAGGCTACTTCGTTCCTGACGAAAAGAAAGGCCCCTTACTCCGTTACCTCATTAAAAGCGGTGATTTACAACAAGTTCTCGTTTTCGCTTCATCCACTCGGATGGTGGACAGTATTGCGAATAAGCTCAGAAAAAATGACATCGATGTGGCCGAGGCTCATTCCAAGATAAGTCAGACGGGCCGACGTGAAAACTTGGCAGATTTTAAATCAGGAAGGCTACGGGTTCTTGTTACTACTGATCTGTTAGCGCGTGGTGTTGATATCGAATTTCTCCCCTGTGTAATCAATTACGAGCTTCCTCGGTCTCCCAAGGATTATATTCATAGGATTGGCAGGACGGGTCGAGCCGGGTCACCAGGCGATGCCATCTCGCTGATCTCTCCAGACGAGATGCACCACTTCAGAGTGATCCAAAAGAAGATGGGGAAACGTGTCAAAATGCTCCACAGTGAAGATATCAATCTCCACGGATATTGATCGATTGACCCACGGGTAATAAAAAAGTGACCCTTGCTAGAAGGTCGCTTTTGTCAATACAGGGACATCGATCACACTCAAATGTGAAGACGCTTTAACACGGATCGCACATAGGCAATGGTGATCACCGCCATGGCGGCGTTGATGGCAACCATACACCACCACAAACCAGTCAGGTCGATATCGAATACGCGGACCGCGATATGAAATACCAGAAGGGGTAAAATGATTTTACGCACCACTGATTCCACAAATCCATACATTGGACGTTTCAATGCCTGGAGGCAACCGATGTAGATGAAGCCCGCGACGTAGGCCCATTGGATGAAGGTAACGATGCGCACGTATTCTTTACCCAAACGAATGACTTCGGGATCGTCAGTGAAGAGCTGGACTAAGGGGGCTGCGAAGATGAATAGCAGCAGCGATGCCATGGCGATGAGCACCAGTCCGTAGCGCGAGCAGAGTCGGATGCATTCACGCACGCGCTCGGTTTTACCTGCTCCGTTGTTTTGGCCTACGATGGCGACAATGGCCGAGCTCAGTCCGATGGCTGGTAGTAGGGCGATTTGCTCGATCCGCGTGCCAACTCCGAACGCTGCAACTGCTGCCTCACCGTAAAATTTGAGATAATATGTCGTCACAAAGAACCCTAAGGCAATCGACATCATATTAAAACTTGTCGGGATTCCTTGGCGTAAAATCTCGCCGTAGACGCGTAAGTTTGGAATGAGATTTTCAGTGAACTTGTTGGGGAGGAACCCTTTCCTAATGACAACGGAGATTAGGTAGAGCCCACCGATGGCTTGGATCAATATCGTTGCCCAGGCTATTCCCTGAATTCCCATCGCAGGTAGGCCGAAGCCACCGTAGAGGAACCACGGGTCGAGGATGAGGTTCATGAAAAACCCGATCACTAACACCTTGCCAAAGGTTTTACTGTCGCCATGTGCCAAGAGGATGGAATTACTCATACTGCTGAGGAGGAAAAAGACAGCCCCAATAAACAGCGGCCTGATATAACCCAATGCCAAATCAAGGTAGGTGCCTGTTGCTCCTAATAAACGACACAGTGGTTCCGCTGAAACGAGTCCAATTATGGTGACGCCAATCGCACAGATCAATCCCAGTGAATAAACCTGCCCTGAGAGTTCAGCTTCCTTGTCGTTATCTTTGGCGCCGATGGCGTTGGCTATCAGGGCCGATGCCCCGCGGGCAATACCCTCACTCACGGCAATGATAATAAAGAAAATAGGAAACGAAAGAGCCATCGCAGCCAGCGCTTCGGTGGAGATTTTCCCCGCATATAACGAGTCCACGACGTTATACATCGTGTTAAAGAAAAACCCGATACTCATCGGCAAGGCAATCCGCCGGATATGAGCGGGTAGGGGGCCGGTAGTTAGGGAAGGGGAAGCCATGGTAAGTGTTGCTTCCCGCAAGGTAGGGGGAGAACCACGCTCAGACAAGGCCGTAGGGTAAAGTAATCCTGCCGTGTAATCCTGCTGTTGGTTTTGCCCGCGATAATAATGACGCATCAGCTCACCCCTAGGCTTGTTCATTATCGATATTTAGTGAAGGTTATCCGCATGAAGCCCTACGTAAAACTCGGTGAGTCGACAATGTCTGATGGCACGGTATTCTCTCTGCATAAACACGATGGGAAATTTTACCTGAAATACAACGGTTTTGATCTGATGAGCACGGCGCTGACTTTCTCTGAGGAATTGCTCGCTGAGGTTGGATGTGCGGCGCTCTATGAGGGCAAGGCATCGAGACCTAAACATCCCAATATTTTGATCGGTGGACTAGGACTTGGATTTACACTTAAACGAGCTCTGGAGTTGGTCGGGAGTCCAGCGACGGTTGAGGTCGCCGAGTTGATGCCGCCTTTGATCGAGTGGAATCGGACACATCTCGTCGAGCATAACGGTCCCTTATTAGAAGATCCACGGACGAAGATCACTCAAGGCGATCTGTTTGATATTCTCCCCCGCAAAGGGAAGGGCAGCTATGATGCGCTTCTTCTTGATATCGACAATACACCGGACGACCTGATCACCTCAGGAAATGCACGGCTCTATTCCCAGAGTTTTCTTGCTAAAATTAAACACGTGCTGACGCCAAACGGATGTGTCGCCTACTGGTTATCTGAGCCCGCTCCTAAGTTTAAGAAATGCCTGATCAAGGCTGGTTTTCAGGTCGAAGAACATGCGGCCAAGCCACATGAGAAGTCAAAGCGCGCGAGGCATTGTATCTACGTGGCTAGATCTAGTAAATGATGGCTGATACTTACTTCTTAGTGAGCGGTAGTACGGTGATATCTTTGAAGCGGATGAGCAACTGATCACGAGAGTGGAGTTGAAGGGCGATGTAGCCTTTCATGCCAACATTGGCATCTTTGTGAAGCTTGTCATCCATTATACCGCTGCCGTCATAATCTGTGATCAGCACGCCATTGAGGTAAGTGGTGATGCGAGTCCCTACAGCACGGATTTTCAGCTCATTCCAGAGATCTTTTTCTTCAGTGGCATAATGAAAAATCCACCCTTTGGGTTTACCATTAGGGAAGGCTTCTTTCTCAGTGAGTTTGTGGCTGGGGCGCACTGGAGAGATCCAATGATTTACGCCACGGGTCTCGTCATAAATGAAACCTGTGCGATATGGTGAGGGAGGATGGATATCTATCTGTGGGCCATTGAGCCATCCTTTGCCGATGTTGGGATTCCATCGCGAACGAATCTGAATACCCGAGTTACCTTTTTTGGCCTCGAAACACTGAACCTTGAGCTGGAGCTCGAAGTCATCAAACTCTCTTTGGTGAATTAACCAGCTGAATTTGTGTTTTGGCTTGCCGCGTGAATCGCATTGGATGGTCCCGTTGTCGACGCTCCAGAATTTTTTCTCCTTGTCCTCGGGGGGACAGAAGACATTCCATCCGCTGAGGGTTTTGCCATCAAAAATTGCGATGGGGCCCGGTGGGGCATTTTTTTCCTGAGCACTTAAGCCGTGTGGTAGAAATGTTAGAAGAGCCAGGGTGGTGTATTTGAAGAAAGTGAGACGAGGAGGTTTTTGATTTTTGGACATGAAATTTAGCAATGTGTTGATCGAGTCTTCGACCGTAATAGGCGATAAACGTTAAATGTTCATCAATGACGCATACGGAAATCCGTGTGTTGATATTTCACTTGGAGCCTCGTTTCAGCGGCGACCTCAAATCAGTGTTCATGCGTAAGGCCGATCTTGATCATATATCCCATAGGAAATCGGCTGCTGTGTAGGCGCTAATTCAATGTCGACCTCATTACGGCCAAATATAATTTGCCAAATGGACATCAAAAGTTTAATCCTATTAGTCCATATTAAAATGAATCTTTAACCCTTTAGGGAATACACCAAATAAACCAATGTCTAACGAAAGTAAATGCCCGTTCAATCACACCGCTGGTCACACAGCAGCAGCAAGCACATCGAACCAAGACTGGTGGCCTAACCAGTTGCGTTTGGGTATCTTGCGCCAGCATGCCTCTATGTCCAATCCCATGGATGAGGGGTTTAACTACGCTGAAGAATTTCAGAGTCTTGACCACGAAGCTATCAAGGCGGATCTTATGGCTGTGATGACCGATTCACAGGACTGGTGGCCGGCGGATTTTGGACATTACGGGCCCTTGTTCATTCGGATGACTTGGCACAGTGCTGGCACCTACCGCACGGCTGATGGTCGAGGCGGTGGCGGCACAGGCAATCAGCGTTTTTCCCCACTCAATAGTTGGCCTGATAACGTTAACCTCGACAAAGCGCGTAGGTTGCTCTGGCCGATCAAGCAGAAATACGGTCGGAAAATTTCCTGGGCTGACTTGATGATTCTCACGGGTAACGTTGCCTTGGAATCGATGGGATTCAAAACCTTTGGTTTCGCCGGTGGTCGCGAAGACATCTGGGAGCCGGAACAGGACATCTACTGGGGTGCTGAAAAAGTTTGGTTAGATGATCAACGCTATTCAGGTGATCACGAGGATCTTGAAAACCCACTTGCGGCTGTGCAAATGGGCCTCATTTACGTCAACCCAGAAGGACCCAATGGAAATCCGGATCCGATAGCTGCCGCTAAAGACATTCGTGATACCTTTGATCGCATGGCAATGAATGACGAAGAGACGGTGGCTCTTATTGCGGGTGGGCATACCTTCGGTAAAACCCACGGAGCCGGTGATGCGGCACAGGTTGGCCCTGAGCCTGAAGCGGCTGGGATTGAGGATCAAGGTCTAGGCTGGAAGTGCAGTCACGGCAGCGGTAAAGGTGGCGACACCATCAGCAGCGGCTTGGAAGTTACCTGGACCACCACACCGACCCAATGGAGTAACAACTTCTTTGAGAACCTGTTTGGCTACGATTGGGAACTCACCAAGAGTCCGGCTGGTGCGCATCAGTGGACAGCAAAAGATGGTGCGGGTGCTGATTCCATACCAGATGCCCATGACTCCACAAAACGCCACGCGCCAACGATGCTAACCACCGATCTGTCTCTGCGTTTCGATCCAGAGTACGAAAAAATTTCCAGACGCTTTCTCGAAAATCCTGATGAGTTCGCTGACGCGTTTGCCCGTGCTTGGTTCAAGCTGACCCACCGTGACATGGGGCCTCGTGCCCGTTATATTGGACCGGAAGTACCTGCCGAAGAGTTGATCTGGCAAGACCCCATCCCTGAGCTGGATCATGATCTGCTTGATGATGCGGATGTAGCCGCTCTCAAGGGCCTGATCCTTGATTCTGGGCTGTCAGTCTCCGAGCTGGTATCCACCGCTTGGGCCTCTGCTTCTACCTACCGCGGTTCTGATATGCGTGGAGGTGCGAACGGTGCCCGTATTCGTCTGGCACCCCAGAAGGATTGGGAGGTGAATCAGCCTGATCAATTGGCGAAAGTGCTACAAGCTCTCGAAGCGATCCAGAGTGGTTTTAAAAACAAAATCTCGATGGCTGATTTGATTGTGTTAGCTGGTTGTGCGGGCGTTGAACAGGCTGCGAAAAATGCCGGTCTGGATGTGACCGTTCCATTTACGCCGGGCCGCATGGACGCCTCGCAGGAGCAAACCGATGTCGAGTCCTTCGATGTGCTTGAACCAATTGCAGATGGCTTCCGGAACTACCAAAAAGCCAATTACACCGTATCGGCCGAAGAGCTGCTGATTGACAAAGCACAACTACTAACATTAACAGCACCCGAACTGACAGTTCTGGTGGGTGGCATGCGTGCTTTGAATACAAACTTCGGACAAACCCAGCATGGAGTGTTTACTGACCGAGCTGAGGCGTTGACCAATGATTTCTTTGTGAACCTGCTCGCTATGCGAACAGAGTGGAAGGCGGCTTCGGAAGCGGGAGACGTTTTTGAAGGATGCGATCGCGTTACAGGAGAGCAAATTTGGAGTGGCACACGTGTCGACTTAGTCTTCGGATCCAACTCGGAGCTGCGCGCCTTGGCTGAAGTTTATGCCACTGCGGATTCACAAGAGAAGTTTGTCCAGGACTTTGTCAAAGCCTGGGATAAGGTGATGAACCTTGATCGCTTTGATCTAACATAATAAGCAAGTCATGCCCAACGAATCATTTTACCATTCTAACTAGGTGGCATTGCAGTTCTGCGCTGTTACTGCCAGCAATAAGTTTTAAAGAAGTCGCCCTCTGACCTGTTGCTTTGGCAGTCTGAATAAATACGGTAATGTTGCCATTAACTTTGTCAGGTACGTCAGCCTTCCATCCACGCGGTAGTTTAAGAGGTATTTTCTCTCTGCCGTTCGATTTGATTTCGACGGCCACGATATCTCCAGCACACATGTAAGGATTGATGACGGTCGCAGTTGTGTTGCCAGCAGTAACCGGCTTACCTCTTTGAATGGAAGCTCTTTTACATCCATTTGTTTTGATCGGTTTCAGGAGCTCCACTTCATTTTTTTTAGTTTTATCAAAGTAAATTAGAACTCATTCGCCAAAAGGTTTGTTGCGCAGTTGCATAACGACATCAAACACTACTTTTTCACGGACAACTGCCCGCTTACCGACAGAGTATCACCATACCCCGATATTAGTGACTCCGAGGTTGTCACTTTTAACTGCTTTTCCGGATGCCGTCTTAACTTCTGCTGATACAGGAAACCCGAATAGCATCGCTGCAAGAATTATATATTTCATATTGTTTGTTGGATGTATTGTTGGGAGTTTTATGGGAATTCTTTACGTGATGAGGTCTTTCCACACATGGCCGTGGACGTCTGTTAGTCTCAGGTCACGACCGCTCCAGCGGTAGGTGAGTTTCTCGTGGTCAATGCCGAGCTGGTGGAGGGTGGTTGCCCAGAGATCGTAGACGGTAGACACATCTTCGAGCGCTTTGTAGCCGAATTCGTCGGTCGAGCCGTAGGCGGTGCCGCCTTTCATGCCGCCGCCAGCCATCCACAGACTGAAACCGAATGGATCGTGGTCGCGGCCGTTGGATCCCTGCGAGAATGGCGTGCGGCCGAACTCTCCAGTAAAGATGACCAGCGTCTCGTCGAGCATACCGCGCTGTTTGAGATCCGTGAGTAGCGCGGCGATCGGGCCATCAACTTGTTCGGCCATCGCGCCGTGGCCTTTTTTGAGATCGCCATGCTGGTCCCACGGGTTACCTGCGCCACCAGCACCGATACCGACGCTGGAGCAGGAGAGCTCGACGAAGCGCACGCCGCGTTCGACGAGGCGTCGCGCCATGAGGCACTGCCGGCCGTACTCGGCCTTGTGCTCGTTTTTGCTATTGATGCCATACATCTCCTTGGTGGTCTCGTTTTCCCCGCTGATATCTGTGAGTTCCGGCACGGCCTCCTGCATGAGGAAGGCTGTCTCGGCATTCTTGATCGACGAGATCACCGCGTCTTTGGCCGCGATTCGATCGGCGAATCCTCGATCGAGTTTACCGATAAAATCGAGCGCGCGACGCTGTTCAGCTTTGAGCATCGCCGGGTTGATGTTTGGCACAGCCTGGTTCTGTGAGATGTTAAAAATAGATCCCTGGGTGGTTGCGGGAAGAAATGCGTTGCCGAACATGCTGACGCCGCCGTGTGGTGTTTTCGCACGTTGTGATTGTAGAACTACGTAGCCGGGGAGGTTCGGGTTTTCTGTGCCGCAACCGTAGTTGACCCATGAGCCTGCGCTCGGGTAGCCAAGGAAGGGGAAGCCACTATGCATGAAGAAGTTGGCCTGTGCGTGCTCGCTGAACTTAGCTGTCATCGAGCGACAGATCGCGAGGTCGTCGGCGCGCTCGGCGATTTTTGGAAACATGTTGGTCAGCTCGAGTCCGGACTTGCCGTAGTTTTTACTCTCCCAGGGAGAGGCCATGATGTTGCCATTGGCATCGAACTGAGTGCGCTCAAGTTCGACCGGCATCGGTTTGCCGTGGAGTTTTTTCAACAGCGGTTTAGGATCGAATGAGTCGACGTGTGACACGCCGCCGGACATGTAGAGGAGGATGACCGATTTTGCCTTGGGCGTGTGGTGCAGCTTGGGTTTCGCTTCACCCGCGAAACTGTTGCCGTTAAGTAAGCTCGAGAGTGCGAGTCCGCTTACGCCCTTCGATGTCAACTTGAGGAACTCGCGACGGTTGTGGTTGTTAGTAGACATAGATTAGTTCTTTGGAGTTCAGGATGGCGTGGGTAATAAGGAAGAGGGCGTCGCTGGAGGCTTTGTTTTTGGAGCGGCGTGAGTCCAGCACGCTAGCGAGTTTGTTTGCCTCAGCAGAGAAGTTAGCGATGTTTTGATCGAGTGCTTTAAGCTTGGTCGCCTGATCTGGCAGTAGCGCCTTGGCGATCATCTGGTCGGTTACGATGTCCTTCAGCTCGCCTGAGCTTGCGGCAGCTGCCTCCTCTGGGCTTAGAGCTCGATCGTAGAGGCGCGCTTCGAAAATTTTACCCGTGAGCGCGCGTTTGAGGTCTGGGCTAGTCCCATGGCGTATGCCAAAAACGACGTGGAATTTGCCTGCTGCGAATGCTAACGGAGCGGCCTTGTATGATTTCCCGTAGGGTTTGCCGTCGCGGTAAGCTGTGATTCTGCCGTCCGTTTGGTAGGTGAAGATGAGGCGCACCGGGCGCTTGTGGGCGTCTTTTTCCTGTGGGGCCTGGAAGCGCTGTGTGCGGCGGTGGAAATTACTGCCAGCCAGCCAGGTCTGTGGATCTACTTCGGCGTAGACGATGCCGTCGAAGACACCTCCATCATGAGTTTGCACACTCATCGCGCCGCCTTTGCGCTGGGTGATCGGGTTGAGCTGCAATAGGACTTCGAGCGATTTGGCACCCAGTTTATTTGGAAACGTCGTGGTGGTCATCATGCCACCGTTCAAGACTAGAGCCCCGCCTTCGATCTTAGCTTTGCCTTGGAGTCGTCCGTGCATCTCGCCGATTCGGTCTTTGGCATCGCCTTCGAAGTCCCAGCGTCCGACCGGTTTGAGATCGACCGGATTCTTGGCTCCGTCGTTTTTCTTGTCGACTTTCGCTTGCAGTTTGGCGCGGGTGGGAGTTACGAGGGCATTGCGTTTCTGTTGTAGTTTGGCGATCTTTTTACTGAGCTGATCGTGTTTTGTCGAAAGCTCGGCGCTGCTGTCTGATGTCTTTCCGGAGAGGTAATTTAGGCAAGCTGCGAGTTCTTCAGGGGTCGCTTCACGCGCATAGGCCTGTTTGAAAATTGCCTGGATACGTTGCGTATCGTTTTCTAGTTCACGCATGCCACGGATGCGGCGGGTCCAGTCACTGGCGGCCTTCTTGGTGATCTGGCCGTTCATCAAGGTAAGCGCCTGGGCTGGCACGTTGGTCAAATTTCGCACGCCGACGGTACTCGTCGGGATCGGGTAGTTAAACGTTTTTAAGAAAGGGTTGAGCGCGTTGCGCTTTGCTCGGGTGTAGACGGCGCGTTGGCCAGTGTTGTTGGTGGCGACGAAGCGGATGGTGTCGAGGATTGCCTCGGCATCAAGTCGGCGCGGAGAGAAGTAAGCAAGGTAGAGGTTGGAGGGGTCTTTCTCGGCGCTGGTGGCTGGCGCGGTGCTCGCGGAACGGAAAGTACGGCTCATCACGAGCTGTTTCACGGTGCGCTTCATCGACCAACCGTTGTCGCGTAAATCACTGGCGAGATAGTCGAGTAATTTTAGATGTGTTGGTTCCTTGCCAAGCCGTCCGAAATTGTCAGCAGATGCGACGATCCCGCGACCGAAGGTGTGGTGCCACAGGCGATTGACAATCACACGTGGGGTGAGCGGGTTGCGCTCGCCAAGCATGTCTTGCGCGAGCTGGCGGCGACCACTTCCAGACTTGTAGGGCTTGCTCGGGAACGCTTCTAAGAATCCGCGTGCGACGGGCTCTTTTTCTTTCTTGTAGTCGCCACGATCTAGCAAAGGTTGATCCCAAGCTTCGGCCTCGACGACGCCGGCTGAGCGGGCGGGTTTGCGGATCGCCGCTTCGAGTTTACGGTAGGTCTCGATGCCGGATTTGAGTTTGGTTGGCAGTTTGGCGATCTTGTTAGGGAGGAGGTTGCGACTGACAAAAGCATTGATCAACTGTGCTTGTGCATCGCTGGGTGTGCCGTTAGTCCACGCGGTCACAGCTGCCTTCAAAGACTTGCGGTAGTGATCGAGTAACGTCTGGCGATCGGTGATCGCATCGAGCTTGCCGGGAAAGGAGACGATCGGTGCGCCAAGTTCGCGCATCGAGTCGCTACCGGCGTAGACTTCGAACACGCCGAACCACGATCGCTCTGGTCCGCTTTCTCCTCTGAAAGTGTTATCGGCGCCGGTGTTGATCTGGTAGTAACCCTTTTCTCCGTTCCAGTATTTGTATTTGTTGAGGTTCACCCAGCCGAGTGTCGGCTTCAGCCCAGGCGCCGGGTGCAGGCCTCCGTGGTTGAGTGGGTAGCTGCGTATGGTGAAGCGAGCGAACGAGCCAGAGCCCATCGCGCGGATGGAATTTCGGCTACCCTTGGCGAGATGGAAAATCGAGTTGAGGAAGCCGCTGTGCTTGTCGGAAATGAGGTGGGAGTAAATGCCGGCCGGGTAGATGCCGGTGATGGCATTGTCGCCGCCTCCGGCTAGTGCAAAGGAACCTGCAGGACTGACCTGTGTGCCAAGCCCATTGCCGCTTTTAAACCACTTGTCGTAACTCGTCTGGTCGCGCAAGTCGGCGTAGAAAGTGGCGTCGGCTTTGGCTTTCTCATTTTGTGCCATACCTCCCTCGTAGCGTTTGCGCATCGCCTGCAGTTGTTTCGCGATGGTTCCCGGTTTGGCATTTTTTAATTTCGTCCATGCACCGAGCGGATCGGTGTCGGCCACTTTTTCTAGTTTGGCCTTCTCCAATTTCACGATGGCCGAATCAATCTGTGAGAGCCAGTGTGCGCCGAACTGTTTGCGCAGTTTCTGTTTAAGTGCGGTGATCTCCTTTTTGTGCAATTCTTGCAGCTGCGGAGAATCAACGTTTACAATCGCCGGGCGGCTGCTGATCATGATGCCGTAGAATTTGTAGAAATCTTTCTGACTGATTGGATCAAATTTGTGATTATGGCAGCGCGCGCAGGAAACCGTGACGCCGAGAATAGCCTTGGAAACCACATCGATCTGGTTGTCAGTGAAAGTGATCTGCTCGTCGTAAGCGTTGGTGACACCGAAGCCGTGCGGCACCATGCGCAGGTGCGCCGGGCCGATAGCGGATTCGTTGAGGTCGAGCTTCTGGTTAATACGCGGCTTTTTGATGAGGTCGCCGGCGAGATGTTCGCGGATGAGTTGATCGTAGGGGACGTCGGTATTGATTGCTCGGATAACGTAGTCGCGGTACTGCGTCGCGTAGGGAACGTTTGGGTCGCCCTCGCTGCCGTATGATTCAGCGTAGCGAAACCAGTCCATCCAATAACGCCCCCAGCGCTCGCCGTAAGACTTAGATTCCATCAGCTCGTCGACAAGTTTTTCATAGGCGGCATCACTCGGATTGGCGATGAAGGCGTCGACCACTTTCGGTTTCGGCGGCAGTCCGGTAAGGATGAGGTGCAAGCGTCGCACCAGTGTGCTTGGTGACGCCTTGGATTGTGTGGTGAGATCGTTGGCCTTAAGTCCCGCGAAAACAAACTGATCGATCGCGCTGCGGTTCCACTCCGGATTGCTAGAGGTTGGTGGGCTAGATTTTTTGATCGGCTGGAACGACCACCATTCCTTGCGTTTCTCTCGCACGCTATCCCAGTCAATTTGACTATTAAGTTCCTCCTTGGTGGGTTTCTTTATCCGAGGATCAGGCGCGCCCATGCGGATCCATTCCTCGAAGTTCTTGATGATAATATTGGCGAGCTTCGGCGATTTTGATGGCATCGGCTCGTAATCCTCATCATGTCGGATGGCTTTAATTAGTGGGCTGGCGAGAGGATCGCCGGGCACGATGATATCTGCGTCGAGCAGCGCTGTGCGGTAATCGAGCGCCATGTCGCCCTTTTTCTTATCGACGCTGTTGTGGCACTCGTAGCAGTTTTCCGCGAGGATCGGGCGGATCTTTTTCTCGAAAAACTCGACTTGTTCAGAGGTGAGCGGTTTTACCTCAGCGAGGGAGCTGGTCGCTAGAGTAAGGAGGACAAGGACGAAGGTTGGCAGGATTTTCATCGATTGGTGCTAGGAATTGAGCTCATCTGGTGGGAAATTGAAACGCTAAAACTGAGAGTCCTCAAGAAGCGCTGCTAGTTTTTGTTTGCAGAGCCGCTATAGGCATAGTTTTAGGCATAAAAGGGCATTTAAAATTTACCTAGAAGTGTAGCCCTTTCTTACGCTAATTCCAAGAATTATTAAAGTAGCTTCACAAGAAGGCTGGATGATTGTGCATCAGCGCATAGACACGAATACAAAATAGTGAAGCTTTCTGGCTTGATGCTAGCTAGGCCTCAGCTATTGCAGACTCATTAGCAACTGACACCTCCCCCGATGATTCCAGAAAACCAGCGCCTTAAAGAAAACCGTGAACGTTCCAAGCACTGGCTGCGCTGGGGGCCGTATTTGAGTGAACGACAGTGGGGCACGGTGCGTGAGGACTACTCTGAGCATGGTCACAGTTGGACCGCATTTACTCACGATCAGGCACGTAGCCGAGTTTACCGCTGGAGCGAAGATGGACTCAATGGCTGGTCTGACCGACGCGGGCGACTGTGCTTTGCCCCCGCTTTGTGGAACGGCAAAGACTCCATCCTTAAAGAGCGACTGTATGGCTTCGGCGGTCACGAGGGGAATCACGGCGAGGATTGCAAGGAGTGTTATTACTATCTGGATTCCACACCATCGCATTCCTACACCAAGGTGCTCTACAAATACCCACAGTGCGAATACCCCTACGAAGATCTTCTAGATGCTAATAGCAAGCTATCACGGCAGGACCCCGAGATAGAACTGGCGGACCTCGGTGCGTTTGATGATGACCGTTATTTCGACGTCGTTCAGGAGGTCGCCAAACGCACACCTGAGGATATCCTTTGGAAAATTACAGTTACGAATAGAGCTTCAGTCAAGGCACCCATTCATGTGCTGCCAATGGTCTGGCTGCGCAACATCTGGGAAGGTGGCAACAAAAGCGAAAAGCCAACTAGGAAACCGAACCTCTTTCTCGAAGACGGAGTTCTGAAAATCAAACACGAGACTCTGGGGGACTTTGTCTTTCATGTGGAATCGACCCATGAGAGCCCGTTGAAAAACTGGCTGTTCACCGAGAACGAAACTAATGAGGAGGCTATTTTTTCCAGAAAAAGCAAACACCCATACACCAAGGACGCCTTTCACCGTCACATCGTCGATAAGGCGAAAAAAGTCGTCAATCCCAAACAAACCGGCACCAAGGCAGCTTCCGTTTTCAAGTTCATGATTCCTGCCGGTGAGTCCGTTTCTATCCGCTGTCGCTTGCATCGTGAGAAGGAGAATAACGGTTTCGAGACTTTCGAAGAATTCGAGGAAACCCTCGCTGCACGAGTGGCTGAATGCGATCAATTCTATCAGGAAAAGATCCCTCAGCATTTGCCAAATGAAGAGAAGCTCATCTGCCGCCAGTCTTATGCCGGCTTACTCTGGACCAAGCAGTTCTATCACTTTGTGGTGAAGGACTGGCTGCACCACAGTCCAGATGGAACGCCACTCTCGCCACGCCGGTTAGAGGGGCGTAACCACGATTGGCAACACGTTTACGCCCAAGATGTTTTTTCCATGCCGGATAAATGGGAGTATCCATGGTTTGCTGCTTGGGACTCCGCCTTCCACATGATCGCATTTGCATCGGTCGATCCTGATTTTGCCAAGAGCCAACTGCTCCTGCTGCTGCGTGAGTGGTTTATGCACCCGAACGGTCAGCTCCCGGCATACGAGTGGAATTTCTCAGATGTAAACCCACCCGTACACGCATGGGCAGTCTGGCGCGTCTATAAAATTGGTGCGCCACGAGGTGAGCGCGATCTGTTATTTCTTGAAAAAGCGTTTCAAAAGCTTTTGATTAATTTTACCTGGTGGGTTAACCGAAAGGACAGCGAAGGACGTCACGTCTTTGGTGGAGGGTTTCTAGGATTAGATAACATTGGTGTCTTTGACCGCTCGCATGCGCTACCCGATGGCTCGACTCTGAACCAAGCAGATGGCACTGCGTGGATGGCAAGCTACTGCCTTACCATGCTCGCCATGGCGCTTGAGCTAGCTCCAGAAAAGCCAGCCTACGGAGACATTGCGTCCAAATTCTTTGAGCATTTTGTTAATATCACCGATGCGATTAATAGTATCGGCGGCACCGGACTATGGAACGAAGAGGATGGGTTTTACTACGATCAATTGATCATTAACCACGACCAACCCATGCACCTGCGGACACGTTCCCTGGTTGGTTTGTTGCCTCTCTTTGCTACCATGACTTTAACTGAAGAGGTTATTGATCAGCTGCCCGAGTTTAAAAAGCGACTAGAGTGGTTCCTCGCTCAGAGACCAGATCTTCTGAAATACATATCTTTCCGCAGAGCCAAAAAACGTGGGATAGGCGGCCTGACTTTACTCTCGGTAGCATCTGAAGATCAGTTACGAAAAACCTTGGAGAAGATGTTAGATCCTGATGAGTTTCTTTCCCCGTATGGTATCCGTTCACTCAGTAAGGTTCATGAAAAGAAGCCATTCATCTTCACCCATGGAGGGCAGACCAACGAGGTGCGCTACACCCCAGGCGAGTCTGAGACGGACATGTTTGGTGGTAATTCAAACTGGCGAGGGCCCATCTGGTTTCCCACCAATTACCTGCTCATTGAGGCTCTGGAGCGATATTACTTCTACTATGGAGATTCCTTTACCGTCGAGTATCCGAAAGGCTCGGGCAATCAGCTCAACCTCCGTGAAGTGGCACACGATCTCTGCGGTCGCTTGGTGAAGCTTTTCAGTCCGGACCCTGAGGGACATCGACCATGCTTCGGTGATGCATCTCGCTACGCGGAGAAGGAACATTGGAATAACCTCGTTCTGTTTCATGAGTATTTTCACGCCGAAACTGGAGAAGGCCTCGGAGCCTCCCATCAGACAGGCTGGACCTCACTTATCACTCACCTCATTCACAAACGTGATTTGGTCAAGGGGTGAGGGGGTGAGGAGCGGGGGTTACCCGAGGAAATAATACCAATTCACCGATCTAACCGTCGAGATGGTATTTGTCGTCTATTTCACCTGCAGTTCTGAGAGTTTCCAACTTTTCTCGTTTTTAACTGTGCCGTCCCCATGCACGATCCTAACCCGCAAGATTGGATCTTCTAGGGTGGTGTCAAAATCTACTGTGGCGAAACTCAGGCTCTTGCTGTTTGCTACTCCCGAAGAGACGACCTCAATTAGTGGATAGCCGACTCGTTTACTATCAGGATCAATAGCGACATGGGAGCGATGAATATCCCCCGAGGTGTAAATGACACCACCGATTCGGTTTGTTTTGATAGCATCAAAAAGTCGGTTGCGGGAAAAGGTATAGATTGCCCAGCCGTCAACCTTGCTGTGACGGAGTGTGCTACCTGAGGCGATCACTTTGAACTTCGCAGTCGAACTCTTTAATCCGTTGATCAACCAGCGGGCTTGAGCATCGCCCAGCATCCGCTTCTTGTCGTCATCAGCATCCTTGTCTGGAGATCGATGATAGCGTCCATCCACGACAAAAAATTGAACATCACCTCGGGTAAACGTGTAGAATGCTCCGGGTGCCTCCTGAGTGCCGGCCTTCGGGTTTGCCCAAAATTGATTCCATCCGAGTAATGATTGCTCTTTTCCCTTCGCGGTTCCATCTGAGTTGTTTGGCCCGTAGTCGTGGTCATCCCAAATTGAATAGGTGGGCACTTTACGTAGCACCTCTGCAAATTGAGGCACCTGACGGTAGCGAAGGTGATGCTTCCACTGGACCTTGGGATTGGTGGTATCCGCGTAATGAGTATCGCCGAGTGTTAGGTGGAGATCAGGTTTCTGAGCGAGTAGTAGCGGCCACGATGTCTGAGGCCGATCGACGCGCATACATGATGTTACAACAAGTCGGAATGCAGAGCTCTTACCGGTGGCTGGTGCAGTTTTGAATCGCCCCTCCAATGCTGGATTGGGTTTTCCATCGATACTGATTACGTAGTGATAGGAAGTATCGGGTGTGAGTCCTGCCAGCACTGCCGTCATGGGTGCGTTCGGCCCCTTTACAGCGAGATCTTGAATGAACATGAATGGCGTCCCATTACCAAAAATTTTCTTAGATTCTAGTGAATAGCTTACGATGCATTTCGAATTCGTCGGCGCATACATCCAGATAGCGGCGCTGTGCTCGGTGACATGACCGACCATTGGGCCAGCGAAACTAATAGCTTCTGATTTTACTTTTTGTTTTGCTTTTGGTGCTTGTTTTGCTTCATCAATTTTTAATTCCGCCAATTTTTTGACCACCTGAGTGCCATGTGTTCCAGCTTTGACGCTTTTATCAATGGCTAGGATTTTCCCGTCTTTGCCAATATAATATGTCCAGCGTTTGGGGTGGACACCATCTCCGGTGACAACGCCATAGGCCAAGGCTGATTTGCGTGTAGGGTCACTTAGAATCGGATAATCAAGCTTGATCGATTCCGCGAAGCGCTTGTTGGTTTTCTCAGTATCACAACTTGCGGTGAAATAAGCGACGTTATACGCATTAATCAATTTGCCATTCTCACGGAACGACACGCATTCGGCAGTTCATCCCCCGGTAAAGGCCTTTGGGAACCAGGCGACAACGACGGCTTTTTTATTCTTAAAATCGGAAAGCTTGTAGACAAATCCGTCGCTGCCTTTGAGCTCAAAGTTTGGGGCTTGATCACCGATCTGGGGCTCGTTCGCAATGGCTGCCGGTGTTGCAACAAATGCCAGTGAGAAAGCCAGTGAGGAAATTAGAAGTAGTATACGCATTCCGTAACATACTGGTCACAGACCTCTATCTTTCAGTAACGGTCTAAATAACGAAAGCCGAGCAGGATATGGGGTAGGGTTATCTCAAATTCAGCTGGAGAATTGCTCCATCTCTCTGAGTGTAGTTGGCACGAGGTCGTCGAGGTCATCGACGACGTGGAACATGCCGGGGGAGCACTTGGCTTCGAGCAGGCTAATGAATGGATCCCAGAAGCGAACACCTTCCTCATTTTCTCGATTAAAGAGGATGACGGGTTTGTTCTCCATCAAAAGGTTTTTCTGTTGTTTGAAAATGAGCAGAGCAAGCACTTCTTGCACGGTTCCCGCTCCACCGGGAAAGGCGATAAATGAATTTGATCTTTCGATCATGATTTCCATGCGGGTGTAGATATCATCGCGGAGCCAGAAGCTAGAGAGGCCCTTGGGTAAACCTTCGAGACGAATGATGTGTGGGACGTTTGAACCACCCGTCCATCCTTCGGCATCTACCGATCCGCGAACAACGGCTCCCATGACACCCGTTTTTCCAGCGCCAGAGACACAGCCAAGTTTATTTTCCGCGAGCTCACGCCCGAGGCGTTCACCATCGCGGAGGTAACCTTCGTCTTCGATCGTGGCAGAGCAGAACACGCAGACGTTTCCTTTAGAATCTTCCGGGAGTGGTGTCTCAAAGGATGTGGTGTCCTCAGTGTTATCCTCTCCGTTTTCGCGTCCCACAGAGGGGAGTCCCTCTTTGCGGAGGCGTGTTAGGTGGCTGATGACTTCGTTCGGGTGATCTGCATGGATCAGGAAATCGCGATAGTCTTGGCCAATGGTTCCCATCTCACGCAGATGATTGAGAAGATCGTAAAACGGTTTCCACGATCCATCTCCATTAAGAATGACGGTGGGTTTTCCCTGAAGGTTGGCATCGAGAGTTTGATAACCTACAAAGACGGAAATGGCTTTAAAGTAATCTTCTAGTGTGGCACCGGGGGTGAAAACGAATGCGTCTGAGCGAATGATTTTTTCCTCAATGTTACCAAGGGTTATTTGTTCATCGCCGTTAGAGTTGTGAATGTCCCAGCCGTTGGTGAAGAGTTCTGATAATAATTCGGCACGAGATACTCTAGCTGGATCGCTTTCTCCACGGACGGTTCCTGATAGACGGACTTTAGGCATAATGTTTTAGGTGAGGGTCTGTGTTTGAGTGCTTTGAACACACACTCAAGTCGCTCAACGTGTTCGATTCCCAGATAAATGCAAGCTCGCGTTAACTTATTTTATTCCATTGAACAAAACAGAAAAGAACATTGGCTGGAGAGGTTTTAGGTAAGGCCTGTGTCTCAATTAGTAATTCTCGGTATCTAATTGTTAGAATTATTCCTAAATAAGGACAATGTCTCCCACTTTAAGAGCCGTAGCTTCGCGTTGGGATGGCCGTCCTAGATTTGTTTCAAACTCCTCACCTAACGAATGAACCTTCACCTTGATAAGCCATATGGATTTAAATATATTAGCTGCAGGCTGCTCAGTTATTTCCAGTATTTCAATAATACGAGCCTCTCTGTAGTCTTGATCCACCATTGTATGGATGATGGTAGTGGGATTATGATGGTATTCAAGTGATACTGAAGTAGCTACTTTTTCTCCCAATTTCTACTGGTAAACATCAAGGCTGGCAGTCCGTCCTTGTTGAAGAGATTCGCGAAATTGCTTCGTTTCTGAAAGGCATACTGGACATGCACTGGCTTGGCGATATCGGGATGGCTTAGCACAACCGTTTTCCCATCAATCTTTGCTTCCGCCCATTGCCACTTCTCGTCCTTTCCTGCGATTTCGAAACCGAGTATTTTGTCGGCGTGCTTGAAGGCTAGGCCTTGGCCGGTGTGTTCAAAGGATACCCGCAGCTTGGCGCCTTCGGTTTTATGCGCTTTGTAAACCGGTCCGCTGATGGCGATATCGCGACCGTACACCGAACCAAGCGCAACCCGGCAGGCCCGCTTGCCATAGCCCGATTTGCATCGTGGATGAATTCCGATACCCAAATCGCGGGCAGTAACCAAGGGTGCGTTTTTGAGGGTGCCGATTTTGATGTGAATGAGTGGGTAAGCCATCGCGCTTAGATTCGACTCGTGCTTGCCGGGCAGGTCCGGCGTAAAGGCCAGTGCGCCCTGATTGGTGGGATTCTTAGGGTCCCAGGCGCAGCCGTTGCCACTGGGCTTCTGGATATGCAGAAAGTGAAAATCTCCCTGTTTCCAGACGCCGCGCCAGCCGTTGATCAATGCGTTCATGGCGGTGTATTGGTCGACCTTGCCCAGTTGCACTTTCGACTCGCCCTGGTCCCAGAGCACGCCTCGCATACCGTAAGGGACTTTTGGTTGGATATGGTGCTGGTAGAGATCACCGATGCGCATCCCACGAAAGCGCGGAGCTTTTTTCCTGAGCGCCTTCAGCCGGACCACCTCTTGATCGTGTTTCTTTTTGCGCTCCGCTTCGGCGGCCTGCATCGCTTCGAAAGACTTAAAACCAAGTTGCTTCATCAGGGCGGCATCCTTCCCGGCCATCTCACTGGACAACCAACGACCCGAGGGCGTGCCTCCCACTGCACCAGCCATCAGGCCGACCGGTACGTTCTTCAATTCCTTGTGCAGGTGATAACCGAAGGAGAAATGAATGGCCGAAAACGATTTGGCGGTGGTGGCATCCGCAACCTGCCAGCCGCCTTTGCCATAAAGACGCAGGGTTGGATACGGGCCGCCGTTGACGATCTCGGTGAGCACGGAATCATTTTTCATGTATCCCCCACAGCTGCCCGCCATGTTAGATTGGCCCGAGCCGAGCCATACTTCGCCGACCAGCACGTCCTTCAGCACGGTGTCGCCGGCCTTCAGTTCTGCGGCCACGCCGATCTTCAGTGGATCGAGTTTCAGCATCCACTTCCCCTCAGCATCAGCGGTGGCCTTTTTAGTCTGACCGCGAAAGGAAACCGTAACCTGCTCGTTCGCTGCCGCCGTTCCCCAGATGGGCACAGCGAGGTCACGCTGAAGAACCATGTGATCCGTAAACATGCGATCGAGCGTGACGTCGGCGAGCGAGGGAAGGGAGGTGCTGAGGATGGCGAGAAGCGTGAGAGTGGGTGAGTGTTTCATGGTGGTGTTGAGTGAGGCCAGATAGCATTCCAAGCGCAGTTACGTTGGCCAGAGGGGGGAAATTTCATGTAATTACGGAGATGAGGAGGTAATTCATTGTGTGGCAATGAAACGGTCAAAATCCGCGGATTCACAATGATTCGAGATCAGTAGTTCCATAACACACCGTGTCAAAAGGCTTCTACATTCAAGATCGGAGATCTGGTCGGATGCACCATTTCTTTACCACACTACTTTACACTCCCTTACATACTACCCAAGGTAGTACGTGGATGCGCAACCCTAGGCGGGAGGATGAAAGCCCCTCGGACTAACATAATAATATCCCAACTCCGAACTCCGAACTCCGAACTCCAAGCGTTTACGGCATGGCTAGCATGATCTCGTCGATCACGAGTTTGTCTCCGGTGAGACTGATTTTCAGGGTGTACCATCCGTCTCCACCTTGCGGACGGAATGAAACGTTGATGTTCTCACCAAACTTGCTGAATGACGTGGGACTATTCCAGTCAACCCCCTTGAGTCGATCCCCATTCTTGCCCTCGGCCACGGTGTATTTTCCGGTCTGGAACCGCTTGAGCATGGATTCGCACTGCTCGACAGTCAGTCCGTGGGGGCTTCCGACACGGTATTCCTTTTTCCCGATCATCAGGATAGTGGTTTTTCGGATCATCGGTTTTCCCGCCCAGAAGTCACCGCTCTGAACTTCGTCTTTCTTGGCGTTTCTACTGCGGTGTGTCCACCCTTTGCGGTTTACGGTCAGCATGGGGTGGAGGACTTCGCGTCCCTTGACCTGATCCACTCCATACACGGAGATGCCGCGATCGGATGAGGGGCGTAGATAGTAGGTCTTAATCTTGGCGATCTTTTTGATTCCGCGTTTACTGGCCAGTTCGATGACGGTTTTCTCCTCTTCCTTGGTCAGGGTCGCGCCTTTGACGTATTCCCGGAGGATGCCGTCGGTTTTCCCTAACGAATAGGCCGCCTGCTCGGCGAAAGAGATATCGACGAAGGTATCAGAACGGAGCCAGTAGCGTTTTTGATGGGCGGGTTTCAGCACGGCTAGCCCTAGTTGGTTTTCCTCGGCGTTGTAACGGGTAACCTTCGGCCGCCAGACCACTGGAACGAGCTCACCCAGCTTCACGCCCTTGATGGCCTGGGTCACTTTAAGATCGGCATGGCACCAATCGTCCTTGAGTAGTTTCCGGTTAACGACCACGCAGACGAATACCTTTTCGGCTTCGTGCAGGCGGGTTGTCAGTGGTTTTTCTGCGGCTCGGATGGCAGTCGGGGCGAGTTTGGCACCGGCAGCTAATCCCGGTAGCAGCATGGCTGCTGTGAATGCGATCAGTGCTGCGGGATTTGTATGTTTAGTGATCATGGTGGTCAGGAGGGGTTTATTGGTAGAAGATAGTTTCACAGGATTAGTATTTTTTGGTGGGCGCTTGGGGGCGCCGTTGAGAGGATCGGAAAGGGGGAATGAGGTCCCTTGAGCTTGGCCATCGCCTCATCGAAGGACGTTTTTACCCGGCGTCTTTGCCGAACAGAATTTTGTAAACTTCTTTGGCGGAGCGGTTCTTTGCCGTGTTTTCGTTAAACCACGGAGAGCCACCTGTAAACATCATGCCCTTGGGGATTTTTTTTCCGCCTTTGATCCATTGATCAAAAGTGGGAACGCCTTTTTTCTTGGAAGCGGCAGTCCCCATCTTAAGGGCAGCTAGCTGATCCTCTTTCTTTTTGAGTTTAGCCTTGTACTTGACCAATCCCTCTGGAGTGAATCTGGCCCGAGCCATGAAATTTTTCATACTGGCGATATCCTTTTCCAATATCTGGATTTCAGCTGCAGTGGCAGCAGCGGCCTGCTTCGCTCTGTCTGGATTTTTCTTATCTGCTTCCATGTGCTTGGCAATCCATTTTGCCAGCGTGCCGCTTCCCTTACCATAGTCACCGGGAAGTTGGCGTAAATCGCGAGTCTGTCGCAATGGAGGTTTTCCCCAGTGGGTTGGGTAGGCTTTCTTTCCTGTCGGCTTGGGATCTACCCGATCTTGGGCGGTTAAGGTTAGTCCGAATGCTAAGAAAGTGGTGAGGATTAGAGGTAGGATTTTCATATGTCAGGTGTGGTTATTAGTTAATGCTAGAAATTTGCTTTTACGATTGAGGGCTCTAGAGAGAGGTCGTATCCAGCATCGTTCTGCCCTTCATTGGCCGCCCCTCCCACTTTTGTGACATGATTTTCAAAAATAATGGTGCGCGGAGACTCATGCAACAGGCTTGCCCCTTCTGCACTCGATAGCGATGACTACTTCTCTTCAGCCACCTTTACACGGATACGGCTATTCGCGATGGTCCTATCATTCAGCTTTTTGATCGCATACTTCGCATTCTTGTCATCGGGCATTTCCACAAAACCAAAGCCCTTAGAGTTTCCTGTCTTTTTATCCATCACCAGATCACAAGACCTCACCTCACCAAACGCTTCGAAGAGATCTTTGACTTCAGATTCCGTGGTGTTTCGAGATAGATTTCTAATGATGATTTTCATAGCTTCATAAGCTCGGAGGACAGAGGGAAGTCAATCCAAATATGATCGAGAGTTGAGCGCAAACCGCTCTGATGCCAAAGGTCACTTGAGTAGTTAGATTGTCAGAATGCCACTGAGCATTTTAAATTCTAGGTAGTGAGCTTTTCACAGGTCCACGCCCAGGTGTCGACATCGGCCCAGTCTTTGACGGTTAGCGTCACTTCCAGCTCATCACCGATTTCGGCGTGGCTTTGATCCAAACGTAGAATTCTAAACCCCCAGTGCGGTGCCCGGCCCGGATCGAGCGGACTCGAACTCAGCACCAGATCGTCATCTACCTTGGCTTTCATGAAGATTACGAGACCATCGATAAGGCCGGAGCGGGTCACTTTCCTCGTTAATTTTACCGACAACGGGAACGTCGACTCGGTGATGGTGTGTAGATCCACTTCCACTATCGGAGCTGGCTCACCCAAAAAGTGTTTTACCACACTCAGATCACAGCTCGTCATGCTGTAGTATTCTGGGTCCTGGGGACGACTTCGCTCCATGCTGGAAAAATCAAACCCGTGCACGTTGGTGAGCTCCCAAATGAAGGGCACGCGTCGGTCGTCATGCAGCGTCATCGGTTCACAAAATAACTCGAACTGACTCGGTAAAATAAGTCCGCCGGGTTTGAGCAGGCGGTCGCGCAGATCGCAGACATTGGGCACCATCGCCTCATCGAACAAATAATCTCCAATCTGCTCGTGGAGAATCACGTCCACCGGCTCCTCGAGGTAAAACTTCGTGCTGTGTACGTCCTCGAAGTCTACGTTCTCGATCCCATTCTCCGCTCCTAGTTGCATGGCGTGATCGATGATTGAGGAGTGATCCACCGCGTAGACCTGTGCCGCTCCTTGGCGCGAAGCAAATGCCGCTAAGATACCCGTGCCTGTGCCCAGATCGATCACGCGATCGCCCGATTTAATGTGCCGGCTGATAGCTTCGTGATAAAACGCCATGCGGGGTTCATCGGCCAACATCCGTTCCTGCTCGTGTAGATCCGCAAAATAGAGTTCGTTGAATTGACGGTATTTTTCGGCAGGCGTCTTGATTTTGGCCGGTGTTTCAATTTCGGCGGGAGTCTCGATCTCCAAGGGTGGGTAAAACCAACCGTGAAGTCGCTGAGAGCCAATCAGTCTTTTACCCAAGAGAGTGCAGGCCTGGCGAACGCGCTGAGAAACAAAAATGGTAAAACGTTGAATTGAGGAGAGGGACATTAGAGTAGGGTGTAGGATCGGTTGTTTCGCTTTCCTGACGCAGCCTAGGGTGACCGTCACGAGTCAAAAGCTTAATGTGATCCAATCTTCCACCGAGGGAGTGACGATGTTGTCCGAGTTAGTTCACAGGTGGAACCTTGTCCCAAAGGAAAATAGCAACTCCGGCAATGTAAATGAGCAGTCCTCTTTTATCACCGGTTGCACGCAGTAAATAGACTCTTGGTAGTCCAAAGAAGACTAGGAAAATCATCACGAGAATTCCGTATAATATTAGCAATGAAATTCCCGTAGCATAAACCGGATCTTTAGCAGACGGCATAGAACTAAAACAATCCCACACCGCCGCACCCACGAGGGTTAAGTAGTTGACGGAAATTAGGGCGATGGATTCGACGATCAATGCCTCCGTTGTATCTTTCTTCGCCTTAGATAAAGGCATACAGAAGGCACCACAGACGGGTAGTAACAGAACAAAGAAAAGGATCGCCACAGCGCCATCATTACTTTTCTGGCTTCCACCGAGATTTGTCGCGGAGGTGTAAAGAAGGCAGTAAGCGACTAGGATGACGACCATCAGGCAGACACCTAGGATGGAGGGGCCTTTATCCTCATCGATAGAGTAATTAGGAAGACTTCGAATCGCCGCTACCCCAGCCATGATCGCAAAAAATCCAGGAATCAAAAAAAAGATGGTTCCATGATGAAGGGTTCGAAATCAAGTTGCCTAGCAGGGGAATAAAAAAGAAAAATCCGGCCAGCGTGACCACGTCGATCAATAGCGGAATCCATCTTCGCTGCCAATTTGGGGAGCTCTCGTTTTTGCTCATTCTCGTGAGACTAATCCCGAATTTCAATCCGGAAGACTTCGTCAGTGTTGTAGCAACGGATGTAGATTTTGGCCTTCTTTTGAATGATCCAATTTGCTGCGGTCTTCAGCTTAATCGTCTGAATCAAGTCGCCGCTGAATCGATCCCAGACCGTAATGGCATCCGGTTCTCCCGTGAAACCATAGCCGCAAACCACCGACCCTGCGACCACCGCAAACTGACCTTTACAAACTTTTTTAGGACTGGCCCACTTTAATAAATTCGACTTCAGATCGACTGCGAAAATTCGGGCGCCACCACCAGAGGCTGCGGAAATATTTCCCGGGTTATTTGTGAAATACAGGATGCCATCGGCCACGTCAGCCCAAGCCACAGTTCCATAGGCCTTGGCATCAAACGCGAACTCAATCTCTCCATTGGCTCCTTCGACAAGCAGATACCTTGCTTTATAAATTTGCTTCCCGTAGGAGAAAAAACGACGGGTGGAAGTCGACCAAACAGCTACTAACGGAAGTTCTCGATATGTCTTCGGGGCAGACGCGGGAATCTTTCCTCGAGCCATCGTAAGAAACCGTTCATAAACGACAGGCTTTTTCAGTCCATTGTTTTTCCACCAATCCTCTTTATCGATAATCTTGTTCGGCTTGGAGCTGACATGAGTCAGGGTGATGCTCCCACTCTGTCCGCCCTCGATCAATGACGGCGGATTAGGAAGAACAACAGGAGCAGGAAGTTTCTCCTGCGCCCGGGTTGCCATAGATCCACTCAGAAGCACAACAATCATCCACCAAAGCTGATATGCTGCACTGCTAGAGAGTTGCTTTTTGAGGTGGGTGTTCGAAGGGGCTTTCATGGTGAAGATAGGGGGGGCAGATTCCGCGTAATTTACTGATTTGAGATACTAGTTCCCATACTCGTTGCGCCAAGGAGATTCTTCACGGCGGTGTTTTTGAAATACGGTTGGTCCTACTTGGACTATGCATTAGCCGGGTGAGAAAAAAGCTCTAGCTCTCTAAGCTCTCTAGCTGTCACGAAAACAGTGGCCTTAGGCAAGATTCTGATAGGGCGCTATGAATCTCGGGGTGTTTTGCTCCGACCGTTTTGCTCTCGGAATCCTCCGAGTCCTCCTCTAGCGCGTGTTTTAGTGCGTCGATGAGTAAATTATACTGTGCCTCGATGTCGAGAGATTCAGGAAAGGCAAAGGCTGCGTCGAGAAGGGTAAGGCCAAAATCAGTTGGCTCAATCAGTTCTGCTACCCAGCCCAGGATTGTCTCGACCGGTGATTGGTCTGGAAATCGCTTGGTGATGAGCGAGTGGATATCGTTGCGATTCTGGACGTTCATGACCAGCGCTAGGAAAAAGCGATGATCCGGGTTTTCGATGTGGTGGCGCATCTGGGTGATATACTCCCTGCGAAGGCACTCGGCCAGAGTATCGGGAACTCCTTTGGCGAGATCACCGTGTCTGTTTTGAAACGTTGCCAGAATGGGTTCCCATTTGCCAAGATCCTGAAGGCGCGGCATGGCGTGAAGTAGCGTGCTGAAGCCCCGCTCGAAATCCAGACTCTCCACCATTTCACCCACGTGTGTTGCATAGCTGGGATGGTCGAGGTTTGCGAGTATGTCGAGGATTTGTGTCCGACGCGTTGTTAGGGAATCTGGATTAAGCGGGTCGATCGCGATGTGAGGTGGTAGATAATTATACTGCGGTCCTGTACCGGGATCGTGTTGGGTACGGACCACCACGGTGACGGAAGGCGTATCGAGGTGAAAGAGGGAGTGGATGCATTTCCGACCAGAGGCGATTGGGACGGTGCGGCCAGTTTCAAGTAGCTCGATTTTCTTCATACGCAGGTCTCCGGTGCGTATATGTGGAGTGACTGACTGGGCTCCCACGAAGTCAAATTCGGAATGAACACTGGATCCGTGCATGACATGAAATGCACCAGAGAATCCGTGCTGATGGATTTTGGTGGTTCCCTCCATCCAGAAGAGTATCTGAATGTAAAAACGCGGATCATTATAAGCGACTAACTCGGGTTGACCGAACCCAGATTGAGTCTGAAAAGGTTGTTCGTCGTTGGCAAGGAACTCGTGAATCAGTTCCTCGAGGTCAACGTTCTCAGACGGTGGAGCTTCATCGATAGCGATCCGGGCAAGCTCCGGAAATGCTTCGAGTGAGAAATTCTGTTCTCGCCACCGTTCTAGGACGGTTTGACCAAGCTTTTCAAAATAGGAATTCATGAGAGCTCATCCTTAGTTCAACGATGAGTGTGGCACAAGGCACAAGAATTAAAGATAGGGGATTAGCCAGCTGCAGAATAGATCGTTGAGCTCCTTTAATCACTTTATTTTGATGCAACTCCTAAATTCATTCCGACAGAAAAACGGCCTGTGAGGTGGACCCCGAAATTCAGGCCAGGAGCTAAGTTATAAATGTGGTGGACAGGAGCGGTAAAATAACCGAACCCAAATCACAAACAATGAAAGCAAAGCGAAGAAGACACGAACCCGAATTTAAGGCCCGCGTTGGCTTGGAAGCCCTTAAGGGAATCAGGACGAGCCAAGAGATCGCGAAGGAATATCAAGTCCATCCAGTACAGGTATCTGACTGGAAAAAGAAGATGCTCGAAGGTTCCGGTGATGTATTCAAGGGCAGCTAAAAAGAAGACTGACGAAGAAAGTTTTGAAGCCCAGCGCGAGCAGCTTCACGCCAAGATTGGACAGCAGGCGGTCGAGATCGACTTTCTACGAAGAAAGACTGACTGACTGCTAGGAATTTGCTTTTTGAGTGAGGTGCACGGAAGGGCTGTCTTGGGGTGATAAGGGGGTTGTCTGCGGAGCAGGAGGTGCCGGCTATTGAGGATATTGCCATGCATGAACAACCTGACATCAGCTCTGCCGCTGATGATTTCCGTTCGGCTCTTGATTAATATGATGAGCGGAGCGTTTGATTGGCAAAGAGCCTAACTCGATGACTCCCATGCCTTAGGCTGGGCCTGGTAGTCGGGCAGCCACTTGCGGTCCTTCCATCCTTTGTGAAAAACCTCTGTGGCAGATCCAGACATGGGTGGCACGAGCCAGCTCCAGTTACCAGATACGAGGCGTTTCTCTGCTTGCTCCTTTTGCACAAAGCGCATGAATTCTGAAGATGCGCGGTGGTGATCGACAATGCGAACGCCATCCTCTGAGTAGGAATGCAATACCGCTTCGTTTAACTCTACCAGAGCGCGGTCTTTCCATAAGGTTTCCGATTGAGCGCCGAGTAATCCCATTTTGTCGCCGATAATAGGCAACTGATTATAACGACCCTCATCGCCTAGATCACGGGAGCCGATTTCCGTTCCCATGTACCATCCGTTGAAGGGTGCGGCTCTGAAGTTCAAGCCGCCAAGGCGCAGGTTCATATCAGAGAGAATAGGCACCGCGTACCATTGCAGGCCAAGATCAGCAAACCACTCTAGACTGGGGTGACGCAGAGCTACTTGTAAACAAACATCCTCGGGCGGATCATAGAGCTGCGCAGGTTCACCGCGTTTTTGAATGATCCATGGCAGCAAGTCAAAATCGGTGCCCTTGCCTTGCCATCCCATTTTCTCGGCGAGTTGAGTAAAGGTCTCATTCTTAGGGTCACCGAGATAGCGACCGTCTGCCTGCGTGCCGTAGCCGGCATAACCAAAAAGCTGATGATTCCAAATGCGTAACAAGGGGCCTTGTTCGTCTTCTGGTGCGTATATGCTGACGAGGGGTTTGATTTTACCACCATTGGTCGCTATGCGGATGTGCTGGAGTAAATCCTCTGCCATAGCATCTGGCACAACGATGTCACGTTTGTCACGCACTTCCAGTGATGACCAGAATAGCCTGCCAATGCAGCGAGCGTTATTGCGCCAGGCAACACGCGCGCCATGCTCAAGCTCCTCAAAGCTTGGTTCCCATGGATGTCCTTTCTCGATGGAATCACGGGCGGCGGCTTGCCTTGCAACGTGTTTTTGTTCATCCCAGCCAAGCTCTTCATGGCAAAGAGCGAGGAAATCCATCACCTCTGCCAATGTGTCTGCTATCGACTCTTGGTCGTCTGTGCATGATTGAGATGATGGCATATTAGGTAAGGGGGTGATTGTGGAGGCAGACAAGAACGCTATCGATCTTGCCCAGTGAGGTCAATGGCGTTGTCTTGCCATAGCCATGGGGTTGCCATCCATTCTGGGGCAGATCCCTGGATACGTTGCCACAGATAATCGAGGGTCTCTCCGGCCTTGGATCTCCCTCTGAAAGAGACTTTGTTAAAATCGAGGCTTCCGGATTGCTCTTGAAGCCGCCAGCAAAATACGGGGCTTTTACTTTCAGGGGTGACTATCTCGGTGAAGCGCATATCAATCAGGAGGAGGGAGTTTGGCATGCTGGAAGCTTGCACGACTTTGTGCCAGTTCTTCGTAAACCAGACGAGTTGCACAGCTTCGGGGTGATCCTTTAGTGGTTCAAGGGCATCATGTCCTTTTGCTGTGCTGTCGGTTCGGCATGGGCGTGTGGAGTCATCAAAAAGGGACCAATAAGCAATGTGATACTGGTCTCCAGATTCAGCCAGCATGCGCCAGATAAACATGTTAGATGTCGTGGGGGAGGTCATCATCCGTGTTGGGGTGATGCCGCGTGCGCTGAGTTGTTTTTCGAAGTAAGCGTTCGCTTGGTGTTGGAGCGTGAAGCTCGCGGTGGTGTAGAGCCAGATGGCTACCTTCGAGGGGACGGATCGCGAGGGTGACTCGCGCGGGCTTCTTGGTTTTAAAGTTGGCGAGCTGTTTTGCTTCCTTGGAGCCACGGCGGGCGTAGATGTAGAGCGAGTTTTTCAAGTCGGGGCTGTTAGCCACGAATGCTCGCCAGGTCGCGTCATCGGAGAAGGCGTAGTTGTAATAGGCTACCGGCTTGACCGCAACGCGCACCACGTCGGACTCGGTATCTTTTCCTGCTAGGAGGTTAGGCCACATTGTCGATCCGTGACGGGCGTAGCACTCGAAGTCCACCTTGGATCCATTCTCGTCCAGGATCACGGGGAGAAGTCAGCTTGAACCATCTTTCATTTTCACCTGGAACCGTTCAAAGGCAAAGTCCAGGGTGCTCACCGGTCCCATGGCTTTTAGGTCCATGATCTCTTCTTTCGCCCGAAGACCTTCTCCGAAAAAAGCCTTCACGAGAGGGGCCACGCGCTTAGGATTCCGGACCCATTTCAGCCGCTCAGAAGTTGTTCCTGCCTGAGTGAATCTCTCAGCGACCTTTAGCGGAGCTGGTCCGATCCATGGCGTGCTCGAGTGGATGGAAGCTACCTCCATTTCCTGGTGGATGCCATTGCTGATATAGATTCTGTTAGGTTGGGGGGTAGGTACACCCCGCCGAGGACGGCGAGAGCGACGGTGGTGAGGATGATGATTTTCATCTTGGAGTGAGTGTAAGTTAGAGGTTGGATGTTGTAGTTTTGTAGTGTGGATGCACCGAGGGTGATGCCACATTTACGATGAAACAACAGACTCTGCGGGTAATAATAATCTACGCACTCGTCGAAATTAGGATTTCTAATTAGGACGGCAAGATGCATTCAGCGACGGTTTTCTTGTTATTTTTCTTGTTATAATGGCCTCACATCCTGGCTCCGAGGCATGAGTTTCCTTATCGGTACTTGGTTTAGCCGTTGTTTTTGGATTTAGAATTGGATCAAAGCTATCCAAATGCGGATAGGCTACAGAGGAAGTAAATCTTTCTGTTATCGCATGGGGATGTTGTAAGAGGCTCGTTTCTGTCCCGTTTGAGTTTGATCATTTTGTGTGTTTACATTTAGTTCCTCAATGGGGCAGGGACATTTTTAGGATCGTTTTATCAAATGGTTTAATGCGTTATTATCAGTATAAATCAGATCTAGCCCAAAGCGGATAGCTCTTGATGAATAAACGTCCTGGAAAAAATGCTATTCGGATCACTATTCGGGTCATACAGAGAACTGAAGCATGCGCTTCTTAACTCCCCTCAACACGAAGCGTTTGGCCAGCTCGCTGGAAATTGAAATTTCTAGCAATCGTCGTGTACATTTTACACTTCTATTTCTTTGCCAAACTGGGATTTATCAATCAAGTTGAAAGGACGCTATCGGATTAAACCGCTAAACAGAAAACCATGAATCACAAACAAATATTATTAGGGGTCGCGTTGCTGCTCACTGCCGTCTCTGCCTATGCTCAAGCCGCTGAAAAGACCAAGGTCCTCTACATCACGCATGAACCTGGGAAGTACCATAAGTACACACCGCAGCTCGCCATTTTTAAGGAGGTGGGTAAAAAAGCGGGATGGGATGTGACGGTGATGACCGGCGAGCATCAGGCTCAGATTAAAAAATTGCGCACCAAGAACTTTGCCGAGGGATATGATGCCGTGGTCTATAACTTTTGTTTTGCTGGGTGTCGGGACCTCGAAGCTGCGGATAACCTTATGGACCAGACCCGGGTCAATGGTGTGCCCGCCCTGCTGATTCATTGTTCGATGCACAGCTGGTGGGATACCTATAAAAAGGGTAAAGCTGGGGCGATCGGCCCCCATTACCACGGTAAAGCCAAAGCCAAGGAGGATCTGGTGGCAGAATGGAAAAAGAATCACGCCGACAAAGCATTTCCTGCCTGGGGCGATTTTACCGGTGTGGCAAGTACCGGGCACGGACCGAAAAAACCGATTAAGATGATGGTCCTCACCAAGGATCACCCGATCACCCGCCGCTTCCCAGATGGGTTTACTACCGGAAACACCGAGCTTTATAACAACGTCTATAAACTCGACGCCGTGGTTCCGCTGATTAAAGGAATTCAGGGAAAGAATGACGCCGTGGTCGTCTGGACCTGCCCGCAGGGGAAGTCACAGGTGATGGGGTTGAGCACCGGACATGGTGTGGACGACTGGAATGCGGCTCCGTTTCAGCATCTGATTATCGACGGTGTGAACTATCTGGCGGCCCCTAAAAAAGCCTCTAAATAGTCACGCTAGTATCTCGACCGCGGTGAGTGTGATTTTCTCTGCGACTCGGGCATCTACTTTTTAATCCACCGCGCACCATATTCGTTGGCGGGGTTCCGGTAGATTGAGTGGATGTGATCGAGTGGGTTTCCGCCGAGGTCTTGGCCGTTATATTCTACTATGATTTCAGGGCCGATGAGGTGGTAGGAGGCATCGCTGCCGGCGGTGAAGGGGCCATGCCAGGCGAAGTGGGCTTTCTTGAGCTGGGCATCGAGCTCAGCCATGCGGGCTTTGGCTGGTTTGGCAGGGAGGTCATCGACCCAAAGGCCGATGAGTTTTAAAAGTTGGGCGTGCTGCGCAGGGGTGAGTTCGCTACAAGGTAGGCCTTTTGCTTTAGGGATGACGCCGTCTTTTCCGGCACCGGCCTGCATCCGGCCGCGCTTGTTAGTGATGATGGCTTTGGCGCGTTGCTCTTTATCGAGGCTCTCCATGAACTTGATAGCCCAGGCGATCTCGTTTTCCATGGGGATGATTTCTTGGTCACCGAGCATGAACTTGTGCGGCTGAGTGCCGATGAAGGCGGGGGAGAGGGTCATCTTTTCACCGACGATGGCGAGATTGACGGCGACGTGGTGTCCATCCCACTGGACGCCCCAAGGTTTGGTCTCAGAAGGGGTGCCGAAGACGGCGATCCAGAAGTTCGCGGAGCCGAATCCGCCGCGGCGCTTTGCTCGCCCTTCGTTTTTGATGAGGAGGTCATCGGCCATCATGATGTTACGCGCCTTGAGGTAGCCCTTTTCACTGAGCACGGTGGAGAGAAAGGCGACTGCTTTTTGGAGTTGTGGCTTGGTGAGATCGCCGAGGCGAATGCCACCATCAGTTGGCTTGGTGGGGACGTTGGTCCACTTTTGCCGCTCGGGATCGTTGAGCGGGAGGAGAGCTTGTTTTTTCTCTTCGGGAGAAAGAGTGGCGAGGAAAGCTTCGGCTGCAGCGACTTGAGCCTTCGGCGAGCGGTCGGATTGAGCGGGCTTTTCAGTAGCGAAGACCTCGCTGGCGAGAGTCCAGGCGTGGTGGGTTTTGGCGAGGGAGGTGGAAGCCAAGAGGAAGGATACGAGGATAGACCAGGACAATAATTTCATAAGATCCTCTGCATACGAATTTCAGCGGAAAATGGAAGGGTTATCTCTAGTGAAGTATTACAGGGAGTGGATTACTCGGGGTTTATCGGTTTAGGGGTTGGCGTTGTCGCGGCGTCAGAGGATTTCATGAACTTGTAGAGATCGGAATCGGTCGATAGGATGAGGGTGGACTGCTTGCCAATGGTATTGCGGTACATTTCCATGGTTTTGATGAACTCGTAGAGCTCGGCGGCTTTCGGGTTTTGACCGTAGGCACGGGCGTAAATCTGGGAAGCTTTGGCATCGGCCTTGCCTTTGATAGTTTGCACTTTCTTATAGGCCTCCGAGGAAATCTCGTTGAGGTCGCGGTCTTTGTCGCCGAGGATACGGGCGGCTTCACCTTCACCTTCGGAGCGGAATTTCGAGGCGATCTGCTGGCGCTCGGAAATCATCCGCTCGTAGATTTTCTCGACCACAGAAGGGTTGTAGTTGATGCGCTTGAAGCGTACGTCCAGCAGCTCGATACCGAGTTCCGCGAGCTTCGGCTTGGCCTCCGCCATGATCTCGTCTTCGAGTACGGAGCGGCCTTTGCGGATTTTCGGAAGGACGCCGATGTTTCCGGACTGGCCGTCAGTCAGCACTTTCAAGGTTTCGTCTTTCACGGGAACGCGCTCCTTATCGGTGCGGACGATCTCGATGAGGTCGTGTTTGCCGATGATGCTGCGGGTGGCGGAGCCGAGGATGTTTTCCAGGCGAGAATTGGCGGTGCGCTCGTTGCGGAGGCCGAGGAAATACTCCAGGGGATCTTTGATTTTCCAGCGTCCGAAGGTGTCAACGGCGATATAGAGTTTGTCCTTGGTGGGCATCTCGTTGCGCTGGCCGTCCCACGGAAGGATATTCTTCGGGATACGGTTAACCACTTGGATGAAGGGTTTTTTGAAATGGAGGCCCGGTTCGGTGATGGGCTGGCCTACCGGATTGCCGAACTGGGTAACGATGACTTGTTCGATGGGTGAGACGGTGTAGGAGCACACGTAGAAGATGAAAACTACAGCGGCGATCAAGAGGGGAATGATAGTGAGGAGGGGGCGTTTCATGGGGAATTTGAATTGAAAAATTTAAGTTGTAAGGAAGAGCTGGTTTTTAAGGAGGGGCTTTATTGACCGTTAAGATTGAGCAACGGAAGGATACCCTTGGCGGTCTCGTCGATGATAATGGTCTTGCCGAGCTTCGGCAGGATTTCCGACATGGTCTCTAGGTAAAGGCGGCGGCGAGTAATCTCCGGGGCGTCCGTGTATTCGATCAGCAGTGCCTCGAAGGAGGCGACGTCGCCCTCGGCTTCGTTGACGCGTTTCGCGGCGTAGCCGTCGGCGGTGGAGATCATCCGGTCGGCCTCGCCGCGGGCACGGGGGACTTCCTTATTGTATTCACCATTGGCGCGGTTTATGGCGCTTTCTCGTTCCTGCTGGGCTTGGTTGACCTCGTTGAAAGAGGATTGAACCCGGCGTGGCGGGTTGACGTCCTTGAGTTGCACCTGGACGATGCGTAGGCCCATGGTGTAATCTACGGTGGCGGCCTGAAGTTTCTCAGAGGCGATGTTCTCGATTTCCTGACGGCCGACGGTGATGACTTCATCGACGGTGCGGTCACCGACGATCTCGCGCATGACGCTTTCCGTAAGGTCGCGGAGAGTGGCATCTGGTTCGCGGACGGCGAACAGGTATTGCTGCGGATCCTCGATGCGGTATTGGACCACCCACTCGACGAGCGCGGCGTTCAGATCCCCAGTGACCATAGATTTCTCAAGCTCCTGTTCGCCGGAGCTGGAGAATTGCCAAGGATTGCTGGCACCTGGGGTGCCGAAGCCGAACTCCTGCTGCAACTGGCGGGTGACCTCGACAGAGAGTGTCTGATCAATGCCGTAGGGTAGCTTGAAATGCAGGCCGGGGCCGTTGGTGGCGATGGGTTTACCGAACCGGAGGACGACAGCCTGTGAGTCTGCGGGGACGGTGTAAAAACTGGTAATGATACCGACCAGGACGATGAGGCCGAGGGCGGCGAGTCGTATGAACTTGAAGTTGATGTTAATATTGATGTTGGGGAGCTGCGTCATGTTACCCGTGTGTAACTCCACCGGTGGTCAATAACCAATCATAAACGGAGGTTTGTTGAAATTAAGTGCTTATCGACCTTGGGGGGGAATAAAGGGAATGCTAGAAATTTGCTTTTTGAGTGAGGTGTTCGGAGGGGCTGTCATGGGGTGATAAGGGGGTTGTCTTCGCGACTCACCGGATCGATCCATCGTGGATAAACCGGAATTAATCGCGACTTGGCACACATCCTGACCCTGGCTTCTGGTCGATGAAACAAGGAAAGAAGAATGGCGGACTAACAATTCACCAAATGGTAGAGAAATTTGATGAGGGTCCGATCTTGCTCCGAAAAGAGGTGTCGATCACTAAGAATGATGTGTTGGGGACACATGTCGATTGTGTCGCTCAGCAGGCGCCTGCGGGGATTGATGCATTGTTCAACTATCTTCAAAATGGAGTAGGTAGTTTGACCGATCAGCTTGAAGAGGGGGTTGCCTATTACTCCCGTCCAAGCACAGCTGATTTGACGATCGACTGGAGCGCGATGGATTCTGTGGGAATCGAGAGTTTAGTCCATGCTGCGAACCCAAATTATCAAGGGGCTGTAACGATGTTTCGTTCCACGAGTGTATATTTTTATGAAGTAGAAGCGGTTCACTTAGATGAGCCGCCTAGTGAAGAACCGGGAACGATTGTTGATGCACCGGGAAACCCTAACCTCTATATTCTATGCCGTGACTCAGCTTGTTTATGGGTGAAGGTGGCGTCGGTTTCCAATGGGGTGTTCACTGGGGAACGGTTACGGGAAATTTTTAATGTTAAGTCAGGCGAGAAATTTCAGTCTCCTAGTAACTTATGACCAATCAACATCCACTTGGGTGGGGTTGCCGTTACGATCGTTGTACTTCAAGAAGCCGTGTTCGATGCCGTATTCGTGCACGCATTTGGTGACTTTGACATCGTAGCAGCAGTATTCGGCGATTTTCATCATCGGTTCGTTGTTGCCCGTTTTTTTATACTCCTGCCACCAGCGTAGGGCGTCTAGGCCGTCGGCTGATTTTCCCATTCCGAGTGAGGCGGAGGCGAGGGAGTCGAGTTTGAGTCGGTGGCCGAGGACTTTTTCTACCTCAATGAGCATGTCCAGGTTGATGGTGCTATCGGCGAGGTCGAGGACGGTGTAGCCCTGCAGGACTGGGTAGTCGAAATGCATGTGGTTGTATCCAACAACGAGGTCTGCCTGGGTGAGCATCTTGACGAGATCATCGGTGTCGTCTTCGCCAAAAATTTGGTATTGCTCGGTGCGGGTTGAGTAGGCGACTCCTACGGAGATACCCATTTTATCCTTATTAGCGGCGCCTCCGACGTCGCCAAAGCTGCGTTGGGTTTCGAGGTCGAAGTATACAATATCGCGCATGCGCGCAGAGTTAAGAATCAAGAGAGAAGAATCAAGATCCAAGTGCCGCGAAGGGTCACTTATCGGTCAGGATGGCTTCGAGTCTGGAGGTGATCCAGGGGGGGGCGTGGTGTTGCTTGAGTATTTTCAAGCTATTGCGGGCCTCGGTTTTGTTGTCTAGGAGAGCGTAGGCCATACCTTGATCGGCTAGAAGAAGGGGGTCGGGTCGCTCGGGGTTGAGGCGGGTATTTATTTCCGCAAGTGCGGAGTGGAGATCGGAGTGGGCCTCGGTGGTTTGCTCAAGACCTAGATGGGTGCGGGCTTGTTTGATTTGCCAGGAGGACTTCCAGCGTCGGTCGACGAGTTCGGCTTCGATGAGTGGGAGGGCTGTTTTGAATTCGCCGGCGTCGATGATGGCGTCGATCCAGTGGGCTTTGAGCACGGCGCTGTGATGGAGATCGATTCCGGATTTGAGGTCAGCGATGCGTTGACGGTGCTGACTGAGCTGGCGCTGGTTTTCTGACTGAAGCAGAAACCATTCGATTTCCCCTTGCGGGACTTGGCGGAATGCGAGTTGGCAAGCTTGGAGCGATGGCTTGTATCTGCGGCTACGGTGGTAGGCTTCGGCGCGGAGAATGTGGCAGGCGGCTCGCTCGGTGGGAGATTTGGATAGCTTGAGTGCTTGATTAGCCGCATTGAGTGCTTGGCTAGGTTTTGAAGCAGCAAGATGGGTGCGGCTGAGTTCGAGTTGGTAAGCTAGGTTATTGGGTGCAAGGGCGATGCTGGCACTCAGATCGGCGGTGGCTTTTTCTAACTGCCCGAGTGCGCGATAGGCGACGGCACGTTGGTAGAGAATCTCAGCTGTGCGCTCGGTTTTAAGGTGAGCGGTGAGTTCTTTGACGCTGTGTTCCGGGCTCTCGTGGGCCGTGACCATGGAGAGGGTCATCGCTAGAGCTAGGAGGATGGAGGATGGCGCATTCATTTTTGGAACCACGGAAGGGCACGGGTTTTACTAATTTTGCTTGGGTTGAGGGCTTGGGTTGGTAATTCACCAGTCACTATTCAAAATTCACTATTCTCCGGCTTGGGTTGCCGGCAAGTTGGAAACTTACCCTACTTTTTCTGGATGACGAGGGTGGGGTGGAGGGTGAAGTCTGAGCTTTTTTTGTCGTGGTTGTGACCTTCGATGGCAATGGTGTTTGTGCCGGCTTTCAGGTGACGGGCGTGTGGGCTGAGGTCGAACATTTCAAATTTCCCCAAGGCTTCGTGTTGGGCGATGCCTTTGGCGTCTTTGCCGCTGCCCTCTTTGACTCCGTTACGGATGATTTCTTTGCCGTTGATGTAGAGGATGAAGGCATCGTCGTAGCTGATTCCGAGCCAGAGGTTTTTAGAGTCCTTAGGGTTTTTCAGCTCAAATGTGCGGCGGACATAGACATTGGAGTATTTGTCCTTCATTGGAAGGACTGTGGTGTCGTCTGCATCGCCGTAGCCGAAGCCAGCCTTGCCGAGTTTCCAAGATGAATCGTCAAAGTCAGTTGAGATCCATTTTTTGACGGGGAAGGTGCCGGCTAGATATCGCCACTCGGATTTTTTGGCGATGATGTATTTGCCCTTGATAGGTTTGCCTTTGGTAGGGGTGCCTTCGACGGGTTTAGAAGGCTGCCAAGGTTTGGCGATGCGAGTGGGGGTGACGGCTTGTTTTTTCTCAATTTGAAACTCATCAACGATCTCACCGCGGAAGTTTAGCATGGTGGTCTTGAGGGTGTCACCGCTGATTTGCACGAGGGTAGATCCGTTTTGCAAAATACTGCGTTTCATGATGGGTGAGTAGCCTTTACGGGTGAGTCCGGTGCCGCCGTGACCCGTGACAATTTGCACGGTGCCTTGATTGGGTGTTAGGCCTGGGCTCTTTTTGTAAGAACCATCACCTTTGGTGTCGCCATCACCGTCGTCGAGGACGTGGTTTTCTGCAGTGGTCGGGGTGTCGTAGGCGCCATCGATGAGCATGGAGCGTTCGTAGATGTGGGAGTGGCCTGTTAGGACTAGATCGACGCCTGATGATTCAAGAATGGGCAAGATGTGTTCACGCATCTCGATGAGCTGCTTTTCCTTGTCGCTATCATGACTTCCTTTGGTGTAAGGGGGGTGGTGCCAGAAGGCGACGAGCCAGTCTGTTTTTTTGAGGGATGTTTTGGCGAGGTCTTCGCGGAGCCACTGGGCCATGGCGGCGGTGGGTGCGCGGTCGAGATCATGTGAGTTAAGCACGATGAAATGGGTCCGACCGTAGTCGTAGGAGTAGTAGGATTCTTTACCAGAGGGGACGCCGCCAGCTTCACCTTGAGTCGGTGTGATGTAGGCATCGTAGTAGGGGCCTATGCCGGTTTTTCCTTTGGATGTGTTCCCTTCATGGTTGCCCATGGAGGGCCAGCAGACGGTGTTGCGTAGAGTGGGCTCGTACATTTTAAAGAAGTTCGCCTGGAACTCGCGATCTTTACCGCTGCCGTAAGCCATGTCTCCGACGTGGAGATACATATCGAGGGTGAGATTGTGTTTTTTATTGTAGTTCACCATAGCTTGGTGAACGTCCTGTTGCATTTTGTTACCACGACCAGAATCGCCGACTGCCCAGAAATAGACATCGCGTTTCGCTCCGTGCACGGGGTGGGTGCGGAAGTGGTAGGAGTCATCGCCTGCGGTGAGTCGGGTTTCACCATTGTAGATGGCGTAGAAGTAATTGGTATCAGGTTTGAGTCCGGTAATCTTGGCTTCAAACTGGTAGGTGCCATCAGGGGCGCTATGGAGGGCAGGGGTGGTTAGGCCTTTACCATTTTCTGCTGTCCTGCGGATGATGACATTTTTCTCAGACACAGATTGATCGAGTTTGTCCCAGGATGAGCCAAACCGGACAACAGTTTTCATGGGCGTCAGAGTGCGCCAAACGATGTGGATGGAGTTTTCTGTTGAAAGCTGCACGTAGGGAGCACGGCTAAATTCAGCCTGGGTGAGACTAGGCGTCAGGCAGGCGAGTAAGAGAATGGCGAGGCCTTTCATGGGAGATCGTGATGTCATAGAGCGGATGGGGTAATGTGATATATGAGTGGGCTAATTTTCAAATTTTCAAGAAAGCGGACTTAGGCTGCTTCTTCGGTTATCGTGCAGATAATACGTGAGTAGGGCTCACATATTTCGCAGAGATTTGGCAGCATCGCTACGGGATGCGATAAAGGCTGGGATCAGGGTGGCGAAGACGCACATTACGAAGGCGAAGACAAAAACGCCGATAAACTCCCGTTGATCGATGATGGCGGGGAGGCCATCGAAACCGTTAAATTCTGCAGGGAAGGGGTTGAAATGAAGCCAGTTGGAGAAAAAATCGAGGATGTGTTGGCGGTTGAGAATGACGGCGTAGCCAAGACCAAGGCCAATGAGGCCTCCGAGTAGGCCGATGATGATGCCCTGGTAGAGGAAGACACATACCAACTGGGCAGGTGCGGCTCCCAGGGCTTTCATGACGCCGATTTCCCGTTTTTTCTGGATCGTTACCGTGAACATCACCGCCATGATTGAGAAAGCGGAAACCAGCATGATAAACGCGAGGGCGAAGGTGAGGAGTTGCCGTTGTGTGCTGATGAGTGAGAACTGCTGTTGATGATCTTCCATCCATGTACGTGCTACCCATGCTCCGCTATCAGGCATGTTGGGGAGGATGACTTTGTTAAGGACTTCTGCCGCTTTATAGGGGTCATCTAATCGCAATGCGATTCCTCGAACTCCTGCGCCAAGACCGGTGAGGTCCTGACCGACGGGCAGGGGGACAAAGACGTCCGGGCTGGCTGCGTGGCGGGTGGCTTGGTAGATGCCTATGACGGTGAGGTCCTTGGGCAGGACAACCGTTTTCATATGTTTGACCTCAACGATATCTGCTTTGTCGATGTTAACAGCTTTGAGTGTGTCTAATGTCTCGATGGCTTTGGCCATGTGTCCTGCGTTAAATGTATAAATACCGCTATTATCTGGTGCAGGAGTGCTGCGCTCACCTTGTTCGAGGTGGATGAGGACGGATTCGATGATGTCTTTTTCCGCCGTGCGGATATTTAGGTCCATCAGCGGGTTGAGTTGATTGAAGTAGAGTTGCTGTAACTCGGTAATAAGGATGGTTTCCTTGGCTTCGGCAGTAGTGACGATGCGTTTCATGTCCGCCTTGATCTGTGCGAGTTGCTCAGCATGGACCTCATAAAATGAGGGTGCGCCGACGCGTTCGAGGACGGGCTGGATCTGTTTCAGATTCCGATTGGTATGGATCTGGATGACGTCGCCTACCTCGATTTTAAACCGTTCAGCCGTGAGTGAGGAGATGACAGCGGTTTCTCCAAGGCCCATATCAGCATTTCCGTTGCCGGGTTTAATGAGTTCTTGGAGGGATTTGAGCTGCTCCTCATTGGTGGTATCGATAGCTTGCATGGATGCCGGTGCCACGGTGCCTTCGCGATCGAGTAGCACCCAGTCGTTAACCAGAGCATAGGCGCTCTCTACTCCTTCGAGAGCAGACATGTTTTTTTCCACTTCTCGCCATTCCTCCTCGGCATTGTAATCGGGGAATTCCTCCGAATCCGGCCACGGAGCAGCACGTTGGACATTGATATGCGGCGTGTAGCTGAGGACGCGATCTTTGACAAGTTGCTCGAATCCGCCAAAAACGGATAACACCACAACGAGGACCATGACACCGATGGCAACCCCTGCCAATGAGATGAGGGTGATGACGGAGACGTGGGTGCGCAGCGGGTTTAAATACCGCAGGGCGAGGAGGAGGCTGAAATTTTTTCTGACGATGGCTTTTGGGAATGGTTAATTGCGGCGGAAAATTGCTTGGTTCTTGGTGGTTTGTCCATCGAATAGTGGGATCAGCGGGTGATGACAAGCTGCTTGGCCGTTTTGAGCATCGGGGTGAGGATCAGGGTGTTGTCTTTTATGGTGATGGTAACGGCTCCGGATTGCTCTTGATCGAAGGCGGTTATGTCCATTTTTTTGACCATTTCAAGCCAACGGCGGGGGATGCGTTCATTTTGAGGGAACTCACAATTGCTTGAGATGATCGCCTTAGGGGCAACGGCTTGGTAGAAATCCTCCCGGCCGGTAAAATCGTCCCTGTTTCGCCCCGTGATAATGACATCGGCATTGAGATTCATGCCTGATGCAAGAAGTCTGGTTTCGGTAATAAACCCGGCATCCCCAGTGAATAAGATACGCCAACCGTGCCAGTGGAGTCGTATGACGAGTCCTGTGTCGTCTGCTCGCCCCTTGCC